>CALFXL010000053.1 GCA_937958045.1 uncultured Opitutaceae bacterium | reverse complement strand
GAGGTGCGGAACGATCAGGTGGCGGTTTTCGATCGCCCATTCGCGGATGGCGGAGGCATGCGGTTGCCAGAGGGAAATCGCCTTCAATCGTCCTCCTCCAAATCCTCCGTGTCGATCTCCGCAACCTTTTCGGTGACTCGCAACTTGAACTCGTCGCGACCGACGATCCGCAGAAATAACTGCGTTTGATGCGGGGTCAGAATGTGCCATGCGGTGCGGTTGCTAGCGCAGTGCTTCCATCCCTGGACGCCGTGCTTAACTATCTTCTCGAAGCCAAGGGCGATCAGGAGCTCGTCGGGGAGCTGGTCGTCGGGATTGAACGAAACGGGTGTGCTCATAGTGTCGGGAGATACGCAAAAGGGGTGAGAACCCAGGCGGTGAATTGCAGCGCGTGAAATACGCGGTGATGTCCTAAAAGGTCGGAATGCCGGTGTGCGCGTCCGCCTCGATCATCGCCGCTGCTACGGCTTGGGAAGGCGTCCATGTGGTGCTCTGCCTGCGTCGTGGGGTTCAGGTCGTTGGTGTGCGTCGCCCAGCGTTTATCGCGACCGCAGCGGATTCTTTTTCCCAGCCGTTTCCGCCCGTGCGGCTCGCACAAGCGCGGATGCGCGCACCACTCCGGGGATCGAGCCGCAGAGTTTCAAAGCCGCCTCCCGATCCGTGATGCCTTCTTTCCTCGCCACGAACTGGATCACGTTGCCCGTCGCCCCGCACACCGGACAACGGAACAGGCCCTTGCCGGGCGTGACGCGCAGCGACGGAGTTTTGTCCTCGTGAAACGGGCACAACCCGACGTGATCGGGCAAGACCAGTCCAACGTCCGTTTTTGGGAGACGACCGCCAAGTTGCCCCGCCGCCAGCAAGCCAAGATCGCCGAAGTCGTCGAGGCTCTCGTCGCGCAGCAGGCCAACGGCAGCCACTAAGTTTTCCCTTTAGCCGTTTTATGTCCGACACCGATTCCATTGCCGCCATCATTGTCACCGTGCGTCAGTACAAGGTCATGCTCGATGCCGATTTAGCCGCCCTCTACGGCGTGGAGACCAAGGCTCTTAACCGCGCCGTAAAGCGCAACCTCGACCGCTTCCCGGAGGATTTCATGTTCCAGTCAGCTTTTTCCAATTTTTTTTGGGAGCGCACGTAGGAGCGGCGGGATTTCCATCCATGCAGCATCTCGTGCCGAACCAGTCGACTCAGCGCAATTCGGACCCGCGTTCGTCGCAGGCTCCGGCGTTTGGGTTTTGGCGTTCGGCAAAGAAGCGTGGGCCGAGATTTTCGCGCGCGCTGATTCGAGTTGGGCGATTGCGTTGTTGATCCACATCACGGCATCCGCCCACTTCTCCTCATCCCAACATTCGAGCGCGTTGTCGGCATCACGCGCAGCAGTTCCAATGTTCAGCGCCGCCGACTGAATCGCCGGAATAGCCGAACCAGACGCTCCACCACCAACGTGGGGAGCGGCGACGTTTGATTTTGTTTTCATAGTTTTTGCTTTCATAGTTTTTCCTCGCTCCGCTCGGTCGCTGGATTCCGCGTTCTACCTGCTCGCGCGCGTCCTTTTTCGCGCGCTCAAAAAGAGCCAAAATGCCCGCCAGCTCGTAGCGCGGCAGCGGGCGAGAGCGGGCATCCTGCTCCGCGTCGATGTAGGCTCGCCGGTTCATGCCGAGATGCGAGGCCGCCTCGGCCTGTGATAGGCCGAGGCTTTCGCGGGTGGTTTTGAGTTTTTGGGCTCATACGTGCCACCAGCCGCGACCGCTGCTTGTGGAGATGTCGCAGTCGTGGGCGGCCTCGGGGTCAGCCTCGCACACGGCGTAGTCGGTGCAGGAGCCCATGCCGACGTGGTCGCGGCCGATGGCCTCGGCGATGTCGAGCTCGGTGTAGGCAGTCACGCCGCCATCGACCGTCACTGTGGCGGCCTTGATCGCCGCCCGCGCCTGGCGCGTGGACTTGAGCCCGCGCGCAATGCGGACTTCTTCCTCGGCATCTCCTTTGGCGGGGCCGCTGCCGAAGAACACGGGGACGAAGACGGTGCCAGTGATCTTGGCTTCGGCGATTTTCTTTTCCGCCTCGGCGCGCTCGGCGCGAGTGTAGTCACCGGTGCGGTTGCGGGCGATTTTTTGGAGGTCTTGAAGTTCGGATATTTTCATTTTATTTGGAAGGACATTATTAGTCTGTGTCGGACGCCTCAGCCTCATACAGCTGATGCTCTATGGCGGATAACAGTGGGCAATCGTCGTCGTGCGCGATGACGAAGTGCCGCTCTCCGGCGGCAGACATAAACCAGTCCGCCTTCCCGCTGCCATCGTCGCGGAATACCCGCTCGAAAATGGCGGGATTTTCGCGCTCCTCAATCAGCAGATTGCGGAGGCAGCTAATCGCCTCCCGCACCGACTGCACGCGATTCCAGATTTCGGCGCGGCGGCGGGCAGACTGGTAATCCGCCCACGTGCGCTCGCCGTACTCCGTCGATAGGACGTACGCGTCCTCCGGGAGGACGACGGCTACATCTCCGCCGTCAACGATGGAACGATAAGCTCCGTTGAGCGTCTCGCCCTCTTCGTGTCCGGCGATAAAATGCGGCGGGACCATGTCAAACTCGTAAATATTATGGCCCGCGACGACCCTTCCACGGGATCCGGCCAGACTGATGATTTTGACGGCTTGGTTGCCGTCGGGACGCGCCTCAATGGCGATGACACGTCCGAGCATCGACTTGCGATTAGTGCCTGCAATCAGCAGGTCACCGACTTCATACGACTCAACAGCGCGGAACGCGCCGTCGCGGACTGCGAAAGCATAGGATGATGATTCCTGCCCCCAACTGGATCGGGGGCTGATGATAACTGTGATTTCTTCTTTTGTCTTCATGTTAGTTGCGCGGGTTAATGGTTGGTTAAAGCATCCGGGGATTAGAATCGTGCGCCAGCGGCCACGATCGAGAAGCGCTTCCCGTCCTTTTCGCCGCCGATTTCAAGGGCGGAGAGGGAGCTTCCCTTTTTCGGGTCATCGATCCGCCGCTCGGTTAGGATGTCACAGCCAGCCTTTTCCAGCGCGACGGCGATGGAGAGGGCGGAATCGTTGGTGCGGATGCGGACGCGAGTGCCGCCGCACCTGAGGGACTTGAGCATGGCTTCTGTGATGTTCATTTTTGGATTGTTTTCTGGTTAGTGTTTGAGCGCCGGGGTCATGAGCGGACGCAAGCGATCTCCACGCCGTCTTCCTGGATTTTTCATTGCGTGCAAAGAGATACACGGGCGGCTCATGGCAAGGAGAGGACCGGG
>CALFXL010000052.1 GCA_937958045.1 uncultured Opitutaceae bacterium | reverse complement strand
CATCTCGCGCGCTGACGCGTTGTTGATTGGTCCGGGACTCTCGCGCGAAGCCGAGACGCTCGCGCTTGCCGCGGATGTGGTGAAAACATCGTCTGTGCCACTCGTGATCGATGCGGATGCGTTGCGTCCTGAAATCGTCGCTGCGGGAAACGCGCCGAGGATACTCACGCCGCATGCAGGCGAGTTCACGCGTCTCGCGGGTGAACGTTCTCTCGCGGATTTCAGCCAGGAAACGAACGCGGTCACCGTGCTGAAGGGATCGCTTACGCGTGTCGCCGCCGCGGGAGATGTATTTGTGTCTCTCTCGGGCGGTCCGGTGCTCGCCCGTGGGGGCAGCGGCGATCTGCTGGCGGGCATGTGCGGGGCGTTGCTGGCGGCGGGCCCCGGCGAGCCGTTGCAAGCTGCCGCGCAAGCGGTCGTCTGGCACGGTCGCGCGGCTGATGCGCTGGCGTGCGAGCGCGGCCAGGTCGCGGTGAGGATCACCGAATTTCTGGAGTTTTTGCCGGTGGTTTTGAGGGAGGGGAAAACGTGATGGCGACGATCGCGTTTCTCATCCTTTTCTCCGGCTGCGCCGTAGTGCTCGTCGCGTTGATCCGCTGGTTTCTAAAAGGACCTCACCGGCTGCCGTGGGATGACGGATACGACGGCGAGCTGTGAAAATGCTCTTGGAACTCATCGCATTGCTGGCCGTGGTGCTGGGCCTTCTTGTGCTGATCGTGTTGTTTGTCCGGTGGCTGTGCAAAGGACCGTTCTGGTGGCCGTGGGACTGGTAAACGCGGGCGTTTTTGCGCTTTCCGTCGAAGCCGTGAGGCGGCATGGAGGGGCATGGGAGAAAACTTGAGCGAGGAGCAGGCGTTTCTCGTCCTGAACGCGCTGCCTAACATCGGACCGATTACGCTGAATCGCATACTCGCCGAACTGGGCGGCGATCCGCGCGCTGTATTCACCGCAGGGATACGCCGATTGGAACAAGTGCGCGGTGTCGGGCCGGCGATCAGTTCAACGATCGCCAACTGGCGCGACCATTTCGACCTCGCTCGCGAGGAAAAGCGCATGCGTGAAGCCGGCACGACATTCATCGCGCACCGGGATGCCGCGTATCCGCGCATGCTCAGGGAGATTCACGATCCGCCGATCGGATTGTATCGAAAAGGTGAATACGATTTTTCGGCGCCAAGTATCGCGATTGTGGGAAGCCGACGTACAACGCTTTATGGTCAGTCGGTCGCGAAAAAACTCGGCGCGGATTTGGCGCGACTGGGGTTTTGTGTGGTGAGCGGGCTGGCACGAGGGATCGATACGGCGGCGCACGAAGGCGCGTTGTCGGTCGGCGGAAAAACGGCGGCGGTGCTCGGATGCGGCATCGATATTGTTTACCCGCCCGAAAATCTGGCGCTGTTTCGCCGGATCGAAGCTGAGGGCGCGATCGTGTCGGAGTTTCCGTTTGGTCGACGCGCCGATCGTCAGAGTTTTGCCATGCGCAACCGTATCGTGGCCGGTATGTGCGAGGCGGTGGTGGTCGTTGAAAGCGATGTGGGCGGCGGCTCGATGATCACGGCGAAGTTTGCCGGCGATCAGGGCAGGCTGGTGTTCGCGGTGCCAGGGCGCATCGATCAGGTGACAAGTGCAGGCTGTCATCAGCTCATTCGCGATGGTGCGACTTTGCTCACGAGCGTGGACGACATCGTGTCGGAGTTGAACTATCTCGAAGGTCTGCGGCCCGCGCCGATTCGGCCGAAGTCAGATGCTGAAGAGTCGGGCGCTGCGCCGGCATTGGATGAAGCGGAATCGGCGGTGCTCGCTTGCTTCACGGGCGGCGCGATTCTCTCGATCGATAGCCTCGCCGCGCAAACCGGTCGCCCTGCGGCCGAACTTTCTGCGATATTAATGCTGCTCGAACTCAAACGTCGCATCGTGAAACGCGCCGACGGCCAGTTCGAAGCGCGGACGTGAAATTCATGTGAAGCGCGTTTGGCCGTTCGAGGAGGCTATAATTAGAACGAATCGCTTTTCGAATTTGTCGGCGTGCGGGCTGAGGTTGCGGGACCGGTTTGCATGCAGTGTGAGCCGCGATTTACCCAAATCCAATTCTCCTCGTCCATGAATGCGCACTGGATCTCCGACGTGCCGGCGGGCCTCCGCTCCGTCTGCGTTTCCGTGCGTGTTTCGCGTCCAGTCTTCTCTCCAGCGCGCGTCGTCTCGGCGCGGCGCTCCCTCGTTCGATCCCCGTGCATATCTTTCAAGATCCTGACCGCTCGGTCGATGAGCGGGTTTCCGACCTGATCTCCCGGCTCACGCTGACGGAAAAAATCAACCAGCTCGTCCACGAGAACAATGCCGTGGAGCGCCTGAATATCCCGGCGTACAATTGGTGGAGTGAGGCGTGCCACGGCGTCGGGCGAAATGGGCGCGCCACGGTTTTTCCGCAGGTCATCGCGTTGGCGGCCACGTGGAATCGCGACCTGATCAGGAAGGTCGCCACCGCCATTTCCGAAGAAGCGCGTGCCAAGTACCACGCGGCGACGCGTGCAGGTTTCTTTGGGCAGCAATATCAAGGGCTCACTTTCTGGACGCCCAATATCAACATATTCCGCGATCCGCGTTGGGGGCGCGGGCAAGAGACGTTTGGCGAAGATCCTTTCCTCACCGGCGAGCTGGGTCTCGCGATGGTGCACGGACTCCAAGGCGATGATCCGCAGCATCTGAAGGTGGCTGCGTGCGCGAAACATTTCGCCGTGCATTCAGGACCCGAGGACGAGCGTCACAGTTTTGATGCGCATCCCACACCGCGCGATCTTGAGCAGACGTATTTGCCGGCGTTCGAGAAGCTCGTGCGTGGCGGTGTCGAAGCGGTGATGGGCGCGTACAATCGCGTGCTCGGAGAGCCAGCGTGTGGCAGTCATTTTCTGCTGCAAAAAATCCTTCGCGAACGCTGGGGCTTTGCCGGTCACGTGGTGAGCGACTGCGGCGCGATCGACGATTTCCATCAGCATCACAAAGTCACCGCCAACGCCGCGGAGTCGGCCGCGCTCGCGGTTCGCAATGGATGCGATCTGAACTGCGGTTGCACATTCAACGATCTCTTGGTCGCGGTGGACGATGGTCTGATCACCGAAGCCGAGATCGACACGGCGTTGCGACGTTTGTTGACGACGAAGTTCAAGCTCGGGCTCTTCGATCCGCTGGAGCGCGTGCGATACGCGTCGATCCCGGAATCGGTCGTCGATTGTCCCGAGCATCGTGCGCTCGCGCGAAAAGCGGCGGCGGAATCGTTCGTGCTGTTGAAAAACGACGCGTCGTTGTTGCCGCTGCCGGCGGCGCCGCGAAGCCTGCTCGTCGTGGGGCCGACGGCGGGAAACATCCCGGCGATGCTCGGCAATTATTTCGGCATGAGCTCGCGCATCGTGACGTTCATGGAAGGTCTTGTCGCGCGCGCGCCCGAAGGTTGTCGCGTGAAATATCGTCCAGGCTGCCCGCTCTCGCAGTCGGGTGCGCCCGGCGTGAACTACACCTTCGGCGCCGCTGCGATGTCGGATGTTGTCATCGCGGTTCTCGGTCTCGATCCGACACTCGAGGGCGAAGAAGGCGACACGGTGGCATCGCCTGTCGGCGGTGATCGCGTGCGCATCGAATTGCCGGAAAACCAACGCGTGTTTCTGCGCGAGCTGCGTCAGCACTCGAAGAAGTTGATTCTTGTGCTCACCGGCGGAAGTGCGCTCGCGATCCCGGAAGAACACGATCTCGCGGACGCGGTGATCTATGCGTGGTACGCGGGCTGCGAGGGCGGTAACGCGCTCGCGGATTTGCTCTTCGGCGACGTCGTGCCGGGCGGACGCCTGCCCATCACTGTGCCGCGACGCACGGAAGATCTGCCGGCGTTTAATGACTATTCGATGCGCGGCCGCACGTATCGCTTCGGCGCGGTCGAGCCGCTTTATCCGTTTGGCTTTGGTCTCGGCTATGCGCGCGTGCGTTACGATGCGCTGACACTGTCGCGCGCGAATCTCGCGCAAGGTGAATCGCTGCAAGTGTGTTTCACGGTGAAAAACGAAAGCACGTTTCGTGCACTCGAAACTGCGCAGTGTTATCTGTTGGCTCCCGCGAACGCTGTGGATGCTCCGGCGGCGACGTTGATCGATTTTGCGAAACTGGAGATCGCGCCAAACGCTGAAGTTTCCGCGACGTTTGAATTGCCGTCGGACGTTTTCCTTCAGGTGAACGAGCGCGGCGAACGTGTGTGGTTGCCTGGCGATTATCGGATCTTGGTCGGTGCCGCCTCGCCCGGTGCGCGTGCGCAAGCGTTGGGAGCGCCGGAGCCTGTGATCGCCTCGTTGCAGTTAAGATAAGTCGGCGAGTTCGCGTCGATCTGGGGTGAACGCGCGTGAGCGTGAAGCTCTCGGCGCGGACCTCTGCTTGCGGATTTGTCGATGGCTCTTAGTAGATGACCGGGTCGCGTCTGATGGCGCGATTTCTCATTTCCTCGCATCCCCGCTCAGCCGTCCTCTCCAACCCCCATGAAACGACTGCTTTGTTTTCTTTTTGCCATCATCGGAAATGGCTTTGCGCAAACGCCCGTGCCGGATGGCGCGCTGTTGCTCGATGGGATGGCGCTAAATGCGTTTCGTTTCATCGTCGCGCCGGAGCAGGAAGGCGCGGGCAAATTCAGTTTGGTTGAAACGGACGGCCCTGGTTTCAGCCGGGCGTGGCGCATCGATACGCTGCGCGATGCGAGCCCGATGGCGTCGATCGAATTGCGCGGACTCAATGCGCGCGCGGTAAAAACGGGCGATGTGGCGTTTATCCGTTTTTTCGGCCGCGCGTTGACGGCCTCCGATGAAACGGGCAATGCGCGTGTGGCGCTCGTGGTGCGACGCAACGGCGTCGATTTCAACAGCAGTTACGAAGGCACGTTCAGTTTAGGTCGCGAGTGGACGGAGGTGTTGGTGCCGTTTGTTTTTGCGAAGGATTTCGCGGTGGAGGAAGCGGCGGTGATGTTTCGCTTCGGCTTCAAGCGGCAGAGCGTGGAGATCGGCGGCGTCGATGTGCTGTATTATGGAAAAACGCGTTCGTTCGAGTCGTTGCCGCGCACGCGCTTCACCTATCGCGGACGCGAGCCGGAGGCGGCATGGCGTCGCGAAGCGCTCGAGCGCATCGAGCGGATTCGCAAAGGAGACTTTTCGCTTCGCGTGGTCGATCGCGCCGGCGAGCCGGTGCGCGGAGCGACGGTGCGCATCGAGCAGCGGAAACAAGCGTTTCATTTCGGATCGGCGCTTCAGTTTGCGCGCTTGGTGAACGATTCACCGGAGAATGTGCGCTACCGCGAAAAAGTGCTCGAGCTCTTCAATGCGGCGAGTCCCGAAAACGATCTGAAATGGGTGTCGTGGGCGGGCGATTGGGGCCCGGATTTTTCGCATGAACAAACGCGCGCGGCGTTGCGCTGGCTGCGCGGTCACGGGTTTCACACGCGCGGGCATGTGCTGGTGTGGCCCGGCTGGAAAAATCTCCCGCAGTACGTGCAGGCGTTGCGCGGCACGGCGCGCGAGAAAGAGATCCCTGCGCTCGTCGAAGCCCACATTCGCGACATGACGCGAGCGACGCGCGGTTTGCTCGACGAGTGGGACGCGCTCAACGAGCCGTTCAGCAATCACGATCTGATGGATCTTTTCGGAAAGGAGATCATGGCCGATTGGTTTCGCATCGCGCGCGAAGAGCTGCCGGACGTGCCGCTTTATCTGAACGATTTCAGCAATCACGACATGACCACCGACGCGGATCATGTGGCGCACTTTCAAGAAACCACGCGACTGCTGCGCCGGCTCAACGCGCCGCTCGATGGACTCGGCCTGCAGGCGCATTTCGACGGACGGCCCAACGATCCGGAAAACATCCTGCACGTGCTCGATGCATACTGGAATGAATTCAAACTTCCGATACGCATCACCGAGTTTGATGTGTGGACCTTCGACGAAGAGCTGCAGGCGGATTTCACGCGCGATTTTTTCATTCTCGCGTTCAGTCATCCCTCAGTGGTCGGCATCCAACTTTGGGGCTTTTGGGAAGCCACACATTGGCGTCCATCGGCGGCGATGTATCGCGCGGATTGGGCGGAGAAACCAAATGCCAAAGTGTACCGCGATCTCGTGCTGAATCAGTGGCGCACGAAACTCAACGGCGAGACCGACGCGCAAGGCGTGTTCTCGGCGCGCGGTTTTTTCGGTGAGTACGTGGCTGTCGTGGAGCACGACGGCCAACGCAGCGAACATGTCTTCTCGCTGGAGAAAAACGATTCGCCCGCGACGATCACGCTCACGCTGGGTCGTCCGTAAGCGTGACACGCGTTGACGATGTTAACGTTTCTGCGTGCTGACCGGCCAGTCGTCGGTGCGGAAGGGCGCAGCGGGAAGTCCGGCGCCGTTGAAAAGCGTTGCGGGTGGATTGGCCTGCCACGCGTAGCGCACCGCGATGGGTTGCGGAACGTCGGGTGATGACACGAGCAACGTGTCGCCATCGAGCTTGGCGGTTGCCCAAAACCAACGACGGTCTTCGCCAGCGACTGCGAAGCCGGGCGAATCGTTTTTGCGCAATTCAAGGCCGCCGTCGATGTGCGTGAAATGAAGACGCAGCGCTCCTGGAAGTGTTTCGGCGCGGATAAACTCAGGTCCGCGTGAGACCACGGATTTGCCGTAGTGCGACGCGAGCGCGAGCAGTGCGAGGCGTTCGCCGACGGGACGCTTGTCGATCGGGTGAATGTCGTCGGCGTCGCCGGTGTCGATCGTGACGGCGATGTGCATGTGCGGAGTGGTGCGCGCGGTGAAGGCCTGCGCTTCGCGAAGCTCGGCCCAGCCGTCGTCCCTCGGCTCGGCGGCGCGTTTCATGAACGCGGGAAGGCTCACGATGTAGAAAGGCAGATCGGGTTGTTGAAACGTGCGGCGCCAGTCGTGAATGAGCGCGGGAAGGATGCGGCGATATTGCCAGGCGCGTTCGGCGTTGGCTTCGCCCTGGTACCAAAGCACGCCGCTCAACGTCAGCGGTGCGAGCGGATGAATCATGCCGTGATGAAGTACGGCGGGCATCGTCGGCCAGTTGTCGAAACCGAGCGGCAGCGGATGCGGCGCACGCGCATCCACGCTTAGCCGTGCGCGCCAGTTGTCGCCTGCGAGAGCGATGCGGCGGCCGTCGCCGAGTTCGAGCTGGAGAGTTTCGGGTGCACTGAGAAATGATTCGGCGGATTTCAGTTTGAAGATGCGAAGCGCGAGAAGATTTTTTCCCGGCTTCAGCACATCGGCGGGGATGTTGTAGACGCGCGAATAATCCACCCACGCGCTCGCTCCGACCCAACGACCGTTGAGGAAAGCGGTGTCCATTTTTTCGACGGAACCGAGATGAAGACGCGCAGTGCCGGCGGGCAGGGGATCGGGCAGTTCGATTTCTTTGCGCAGCCAGACGACGGCGGGCACTTCGTTTAGTCCTAAAAATTTGAATACACCGGGAACAGAAACCGATTTCCACTCCGCATCGGAGATCGCCGGATCGGCCCAACTGGGTTCGCGCGAGCCGATGTCGTAAGCGTCGTACCAGTGCATGATGTAGTTGCCGTAAGCGGGACCGCCGGCGGCGCGCAGTCGCTCGATCTCGGCGAGCTCGCGATCGAACTCGCCAAGCGGCTGCAGGCTTTCGGGACTCATCCAAGTTTCGGCGGGAGTGCCGCCGACCGCGGCTTGCACCACGCCGATCGGCACGCCGGTTTCCGCGTGAAGTTTGCGCGCGAAATAATACGCGACGGCGGAGAGCCCGTCGCGCGCCACGCTGTCAGGCGAGCAAAGTTGCCACGTGCCTTCTGGAAGCGAGGCCGGCGAATAACGCACGCGTTGAGGCACTTTGAAAAAACGAATCTGCGGATGATCTGCGGCGGCGACCTCGGCATCGCCATCGAGCGCGCGCGAGAGAGGAAACTCCATGTTGGATTGTCCGCTGCAGAGCCAGACATCGCCGGGGATGATGTCGTGAATATCGACGCGCGTCGTCGCTTGGACCGTGAGTGTGTAGGGACCGCCTGGATACACGGGCGTGAGCTGCACTTGCCAGCATCCATCGGCGTCGGTCGTGGTGACGACGGTTTGATCACCGAGCGAAACGCGCACGGTTTCGCCCGCGTTTGCCCAGCC
This sequence comes from uncultured Opitutaceae bacterium, assembly GCA_937958045.1. Lineage (GTDB taxonomy): Bacteria > Verrucomicrobiota > Verrucomicrobiia > Opitutales > Opitutaceae > Nibricoccus. The sequence continues at coordinate 106,655 of CALFXL010000052.1, read as the reverse complement.
CCAAAATGTATTGGGGCGTGCGCGCTGGACGACCATGTGGTCGCTGAAAATCGGACTTAGCAGCGGACGTGCTTCATTCGCGAATGCGCTGAGCGCAACCGACAGCATTAGCGGGATTAACCGAAATAAACGGAAGGGCATGATGAGGATTTTGAGGTGCGCATGGATGATCGGACACGTGCGCGAGGAGGCGACTATGCGTTTGAGCTAATGTTAGACTGATGAGCCTTTTGATTTTCCAGACATTGAACAATTGGTTGCCGCCCACTGGCACGCTGATCGCCCCACTTTTTATCAAGCGCCCCGGTTTACCCCGACGATGTCCACCGCTTCCGACACCTTGTCGTTTTACCCCGACGACTACCGCCACCCTGCGGTCGTGCTCCCTTTCCGTTCCAACCCTGACACCACCACCCCATGAAAAGCGCAAACCATCCTCTACAGGATATGAAGACGCTCGCCGCCTTCACGCTCCTCGCTGCGACGGCTTACCCTCAGGCCGTCACGCAGCCAAACAACCCGGTCCCCGAAGCGGAACGATCGGTTCCCCCCGTTAGAACCGTTTCGCAGTCCGAAGAAGAGGTTGTCCAACTCTCACCGTTTGAAGTCACTTCGACGACGGATCGCGGTTATCAAGCGACACAAACACTCGCCGGTTCTCGTATTAATACGCGTCTGGAAGACGTTGGCTCTGCGATCAGTGTCGTTACAGCCGAGTTTTTGAAAGATGTCGGCGCCACCGACAACAAGAGCCTGCTTATGTATACCACCAGCACCGAAGTCGGTGGTGCGCAGGGTAATTTCCGCGGTTCATCGGGCGGCCAGAACGAAGATGAAAGCGGACGTTTCATTAATCCCAACGGCAGCACCCGCGTGCGTGGCCTCACGTCCGCGGATAATACGCGCAACTTCTTTACGTCGGATATCCCGTGGGAAGGTTATAATGTCGACCGCGTCGATATGCAGCGCGGTCCCAACTCGATTCTCTTCGGTTTGGGAAGCCCTGCGGGTATTATTAACGCTACGACCAAGACCGCTCAGCATCAAAAAAACTTTCGCGAGGTCGACTTTCGCTTCGGCTCTTACGGATCAAATCGTGTCACGGCGGATATTAACCAGAATATCATTCCTGGAGAACTCTCGATCCGCTTGAATGTGCTGCGTAACGATGAGCAATTCCGGCAGGATCCTGCGTACAGTTTGGACCGCCGTGCATTTGCCACGCTTCGTTATGACCCGAAGTTCCTGAACAAGGGTAAGCACAAAACCACGCTCAAGGTCAGTTACGAAAAGGGTGACATCGAGAGTAACAATCCTCGTACGATCACGCCGCGCGATCAGATCACCCAATGGTGGGATGCCTTGCAGAAAAAAGGTTATGATCCCCGCTATGTTCACACCAGCGGTTGGTTCTATGATGAAAATGGCGTGCCCTACCGTCATCCCAACGCCGGTCAGTATAATCGCAACTGGACGGATAATATTCCGAATAATCCCGACACCGGTCTGCCGTGGACGCCTGCGGAAGCGGGGCACCCGCTTCCCAACAATGGCTCTCCCAATCCCAACTACTCACCCTGGCTCGGTGCGCCTTCGATCTACGGTGGTATTTGGCTGCGCGTAAATCCGGGCGAAACGACACCGTATTCTGCCTCGATGCCGGAGTTCAAAAACATCCGCGGCATCGGCCCGAACGGCGCGATCGATGGTTCGCTCGGTCTGCCGTTTACCCGTCGCGTTAACGTCGCCAGCACCGCCTATTGGGCGGAACGCGCGACGCCGGCCGAAGGAGCTCGCTATCAAAATTTCGGTTTGTGGAAGGCGGCGACGCTTACCGACGCCTCTATCTTCGATTTCTATAACAATCTGATCGACGGCGATAATAAGGAAGAGTGGCAGGAATTCGACAATTTCAACGCCTCTGTCAGCCAGACCTTCTTTAATAACAAGTTTGGTTTCGACCTGGCGTACGACCGCCAGACGATCGAGCGCGGCCAGTATTCCTTCGACGGCGCCGGCGTTCTCTATATCGATATCAATACCCATAATATCGATGGGACCCCGAACGAGAACTTCGGGAAACCGTACACGGAATCCAATTATCTTTACGGCAATAACGCCTACGACAGCACGCGCGAGGCGACGCGCCTCACGGCGTTCGTCGATCATGACTTCAACCGCGATCGAAATGGCGGGTTTGTCCGCAAGCTCTTGGGACGTCACACCATCACGGGTCTGTTGAGCACGGAAGATTGGCGTTCTGATAATCGCAACTTCTCTCGCTACGGCACGCCTGACGATTTCGCCCCGCTGATCGCGAACCCGGGCTCTGCCTGGTTTATCAGCTCTGGCGATCGTACGGTTGCTCAGACGAACTATTTGGGCGGTTCGCTGAAAGATCGGGATACTTATATTGGCGCCAACATCCCGCGCGCCGGCGGAAAGTTGAACATGCCCTCCACGGTGGAATGGCAATGGTTCGATTCGACGTGGAACGCTCCCGGCGTGGACCCGGCGGATCCGTGGACCAATCCCTATAGTGGAGCGACCTCCACCCAGTCGGAGAATCCTGCGAATTATGTTGGTTGGACCAACCGCAACGTGCGCATCATGAGCGCCGAAGCTGGCGACCAGGATTATCTGACGCGCGATGCGACGCTCAATCGCCGCGAAGTCAATTCGGCGGCTGCCGCGTGGCAGGCGTATTTCTGGGATGGCGCCCTCGTTGGTTTGTATGGCGTTCGCGAAGATCGCGTGAAGTCCTGGGCGCTCGCCGGTGCGCGCGACGCTGTGTATGATCGTGTGAACTTCTCGGCATACACGCTGGCGGGCCAAGACGCTCAGCTGTATATCGGACGTACGAAGAGCTGGAGCGGCGTGGTTAAAGTGAACCAGCTTCTTGGCAACCGTCTGCCGCTTAATCTTAATTTGTATTACAACAAGTCAGACAACTTCCAGGTTACCGGCGCCCGCAATGACTTGTATGGTCAGCCGCTCACTCCGCCTTCCGGCGAAACCGAGGATATCGGCGTCATGCTCGCCACGAAGGACCAGCGTTTCTTCCTGAAAGTTAATAAATACGAGTCCACGGTGAAGAACGCCGGCAATTCCACGATTAATAATAATCTGTGGTACCTGATGGGCGGCGATAACTTCATCACCCGTCTCGAATCCCGCGCGGACGCGTATCAATACCACCTGCGCACTCGCGACGACTTCAGCTCGATCAATTATTGGGACGACGCCGATCCGCGCAACGGTGGCTCTTGGGGTTGGTTTTATACCCAACTTCCTGGCGAGTCGCAGGAACACGCCGACACCACCCGTATGGCAGCGGTTGCCGCTTGGCGCGACCTGACCACCAAGGAACCCATCCAGCGGATCCTGCAGGCGTGGGGTTATCCTGACCTGAATCAGAATCCGCTCACGCAGACGGCTCAGGCGTCTCCGAGCAATCTCGTGGCGAACTTCCAGGCGACGGAAGATCAGATCTCCAAGGGTTGGGAAATCGAGTTCACCGCCAATCCCACGCGGAACTGGCGCTTCACCCTCAACGCCTCGCAAAACAAAGCCTCCCGCAACAATGTCGGCGGCGCGGCGCTCACGGAGTTCGTCACCTATGCGAACGAATATCACAACAAACGTTTCGTCCGCGTAAATGGTCCCGGCGAAGGCGTCATTGCGGTGGCCGATGGCTTCTATCGCGACGGCACGCCCGGCCCGATGTATTATTTCCGTGAAGCAACGGCGCAGGAAATCGAGGCCGATCGTCCTAATATCAACAGCACCGGCTCCGGCACGGTGAACACGACCTTCGGTGGCATCGGCAACATCCCGATGTGGAGCGGTGGTGGCGCGCGCAACGGCGAGATGGTGAGCTGGAATAGTAATTTCTATTCCAAGTACCTTCTCCTCAAACTGCAGGAAGGTGCGAACACGCCCGAGCTCCGTCGCTGGCGCGTCAACTTCGTGACCAACTACAGCTTCACCGAAGGTATCCTCAAGGGCGCCAACGTCGGTTTCGGCTACCGTTGGCAGGACAAGATCGCGATCGGTTATCCTGTGAAGGAGGTCGAGGGCGGCAGCACCGAGCAGATCGAGTTCGACATCAGCAATCCTTACTACGGTCCGACCGACGATGCGATCGACGTGTGGGTGGGCTACACGCGCAAGATCACGCGGAAGATCGAATGGCGCATTCAGCTCAACGTGCGTAATCTCGGCGATGGGAAGAAGCTCATCCCGCTTTCCACGCAGTACGATGGCACGGTCGCCGCGTGGGGCATCGCTCCCGCGCAAACTTGGACCATCAGCAACAGCTTCTCGTTCTAAGGAGTAGGTTTAGGAGTAGTTCAAGCTAAGGGGTTAGCTCCGCAGGCGGGGTCGAAAGATCCCGCCTGCGTCGTTCCCACCGCTTGGGCTTCGTCGGAATCCTCTCGTTCGTCCCGATTGTTTTAACTTCGATCCTCTCTCGGCCCGGCTACTCCCGTGTTACAGCGCGAAATGGCTTTATCTTTCACTCGTCTTTTCCCCATGAAAATCCGTCTGCCCGTCCTCGCTATTTTGGGTGCTGCGTTCGTTTCCCTGACGGTCACGGCTTTGGCTGCAAAACGTGTTGCACTTGTCTTCGACGACGGTCCGCAGCCGGCCGATGCCACGCCGTTGCTCGCACTACTCGCGGAAGAAAAGATTCCCGTCACCTTTGCGGTTGTCGGTGAACGTGTGGCGGAAAATCCTGACACTGCGCGGGCGATGATCGCGGCCGGGCATGAGGTGGTGAACCACTCGCATCGTCATCGTGTGCCCGCGGGTCTCGATGCTGCTGCGCTCGATGAAGAAGTGGCGAAAGCGCAAGAGATCATCACGCAGGCAACGCGTGTCGCACCGCGTTGGTATTGGCCGCCCTATCTCGCGATCGACGATGGTGTGCGCGCCGCCGTGGCGCGGGCGGGCCTCACGATCTACGCGCCGCGTCATCTCGTGAGTTCGCAGGATTGGAATCCCGCGGTTTCTGCGGAGGAAATTTATACGCGCGCCACCACCGACGTGCGCGATGGCGCGGTTATCTTGTTTCACGAATGGCGACGCGAAACGCGCGAACAACTGCCGGCGATCCTCGCGGAGCTTCGTAGGCAAAACTGCACTTTTCACACTTTCAGCGCACTGCATGCGCAGTTCGGCGGCGGCGCGGCACGCACCGCGATTCCCGAGGGCGGGAAGACGATTTTTTCAGAAGATATTTTTGATCGATTTGCAACGAGCGCGACCGCGGGAAATGGCGATGCGATTCGCTTCTCCACGGTCGACACCACCGGGCCTGGTTTTTCACGTGCGTTGAAAATCGAGACCACGCGCGACCTGAGTCCGGCGTGGGCGGTCGAATTACGCGCGCCGCTGCCGATCGCCGTGAAAAAAGGCGACACGGGTTTTTTGCGATTCTTCGCACGTGCGCTCGCATCGGCCGACGAAACGGGCGCGGGCCAGGTGCGTGTCGTCGTGCAGCGCGCGGGGCCGAATTACGACAAGAGCCTCGAAGAAACGATCACTACGCGCGATGGCTGGCAGGAGTTTTTGCTGCCGTTCACATTTTCCGGCGATTATCGCGCGGGCGGGTTGGAGCTGTCGTTCGGATTTGGTTTCAAACGCGAAACGATCGAGATCGGCGGCATCGAGTTGATCGACTACGGCCGACAAGTGTCGCCCGCCGCGCTGCCCAAAACGCGTTTCACCTACGCGGGGCGCGAAGTGGATGCGCCTTGGCGTGCGGAAGCGCTCGCGCGTATTGAGCAGATTCGAAAATCGGACTTCGCGATCGACGTGCGCGATGCCGGCGGCGCACCGGCGTCGGGCGCTATCGTGAAAGTCGAGCAACGCCGCAGCGCGTTTCATTTCGGGACCGCGCTTCAATTCGCGCGGCTCGTGCAAGATTCGCCCGACAACCAAATCTATCGCGAGAAAACGCTCGAGTTGTTCAACGCCGCGAGTCCGGAGAACGATCTGAAATGGCCGGTGTGGATCGGCGAATGGAAGGGCGCTTACGACCGCGCACAATCGCTGCGCGCGCTGCGTTGGTTGCGCGAGAAAGGGCTGCATGTGCGCGGTCATGTTCTTGTCTGGCCCGGTTGGAAAAATCTCCCCGAGATGATCCGCAAACTGCGCGGCTCGAAAAAGCAGCAGGCGAAGATTCCCGACCTCGTGCTTGCGCACATCGCCGACATCACCGCGGCGACGCGCGAATACATTCAAGAGTGGGATGTGTTGAACGAGCCTTACGACAATCACGATCTCATGGGCCTGTTCGGCGCCGACATCATGGTCGATTGGTTCAAGGCCGCGGAGAAAGGTGCGCCCGGCGTGCCGCTGTATCTCAACGATTACAGCAATCACGATTTGCTCGCAGATAAGGATCACTGCGCGGATTTTTTCCGCGTCGCGGAATTTCTTCAGTCGAAAGGCGCGCCGCTCAGCGGACTCGGTTTGCAAGGTCACATTGGCGCGCAGCCCAATCCGCCGGCGAATGTGCTCGCGACGCTCGACGCGTATTCGGAACTCAACCTGCCGATTCGCATCACCGAGTTCGACATTGATACCGACGACGAGGAACTGCAGGCCGACTACACGCGCGATTTCCTGATCCTGTGCTACAGCCATCCGCGCGTCGTTGGCGTGCAGCATTGGGGATTTTGGGAGAAAGCGCACTGGCGTCCCCGCGGTGCGTTATATCGCGCCGATTGGTCGGAGAAACCCGCCGGGCGGGCGTATCGCGACCTCGTGCTCACTCAATGGCGCACGAAACTCCAGGGAAAAGCCGGCAAGACCGGTCGTGTCGCCGGACGTGGCTTTCACGGCGATTACGTCGTGACAGTCGAACACGCCGGTAAGACGGTGGAGCAAACATTCACCCTTGGCCCCGAAGAGCCCACCACCGCGGTGACCATCGTCGTGCCGTGAGATGCGACGCTCGCTTTCGTTCGATGTCTATCCCCCGGACCACCTCTCTGCGCCTGCTTGGCTTGTCGCTCGTTTTGCTCGCCTTGATCGCGCCGGTTTCGCTGCAGGCGAAATCGCCTCGCGAGCGGACATTGATCAATGACGGCTGGCGCTTTCATCGGGGCGAGCCCGTAGGTGTTACGGCATCGTTGCTCTATGATGTGCGGCCCGAAGTCGCCAATGTGCGCGACGACAAAGCGGCGGATTCCAAGCCCGAAGAGGCGGTGCGATTGTCCGGGGAAGGTCGTTCTGTATTGAAACCGTGGATACTGCCGTCGGCGAACGCATTCATCAAAGATCCTGCTAAACGTCATGAGCGTCCGGCGGAGGAGCCAGCGGGAAACGTTCCGTGCGCGCGGAGCGACTACGATGATCGTGCGTGGGAAGCGGTGACGTTGCCGCACGACTGGGCCATCGCGGGACCGTTTTTGGAGGAAGGCGACTTTGGCGGCATGGGGCGCCTGCCGAGTTGGGGGATCGGCTGGTATCGTCGCAAACTCGAGATTCCCGTGTCCGACTCGGGCAAAGCCATCCGTCTCGAAGTCGATGGAGCGATGTCCTACGCGAGCGTTTGGTTGAATGGACGTCTCGTCGGCGGATGGCCATATGGCTATTCGTCGTGGCAGCTCGATCTCACGCCGTACGTGAATTTCGGAGGAGAAAACCAGCTCGCGATCCGCCTCGATAATCCGCCGAGCTCATCGCGTTGGTATCCGGGCGGAGGTATTTATCGGAATGTGTGGATCACCAAGACGAGTCCCGTGCGTGTTGCTCAATGGGGTACGTTCATCACCACACGCGAGGTTTCGGAGAAAACGGCCACGATCGATCTCGCGGTGACGATTGCAAATGCGAGTTCCGAAAAAGCCGATGTGCGCATCGTGACCACTGTCCACGCATTGGATCCTAACAGTATTCGAGAAACGGATACAGTGGCGGAATTTGCTCCCATTGCGCTTTCGCTCGATCCGCAAGGCGAGTCGCTCGTTCGAGCGGCGGTGGTGATTCAAGAGCCGCGCTTATGGGGGCCGCCGCCGACGCAGTCGCCGCATCGGTACGTGGCGGTCACGCGTGTGTTGCAGGGCAAGGAGCTGCTCGATGAGTACGAAACGCGTTTCGGCATTCGTGAGGTGCGTTTCGATCCGAATCGAGGTGTCGTGGTGAACGGCGAGCGGATCCGCATCCAAGGTGCGAATCAGCACCATGACCTCGGGGCGTTGGGCGCAGCGTTTAATCTGCGCGCGGCGGAGCGACAGTTGGAGATGCTGCGTGAGCTCGGGTGCAACGCGATTCGCATGAGTCACAATCCGCCCGCGCCCGAGCTGCTCGAGCTGACCGATCGCATGGGCTTCCTCGTCGTGGATGAGTCGTTCGATTCGTGGGAGCGACGAAAGACGCCGCTCGATTATCATCTGATTTTCCCTGATTGGTCCGAACCCGACATGCGCGCGCTCGTGCGACGCGATCGCAATCATCCTTCGGTGATCCTGTGGAGCATCGGCAACGAAGTCGGCGAACAATACACCGACGTCGCCGGCGCCGAAGTCGCGCGACGCTTGCACAACATCGTGCGTGAAGAAGATCCCACGCGGCCGACGACCACCGCGATGAATTGGGCCAAAGCCGACATGCCGCTGCCCGCCGTGGTGGACGTCATCAATCTCAACTACCAGGGCGAAGGCATTCGGCAGGAGCCCGAGTTTGACGGCACGGATCGCATCCGTACGCCGCCGCAGTATCCAAATTTTCGAGACAAGTTTCCCGACAAGGTGATCATCAGCAGTGAAACCGCGTCGGCCTTCAGCACGCGGGGCGTGTATTTGTTTCCGGTTTCTCCGATCGTGAGCGCGCCGGTGCGCGATGGTCGCGGAGGCGATTCCAAGAATCGTTTGGTGACGGCGTACGAACTGCACGCGGTCGATTTTGGCTCCACGGCCGACAAAGTTTTCGCGTCGCTCGATCGGCATCCGTATGTCGCTGGCGAATTTGTGTGGACGGGTTGGGATCATCTTGGCGAGCCCACGCCGTACTACGGTTCGCGTAGTTCGTACTGCGGCATCATCGACCTCGCGGGTTTTAAGAAGGATCGTTTTTATCTCTACCAATCGCGCTGGCGTCCCGATCTGCCGATGGCGCATCTCCTGCCGCACTGGACCTGGCCCGAGCGTGTGGGCGAAGTCACACCGATCCACGTGTTCACCTCGGGCGATGAAGCGGAAGTATTTCTCAATGGACGTTCGCTCGGGCGAAAAAAGAAAGGCCCGTTCGAATACCGTCTCCGCTGGGACGATGTCGTGTATGAACCGGGTCGCGTGGAAGTGATCGCTTACAAGAACGACCGCGAGTGGGCGCGCGATGAAGTGCGCACAGCGGGCGAAGCCGCGAAGTTGGAGCTGACGCCGGATCGCGCGGTGATTTGTGCCGATGGTTGCGATCTGTCATTTGTGACGGTGCGTATCACCGATCGCGACGGCATCACGGCTCCGCGCGTGGAGCATCCACTTCGGTTTGAAATCGCGGGGCCGGGCGAAATCGTCGCGACCGACAACGGCGATCCGCGCAGCTTCGAGCCTTTTCCCGCGCCGACGCGAAAGGCTTTCAGCGGTTTATGTCTTGTGATCGTGCGCGCTCAAGCCGGCGCCTCCGGTGAAATCGTCCTCACTGCCAGCGCGGACGGTCTCGCGAGTGCATCCACTCTGATCACGGCAACGCCCAACCCTTAAACGCCCTGACTATGACGATGCTGCGGATTGTTGGAGTTTTATTGTTTTCAATTGTGAGCGGCGCGCTTCTTGCGGAGCCCGCGCGATCGTTGCTGATGGAATCGATCATCGCGGACGCGACGGACGCGTCGGCCTTTGCGCTCGTCGAAAAAGGAAACGCCGCGCCGATCCATGCGGCGTCGAACGACTGGCCGGGCGTGCTGCGTGCAGCGCGCGACTTGCAGGCAGATATCGAGCGCGTGAGCGGGGTGAAGCCGACATTCGCCGATCAGGATAAGCCAAGCGGCCAGACCGCGATCATCGTGGGAACCGTCGGCCGCAGCACGCTCATCGACGATCTTGTCGCGCGAGGAAAACTCGATGTCGGCGATATCCGCGGAGAATGGGAATCGTTTATCATCGAGACTATCGACGCGCCGCTGCCGGGAATCGCGCGCGCGCTGGTGATCGCCGGCAGCGACAAGCGCGGCACGATCTATGGTATCTACGAAGTGTCGCAGCAGATCGGTGTATCGCCTTGGTATTGGTGGGCCGATGTACCGGTGAGGCAGCGGCACGAAATCCGTCTGAAGACCGGTCGGTTTTTTTCCGGCGAACCGGTGGTGAAATACCGCGGCATTTTTCTGAACGATGAAGCGCCCGCGCTCACCGGATGGGCTCACAAGAAATTCGGTGGACTCAACAGCGCGTTCTACCGGCATGTATTCGAACTCTTGCTACGCCTGCGCGCGAACTACCTCTGGCCGGCGATGTGGAACAACGCGTTTAACGAGGACGATCCCGACAACGCGCGACTAGCGGACGAGTATGGCATCGTCATGGGCACTTCGCATCACGAGCCGATGATCCGCGCACACAAGGAATGGTCGATGCATGGACGCGGGCCCTGGGATTACGCGCGCAACGAAGAGGTGTTGAAAAACTTCTGGGCTGAAGGTGTCCGGCGGAATTGTGCGTTTGAGAGCATCGTGACGCTCGGCATGCGTGGCGATGGCGACGAACCGATGTCGGAGGAAGCGAATGTCGCGCTTCTCGAAAAAATCGTGGCCGATCAGCGCGCGATTATCGCGGCGGAGGTGAATCCGGATCCGACGCAAGTGCCGCAGCTTTGGGCGCTCTACAAGGAAGTGCAGGAGTACTACGAGCGGGGCATGCGCGTACCCGACGACGTGACCTTGCTTTGGTGCGACGATAATTGGGGAAACATCCGCCGTCTGCCGACGCTTGAGGAACGGAAACGTCCGGGTGGCGCGGGCGTGTATTACCATTTCGACTACGTCGGAGGCCCGCGAAGCTACAAGTGGATCAACGTCACGCCGATCACCAAAATATGGGAGCAGATGCATCTCGCTTGGCGGCACGAAGCGACGCGAATCTGGATCGTGAATGTCGGTGACCTGAAACCGATGGAGTTCCCGATCGAATTTTTCCTGACGTACGCATGGAATCCCGCGCGCTGGCCGTACGAACGGCTGGGCGTGTATGCACATGCGTGGGCGGCTCGGGAGTTTGGCGAGGAACACGCAGCGGAAGTGGCGTCATTGATTTCTGGATACACGAAGCTCAACCGCCGGCGCACGCCGGAGCTGCTCGCGCCGGATACGTTTTCGCTGGTGAATTATCGCGAGGCGGAGCGTGTGCCAGCCGAATGGAGCGATCTCGTAGCGCGTACCCAGAAACTGGATACCATGTTGCCGGAGGAAGCGCGCGCGGCGTTTCTCCAATTGGTACGTCATCCGATCGAGGCCTGCGCGAATCTAAACGAGATGCTGATCGCCGCAGGATTGAACCGGCTTTACGCGAGCCAGGGGCGGACGTCGGCGAACAAGCAGGCGCAGTATGTGCGTGAGCTTTTTGCGCGCGATGCCGAGCTGACTCGTCGATGGGACGAGATGCTCGAGGGCAAGTGGCGGCACATGATGGATCAGGTCCACATCGGCTATACGATCTGGCAGCAGCCGGCGGCGAACATCATGCCGGCGGTCACGGAAGTGCATGCCGGTCAGCCGGGGCGTTTGGCGCTCGCCGTCGAAGGCGATTTGGCGGCGCGTCCGGGCGATTATCCAGTGAGCGCAGTGGCGAAATTACCGCTGCTCCACTCGTTCACTCCGAACAAAACGCGCTGGCTCGAAATCTTTAACCGTGGCGATGCACCGGTGGCGTTCTCCATCGAAGTCAGTCAACCCTGGCTTCACGTCACGCCTGCGCAGGGCGAAGTCGGACCTGATGTGCGCGTGGAAGTAAGCGCCGACTGGGACGCGGTGCCCATGGGCGATCATACAGCGCGCATCACGGTGAAACCGAAGCAGGGCAGGACGCTGCACGTGGACGTGCCCGTCGCCAAGCGCGACAACAACGTCCCGGAAGGATTTGTGGAGATTGATCGGCACATCGCGATCGACGCGCCGAATTTCTCACGCGCGAATGGCGACGACGAAGTGAGTTGGAAGTTGCTGCCGAACTTCGGTCGCACGCTGGGCGCCGTGATGCCGGAGCCGGTGGATGCTGCGCCACGCGCGCCGGGCGGTTTGTCTCCAAAACTTGAATACGATGTCTGCCTGGAAACGACGGGCGAGATCGCCGTCGAGTGGCATTTCGCGCCTTCGTTGGATTTCCTGCCGGGGCGGCCGCTGAGTTTTGCGGCGTCGGTTGACGACGAAAACCCGCAGATTGTTCGTCTTGGCACGGAAACGACGCCGCGCGATTGGGAGCGTGCGGTCTCCGATAGCGTTCGTCGCGTGACCACGCGTCACCGCGTCGAAAAGCCCGGACGCCATGTGTTGAAATATTGGATGGTCACGTCGGGTGTAGTTCTCGAGCGGATCGTGATCGATCTCGGTGGAGTGAAGCCAAGTTATCTCGGTCCTCCCGAAAGTCCGCTTTTCAATCAAGCGACACGACTCGCGCGACCGAGAAACGATGCGAACTCCCGGCTCGCGCATGAGCAGTTGCTGCAGAAGGCGCGTAGTGGTCGCGTCGATACGTATTTCCTGGGCGACTCGATCACACGGCGTTGGGGCGCGACGGATTACCCCGATTTTCTCGCGCATTGGAAGCAAAGTTTCCACGGCTGGAACGCGGCCAACTTCGGCTGGGGCGGCGATACGACGAAGAACATTCTTTGGCGCATCACTCACGGCGAACTCGATGGCGTTGATCCGAAGGTGATCGTGTTGCTCGCCGGCACGAATGACATCGGACAGAAACCCGCGGCCGACATCGTGGAGCAAACGGTGAAAGGCATCGAAGCGATCATCGCGGTCTGCAAGGCCAAGGCGCCGCGTGCGACGATCGTCTTGATGGCGGTTTTCCCGCGCAACGACAGCCCGCACGCGAATGCTGCGATCAACGCCGTCAATGAACGCATCGCAAAGTTCGCCGACGGAAAGTCGGTGCGTTTTCTCAACATCAACGACCAGCTTGCGGATCGGCAGGGAAATCTCTTCGACGGCGTCGCGGTCGATAAACTGCACCTGTCTCTGAAGGGATATGAGATATGGGCAAAAAATCTGAAGCCGCTGCTGACCGAATTGCTCGGCCCGCCCGCGAAAACCGATGAAGCTCCGCCGCCCACCGGAGATCCGAGCGCGAAACGATGAGAGCATAGTCCTCTTTAATCGGGCTCGCGCTTTGCGCGTGCGTCAGCCCGTCGGTTTACTGTTGGACCGAATCGGCTGATGTCAGGCGCGGCGCCGCGGCTTATCCCATTTTTCTTCTTCCATGAAACTCGGACTCGGTTTGTACCGGCACATGCTCACGCCTGAGAATTTCGCTTTCGCGAAACAGGCCGGAGCGACCCACATCGTCGCGCATCTGGTGGATTATTTCCGCGGGGGCGCGCACGTCGGTCCCGACGATCAACCCACGGGCACCGACTGGGGATGGGGCTTGGCGGGCGATCCGGACAAGCTCTGGACAGTCGACGAACTCGTCGCGATCCGTCGCGATGTCGAAGCTGCGGGACTCACGCTCGAGGCAATCGAAAATTTCGATCCCGCGCATTGGGGCGATATTTTGATCGATGGTCCGAAACGCGCGCAGCACATCGAAAACGTGAAGACGATTGTGCGTCGCGTGGGCGAGGCGGGCATTCCCATCATGGGATACAACTTTTCGATCGCTGGCGTCGCCGGTCGTACGAAAGGCCCGTATGCGCGCGGTGGCGCACCCGCCGTCGGCATGGAAGGTCCTTACGATTTGCCGATGCCGAATGGTCTGGTGTGGAACATGGTCACCGATCCGAAGGCACCGACACGCGATACGGGAACGATTCCGTCGGCGACGCATGAACAACTCTGGGACCGCTTCCGCCGTTTCCTCGACGAAATCATGCCTGTGGCCGAAGCCGCGGGCGTGCGCATGGCGTTGCATCCCGACGATCCGCCTATGCCGTTTATTCGCGGACAGCCGCGCTTGGTTTATCAACCGCATCTTTATCAAAAAGCGATCGACCTGAATCCGAGCCCGGCGAACCAGCTGGAGTTTTGCGTCGGTTCGCTCGCCGAAATGACCGAAGGCGACATTTACGAAACGGTCGATCACTACAGCCGCCAGCAACGCATCGGCTACATCCATCTCCGCAATGTGCGCGATAAAGTGCCGCACTACAAAGAGACCTTCATCGATGACGGCGAAGTCGATGTGCTGCGCGTGTTGGCGATTCTGAAAAAGAATCAATTCGAAGGCGTGATCATTCCCGATCATGCGCCGCAGATGAGTTGTGCGGCGCCGTGGCACGCGGGCATGGCGTTCGCGCTCGGTTATCTGAAGGCGGGCATTCAATCGCTCGAAAAACGCTGAACATGCGATCGCTCGTTCTCAGTTGGTTGATGGTTCTGGTTGTTGTTCGTTTGAGTGCCGCCACATGGACGGCTGACAACGGCGACGGCACATTTACGAATCCGCTCTTCTACGAGGAGTTTTCGGACCCCGATCTGATTCGTGTCGGCGATGATTATTATCTCACCGGCACGACAATGCACACGATGCCGGGTCTGCCGATTCTGCACTCGCGCGATCTCGTGAATTGGCGGTTGGTCGGCTACGCGTTTGACCGGCTCGATCTCGGACCTGAGTTCCGCCTCGAAGACGGGAAAAACATCTACGGTCAGGGCATCTGGGCGCCGAGCTTTCGTTATCACGACGGGACGTTTTATATTTTCACCAACATCAACCGTCACACGACACAGCGTTTCACCGCAAAAAATCCCGCCGGTCCGTGGACGCGCACGCCGATGAAATGCTCGCTGCACGATCTGTCGGTGTTGTTCGACGACGACGGTAAAGCCTGGGTCGTGTGGGGCTATCGCAACATCCGGCTCGCGCAGCTCAACGACGACCTCACCGACATCGTGCCCGGCTCCGAGCGCGTGATCATCGAAGAATCCGCGGGCATGGGCGAGGGCGCGCATTTCTATAAAATCGACGGCGTTTATTACATCACCAGCGCGTGGTACATGGGCTCGATGCGACTCGCGTGCGCGCGTGCCACGAGCCTGGACGGACCTTGGGAGGTCAACGAAGCGGTGAGCATCGACGAAGATTGGGGGCTCGCCGAAGGAAACCGGCTGCGCGGAAACAGCGGTCCGCCGTTTCATATCGAGGCGGGCAACACCGAACCGCGCGGACGCATGTCGCTGCATCAAGGCGGCATCGTGCAAACACCCACGGGCGAATGGTGGGGCTTTTCGATGATGGATTTTAATTCGCTCGGACGCCTCACCGGATTGTCGCCCGTCACCTGGAAGGACGGCTGGCCATATTTCGGTGTATCCGGAAATCTGAGACGCTCGCCGCGCACATGGGTGAAGCCCGAGACGCATCATCCGTCGGCGCCCACCGCGCCGTATCAACGCAGCGACGATTTCTCGGGACCGCAGCTCGCCAATGTGTGGCAATGGAATCATCTCCCCGACGACACGCGCTGGTCGCTGACGGAGCGCCCCGGCCATCTACGACTTCATGCGCTGCCCGCGCCGGATTTTTGGCACGCGCGAAACACGCTTACGCAGCGCGCGATCGGACCGCGTTCGTCGCCGATCGTGGAGCTCGATGCGAGCCAACTCCGCGCGGGCGACGTGGCCGGGCTCGCCTTGCTCAATCGGCCTTATGCGTGGCTCGGTGTGCGCCATGAGGGGAAGACGCTGGTGCTTGAGCAATTCGACGAACTCACCGGCGAAACTGCGCGCGCGCCGCTGGAGGGCAAACGCGTCTGGCTGCGGGCCGATTGCGATTTCCTCACCGAGATCGCGACCTTCAGCTACAGCACCGATGGCAAAGCATTTCGGCCGATCGGCGGACCGTTCACGATGGTGTTTCAACTGAAAACCTTCCAGGGCATTCGGTATTCACTTTTTAACTACAACACGGCGGGCGTCCTCGGTGGCGCGGCGGATTTTAATCGGTTCATCGTCGAAGAACCCAACCCGCGAGGGTTGATGAGACCGATTCCACTTGGACGAAAGATCACGCTGGAAGCCCGCGGTCGCGGCGTCGCGCTGGGTGTGAAAGCCGGAGTATTGTCGTCGGTGTCATCGAAGGAAGCGGCGGAGTTTTCCGTGATCGACCGCGGCATGGGACGAGTGGCGCTGCGCTCGAAAGATGGACGTTACGTCGTAGCTCGTGCGGGTGATCGTAAAGGCGTTTCGCTCGAAAAGGTCGAGCCAGGCGCGGGCACGGATTTTCAATGGACCGAGAGTCTTTACGGCGACCTGATTTTGCTCTCGCTGGCGACGCATCGGCATCTGCGCATTCATCCGGAGTCAGGTGCTTTGTCGGCCGATCATCCCGGACCGTCGCCGTCGCGTGATGATGGTTCGTGTTTTGATTGGGTTGTGCGTGAGCCCTGATCTGATCTTTTTTCAACCGCATGAATACGTTTCCCGAAGTTTTTTCGCTGCGCGGTGAAATCGCGCTCATCACAGGCGGAGGCACCGGCATCGGTCTCGCCATTGCTCGCGGCATGGTTGCGGCTGGCGCGCGTGTGATCCTCGTGGGACGCCGCGAGGCGGAACTTCAAGCGGCGGTGAAAGAACTCGGGGAGACCGCGAGCTATCTCGTGCACGACGTCACGCAGGTGGACAAAGCGGAAGCGTTGATCGCCGAGGCCGCGCGCACGGTCGGTCCCGTGACCTGCCTCGTGAACAACGCAGGCATTCACTTAAAAAAGCCTGCCGTCGAAACGACGCCCGAGGAATTTCAAAAAGTGCTCATGACACACATCGTCGGTGCGCATGCGCTCACGCGTGCGGTGGCGCCGGGCATGATCGAGCGAAAGCACGGCACGATTTTGTTCACTGCATCGATGGCTTCGCTTTTCGGCATCCCGTTGGTGATCGCCTATACCGCCGCCAAGACCGCGATGGTCGGCATGGTGAAAGGTTATGCGACGGAGCTCTCCGCGCATGGCATCCGCGTGAACGCGATCGCGCCGGGCTGGATCGAAACCGACATGTCGCGCAAAGCCCTCGAAGGCGATCCGGCGCGCAAAGCGAAGATCATCGGTCGCACGCCGATGGCGAAGCTCGGCGCGCCGGAAGACATCGCGTGGGCGGCGGTGTATCTCGCATCGCCCGCGGCGAAATTTGTCACCGCGGTCACGCTGCCGGTCGATGGCGGTGCGAGCGTAGGTTTCTAACGCTCCGCGAACTGGCATGACGCTGTATTCCTTGGTTGAATACAGCGTGCGGCTTTTTGCGCATCTCACGATGCGCGAGGACGTGATCGGGCGGCGGGTGGCGCAAAGTCGCTTTTCGACAAAGTCGACGACGTCACGGAGGCCTCTGTTTTTTTAGTCACAAACGACACGTCCTTCCCCAGGGTGGCGGATCGTCCTGATCTAACTGTACGATCCTTTCCCCGGTTTTGGCGGAATGTTTCCCCGTTCCCTTTTAGGTGTGGTAAGCGTCAATCGTAGCAACCCCGCCATGCGTTTCTCTTACGTCCTCCTTATTGTCGTTTTGCTTGGTCGTTCGACCGGTTTTGGTGAAACCGGCGGGGCGTCGCAGTCGGCAGCCGGCCAGGCTTGGCGTTTTGATTTTGGGCCGGGCGATGTTGCAGCCGGTTATCAGGCCGTGAAGCCGGACGCGGTATTCTCCGCCGAGCGTGGTTTTGGTTTCGATCTCGGCACTGCGGCCGTCGTGGGCGGCGTCGATCGTGGCGGCGCGGATGTGTTGCGCGGAGATTTTTGCACAGGCGACGCGCCGTTTTATTTCTCCATCGCGGTGCCCGAAGGAAATTATCGGGTCACGGTCACGCTTGGCGATCGTAGTGAAATAACGAATACGACCATCAAGGCTGAGTCGCGGCGCCTGATGGTGGAA
Organism: uncultured Opitutaceae bacterium; assembly: GCA_937958045.1. Taxonomy (GTDB): domain Bacteria; phylum Verrucomicrobiota; class Verrucomicrobiia; order Opitutales; family Opitutaceae; genus Nibricoccus. The sequence goes on along the minus strand of CALFXL010000052.1, from coordinate 88,621 downwards.
GATCTGAGCACGGAGCCGGGCGAATTCGTGACGCGCTCGTTTATGGTAAATGTCCGCAACTCGACGCTGCCGCCTCCGCCGCAAAACGCGCCAGGTGGTTCGCGTGTGGTGCTCAACGAGCGCGAGCAGGGCGTGCTGCATTGGGACGACAAACTCACGCTCGAGTTCAACGGCGCACGACCGGCGGTATGTGCGCTCGAGATCGAGCCGGTGACGGACGTGATCACCGTTTTTCTCGCGGGCGATTCGACCGTGACCGATCAACCGTACGAGCCGGGCGCGAGTTGGGGACAGATGCTGCCGCGTTTTTTCAACGACAAGGTGGCGATCGCCAATCACGCGGAGTCGGGCGAAACCATGAAGTCGTTCATCACGGCGCTGCGTTTCGACAAGTTGCTCAGCGCGATGAAGCCGGGGGATTATCTTTTCATTCAGTTCGGTCACAACGATTCGAAGTCGCAGTGGCCGCAGACGTACGTCGAACCGTTCACGACGTACAAAGCGTATCTGAAAGTCTTCATCGCCGAGGCTCGCCGCCGCGGCGCCACGCCGGTGTTGATCACGTCGATGCATCGCCGCGTTTTCGACGGGGAGGGGCGCATCAAGAACACGCACGGCGATTATCCGGAAGCGGTGCGACAGGTCGCGCGTGAAGAAAATGTCGCGCTCATCGATCTGCACGCGATGAGCGCTTCGCTCTACGAAGCGCTCGGTCCGGAGAAATCTCCGCTGGCATTTAGCGCCAACGGACGCGATGCCACGCATCACAACAACTACGGCGCTTATCAGCTCGCGCAATGTGTGGTGACGGGCATTCGCGAAGCGGGACTTCCGCTCGCGTCGATGTTGACCGCGGATGCACCGCGCTTCGATCCGGCGCGCCCGGATCCGGTCGAGGCGTTTTCACTGCCTGCGAGCCCGGTTCGCTCCAACCTCAAACCACGTGGAGATTGAGCGGTTTGGTGTCATTTCAGAACGGACCTTTGTGTTTTATCATGATGAATCGCACGCTCGCTTGCTTCGCCGCGTCCACGCTTTTGCCGAGTGCATGGGTTGCATCTGCGTTTGCGACTGAGGCGACGGAAATCCGTGCGATGACGATCCATGATGTGCGTGCTTTCGGTGCGACGGGTGATGGACAAACGCTCGATACCGACGCGATCAACCGTGCGATCGAACGCGTCCACGCGGCGGGCGGCGGCACGATTTATTTCCCCGCGGGAACGTATCTGAGTTTTTCCATTCGGCTGAAGAGCAACATCACGTTGCATCTGGGACCTGGCGCAGTGTTGCGCGCGGCTGATCCTGCGAAGCACGACGGCCGGTACGATATGCCCGAACCGACCGAGTTCGGCGCGTATCAGGATTTTGGACACAGCCATTGGCGCAACAGCCTGATCTGGGGCGAAAATTTGGAGAATGTTTCCATCGTGGGCCCCGGTCTCATCGACGGCACGGATGCGTTGACGCGGCGCGGTCCCGGCCCGCGGGCGGCCGGTGGGAGCGGTATTGGCGATATGCCGGAGTCAATGCGCACCGCGCGTGCCGCATCATCGACCGCGACGCAACCACCGCGCGCGTCGTTTTCGATGGAAGGGCAGGGCAACAAAGCGATCGCGCTCAAGCTCTGCCGCAATGTCACTCTTCGCGACGTCTCGATGCTCGCGTGCGGCCACTTCGCGTTGCTGGCGACTGGCGTGGATAATCTCACCATCGACAACGTGCGCGTGGACACCAATCGCGACGGCTTCGATATCGATGCGTGCCGCAATGTCCGCATTTCGAACTGCTCGGTGAACTCGCCCAACGATGACGCGATTTGCCTGAAGAGTTCTTACGCGCTCGGTTTCGCGCGTGCCTGCGAGAACATCACGATCGTGAACTGCCAGGTCACCGGTTACGATCTGGGTTCGTTTCTCGACGGCACGTTCCGCCGCACGCAGGAAATCGCGCCCGACCGCGATGGCGTCACGGGACGTATCAAGTTGGGCACCGAGTCCAATGGCGGCTTCAAAAACATCACGATCGCCAACTGCGTTTTCGATCGCAGTCGCGGTCTCGCGATCGAGACGGTCGATGGCGGCGTGATCGAGGACATCGCCGTCACGAACATCACCATGCGCGATGTCACCACGTCGCCGATTTTTATTCGCCTCGGCAATCGTGCGCGTGGACCCGAAGGCACACCGGTCGGGGCGATTCGTCGTGTGACCATCAGCAATGTCACTGCATCGGGTGTCGATCATCGCTATGCGTCGATCATCGCGGGTATCGCCGGTCATCCGATCGAAGACGTGACGCTCAGCGATATTCGCATTCTGTATCGCGGTGGAGGGACGACCGAAGATACGGCGATCGAACCTCCGGAAAAAGACCGCGCGTACCCCGAGCCGAGCATGTTTGGAACGATGCCCGTTTACGGGCTCTTCGTGCGACATGCGAAGAATCTCACGGTGCGAAATGTCACGGTCGCGTTTGAGTCGTCCGAAGCGCGCCTGGCTGTGTGGCTTCAATCCGTGGAAGGCGTGCGGTTCGACGGCTTTCGTGCGCAACGCGCCGACGGCGTATCCGTATTTCAACTACGCGGCGTGGACGATCTTCGTTTGCGTGACGTCAACGATCTCCCCGATCTCGTGCGGGCGCGGGTGGAGAACGAGAAACTCTGATGAGCATTACCCCCATGAAACGTATCCTGCTGCCCATTGTTCTGCTTGCCGCGGTTACTTCGAGTCTTGCCGCCGATGCGCCGGCGGCGCATCGGCCTGCGCTCTCGGCCAATCTGAAACTGGCCGATGTGCGCATGCGCGACGCGTGCGTGTTGGCCGACGAAGTGACGCAGCAGTACATCATTATTTCTTCTGCGCGCGGTGCGGGGGTGCGCGCTTACACGAGTCGGGATCTCGTGCATTGGGAAGGACCGCGGATTATCTTTCAGGCACCGCCGAAGTTCTGGGGCGACATCGATGTGATCTCGGTGTGGGCGCCGGAGATGCATGCGTATCGCGGCAAATATTATCTCTTTCTCACCTTCGACACGAAGCACCTGTTTCCCGAACAATGGCGCAACTGGTTGCCGCGGGTGACGCGTGGCTCGCAGATTCTTGTGAGCGATTCGCCGTTTGGTCCGTTCACGCCGTTTGAAAATCGCTCCACGTTGCCGCCCGACATGATGACGCTCGACGGCACGCTCTTCGTGGAAGACGGCGTGCCGTATATGGTCTTCTGTCACGAATGGGTGCAGATCAAAGACGGCACGGTTTCGTATGTGAAGCTGAAGGACGATCTCTCCGCGACCGATGGCGAACCCGTCGTGCTCTTCCACGGCAGCGAAGCTCCGTGGAATAAGAAATCGAAAGAGTTCGGCTGCCACGTCACCGATGGTCCGACCTTTCACCGCTCGAAGTCCGGCAAGCTCTTCATGCTGTGGTCCGGTTTCGGCGACGGCGGTTACACGACTGGTATTGCCATTTCGGATACAGGCCGGCTGGCCGGTCCGTGGCGGCAGCAAGCGGGGCCGATTTTTTCAGCGGATGGCGGACACCCGTTTTTGTTCAAACGTTTCGACGGGCAGCTCATGATGACGCTGCACTCGCCGAACAAAGACACCGAACGCGCGCTCCTCTTTGAGATGGAGGACACCGGCGAAACGTTGCGCATCGTGCGGCCGCTTCCCGCGAACTAAACGGCCGAGATTTTTATGATCATGAGGAGAACACTGAGCATCCTACTCGGATTGTTGCTGGCGGTGCCGGCGCTGGCGTCGGAGCGTGCGACGCTGGATTTTAACGCCGGCTGGCGGTTGCTGGTCGGCGATCCGGCCGGTGCGCAGGAGGCTGATTTCGACGACGCCAGCTGGAAGCCGGTGACGCTGCCGCGCGCGTGGAACGAGGACGACGCGTTTCGTCTCGCGATCGACAAACACACGACGGGCATCGCGTGGTATCGGAAAACCTTCACGCTGCCGTCCGGCACAGACGGGAAGAAAGTGTTCATCGAGTTCGAAGGCGTGCGCCAGGCGGGCGAAGTGTGGATCAACGGCCAACGCATCGGCTCGCACGAGAACGGCGTGATGGCGTTTGGCTTCGACATCACCGACGCGCTGAAACCCGCGCCGCAGGTCAACGTGATCGCGGTGCGCACCGACAACAGTTGGGACTATCGCGAAAAGCTGTCGGGCTCGCGCTTCCAATGGGCCGATAAAAACTTCAACGCCAACTACGGCGGCATTCCCAAAAACGTGCGTCTGCACATCGCTGATCGCGTGTATCAAACGCTGCCGCTGTATTCGCATCTGGGAACGACGGGCGTCTATGTTTACGCGAAGGATTTCGATATTTCCGGACGCAGCGCGACGATCCACGCCGAGTCGGAGATCCGCAACGAATCGACGGCACCGCGCACATTCACGTATCGCGTGGGCATCACCGACATGGATGGACGCGAGGTCGCGCGTTTCGATGGCGGCCAGTACACGGTCGTGCCGCGCGCAAGTGTCGTCGCCAAAGCCTCGGCGCGCGTGGAGAACCTGCATTTTTGGAGTTGGGGTTACGGTTATCTTTACACGGTCACGACCGCGCTGGAGGAAAATGGGAAAACCTTCGATGTGGTGAACACGCGCACGGGCTTCCGAAAAACGGAGTTCGCGAACGGCATGGTGAAACTCAACGACCGCGTGATTCAGCTGAAAGGTTACGCGCAGCGCACATCGAACGAGTGGCCCGCCGTCGGACTTTCCGTGCCGCCGTGGTTGAGCGATTACAGCAATAAGTTGATGGTCGAAAGCGGCGCGAATCTCGTGCGCTGGATGCACATCGCCGCGTGGAAGCAGGATATCGAATCCTGCGATCGCGTGGGGCTCATGCAGATGTTGCCGGCCGGCGACGCCGAGCGCGACGCGCAAGGACGCACGTGGGCGCAGCGCGTCGAGTTGATGCGCGATGTGATCATCTACAACCGCAACAATCCGAGCGTGCTCGTTTATGAGTCGGGCAACAAAGGCATCAGCGAAGAGCACATGGCCGAGATGAAAGCGCTGCGCGATCGTTACGATCCGCACGGCGGACGCGCCGCGGGTTCGCGTGAAATGCTCGACAGCAAAATCGCGGAGTGGGGCGGGGAGATGCTCTATATCAACAAGAGCGCGCGCATTCCGCTGTGGGCGACGGAGTATTCTCGCGACGAAGGTCTGCGGAAATATTGGGACGAGTTTTCTCCGCCGTATCATAAAGACGGTGACGGGCCGCTTTACCGCAACGCGCCGGCGACCGTGTACAACCGCAACCAGGATTCGCACGCGATCGAGAATGTCGTGCGTTGGTATGATTACTGGCGCGAACGTCCGGGCACGGGCAAACGCGTGAGCTCGGGCGGTGTGAACATCATTTTCTCCGACACCAACACACACTATCGCGGCGCCGAAAACTACCGGCGTAGTGGCGAAGTGGATGCGATGCGCATTCCGAAGGACGGCTTTTTCGCGCATCAAGTGATGTGGGACGGTTGGGTTGATGTAGAAAAACCGCGCGCACACATCATCGGTCACTGGAACTACGCGCCCGGCGTGACGAAGCCCGTGTATGTCGTCTCGAGCGCGGAGCAGGTGGAGTTGTTCCTCAACGGACGCTCGCTCGGACGCGGTGATCAAAGCTCGCGTTTTCTTTTCACTTTCCCCGCGGTTGCGTGGGAATCCGGCGTGATCAAAGCGGTGGGTTATGATGCGAACGGTCGCGCGATCTGCGAAGCGTCGCACACGACAGCGGGCGCGCCCGCCGCGCTGCGCATGACCTTGCTCTCGTCGCCGCTCGGACTGCGCGCGGATGGCGCCGACATGGTGTTGGTCGAGATCGAGGCGGTCGATGCGCAGGGACGCCGTTGTCCGACCGCCTTGCACACCGTCGAGTTTTCGCTCGAAGGTCCGGCCGAGTGGCGCGGCGGCATCGCGCAAGGCCCGGACAACTACATCCTCTCGCGCACGCTGCCGCTGGAAGGCGGCGTGAACCGCGTGCTCATTCGTTCGACCACGACGCCTGGCGAGATTCGCGTGAAGGCAAAATCCGAAGGGCTCGCGGGCGCCGAAATGAGCTTTGCGTCGAGACCGGTGACGGTGGAAAACGGTTGGTCACGCACGCTGCCGGCGGATGGATTGCCGTCGAATCTCGATCGCGGTCCGACACCGTCCACACCGTCGTTCACGATCACGCGTGTGCCGGTCGATGTTGTGAAAGCGGTCACGCGCAGCGGCGCCGATGCGAGTGCAGCGATCGACGACAACGAAGTGACCGCATGGGTCGGTCGCGAGCCGGTGACGTTTGAGTTTGGCCGCACGGTGCGACTCTCGGAAGTGACCGCGAAGTTCTCCGGATTCCGCGCGCGGAGCTATCCGATTCGCATGCTGGTCGACGGGCAGGAAGTCTATCGCGGTGCGACGCCGCGCGGACTCGGTTATGTGGCGCTGCCGTTGAAACGTGTGGAAGGTCGCAGCCTCATCATCGAAGTGCTCGGCGGCTCCGAAGCGCGCGACGCGTTTGCCGGCATGACGGAACTCGAAGATCAGAAAAATGCCACGACGGGCGAAGAGAACGTGCGCGCCGGACAACTCGGAATAATCGAGATCGAGTTCTACGAGCCGGTGGCCGACTCTCGTTAACGCACCATGTATCGCTTCAGCCTCCTCTTCGTTTCACTCACCGCGGTCGCGCAAGCCGCGGTGCAACTCGCGAGCCCGTTCACCTCGCACATGGTGCTGCAACGTGAGCAACCCGTGCCCGTGTGGGGCACGGCCGACGCGGGCGAACGCGTGACCCTCTCGTTTGCCGCGCAGACAAAAAGCGTGATCGCCGACGCGAACGGCCGGTGGCGAATCGATCTCGATCCACTCGCGGCCTCGGCTGAAGGACACGAACTGCGCGTCGCGGGATCGCAGACGGCGGAAACGTTGGTGCTTCACGACGTGCTCGTGGGTGAAGTGTGGCTGTGCTCGGGACAATCGAACATGGTGCACACCGTTTCGAAATCGGTGTATCGCTGGGCTGGCGTGCTCAACGAAGAGGAGGAAATCGCCGCCGCGCATTATCCACTCATCCGCATGTTCACCGGCGAAGCGCAGAAAGCGTATGAACCGCAGACACGCATCGGCGGCACGTGGCAGGTTTGCTCACCGGAAACGGTGCCGGCGTTTTCCGCGATCGGGTATTTCTTCGCGCGCGATCTGCAGCGTGAACTGAATGTGCCCGTGGGCATTCTCGCGCTCTCGTACGGCGCGAGTTGCGCGGAGGCCTGGGTGCGACGCGACGCGCTTGCGGCGTATCCGCAACTGCGGCCGATGTTGGAAAAATTCGATGCGGAGGTCGCGGCGTTTCGTGCGTTGCCGAAAACGACGACGGAGAACGGCGACGTGCGCTCGCAAGATGTGAATGTGGCGGCGCCGAAAACGAAGACGCCGAAAGATCCCGTGCAAGATCAGCACAATCCGACGGTGATGTTTAACGGCATGATCGCGCCGGTGATCCCGTACGCGATGCGCGGCGTGCTGTGGTATCAAGGCGAGTCGATCGTGGGCGGCGCGGAAGGCGTGGCGCTTTATCCGCTCGTGCAAGCGACGCTTGTGCAAGACTGGCGCGCGTTGTGGGAGCGCGGCGATTTTCCGTTCTACATCGTACAACTCGCCGGACAAGACCGCCCGAGCAATCGGCCCGAAGTGCGCGAAGCACAGGCGACGATTTTGAATCTGCCGAACACGGGCATGGCGGTTGCGACCGACGTCGGCGAAGAGCGCAATGTGCATCCGCGCAATAAACAAGCGGTCGCGGACCGACTCGCGCGTATTGCTTTGGCGAATACATATGGAAAACCGATCGAGTTCTCCGGACCACGCTACACCGGCATGCGCGTGGAGAACGGCGCGATCCGTTTGCTGTTTTCGCACACGACCGGCGGACTGCACGCGCGCGACGGCGTGTTGAAGTGGTTCGAAGTTGCGGGCGCTGACGGCAAGTATGTCGCCGCGGAAGCAGCCATTGATGGCGGCACGGTGATCGTGCGCAGCGCCGAAGTCGCCGAGCCGGTCGCCGCGCGTTATGCGTGGGTGAGTTTCCCGGACGGCGGACATCTTTATAACGGAGCGGGTTTGCCTGCGGCGCAGTTTCGAACGGATGTGGCGGCGCGCGTCTCGGGCAGGAGCGCCGGCGGGCCGCCGGCAGTTTTGGAAAGCCGGCCGGGGACGCACGCTCCTGGCGGAAACTCTTTTTAAGCGATGAAACGGAAACTCCTGGCGGCGTTTTTGCTCACGGCTTCGGTCGCTTCGGCGTTCGAAGTCGCGAGCGATCGACTGCGCGAAGTGACGACGTTCGAGCGCGACTGGCGGTTCTTCAAGGGCGACGTTGTTGGTGCGGAGCAAACGGCGTACGATGATACGAACTGGGGGATCGTTTCGGTGCCGCACGATTGGAGCATCGAAGGACCGTTTGATGAAAAAGCGGCGACGCGCGGAGACGGCGGGTTTTTGCCGTCGGGCGTGAGCTGGTATCGGAAGACGTTTTCGCTGCCGAAAGGACTCCAGAAGGGACGCTGTTTATTCGTCGAGTTCGACGGTGTGATGGCGAACAGTGAAGTGTGGATCAACGGGCAGTCGCTGGGGAAACGGCCGAACGGCTATGTGAGTTTTCGCTACGAACTCACCCCGCATTTGCGCGAAGGCGTGAATGTACTCGCGGTGCGTGCGGACACGAGCGAGCAACCGGCGTCGCGTTGGTATACGGGCGCAGGCATTTACCGGCACGTGAGGCTGGTCGAAACGGGCGAGGTGCGGTTCGAGCCTTGGAGTACGTTTGTGACGACGCCGGTGATAAACGAAACGACCGCGGAGATCTCCGTCGCGACAACGGTCGTGAATACCGGCCGTTCTCCGCGTGCGTTGAACCTTCGTGCGGTCTTGCACGATCCGGAGGGAAACCGGGTCGGTGAGTTTGAAATCGCCCAGAAAAAGTTGGCGGCGGGAGAAACCGCTGACCTGCGCGGCGAGATCACCATCAACGCTCCATGTCGTTGGAATCTGGATACACCGCATTTGTATCGCATCGACGTCGCGTTGATGGAGGACGGAAGGCCGACCGATGCGGAGTCGATCGTGTTTGGCATCCGCGAGTTTCGTTTCGAAGCGGCGACGGGCTTTTGGCTCAATGGCCGCAATCTAAAGATCAAAGGCGTGTGTTTGCATCACGACGGCGGCGCGTTTGGCGCGGCGGTGCCGTTGCGCGTGTGGGAGCAACGGCTCGAAGTGCTGCGTTCACTCGGCGTGAACGCGATCCGCACCGCGCACAATCCTGTGGCGCCGGAGTTTCTCGATCTCTGCGATCGCATGGGGTTTCTCGTGATGCACGAAGTGCTGGATGTGTGGACGGCGGCGAAACGTCGTCACGATTATCACAAATACTTCGCCGAGTGGGCGCTGACCGATGTGCGCGACACGGTACGCCGCGACCGAAATCACCCGAGCATCATTCTCTACAGCGCGGGCAACGAAATTCACGACACGCTGCGTCCGGAGCCGGCGAAGAAGACGCTTTCATCGCTTATCGAGGTTTATCATCGCGAAGATCCGACGCGGCCGGTGACGCAGGCGTTGTTTCGCCCGAATCGCAGCGGCGACTATCACAACGGCTTCGCCGACATGCTCGATGTGATCGGGCAAAACTATCGCGAACGCGAAATCCTCGATGCGCACAAAGCGAATCCGGCGCGCAAAATCATCGGCACGGAAAATACGCACCTGAGTCATGTGTGGGTCGCGTTGCGCGATCATCCGCAGTACGCGGGGCAGTTCATTTGGGCGGGCATCGATTATCTCGGCGAATCGCGTCGATGGCCGTTTATCGCGACGGACTTCGGCGTGATCATGCGCGATGGGTCGCTGCGTCCGCGCAGTTACGAACGCATGAGCTGGTGGTCGGAGACGCCGATGGTGCACATCACGCGACGCATGGGGGAACGCGCGCCGCCACCGGTCGATCCGGGGTACGAAACGGCTGCGCAGGTCGCGTTGCTGGCTGCGCAGCAAAAAGAGCCGGAGCTGCGATCGGATTGGACGCCGCAAGATCTCACCGCGCACGAGGAGACGGTGGAAGTTTTCAGTAATTGCGACGACGTGGAGTTGTTTCTCAACGACCGCTCGCTCGGCGCGCTGGCGAAGCGCGACGATGCGAGGCCGCGCACGTGGAAAGTGGCGTTTGAGTCCGGCGTGATTCGCGCTGTCGGCAAAAACGCGGGCGAGGTCGTGGCGGTGCACGAGTTGCGCACCGCGGGCGAACCCGCGGCGCTGAGGCTCACGCCGGATCGGATCGAAGTGGCGAATACATGGGACGATGTGGTGCGCATCGACGTCGAAGTCGTGGATGCCCGCGGCGTGCGTGTGCCTTCGGCGGATTTTTCGGTGGAATTTTCCATCGAAGGTCCTGGCGTCATTGCGGCGGTGGATAACGGCGACAACGCCAGCCACGAGTCGTTTCGCGAGCCGCGTCGTCGATGCCTCGACGGACGCTGTACGGTTTATGTGAAAGCAACTGCGTCGTCCGGACGTATCGTTTTGTCCGCTCGCGCGTCAGGCATGCCAGTAACCTCCCTAGCACTCTCCGCAACCGCCCGTTGATTTTCTCATGATTCGTCTCGTTCGATCCATTGTTCTCTCGTTTCTGACATTGCTGGCCTGCGTCTCCTCGCTGCATGCGCAGCGCTGGATGGAGAAGCTGGACCGCGGTGTGGTCGCCGTGCACCAGCCGGATGGAAAAGTTTTCGTGAGCTGGCGTGTGCTTGGCACCGATCCCGACGGCGTCGCGTTCAACGTTTATCGCACCACGCCGCCGCGCGAGAGCGAGCGTGTGGATGCCGGTCCTTACGGGGCGCGCATCGAGGAGCCCGGCACGCGAAAGATCAATGAAACGCCGATCACGGGCGGTAGTTGGTTTTTGGATACAAGACCCAATCTCATGCGCACAACAACGTATACCGTGCGTGCGGTGGTGGATGGCCGCGAGTTGGACGCCGATGGAAGTTTCACGCTGCCGGCCAACTCCGAGCCGCTGCCGTATCACTCGGTCCGGTTGCAAACGCCTGCCGGTTACATTCCCAACGACGCTTCGGTCGGTGATCTCGACGGCGATGGGCAGTACGAGATCATTATTCATCAGGCGGGAGTCGGCCGCGACAACTCGCACCCCGGCATGACCGACGCGCCTATTTTCCAAGCCTACAAACTCGATGGCACGTTGCTGTGGACGATCAACCTCGGCAAAAACATCCGCGAAGGTGCGCATTACACGCAGTTTCTTGTGTACGATTTCGATGGCGATGGTCGCGCGGAGTTTGTCTGCAAAACCGCGGATGGAACCGTGGATGGTGTGGGCAAAGTCATCGGCGATCCGAATGCGCTTTGGGTGACGCCGGAAAATCCCAATGCGCCGGTCCCTGCGCCGGGTCAGCGTCGACCGGAAGGGAGTTCGCGCGCCGGGTTTATTCTGAAAGGCCCCGAATATCTCACGGTGTTCGATGGGCTCACCGGCGCCGCGCTCGCGACGGAGAAATATGTGCCGGGCCGTCATCCGGAAACGGACAATCCCACGCCGGAGCAAATGAAAGAAATCTGGGGCGATGGACACGGGAATCGTCTCGATCGCTATCTCGCGGGCGTCGCGTATCTCGACGGCGAACGTCCGAGTATCGTGATGTGCCGCGGTTACTATACACGCGCGGTGCTCGCGGCGTGGGACTGGCGCGATGGCAAGCTCACGCAACGCTGGGTTTTCGACAGCGATTCATCGCCTGAAAACCGCCAGTATCGCGGGCAGGGTAATCACCAGTTGAGCGTGGCGGATGTGGACGGCGACGGACGCGACGAGATCGTTTACGGCGCGTGTGTGATCGATGACGACGGCAAAGGACTTTATTCGACTGGTTGGGGTCACGGCGATGCGTTGCACGTCACCGATCACGTGCCGGACAATCCCGGGCTCGAAGTGTTTTCCATTCAGGAACGTTTTGGCCCTGAAGGCATGAACATGCGCGATGCCAAAACGGGTCGCCCGATCTTCACGATCCCGTCGGTGAAAGCCGCGGAAAGCGGTGGTGATCGCGGCGAAGGTCCGGGTCGTGGCGTGGCGTTTAATATCGATCCGCGTTATCCCGGCTCGGAGTCATGGGCTGCGGGCGCGGGCATGGATGGCATCTATAACGCGAAGGGCGAGAAGATCGTCGAGAAACGTCCGCGAGGAGTATCGTGCAACTTCGCGGTATGGTGGGATGGCGATCTGCTGCGCGAGTTGCTCGATCAAAACATGATCACGAAGTGGAACTGGGAAACGGAGTCGATCGACACGTTGCTCATCGCGCACGCGTGTCAGTCGGGAAATGGCACCAAGGCGACTCCCGCGCTGAGTGTGGATCTCTGGGGCGACTGGCGCGAAGAAGTGATCTGGCGCACGCGCGACAACCAGGAGCTGCGCATCTATACGACGACGATTCCCACGAAGCATCGGCTCGTGACGCTGATGCACGACGCGCAATATCGCCTGGCGGTCGCGTGGCAAAACGTGGCCTACAACCAGCCTCCGCATCCGAGTTTCTACCTCGACGAAGCCGCCCCGCTGCCCGTGCGCCCGAAGATCCGCGTGGTGGAGAAGAAGTGAGAGGCGGCTTTTATTCGCGAGCCCGTTGAAGATTTTCGCGGGCCTCGCTGAAAGCTGGATCGAGCGCGAGGGCGTCGGTGAAGGCGGCTCTCGCGTCGTCGAGACGGCCGAGCTGCGCGAAGGCGATGCCGAGGTTGTTCGCGATTTCGGCGGACTGCGGTGCGAGACGGCGCAAGACGAGGTAGTGCTCAAGCGCTTCTCCGGCTCGGCCGGATTGTAGAAGAAGATTCGCGTGAACATAGCGCGCGTCGACGAAGTCTGGATGGCGTGCAACGAGGCTTGCCAGTTCGCGGATGGCCTCGTCTGCGCGGCCAAGTTCGAGGAGCGTCTGTGCGAGACGCGTATGAAGTGCGGGATCGTCGAGTCCGAGCTGTAGCGCCTTTCGCCAAGGAGCGATCGCCTCGGTGGCGCGTCCCGAGGCCGACAAGGCCAAACCGAGATTTGCGTGGGCTTGTGGCAGCGTCGGGTCGTTCTGGACGGCCTGTGTGAAGTAGTCGATCGCTTCCGCGTGGCGACCTGCCTGGGCGAACGTACGGCCGAGGTTGATCAAAGTGCGTGCTTCGCCAGGGGCATGCTCGAGTGCTTGTTGGTAATCGCGAATGGCCGCCTCGGTGTCGCCCAAAGCGGCACGAGCGATGCCGCGGTTGTTGAGCGCGTCGATGGCGGCCGGATCGTTTTCGATGACGAAACTGTATTCTTTAACTGAATACGCATATCGGCCCGCCGCGAGGTAGGCGTTGCCGAGGTTGTAGTGCGCGTTGACGGCCGCAGGTTTGCTCGCGACTGCTTGTTCGAGGCGGGTAATGGCGTCCGCCACACGACCTTCATCGAGGAGATTTTTCCCGTAATTATAGAGCGCGTCGTGGTAATCTGGCTTCAGCGCCAACGCCCGTTCGTAGTAGCCATAACCTTCGTCGCGGCGTCCAAGAACGATCAGTGCGTTGCCATAAGCGAGATGCGCGCTAGGATCTTGGGGCGCGAGCGCGAGCGCTCGTTCTAGAAGGGGTTCGGCCGCGACAAAATCGCCGGCTTTGGCGAGGAGAGTGCCGAGCGAGGTGTACGCACGGGCGTTGTTTGGAGCCTTGGCAATCGTATCCTCCCAGATGGACGTGGCGGAGCGATAGTCGTGGTTCCGACGATGCGTGAGAATGCCGAAGAAAAATGAGACGGAGACGCCGACGGCCATAAACACGCGGACGTTCATCCGCCAGATGAGCGAGGAAACCAGAATCAACACAGGCGCGAGTGGGAGGTACATGCGATGCTCCGCCATGGTTTGCGTATTCACCGGCACGAAACTCGAGGTGGGCGCGAGCAGCGCGAAAAACGTGGTGCCGAGAAAGCCAATGCGGGGATGTTTCCAAACTGCATACGCGGTGAGAGCCGCGAGGATTGTGAGCAGGGAAAATTGTCCGGCGACTTCGCCGAAGCCGCTGACGACGCGCGTGCCGTAGTCGAGCACCAGCGGATCCGGCCACAGGCCCAGCCGCAGGTAATGGACGATCGCCTGGCATTGCGTGAGAAAATAACTCACGACGGTAATGTCGTCGAAAGTTCCTACTGTGCCGCCGCGCCCGCCGCTCGCGACGATGCAGGTGGTGAGTATCAACCAGCTCGACGCGAGCGTCAGATAGAAGGCCCGACGTGCCCGCCAAGCGTTGCGGAATGAACCGGCTGCGAACGTGCGATCGTACAGATGAACGAGCAGTGGCGCAGAGACCATGACCTCTTTGGCGGCCATGCCCGCGAAGCAGACGACGACGGAGAACGTAAGCCAGAGACGCGTGTGCGTCGCGGATTGGATCGCACGCGCGAATGCGTAAAACGTGAACAGGTAACACAGCCCGACGAGCGATTCCGCGCGCTGCACGATGTAAGTGACCGACTCGGTCTGAAGCGGATGCAGTACCCAAATTATGGATACAAGGGCCGCGAACAGGTCGTCGTTGTGCGTCGATGAAGACGCGGTACACAGTCGAAGCGTTCGCCGAACAAGGCCGAAGAGCGCGATACCGGCCAGCGCGTGGATGAGGAGATTGGTCGCGTGATAACCGGCGACGTGTTCGCCGTAGAGCGCGCGATCGATGGCAAACGAAAGATTGAGGAGCGGACGTCCACTCACCGTCAGACCGCTGTCGCGCGGTGGAAACAAGGCGGTGCGCCAGTCGTGCAAGGTGGGGTTTTCCAGAATCGAACTGGCGTCGTCGAAGATGAAGGGAACGCGAAAACTGTTCGCGTAGGCCGCGGCGAGGACGAGGCAGATGATGAGCGGAGGAAGCCACGACCAAGGAGAACGGAATGGGGGCGACGGCGGCAGGGCTGTCATGCGGGGTAAGAAAAGTCCCATAGGTCTTAACGACCTATGGGACTGAAGAGAGGAAAAATCGTCGCGCGGACGAGACGAGGGAGGACGGATCAGAACAGCGCGCTGGCGGCGGCGCCGACGGCGGTGATGGGGCCTTGGTCGCCGAGACCGTCCATCGCGCGGTCCACTTTCCGCAGCGTGCCTTGCACGTCTTTGATCAGATTGTCGTTGGTGATGAGCTGACCGAAGGTGCTGTTGGCGTCGTTGAGCTTGTCGGAAACCTCGCGGAGGTTGCGCACGGTCACGCGGAGGTTGTCGGCGGTCGCTTCGTCGTAGAAGAGCGTGCCGAGCGTGCCTTGACCGCTTTTGACCTGAGCGATGAGCGATTGGGTTTCATTGATGAAGGTGCGCGCCTCCGTGGCGGCACCTTTGATTTCGTTCACGGTCGCGAGCAATTGGTCGTATGCGGCTTGATCGTAGATGAGTTTGCCGAGGGTGCCTTCGCCGGAGCGGATCTGGTTGGTGACGGCTTCGAGGTTGGCGACGGTGGTGGAAATTTTCGCGCTGTTTTCGGTGACGAGGCGGTCGAGTTTCTGGAAAAGACCGCCGCCGGTATCGGAGCTCATGGAGCCGCTGATCTGACCGAGGGTGCTTTTGATTTCCTGGCCGAGATTGCCGAGATCGCCGATGATTTGGTTGAGGTCGGCGACGTCTTTGGTGCGCAGCGAACCGCCGGGAGAAACGGTGCCGTTGGCGGGATGGCCGAGATCGAGCGAGACGTAGTTGGAGCCGAGCAAGCCGGCCATGGCGATGGTCGCGGTGGCGTCGGCGGCGATCTGCACATCGCTGCGGATGCGGAGAACGGCTTCGGCGCGTCCATCGACAAGGCGCGTGCGTTCGACGGTGCCGATTTGCACGCCGGCCATGCGGACGTCGTTACCGGCTTTGAGTTCTTTCAACGACGAGAAGGCGGCGGTGACGGTGTAGCCTTCCTTGGTCGAGAAGCGGCCGTTGTGCAGCGCCTCGAAGGTGACCCAGATGAGGGCCAGCCCGATGATGAAGAAGAGGCCCACCCGGGCCGTCATTTGGTTCTGGTTCATGATGTCTCCAGTTGCTGGTAGCGCGGTTTCTTAAGATCGATAGTCGGATTGAGAAAGTCCTTCACGGCGGGGTCTTCGACGCGGCGAAGTTCGTCCGGAGTGCAGAGGGCACGCATCTCGCCCTTCATGAGAAGGGCGACGCGGTCGGAAATGGTGAGCGCGAGATCGCGGTCGTGGGAGACGACGATGCTGGTGACGTTGAACTCGTGCTTCAGGGTCGCGATGATCTCGCTGATCGTGGCGCCCATGATGGGATCGAGTTCGGACGTGGGTTCGTCGTAGAGGAGGAGCTGCGGCTCCATCACGAGCGCGCGGGCGATGGCGACGCGTTTCTTCATGCCGCCGGAGAGCTCCGAGGGATATTTCTGCGCGGCGTTTTCGAGCGACAGAATCGTGAGCGCGCGCATGACGCGGTCGCGGATTTCTTTTTTCGGGCAAAGGCGGTGCTCGAGGAGATAAAGCGCGAGGTTGTCGTAAACGGAGATGGAGTTGAACAACGCGCCGGCCTGGAAAACGAGCGCGAGTGCGAAGCGATCGCGCGTGTCGGGCTCGGCGGGATCGAGTCCTTCGATGCGCACGGTGCCGCGTGTGGGTTGATCGAGCCCCGCGATGAGGCGCAGCAGCACGCTTTTGCCGGAGCCGCTAGGGCCCATGATGGTGAAGATCTCGCCCGGTTTGATGGACAGGTGGATGTTTTTGAGGACCTGCTGCGCGCCGAAGCTTTTCGAGATGCCGGCGATCTCGACGCCGACGGGAGGACGGGCGGCGCCGGACGAGCTACTGCGTTCCCTGAGGATGTGTTTTTTCATCAGGCGAGGGCTTTGGTGATGAAGTAATCCAGCACGAGGATGCTGATGAGGGAGAAGACCACGGAGCGCGTGACGGCGTGGCCGATTTCGCGCGGACCGCCGGTGGTGCGCAGGCCGGTGTTGCACGCGATGAGGATGATGACGAAGCCGAAGATCTCGGCTTTGATCAGACCATCGAGGACCTTCTCGGTGGTGAGGAATTGCGTGAGGCTTTGGAAATACTGCGCGGGCTCCACCGCGATGATCTCGACGAACTTGCAGACCACCGCGCCGCCGAACCAGCCGATGATGACACCGATCATCGTCAGCATCGGCATATAGAGAAGTACGGCGAGCAAACGGGGCAATACGAGGAAACGCTCGGGCGGGATGTTCATCGTCACGAGCGCATCGACCTCCTGGTAAACTTTCATGGACGCGAGCTCGGCGGTGATCGCGGAACCGACGCGACCGGCGAGAAGAATGGCGACCATGACGGGACCGAGTTCGCGCACGAGCGATTCACCGACGAGCGTGCCGATGAGTTGTTTCGCGCCAAAGTCCTTGAGCGTGAGGCCGGCCTGCAGCGCGAGCACCGCGCCGATGAAGAAGCTCAAGATGGTGACGATGCCGAGCGACGAGTAGCCGCCGAGAAACGCTTGTTCGATCACGCGCTTGAGGATGCGCGGAGCACTGGGCAGCGAGGCGAACGCGCGGCCGGTGAGCAGCAGCGCGCTGCCGAAGGCATCGAGCAGTTGGTTCAGCTTGTTCATGGGTGGACGTCGCGCGCCTCCGCGGATTTCTGCGCGCTGGCGCGGCGTTTAAATTTGAAAAGGAAAGGACGCCATCCGCGCGCCTCGGTGCGATCTGCGCCGAGCACACCGCAGAGAAGAGCGAAGCGTTTTTCGCTCGCGTGCCGTTCGACGCCGATGAGCGGGCCGAGGTGGAACTCGCGCTCTTCCGGCGCGCGGCGCCACGTCACGAAATTCCACAGCAGCGAATGACGCGAGGTGTCGTCGGACGGACGGTCGTATCGATAGATCGCGAAGAGCGGGCTGTAGGTCGTGCGGATGGTTTCGTTGTGCGGGAAAAAAACTTCGAGCGGGCTGAGCGCCTGGATCTGGCGACGACCCGCGCCGTTATCCCACGACGTGAACAGCGGCCAGACGTGTGTCTTGTGCGCGGGCGTGGCGGCGGGATTGGTCGCGCTGCGCTGCACGGTGGAGTTGTAGAGGAAATAAAGAAACTGGCGCTTGGTCTGGATGATCGGACCTTCGTCGGAGACGCGTTCGCGCCAAAGCGGCCAGAGTATCCACGTTTTTGATACACCTTTGGAGTCAGAATGCGTGTAGAACGGCGCCCAACGATTCACGTAACGCGCTTCACCGCGGCCCTGCACAAAAAGCGGCCAGAAGTAATGCGTTTCGTGATAAGCGAGCGGTGCGGTGCGATCGAACCAGCCGAAGAACGGCCAGAGATAAGTGCGGCTCTGTGAGTTTGCGTCGATCGTGCTCGCGTAGAACGGAAGCACGCCGCGGCGGATGTCGGGCTGCGGTTCGGAGAGTTTCTTTTCGTTTTTATAGATGAGCGGCCACAGGTAGTAGCGCTCGCGGTATTCGCCGGCTTTTTCGCGATGGCCGAAAAGCGGCCAGAACTCGAAACCGCGATTGCCTTCGCCGCGCATCACTTTGATGAACGGCCACGGCGTGGTCGTGGTCGTGACGCCGTTGCGCTCGAAGCGTCCGTAGAGCGGAAACGCGACCCACGTCCAGTGATCGAGGCGGAAGCGTTGCGAGATCGAACCGTAGATCGGAAACAACGCGCGATACGATGTCGCGGGGTCGCCCGTCTGACGCGAAAAATAAAACGGCCAGACATCGAAGGCCGAGCGCTCGCCGCTGCCCGCTGCGCTCACGTGCACTTCGCCGGGCGACTCGCGATTGATCAGCGAGAACACCGACCAGCGACTGCCAAACGGCGTCGCGTGATAACGAAACAGCGGCGGCAACACGTACGCATCCGTCACGTCGCCCTCGGGGCTTGTTTTCTGAATATAGAACGGACGAAACCCGCTCACCCGCACGGCGCGATCGTGGCGCGAGGGCGCAGCACCGGGCTGCGCCGGTTGAGAGAAAAACAACGGCCCGAGCGCATTCCACGAGACAACGGTTTCTTCGGCGGTCTTTTCGTCAGTCGTGGCGTTTGTCTGCGTTTGCCCGACCCAAAGCGGCCACACGTTCTTCTCATTCGCACGCGCGGGCACGCCGCAGGCGGCGGCGCAACCGAGTACGGCGATAAGACGAGTCAGCAACATGGATTTGGTAGTCTCGAAAAAGGGCACGAGCATGCGCACCGGGCGGCTGGGTAAAGTCGGCAACCCGCCGTAACCGATGATGATTAGGGGCCTAACGAAGAAGGTTGGAAGGCGAGTAGCAATTTTTTAATAACAATCCCTTTCCGACACGGGGCATTTCCCAACCCGCTCGGCCAAGGATAGTTTTTCAGACGATGCGGCTTTCGCCGGGTTCCATCGCAATGAAGGAATCGGTGCTTATCCCGGCTTCCGCCAGCGCCTTGCGGAGGTCTTCTAAAGGAGCCTCTCGCGCTTCATCGGTCAACGGAAACGCGCCCCAATGCATCGCGATGCTCAGACGGGCGCCGATTTCGCCATGAATGTGCACTGCCTCGGCGGGGTTGATGTGCTGCCCGCGCATGAACCAACGCGGTTCGTAGGCGCCGATCGGGATCAGCGCGAGGTCGGGCGCGCCGCAGCGCGTGGCGATGTCTTTAAAAAACTGCGCGTGATACCCGCTGTCGCCCGCGAAATAGACGCGGCGAGTGGGCGTTTGGAGAAAAAAGCCGCCCCACAAACGCGAGCAGCGGGCCGAGCTCAGGCGATTGGTCCAGTGTTGCGCGGGCGTGAGTGTGATCGCGACGTCGGCGGCGCGGGGTGCGAGCGACTGCGTTTCCCACCAATCCATTTCCACGATGTCCGTGAACCCGGCGCGTTTGAGGAGATCGCGATGACCGAGCGGTGCAAAAACGCGCGGTTGATCGCGTCGGGCGAGTTTGCGCAAGGTCGCGAGGTCGCAGTGATCGTAGTGATCGTGGCTCAACAAAACCGCGTCGATGCACGGCAGCGTTTCGAAGATCAATCCCGGCGCGTGAAACCGGCGCGGTCCAAGAAAACCGAAAGGACCGACGCGTTCACAAAAGACCGGATCGGTGATCACATTCACGCCGCCGAACTGAAGAAGAAACGTGGAGTGATTGATCCACGTGGCGGCGACGTGCGGATCGTCTTCTGCGCGAGCGGGCGGAGCGGCGCGCGGTGTGATGACGTGCGTTTCCCAACGCGGTTTTTTTCGTTCGCGCCACCAACGCCAGATGTCGCGCGGTCCGGGCAACGGCATGCCGCCGGGCGTGAAGAACCGAACGCCGTCGCAATGATCGGAAACGGGAAAACGTCGCATGGCTGCTCAGCCAGACATCAAACCGCGCGACAGAAGCGACGCGAAACTGCTCACGGCGCGGGAGCCGGAGATGGCGCGGGCGGTGTGAGCGTTGCGAGGTAGGCGATGATGTCGGCGCGCGCGTTGGCGGCAGGGACGGGCTGGGTCATCGTTGTGCCGGGGATGTATTGGGGCGGATCGGTGAGATAGCGATCGAGCGTGGCAACGTCCCAGGTGAGGCCGGCGTTTTTCAACGCGTCGGAGTACGTGAACCCTTCGCGCTGGGCCGCGGGTGAACCGACGATGCCGGCGAGTCCCGGACCGGTGATGCGATGTTGCGCGGAGGCGGCGTGGCACGCCGCGCATTGGGACTGAAACAAGCGACGACCGCGAACGGGATTTCCTTCGGCAAACGACAGCGCGGGCAGCGCGACTAACAGCAACGCGATAAGCAAGCGCGGGTGAAGCATGCGCGGGACAAAATCGCGCCCCGGTGTCGTCGGCAAGTCGCGGTGTGTTGAACGGTCAGCAAGGCCTGTGGACGCGGACCGAAGTTTGACAGCGCGGGCGGTGCATGCGCAGAAACGCGCGCGACGCGTCGAACGAACGTCGCATCTTGAACGCATGATCCTGTCGAAACCCAACTCTCCCGCAGCGCTTGCGCCCGCATTTTCGCGGGCGATCGCATGAGGATCAGCGGCGGAGTGGCGCGCGGGATTCCGCTGTTGACGCCGAAAGGCGACGCCACACGACCGGCGACGGACGGCGTGCGACAAGCGGTGTTTTCGAGCATCGCATCGCACGTGCCGGGCGCGCGTTTTCTCGATTTGTTTGCTGGCAGCGGTGCGTATGGACTCGAAGCGGTGAGCCGCGGCGCGGCGGGCGGATATTTTGTGGAGAAAAATGCGCGTGCGACCGCGTGCCTCGCGAAAAACATCGCCGCGGTGTGCAAGAGCGCGGGGCACGACGCACGAACGCTCACGGTCGCTCAAACGGATGTGCTCACGTGGAAAATGCCTGCGGGCGAGGAAGCGCCCGATCTCGTGTTCATCGACCCGCCGTATGAGATTATTGGATACATCGCTGAGCCGCTTTTTGCGCGGCTGTCGGAGATGCTCGCGCCGAGGAAAGATCCGGTGATTGTGTTCGAGATGCCGGGCGAAATCACGCTCGAGCCAGCGGGCTGGACCTGTGTGCGCCGGCTGGGAAAAGGCGCGCGACAACCCACGGTCGCGTTTTTCCGCAAAACATCGCAGGCTGGGGAAGCCTGAGAATGCGAGCGCTCACATCAAGCCGAGGCGGGCTTTGACGATGGCGACCGCCGCGACGACGGCGGTTTCGGCGCGCAGGACGCGCGAACCGAGATGAGCGAGCGCGAAGTTTTTTGCCCGAAGCAAATCGCGCTCGGCGGGCGACCAGCCGCGCTCGGAGCCGATGGCGAGCACGAGCGGTATCGCGGCGTCTGCCGAAGATGTGTCGCGCAGGCTGCGACAGTGACCGAGCGCTTCGGGCGACTCGTAATTGTCGAGCGCGATGCGCGGGGCATTGGCGGGGGGCGGCAACGCGTCGATGAGCGCGGCAAGCGGTTGCGTCCAGGTGATCGCAGGCAGGCGCGTGCAGAAGGCTTGCTCGGCGCCGGTGATGAGTTGCTGGCGCCATTCGCCGGATGTCCAAAGCGTGCTGCGCATGTAGGACGATTCACCGCGATCGGAGGGGAAAAAGTGGATCGCACTGACGCCGAGCGCGGTGGCTTCGCGAAGAATTTTACGCGCGGTTTGCGGACGCGGCAGACCGATCAGCAAGGTGATCGGATCGAGCGGCGGCGGCGGCGAGCCCCACGCGAAGCGGAGGTGAATCGCGTCGGGCGTGATGTCGACGAGCGTGCCCTTGCCGCGCGGACCATCGAGGAGGCCCGCGTCGAATGTATCCAGTTTTTGGCGACGCAGGACCTCGAGTAGATGAATCGCGCGCGGATCCGTGCGCGGGAGCGGGGAGGCGGCTTCGTCGGGGGTGAAGAGAAGGATGTTCACGGAGCGTTTCGAAACGCCTCGGGCCGGTCAGGCATTGCCGAGGATGGCGTCGATCTGAGCGGATTCCTGCGCCGTGAGATCGGGCGTGTTGAGCGCGGCGATGTTGTCTTCGATTTGCGCGACCTTACTGGCGCCGATGAGGGCGGTGGTGACGGCGGGCTGACGAAGCACCCACGAAAGCGCGAGTTGCGCGAGCGATTGTCCGCGGGCTTGCGCGAAGGCGTTGAGCTGACGGAGCTGGACGAGTTTCTCCTCAGTGATGTGTTCGGGTTTGAGGAAACGCGGATCGCGCACGGCGCGCGAGTCCTCCGGGATGCCGTTGAGATAACGATTGGTGAGGAGACCTTGCGCGAGCGGACAGAACGGGATGCAGCCGATGCCTTCCTTGAGCAATACGTCGAAGAGACCGCGCTCGGGCGTGCGTTCGTACATGTGGTATTTCGGCTGATGCAGCAGGCAGGGCGTGCCGAGATCGCGCAGGATGGCGGCGGCGCGGGCGGTTTGTTCGGGATTGTAGTTCGAGAGCGCGACGTAGAGCGCTTTGCCGGAACGGACCGCGTGAGCGAGCGCGCCCATGGTTTCTTCGAGCGGCGTTTCGGGATCGGGACGGTGGTGATAAAAAATATCGACGTAATCCACGCCGAGGCGACGCAGGCTTTGATCGAGCGACGCGAGCAAGTACTTGCGCGAACCCCAATCGCCGTAAGGCCCGTCCCACATCAAGTAACCGGCCTTGGTGGAGATGATGATTTCGTCGCGATACGCGGCGAGGTCTTCGCGGAGAATGCGGCCGAAGTTTTTCTCCGCGGCGCCGGGCGGTGGTCCGTAGTTGTTGGCGAGATCGAAATGGGTGATGCCGAGGTCGAAGGCGCGCAGAACGAGCGCGCGGCTGTTGGCGTAAAGATCCGTGTCGCCGAAATTGTGCCAGAGACCGAGCGAGAGGCGTGGAAGCTTCAGGCCGCTGCGACCGGTGCGGCGGTAGAACGCGGGGTTGTCGTAACGAGTGGGCGCGGGTTGGTAAGACATGGGGGCGTGTGAATGGTGTGAAAAGAGAAGAGGGAGGCGGGGCGCGGGCGGAGGCGAGGGCAGGTGGAAATTACAGTCAGGAAAGCGGGGCGGGAATGACGAATGAAGAATGACGAATGACCAGTGCCCAACGGCTAGTGGCGATAGGCATGCAGGTTTGTAGCACGCGGAGTTGGACGCTCCATCTGGAGCGTTGCTCGCTCAGTTGAAGAGCTGGCTGAGAAACACGACGGTATCTTGCCGGCGCGCGCCGATGCTCTCCGACTGCGCGGCTACGGTGAGCGTGAAGTCGCGGCGACCGTTTGCAACGGGTCGCCCGGAGGCGTCGAGGAAAGTGATCGTTGCGGGATACTCGCCGGGTTCCAGGCGCAGTGCGGCGAAGCTAAGGTACTGCGGGATGTTGTCCCACGTGCGCGTGTCGGCTTCGGGCGTGGTGGCGGAGGCGGTGAGTTTGCTGATGATGCCGACTGCGGCGAGCGCGATGGCGACATTGGCGGCGTCGCGATTGTAGGTGCCGTCGTAGCGGTAAATGTTGTCGGCGGCGACGGTGGCGCCGACGAGGGCAACATCGCCCACACCTTCGGCGGTGCCTTTGAATACGGCTTTGTTGCCGAGGATGTGATCCATCACGCGACCTCCGCGGGTGGTGGCCTGGAAGTTCAGATCGTCGTAAGCGGGCAAAGACACGCGTCGTCCGGCGACTTCCAACACGGCGGATTGCGCGGCGGATGGCGTGGTGGTGAACTTCAGACGTTCGTTGTATTGACCATCTGAATACTTCTGCGGACCGCGGCCAAACTCCGCGAAGACGAGCACGTTGGCGGCGGTGTCGTAATCGGGAGGGACGGCGCGGCCCTGCGCGCGGGCGTTGGCGCGAGCGCGAGCGAGCGCGTCGGAGCCGTTGCCGCCGAGGCGGGACGTCACGAACCCTTCGAGATAATCGAACAGCACGTAGTCGCCCGCGTAAGTTTTGTCCGCCGTGTCGCTGTCGAGTAGTTGCGCGGTGCGCAGGAGCGCGCGGGCGTTGTCGGGTTCGCCGTCCTGCCAATAGAGGATGGCGCGATAAAAATGGGCGAGCGCGCGTTCGTAAGGTTCGCCGATGAAGGGCTTGTCGGATTCACGGCGAAACATGCGACGCGATTTGGCGGCTTGCGCGCTGATGTTGCCGTAGTTGGCGGCAGCCTGCGAAAGCGCGCCATCAAGTTGTGCGCGCGCTTCGTCGAAAATGCCGCGGCGCATGGCGGTCGCGGCGACGCGATATTCCCACAACACGCGGTCTTTCGGCAGAGCGGCTTCGAGATGTGCTTTGCCGTCCACAAGCGCGTCCCCGGTGATCGGCACGTAGCGCGTGGGGGGCGTGTGCGTACAGCCGGCGAACACGAGAGCGGCGGCGAGCGTCGCGCCCAGAACGCGTGAAGAGCGGTTGGAAAGCCGGCGGAGCATGAAAAGTCGAAAATGAATGTCGGCGCCGTCGAAGCAACCCGGACGGCGGGACAGTTTTTTCGACCGGGCGCACGAACGGAGCAAACAAGCTCGCGGCGCGAAGCAGAAGTCCACGCCGCGATCAGAACGAAGTTATTTCACCGTCACCGAGATATCTTCGAGGAGCGCGAGCGCGACGGCCTCGGTGATATCGCGAATGTCGAACTGCTTGGTGAGCGGGCCGGCGTATTGATCTTTGCCGAGGACGTCGGCGGAGCTGGCCTGGCCGAGGATGGCCGAGTCGGAAAGACGGATGGCGGTGAGCTGGATGTCGGGAATGTTGACGGTTTCGTCGCCAGAGACGCCGGTGACGACCGCCTGGCGGCTGGAGATCAGCGCTTCGATGACGATGTCGGTGACCTTGGCGAGTGCTTCGCGATCTTTGCGCGCGGCGTCGTTGGCGGGCGCGGTGAAATGATCGAGCGGACGATCGGCGATGAGCGCGGTGGCAGTGCGTTGATCGGCCAGGCGCGCGCCGGAATAACGAAGCGGACGCCCGAGCAAGCGCTCGACTTCGCGCACCGTCTGACGATCGGCGAGCGACTGCACGGTGGGATCTTCGGCCTTGTAGGTGTTTTCTGCGGAAACTTTCGATGTTTGCTGGCTGGCCGAGCCCTTGCCGGGAACCGGTTGCGAGTTGGCGGAACCGGCGTCGCCACCGCCGACGGCGACATTGATCTGGGTTTGCGCGGAAGCGCTGTCGGTACGCGGCGCGTTCGGATCGGCTTCAAACGAAACGTGTTTATCTGTCTGCGTGGCTTCCGTGCGCTCGGTGCGGCTGGTGAGTTTGAGCCCCGAGTTTTCCACGAGATCCCGGTTCACGTAGATGAGGTAGCGTGGATCGCCGAGTTTCTCGTTGGCGGCGCGGAAACCATCGAGCACGATGCGGGCTTTATCGGGTGCGATGAGGCTTTCGGCCGGGCCGTAAAGACGCTGCTGGTAGTCGTAAGTCTCGCGCGATTCCGGCGCGGGGGTGAGCTGGCGGGTGACGGGGACGGGCGCCTCGGGTTCTTTCGCGGCGTAAGCGACAGAGGAGAAAGACCAATGACCAATGACCAGTGACGCAGTGAGGAGGGCGCGGGAGGTTTTCATGGTGTTCTTGCGTTGCAGCGGTGCGGCGATGTGCGGGGAAAATCCTCGCGCGGATCAGCGAGCCTGACGGACGCGCACCGTGTATTTTTTAGCCTGGGTATTCATGGCGGTGAAACGCACGGCTTCGGTGGCGTTTTCGCTGAGGATGAGATTTTGCCAGGGCGTTTCGTCGCCTGTGGAGAAGCCGGCCTCGTTTTTGAACACGCAGCTGACCTGGACCTGGATGCGACGGCTTTCGCGGTTCTTGACGTTGGCCACAACCTCAAGACGTCCGTCGCTGTTGATGGTTTCCTGGAGGCCGGTGCAGGTGACGGAATTTTGCGTGGGCTTATCGAGCAGCACGAAGCTGTCGGTGTTCTCGAGCGTGTATTTGGTGGTGTCCTGCGGGGCGAAAGGACCGGGGGGATTGGCGCAGCCGGCGAAGGCGACGAGCGCGGCGGCGAGGAGGGAGACGGTGGTTTTCATGGTGTATTGGTTTTTCCACTACAAGGCCCGCTCAGCGGTAGGCGGCGTCTTCGAGGCCCTGTTTTTTGATCTCGGCAAAGTCTTCCCAGACGATGGCGCTGGTGCGCGCGTCGATGAGTTGGAAGGAATAAAGGATGTAGTCGCTGACACCGGCGCTGGTGCGGCCGCTCATGCCTTCGAGGCGTCCGGTGAGGAAATAGTCGGCGCCCAAGAACTCCACGACGTGCGGATCGGCGCTGGCGGTGACATTGCCCTGTTGTTTCAACGCGCGTTCGCGCTCGAGGGCGTTCATGCGATCGCGGGCGAGGAAGTTGACGCGGCCGGCGGCCTTGGAATTGAGCGAGGCGCGGATGCGCGTAAGGAAGATGTTTCGGTTGATCGGGAAGCGCGTGTCGTTGACGACGTCCTCGAGCACGACGGTCGGCGGGGTTTGCGCACGGGCGATTTGGGGAATGGCGAGGATGCTGCGGGCCATCTTGTCAGTCACGGCGACGAGGTCCTGCGATTCGACACCGGTGCCGGCGACGAAGCCGCGTTCGTCGGCTTTCATTTCGGTCACGGGGACCCCCGACGGGTTCTTGACGCCGCGGCTGGGACTGCATCCAGCGAAAACCAAGACGGCGCATCCGAGCGCGAGGGAGGGGAGGGCGAGCTGTTTCATAGTGTAGTGTTGAAGTAAATACAAAGCCCGCCGCCGAAATGGCTCGGCGGACGAAGCGAACCCGACGGCAAACTCAGCGGCCGAAGAGGCTGTTGGCCGAGCTCATCGGCGTGGAGTTGCCGTAATAGTGGTTGTTGATGATGACCGTTTGCGGCGTGGACGAGGTGGTCGCCGAGGAGGACTGAACTTGCGGCGCGGTCGCCGTCGTTTGCGTCTGGGCGGCGGCGGCTTCGCGGGCATTGGCGCGTTGATCGGCGATGGCGCCCAAGAGCAATCCCGCGCCCGCACCGATGGCGGCGCCGCGCCAGGCGTTGTTGCGCAGATCGCCGGAGTTGTGGCCGATGATGGCGCCAGCGATGCCGCCGAGAATCATGCCATTGGCCGCACGGCTGCCCGATGAATAACCACTGGAATATCCGGTGTAATAACCGCCATACGCGGGCCCGTAATAGCCGTAGTAGCCGGGCGTGTAGCCATAGTAACCAACCGTTGGATACACCACGACAGGACGATAACTTACCCGCGGCGCATGGTAATGATGCGAGTGCCGATGCGATTGATGATGACCGTGGTGAGAGTGGCCATGATGGCCGCGGTGCGCGCCGGAGGCGATGGACGGACGGTGAGTCTGTGCCATCGCAAGAGGGGCGGCGACGACGAAGGAGAGCAGGGTGATGGCGGTTTTCATGGCACTAAAGAAACTGGTTGGCAGAAAACTGAGACCTCACCGGCAAGGCAAGGTTTCAGCGGATAAGCGGATGGCCTTCGTGCGGCCGCTCGGCCTTGCCAAATGGGCCTGCATCGGGATCTTAGCAAAGAGCAACCCGCCTGCGGCGCGAGCGCTATCCGCCGTTTACCGTTTCTTTCGCCCCATGCAGCACCTTCTCGCTCTCGATCAAGGAACGACTTCCAGTCGCGCGCTGGTTTTTGATGCGCAGGGCGGGATCGTTTCCCAAGCCCAACAGGAGCTCACGCAATTTTTCCCGCGACCGGGTTGGGTGGAACACGATCCGGAAGAAATTTGGGAAACCACGCGCCGCACGGCCACCGCCGCATTGGCTGAAGCGAATCTCATCGGCTCGCAAATCGCGGCCATCGGACTGACCAATCAACGTGAAACCACACTCGTGTGGGAACGCGCGACGGGGCGTCCCATCGCCCCCGCGATCGTGTGGCAGGATCGACGGACGGCCGGGACTTGCGCACGGCTGCAACGCGCGGGACACGCGCAGGTGTTTCGCCGCAAAACGGGATTGCTGCTCGATCCGTATTTTTCCGGCACCAAACTCGCGTGGTTGCTCGATCACGTGCCGGGTGCGCGTCGGCGCGCTCAACGCGGCGAGCTCGCGTTTGGCACGGTGGACAGCTGGTTGCTGTGGAAACTCACCGACGGACGTATCCACGCCACGGATGCGACCAACGCCAGCCGCACCTTGCTCTACAATCTGCACACCGGCGAGTGGGACGACGAACTGCTGCGGCTCCTGCGCATCCCGCGTGCGTTGCTGCCCGAGATTCGCGGATGCAGCGAAGTGTATGGCGAAGTCACGTCGATCCCGGCGTTGCGCGGCGTGCCGATCGCTGGCGTGGCGGGCGATCAACACGCGGCGCTTTTCGGTCAGGCCTGTTTCCGTCCCGGTTTGGCGAAGAACACGTATGGCACCGGTTGTTTCATGCTCATGCACACGGGGACGAAGCCCGTGCGCTCCCGTCATCAATTGATCACCACGCTCGCGTGGAAAATCGGCGCGCGCACCGAATACGCGCTCGAAGGCAGCGTCTTCATCGGCGGCGCGGTTGTGCAATGGCTGCGCGATGGGCTCGGATTGATCGCGAATTCAGCGGAAATCGAATCACTCGCCTCGCGCGTCCCCGACAACGGTGGCGTTTATTTCGTGCCTGCATTCACGGGACTGGGCGCACCGCATTGGGACGTCGACGCGCGTGGAGCGATCCTTGGACTCACGCGCGGCACGACGGCGGCGCATCTCGCCCGCGCGGCGGTGGAGAGCATCGCCTTTCAAGTCGCGGATTTGATTGCTGCGATGGAAGCCGATGCGGGCCGAAAAATACGCGAGCTGCGCGTCGATGGCGGGGCCACGGTGAACGATGCCTTGCTGCAGTTTCAAAGCGATCTGCTGCGTCGGCGTGTGGTACGTCCGCGGGTGGTTGAGACGACGGCGCTCGGCGCGGCGTTTCTCGCGGGCCTCGCCGTGGGCGTGTGGAAAAATCGCGACGAGCTCGCCGCGCTCTGGCGCGAAGATCGCGAACTGCGGCCGCGTGCGCGTTCGGGCGTCGAGGAAAAGCAACGTTGTTGGCGCCGCGCCGTCGAGCGGGCCAAAGGCTGGCAATGCGCGTGAAGCGCCTCCGCCCTTTCGTCATGCGCCCCCGATCTTCGCTTTTAACAAAGATTTTCGATGCTCCGGCTTAATTTGCCGCTTTGAAAATCGCTATCGCTGGCCCATGGTCGCGCCATCTTTTGGCCCAGGAATGAAAAATACCTCCCGCTCCTTCCGACTTCTCGTCAGCAGCTTGATCGGTGCAGCGCTCACGAGCGCCTCCGCACTGGCGATCACCGCTGATGATCTCGCTGCGCTTCAGGCCAAGGCGGCCACGGGTGACGGCATCGCTCAGCATAACCTCGGCTTGGTCTATGCGAACTCGCAGGAAGCGGTGGCCGACATCGTCGAGGCCTACGCGTGGCTCTCGCTCGCCGCCGACAACGGCGCGACCGGCCGTGCGTTGCTCATCGTGTCGCGCCAGATGTCTCCGCAGGAGATCGCCGAGGGCAAACAACGCGTCGAAGAAATCCGCGCCGCCATCACCGCGAAGACTCCCATTCCGCCGCCCGTCGCCCGCGCCTCGAAGCAGAGTGACAAATCGCCCATCGCGCCCGCATCCAGCGCGGGCTCTCCCATTTCGCCGGTGGTCGCGGCATCGTCCGCCGAAGTCGAAGCGCGCCAGGCCGAGTTGAAAAAGCTCAGCGAAGAACTCGCCGCCGCGTGGAAGGAAAACGAGGCGTTGAAAGCCGCCGCCGATCAAGCGACCGCCGCCGCTGCCGATCGGGAAAAAGAACTGCGCGCCGAACAAAACCGTCTACGCACCGCGCTGGAGACGGCCACCAACGAGATCGCGGCCATGAAGGCTGCATCCGCGAACTTTGAAGGTGAACGCAACGGTCTCCTTCAGCGCCTCGAAGAGGCGCGCAAAGCGGGGGCCGAGGAATCGCAGTTGAAGGTCGTCGCGCTCGAAGCCGATCTCGCCAAAGCCCGCGAGACCACCCGCGAACTCGCTGCAGTTCGCGAAGCGCTCGAGACCGCGCGCGCTCAGCAACAAAAACTCGTCGACGAAAACCGTCGTCTCGAAGCCGCCGTCACACAGCAAGCGGACGACACCGAAAAAACGACCGCCTCGCTCCGTGAAGAAATTGCGTCCCTCAAAACCGCGCAGGCTGAGTCCGCCCGTAAACTCGCCGAAGCCGAAAAAGCGGCCGCCGAGCTCGCGACGGCTCGCGCGCGTATCCAAAATTTGGAGACAGAAAGCACGCGTCTCGCGGGCGAAAACAAAACCCTCGCCGCGCAACTCGCCTCCACCAAAGGCGCATTGCCGGCTGCCGAAGCGGCGCGCCTCAACAGCGAGGTGGCCGATCTGAAAGGTCGTTTGTCCGAGTCGCAGCAAGCGCTCGCCGTCGCCACGGCGGAAACCGCCAGTCTGCGCCAGGAGTTGCAAAGCACGAAGTCGGGCATGATCCCGGCCGAGCAGCACCGTCAGTTGCAGGCACAATTCGATGCCGCGAAAAAAGCGGCCGAGGAGAACAGCCGCGCACTCGCCGCTCTGCGTGAAAGCGAAGCGGCGTGGAACGCCGAGAAAGAGCGCCTTACCGCCGAGCTCGCCTCCGCCAACGCCGCGTTCACGGAAGAAGTCGCTTCTTGGAAGGCGGGCGCCGCGAACTTCGAAGGCGAACGCAACGCGCTTCATCAGAAGATCGCCGAGCTCGAGCGCACGGTCGAAGACGCCAAAAAGACGACCGCCGATTTGGAAACCAAACTCGCCGCCGCGACCGCCGGAGCCGCCGAGAGCCAGCGTCAAGCGGCCGAGCTCGCGCGCGTTGCTCAAGAGCGCGACGAGTTGAAAACGGCACTCGCTACCGTGCAGGACGGGTTGTCCACCAGCACGGCGGAAGTGGCCGCGTTGAAGAAGGAGCTCGCCGCTGCAAAATCCGGGGTGGTGCCGGAAGCTCGCGTGAAGGAATTGCAGGCCCAGCTCGCGGCCGCGACAAAAGCCGCCGATGCCGACAAGGCTGCGCAGGAACAGCTCAAGCGTTCCGTCGCCGCGCTCGAGGCGGAACGCACGGAACTGACGCGCAAACTCGCCGAAGCCGCAAAGGCGGGCGAAGCCCCGTCGCGTCGCGTGGAAGAATTGCAGACACAATTGGCGGAGGCACGTCGCGCGACGGAAGCCGCTCAGCGCGAAAAAGACGAAGCGCGCAAAGCTTCGAGCGCTTTCGAAGCCGATGTCGCTCGTCTCACGGAGGAGCTCGCGCAAGCCAACGCCGCCTCGGCTGCGTCCTCGCGCGCCGCTGCACAAGTGGCGGAACTGGAGAATCGCCTGAAGTCCGCCGAAGACGCCGCATCGTCCGCGCGTGCGGAGCAGGAAACGCTGCGCGCACGCATTGCCGAGTTGGAACAACGTCCTGCGCAACCCGCGGGCGAAGATCCGGCCGAACTCCGCAAACAACTCGATGAAGCGAACGCGAAACTCGCGGCGACGCTGCGCAGTTTCCAGATGCAGCAGGAGCAAATCGATTTGTTGCAAAAATCGCTCGCCGGCACCGATGCCGAACGCGCCGCATTGGCGGAGCGTATCGCGGCCGCGGACAAACAAACGGCCGAAGCCGCTCGACTGGCTGCCGCGGGCCGTGAAGCGACCGCACAGGTGGAGGCTTTGCGCGAACAATTGCGCCACGCGCAGAATCAGATCGGCCAGCTCACCGCTGAGCTCACCCAATTCCGCAGCCGCGGCACGACCGTCGCGACCGCGCCGACGCTGACACCGCCGCGCCGTCCGGCCGACACCACATCGCCGACCACGGCCACGCGTCCCGCTTCCGAGCCGCGCATTCACACGGTCGTCGAAGGCGAAACGCTCACCCGCATCGCACGTCGCTACTACGGACGTGGCGAGCGTTGGGTCGACATCTACGACGCCAATCGCGCCAGCCTCCCGAACCCGGCCTCGCTGAAGATCGGCATGAAGCTCCGCATCCCATGATGCATCGGCGGGAGAGAAGGGGCGTAAATGCAGCGAAGAGGACTGCGAGGCGAGCGCATCCGCGTGGCGGGTTGGCGCCACGTGTGCGGTCGGTTGTGGCCGGATGCTTTTCCAGCTCATGTACACACCGGCACGATTCACCCCGTATCGCAGTTCTCGATTTTCAGCCCTGCTAAGGGCGTTATTGTTCTTTGTTGCGACGTCCGCTTTGCAGGCGGCCGATGTTTCGCGCGTACCTCCGGAAGTATATGCCACGCGCGTGGCGCCATTGCTCACGCCGGTGGAAACCATCACCGCGCCGCGCGAGCGCAAACCTGACGACAACGCGGCGGGGGTGACCTTGCTCGACGAACGTATTCACATTGTTGATACGGAAGGGCGTCGTGTCATGGTCTGGCATCTGGCATGGAAGGCGTTTACGGACGCCGGCGCGAAGTCGATCGCGGAGGATGTGACCAGCTATCTGAGGAAGGATCAGAAGTATCACCTCGTGACAGCCGAGACCATCCAGGCCGACGGGACGGTGATGGCCGTCAGGCCGAATGCCGTGCTGGTGCAGTCTCCGCAACGGCAGGCTGATTACGCGTTGTATGATGACGAGGAGGAGGTGAAAGTCATCTTCCCCAATGTGAAGGCGGGGAGCATCACGCGTATTATCGCAGTGATCGAGGATGTGAATGTGCGTATGATTGGTGAATACGCGCAGACCTTCGCCTGGTCGCGGAATTGGGAGCTGGATCGTTTGCACATCGTGGTCGAGTTGCCTGCGCCATTGGCTCAGCGAGCACATGTTCACACGACTGGGAGCGATATCCCGGAGATGGAGCGGAGCGAACTTGAGGATGGAGTTGTACGTTATCGCTGGCAGGCAGAGCGTTTGGCATCGCGACGATATGAACCAGGCCGCGCGCCGTCATCGCAGGTAGGCCCTTGTGTGCGGATAAGCACGATCGAGAAATGGGATGATGTTGGCCGCTGGTTTGCCGGCCTAATAACAACCCGCGATAAACTTTCACCCAAGCTGGCCGCGCAGGTGGAGTCATGGACCGCGGGATTGACCTCACGTGAGGACATTATCCGAGTGCTGCTGGCGAAAGTAGCGAACGACGTACGCTACACAGGGCTCGAACTAGGCCAAGCGGCCTATCAGCCGCACGACTGCAACGAGGTTTGGGAGAACCAGTACGGCGACTGTAAGGACAAGGCTAATCTCCTGGTGGCTTTTCTACGTCACAAAGGCATCGAAGCACGTATTGCCTTGGTGAATACATATCATCTGGGCCTGATCGACCGGCGTTCGCCTAACTATGCCGTGTTCAGTCACGCGATCGTTGCGATCGCGGATGGGAAAAGCGGCTATGAATTTTGCGATCCGACGATCTCGTTTTGCGAACCGGGAATGATAGGCCCCGGCAGTGCGGATCGCGATGTGCTGGTGGTCGAGGAAAATGGCGGCAAGTGGATGCGCACGCCGGTGCAGCAAGCGGGGAGCGTGACTTACGACTTCGATTTAGAATTGGGTGCGACCGGCGAGATCTCTGGATGGATGAGCGTGACGTCCGAGGGCTCTTACGGCGCGGGGCAAAGGGAGCAATATCGTCGTCGCGATGCCGATGAAACGAAGCGGAAACTGAGTGATTGGGTACGTGCTTTTTATCCAAGCGCCGATGTCATCGATGCAGTGAAGGCAAGCGAAGATGTGACCTCAGGACCCGATACGGTTAAGGCGTATTTTATTGTGCCTGCGCAGCGTGATCAACGGGACGGACGCACGACCCTGCGCTTTCCGCATGGCCGGTGGATGCTTCCGGACATGGGCACCACGGCGCAACGTGAGTCCGCGTTCTTTTTGTATCAAGATCGCGTCGTGGTGCGGGCGCGCATCCGGTTGCCGGAAGGTTTGCAGCTGGAAACGCGACCAGATCCCTATCGATTTGAAACGCCGGTCGGGCGCGCGCGCGCGCATTGGGAAGTGAGCGATGGTGTTGTTCACGCCGAAATCGAATCGGTCATCACGCAATCGGCGGTCGGTCCCCAGGATTTCGGAACCTATTACCAGGCCGTACAATCGATGCTCGCGTGGCTCGGGCAGCCCGTTGTGTTGAATACCTCATCGACGACCGTCGTGCAGAAAACGACGGAGCCCACGATCGATTTGCCCCTGATGCCGACGGGCGACGGACAGCTTGAGCTTGTGGATCGGCGATTTCCGTACGAGGGCAGTCACGCACTGCGGCGAGCGGCGCTCGAGCGAACCTTGCAGTATTTTCCGCATGACCGGAAAACGGTTTTTAATGCGCACGTGCGCATCGGTTTTCTGGAGTGGGCCGCTGATCAAAATGAAGCCGCTCTCAATCGCGTGCTTCCTCTGCTCGCGAATTATCGGACGGATGTGAGTACTCACGATTACGCGTGGGCGGAAAATCTTCAGGCGCTCGCCTTGAGGGATCTCGGACGAAGCGATGAAGCGCTCGCGATTTTGACACGCATCGCCCGCGATCCCGCGATGACGGCTTTCCGGCGTTCGAATACGCTCATCTCCGCCGCGGATATTTTGATTGCGGAAAATAGAACGACTGAAGCGATCGATTTGTTGGCAGGTGGTCTCGATCTGGATCCGAACAAACGCGCGATCACGTATCAACGTTACGTTCGTCTGCTGGTAGAGGCCGGCCGGCTGGTGCGCGTGGAGGAAGCATTGACCGACCTGACGGCGAAGTATCCCGACGTGGCGGAAGGCGTATTCGTTTTTTTGATACAGAACGCGCTTGAGTGGACGGGCGCTGGCGCTCTCGACCGCATGCATAACCTCAGCACGATCATTCGCCGTGCATGGCCGCAGCCCGGGGCGGAGTTGGCGTCGTTGCTCGAAGATGCGGACAAAAGGAAATCGACATTGGTAACGGCTGCAGCTGTGCAGGCGGACCTTCAAACAAAGCTCACGCAAGCGCCGCTTGATACGCTGTATAAGCCCGTGCGTGATCCCGGGCTGAAAACTTGGGCGGATTTTAACCGTGCAATCGAGGAGGCGGAAAAGGTGGGGGATGCTGAACGCGGCACCATGCTGGGAGTGGAAGCGGTGGTGACGCTACCCGTGGACACTCAATTTGGCGATCGGCTGGAGCGTGCTACCGGGCAGGCGGAGTGGTGGGCACGAAAGATTGGCAAGGAACCTCCGCCGGCGATTTTTCCCGTGCTGCTGGATGTGAGCGAAAAGATGCCGATCACCAGCGACACTTATCTCGAAGCGCGTTTCTGGCGTGCGCGATGGCTAGCGCGACAGGGCAATGGGGCGGGCGAGCGTAAGATCTATCAGGACGTGCTGAAGATCCAAGGGATCAAGCCGGTGTTTCGCGTCGTGGCTAACGCCCGACTCGGACGCAGCTACGAAAATGCGGGGCGCTTCACGGCGGCATTGGGGCCGTATAAACGTTTGGAGGACGACGCGCCTCAGTTTGGATTAGGTGTCGAATCGATGCTGCGCGCCGTGTTCATCAACCTGCATCTGAAGCGGGCGGATGAAGCGTTGCGTGTCATCCAACGCCTTGCGGATATGCCCGAAGAAGTGCTGAAAAAAGCCAGCGGAGAAACCTGGATTCGCGAGTTCATCGCGTTGGAGAAAAGCGGTGGCGCGGCTGCTTTTTGGAATGCGCGGGATGCGTGGTGGCGTCGTTGGAACAATCTTCGGTCCGGCCAGAAGCTCGTAAAGGATGGCGTGAGCGAAGTCGTGCCGGTCATCGAAGATCTCGAAGCATTGAAAACGAAGATCGAGCAGGCCGTGACGGCCCGGGATTTTACCGCGTTCATGGAGAATCTTCTGCCCGTGGTAAGCGGTGCGCGCTGGTTACCTTCGCTCACCGTGGAGGTGGCTGCGATGACGGATGAGCTTGCCGCTTTCGCTCCCGACAAACGAAATGCGGTGTACGAGATGGCAATCGCGATGCTGGAGATCCCCGTGCCCGAGACGGTGATGGATCCTCGCAGACGTCCGTTGCAGTTGGCGGCCCATTTGATCGACGATCAGAAATCGCAACGAGCGCTCGAGGTGCTTGCGACTTGCCGGCCCGAAATTTCAAAAGACCGAATCGATCAGACGCTGCTACGGCTTTGGGCCATCGCCGCGACAGCGAGTCGTCGAGAACGTGAAGAATGTGCGGCGGCATTGGAGAAAAGCCTCGCGGATTTGAAAATGCCACACCTGCGGACGGAGTCGGTGGAGTCGCTCGCATCCCTCTATCGAGCGCTCGGGCAAGGAGCAAAAGAGAAGGCGTTGTTGTTACGCGAAGCGGGCAATACGCTGTCACAGGATGCCGAAGGAAAGAAGCGACTTGAACAGCGACTCGCTGCGCTGGAAGGAAGTCTCAAAATAGCCGGACAAGTGGAGACGTGGATCAACCGCGCGGGCCTTGATTGGTACGCCTTCGCCGAGCCCAGCAGTCTGGCGGATCCGCGTATTGGAGATTTGAATACATTGTTGGCGGCGCCCGAAGGCCGTCTTGCTCCGGTGGAGATTGTGAAGCTGCGGCTGCTGGCCGCGCAGGACGCGAGTCGCTCGGTTGAAGCGCAACAGGAAGCGTGGTGTTCTGCGTTGTCGGATGTGGTTAATTGGACCAGCGCCCAGGCCGATCTGCGCAACGTGCTCGATCCGTTGCTGGCGAGCGAAGATATTCCCGTGCAAGTGCGCGTGCATGCCCTCTGGCTGGGATTGATGCGGACGGCGGACGCGAGAAATACCGTCGAGTTCGATCGCTGGTACGGGCACATGCTCACGCGCTCAATGGAGCCATGGCGGCGGGATGCGTTGCCCTTATTACGAGCGCTGTCGCGAATCCCGCTTGGTGACGCCGGCAAAGAGCACGCGTTGCTGAAGGAAATCGTCGCGGGGGATATCGGTCTCGGACAGGCGTACGTGATGAGATGCCTCGCCGAGGCGTTGCTCATGCAAGGACGCACGGAGGAAATAGAAGCGTTGGTCGCTGATGTGTCGGGATGGCGGACATTGCCGCACCTGCACTTGTCTCGAGAACGTCTGCAGCTGGAGCTGCTCCAGCGCGTGGAGCAGACCAAGCGCTATCAACCATTGTATCAGGCCCTGACGGCGACGGTATTGAGCGAGTTTTCCGACAAACCCCGAAATGCGCCTCGCGAAACCAAAGAGCGCGTTCGGCAGCAATGGTTGGAGTATACGCGCATCCCGTCGGAAGAAAGCGACTGGCAGATTTTCTTTTGGCTGGTGAATCAAGGGTGGGTTTTTGACCGATGGCCCGCATTTTGGGCACAGACCGCGCGACTGCATTCGGGAAATCCGAAGTATCGTGAACTGAACTTGCGTCTGCTGGAGACGGCGCTGCGACACGCGGTGGACGACGTACAACGCGCTGAAATGATCCGCGTATTTGCGCTCTCAGCGGATCTCGATCAGCCGGAGGTTCGCGGACGTTTGTTGACGCTGCTGATGCCATGGCGCGATGCGATCGCACATCCGGCGGCGTCGGCTGAAGGCCGCTTTCTGGAAGTGCTTATTCAGTTGCGAACGGGTCAGGCAGTGGACCTGGAAACAACGCTTGCTCAAATCAACGCCCCCGGCATCGGGCTGCTTCGCGTCGCGCTATTGCAACGCCATCTCGTGCAAACCAAGGACGTGGCCGGCCTCCGGCGACTGCTCGATGGGCAATCGCAGACGTGGTTACTCGACGAAAAGTTGATGCATCAAACGTTGCGCCAATACGAACTTCTCGACCGTGAGCGCGAGGTTGGGCTCGTGCGACAAGCGCTACGTCGGGAGCTCCGCCGGCAAGTGGTGCGTTCATGGTCAGGGGAGGCACCTTTTGCGTGGGAACTCGCGTATTTTCTAACGCTCGCGCTCGATGAGCCCGACGCGATCCCGCAGGCATGGTATGCGGCGATGAGTGGAAAAGTCCGCGGCCATGACCGTGTCATCATCGAACTGTTGCGTGCGCGCCTCGCAAAGGACTGGGATGCGGTCGTTGCGTGTGCGGACGAGTGCATCCGCGTCGCGCCGGCGTTTTATCACGCGTATTGGCAAAAAGGATACGCCGCCATGAAAGCGGGTCGAACTGCCGAAGCGCGCGAGGCCCTTAAAATCTACGTCCAGCACGGAAGGGATGAACTGGAATATCCCGAGGCACTCGCGTTGCTTGAAAGTATAGAACGATGAACGCTTGTTCTCAGTCTTGCCGCGGTCGTTGCTTGATGCGACGGCTGCGGGGAAGATGACTGTACGCTCGGGCGCGGGCTGGCGGTTTGAAGGGAGAGCGAGCAGGCGTTGCGTGTCTGCTCGTTAACCCCAGCCCCAGCTTCACCCCTATCTATGAAAACCGCTCTGAAGGCATTGGCCTTGGTGGCCTTTGCCGTCGTATCGTTGTGCGCGCCCGCGCGTGTAGCCGCCGCACCTTCGCTCATGGAACAACTCAACCGCGGTGTCGTCGCCGTGCGCGCGTCGTCGACCGAAGCGTTTGTGAGTTGGCGCCTGCTCGGCACCGATCCGGCCGAGGTGGCGTTTAATCTTTATCGCTCCACCGGCGGTGGCGCCGCGGTGAAGCTCAATGCCGAGCCGCTCACGACCGCGACGTCGTTTGCGGACGGCTCGGCGGATTTTTCGCAGACGCTGACGTATCACGTCTGTCCGGTGATCGGCGGCGTCGAGCAGGCTGCGAGCGAAACGTACACGCTCGCGGCGAATGCGCCGGTGCAGCAGTATCTGCGGATTCCGCTGCAAGTGCCCGCGGGTGTGACCACGCCCGACAATGTCACCTGCACGTACAGCGCGAACGATTGTTCGGTGGGCGATCTCGATGGCGACGGCGAGTACGAGATCATCGTGAAATGGGATCCGTCGAATTCGCAGGACAACTCGATCGGCGGTTACACGGGCAATGTTTATCTCGATGCGTACAAACTCGACGGCACGCATCTGTGGCGCATCGATCTCGGCCGCAACATTCGCGCGGGCGCTCACTACACGCAGTTCATGGTGTACGATCTCGATGGCGACGGGAAGGCGGAGATCGCTTGTCGCACGGCGGAAGGTTCGAAAGGCGCCGACGGACAATTTGTCGCCGATCCGGCGAAGTTCACGGGTGTGCGTCCGAGTGCGGAGATCGATCACACGCAGGACCGTCGCAACGCCAATGGCTACGTGCTCGCGGGTCCGGAGTTTCTCACGATTTTCAACGGACAAACGGGCGTCGAAATCACGTCGACCAATTACAACCCGCCGCGTCATCCCGACACGCAGTCGCCGACGACGGCGCAGATCAACGCGCTTTGGGGCGACAACTACGGCAATCGCATCGATCGTTTCTTGGGCGCGGTGGCTTATCTCGATGGGCAACGTCCGAGTCTCGTGATGTGCCGCGGTTATTACACGCGCGCGGTGTTGGTCGCTTACGATTATCGCGACGGCGTGCTGAGCCAGCGCTGGATTTTCGATACGAATCCCAACGGCGGTCCGGCGACGGTTTGGGCGGCTTATCGCGGACAAGGAAATCACAATCTCAGCGTGGCCGACGTCGATGGCGATGGACGCGATGAAATCGTTTATGGCTCGTGCACGATCGATGACGATGGACGCGGACTGTATTCCACGGGACTCGGTCACGGCGACGCGATGCACCTCTCGGATCTCGATCCGGCGCGGCCCGGCCTCGAAGTTTGGGTCGCTCATGAAGACTACGCGGGCAACGGCGGCATCGGTCACACGTTTCGTGATGCGCGCACAGGCGAAGTGATTTTTTCATCTCCGACGACGTCCGATGCCGGTCGCGCGATGGCGGCCGATATCGATCCCAATTATCCGGGTTACGAAATGTGGGGTGCGCGCTCCGATGTGAGGGCAGTCGATGGCACGGTGATCTCCACGAATCGCCCGTCGATGAACTTCGGCATCTGGTGGGATGGCGATCTGTCGCGCGAACTCCTCGATGGCACGACAGTTTCGAAATGGAATCCCGCGACGAAGTCGGTCAGCCCGGTTCTTTCGCCGAGTAATGTTGCGTCCAACAACTCGACCAAAGCCACGCCAAATCTCTCCGCGGATATTTTGGGCGATTGGCGCGAAGAAGTGATCTGGCGCGAGACCGACAGCGCGGCGCTGCGCATCTACACGACGACGGCGCCGACAAGCACGCGACTCTACACGCTAATGCATAACCGTCAGTACCGACTTTCCATCGCGTGGCAGAACGTCGGGTACAACCAACCGCCGTATCCCGACTATTTTCTCGGCACCGGCATGATCACACCGGCGCAACCTGACATCGTGACGGCGCTCGCGAGTTTGCCGGCCGCTGCGCCCGCGGTTCTTTCGATCAATCGCTACGATCCCGCGACGCCCGCGCTCGGTGCCACGAGCGCGATTTTCCGCGTCACGTTTAACCGAGCCGTGACCGGCGTGGATGCGACGGATTTCACGGTTACCGGAACAGACTCTGTCACGGGCTCCGTTGTCAGCGTGACGGCGCAAAGCGCGACCACTTACGATGTGCTTGTCGGTTCGATCACGGGTACCGGCACGTTGCGGCTCGACATGAAAGCAAGCGGCACAGGTATCGTCAGCGCGCCGGGCGGCGTCGCGATTTCCGGCGGATTCACCTCCGGAGAACTCTACACGCGCGTCGTGCTCGCGTGGCTGGCTTCCGCGCCATCGGGCGGACTTTGGAGCAACGCGTCCAATTGGGATGGCGGTTTCATTCCTGACGGCGCGGGCGCGATTCCGACCTTGGGCAATTACGATGTAATCGCCGACACGACGGTCGTGCTCGATTCGCCGCGCACGTTGTCGGGTTTGATTTTTGGCGATACCAACACCGCCACCACGGCGAACTGGATCGTCAGCAATCATGGCAACAACGCCAACACGCTCACGCTCGATGTCGATACCGGCTCGCCGACCGTGACCGTAAATGCGCTCGGCTCTGGTGCCACCGCCACGCTCGACACCGTGATCGCGGGCTCCGACGGTTTGACGAAGGCGGGCACGGGCACGCTGGTGCTTGGCAAAAACAACACCCTCGGCGGCGCGCTCGCCGTCAACGCCGGCACGCTGCGCGTGGGCGGACCCGATGGCGGGTTGACGCTCACGGCCGCGACAAACGTCGCTTCCGGTGCACGCCTCGAAGTGGGGGGCGGTTCGCTCAACATCTCGGGACTCGTCACCGCGGTCGCCGGCGCGGTCGTGATCGACAGCGGCACCGCGAATTTGACGGGCGGTTTTCGCACCAACTCCGACAGCAACGGCACGCTGCGCGTCAACGGCGGCACGCTCAACGTCTCGGAGATCAACATCCGTCGCAACAGCGCGGCATCGATCGACTACAACTCCGGGTTCATCGCATCCGGCGGCATCACGCAGACCGGCGCGATTTGGTTGGGCAACAATAACTCCAACGGCGCGATGTCCGTTGAAGGCGGCACGGTCGAAGTTTCCGGCGCCATCATGATCGGCAACAATGTCGGCTCCACGCGCGGCGGCGGACTGCGCGTTACCAGTGGCAAACTCACGGTCGCGGACACCGCTTACGGCATCGTGCTCACACGCGCGTCGGGCAACACCACTGTCGCGCAGATCAGCGGCGGCGTGGTGACGACGGAAAAAATCACCTTCGGCTACAACGACGCCGTGATCGCGGGCTCGGGATCGTTCACGTTGTCGGGCGGAGAATTGTATCTCGGCTCCGGCGGCTTGGTGATGAATGGCACCGCAGCGTATACCACGACGATCACGTTGAGCGGCGGCACGCTTGGCGCGAAAGCGGATTGGTCCACGACGTTGCCGATGACGCTGACCAACACGCCGACCGTGAAAGCGGCCGATGCCGACGGCTCGTCGCACGCGATCACATTGAACGGTGTTCTGAGTGGCGCGGGCGGTTTTGTGAAAACAGGCGCGGGCACGCTCACGCTTTCTGCGAACAACACGGTCACCGGCGCGATCACGATCGATGCCGGTTCGCTCGTGGTTACGGGCAGCACGGCGACAGCCAGCTCAGTCACGGTGAATGCGAACAGCACGCTGGCCGGGACGGGCGACGCGGGAACGATTATTCTCGCGAGCGGCCAAGTTGCGCCGGGCGGCGAGGCGGTCGGAACATTGAACGGCGCTTCGCTCACGTGGAATGGCGGCGGACGTCTCATCGCCCAGCTCGACGGCGCGAATGCGGACAAACTCGTGCTGAGCGGCGCGCTCACAAAGGGCTCCGCCGGTGCTTACGAGATCAGCGTGAGCGGTGGCGCGGCGGCTGTCGCAGGACAGGCGTACACCATCGCCACGTATGCTTCGACGGATTTTTCCGCGACGGATTTCACGGTCGTCGATTTGCCCGCGGGCCACACGGTGACGGTTTCTGCGGGGGCGACAAGTTTGACGCTCACGTTAAACGCGCCCGTCGCGGATACGATCGCGCCGACCGTTCCGACCAATCTCGCGGGCGTCGCCACGTCGCCCAACGACATCGCGCTCTCCTGGACCGCTTCGACCGACAACATCGGCGTCGCGGGTTATCGCATCTATCGCGACGGTCAGTCGGTCGGCACGAGTGCGCTCAATGCCTACACCGACACCGGGCGCGCGTCGGGTACGACGTACAGCTACACCGTCAGCGCTTATGATGCGGCCGGAAATAACTCCGACCCATCGGCTGCGATCACGATAACGACGCCGTACAGCGGTGCGGTGACGCGACAGGTTACAAACACGACCGAACTCACCAACGCGCTGACGCTGGCCAACGCGAACCCCCTCGCGACTTTCACGATTCAGCTCGCGGGCGGCACGTACACTCTCGGCGCAAACGCGCTGCCCGATCTCGCCGCGAAAGGCGTGAAGCTCGTGGGGCCGACGAGCGGTACGGCTGCAAC
Source organism: uncultured Opitutaceae bacterium (assembly GCA_937958045.1). GTDB lineage: Bacteria > Verrucomicrobiota > Verrucomicrobiia > Opitutales > Opitutaceae > Nibricoccus. Next base: position 45,397 of record CALFXL010000052.1, on the reverse strand, counting down.
GATCGATGGCGCGGGTGTTCCCGGCGGCGTGATCCTGAAAGTGACCGCGTCCGATGTGAGCATTTCGAATCTGCGTTTCACAAACGCGGCGACGAATGCCATCGCGATTCAAGCCGGCGCGAACAACGGCCGCATCGAAGACTGCGCATTTTCCGGCGCGACAACGGGCGCGGCGATCTTGGGCGAAGGTTGTTCCGGGTGGATCGTCACCGGAAACTCGATCACCGGCGTGGCCGGCAGTTCTGCGACGGCGCAGCCCGCGATCTATTTCCGTGCAGGCGTGAGTTCGCTGACGATCACCGATAACCTCCTGCTCAACTGCGATCGTGGCATCGCGGTCGGTGCGGGCGGCGGTGAAAACAACGGCGCGGTCACGATCCGTAACAACATGATCTCCGATGTGCGCACGAGCGGGCATCCCGGCGCGGGCATCAGCGTCGCCTCGCTCTCCTCGGGCGAATCGGCGGTGGACAACAATACCGTGTATTCAACAAACAACTACGCCAGCGCGATCGAGTACAACAACAGCACCGCGGTCATGCGCATCAGGAACAACCTGACGAACAAGGCGATCACGGGCGCAAGCAGCCCGGCGGCGGCGCTGGCGACAAATCACACGACGGCGCAGGCCGCGTGGTTCAAGACGCCCGCGAGCGGCGATCTGCACCTCGCTTCGTGGCAGACCGGCGTGGTCGATGCGGGCACGACGATCAGCGGATTCACGCGAGATATTGACGGCGATACGCGGCCAACCGGTGGCGCTTACGACGTCGGTGCCGATGAATATCTCGGCAGTGCGCCGTCCAACCCGCAACCGCCGCCCTCGGGTGGCGGGGGAGGAGGAGGCGGCGGTGGTGGTGGCGGCGCGCATGCGCCGTGGGCTCTCGGGCTTGGAGCGTTGTTGATCCTCGTCCGCCTTCGTCGACGCTGATCGAGCGTTGAACTCGGTCGATCTGAGGCCGGCGCTTGCGCGCCGGCCTTTCTATTTGATCGATACACCCGGTTGCCACCGGTAATCCCATATCCCGGAGCGACGTGATTGAAGTCGCTCCGGGCGTGTTTTTGTCCGCCAAAAACCGCGTTAGCCTAACCGCGCCGAGGGCGCGTCTGGCGCAAAAGTCCGACACGTGAAGCTGGGCGCATCGGTGTTTTCGGGAAAAACCGCCGCCTGTTTCACGTTTTTTGCGAAATCTTCCGGAGGGCGCGGAACATGCCTAAATCCGGCAGACAACGAACTTGCTTCGGGCGGCGCACATGTACGCGATGGGCGCGTCGTCGTAAACGCGGGAGGCGCGGGAGCGGCGGCGCACACCCCAACCCCAATCACGATCCCTATGAACAAGCCATTCCTCGGCGGCTTGGTGAGCGCGTCTCTATTGTTCGCGCTGCCGGCGGCTTCTGCGCAGATAATCACTCAATGGAACTTCAATTCGGTCGTTCCCGACGGGAGTACGAGCACCGGCTCGCTACTGCCATCCATCGGAGCCGGCACCGCGACTGTGATCGGCGGCGTATCGTCTAGTTTTGCGGCAGGCAGCCCGCGCGATGGCGCGGCCGACAACTCGGCGTGGAGTCTCGCGAGCTGGCCGGGCCAAGGCACGGCTTCCGGAACCGCCGGCGCGTTGTTCCGCGTGAGCACGGAAGGTTTCACCGATGCGATTCAGATTAGTTTCGATCTTCGCCAATCCGCGACCGCGAGCGAACGCTTCCAAGTCGAAGCTTCGCTCGATGGAGTGAACTTCAGCGCGCTGTCCGGCGGCATCGCTTCGTGGGGCGCGACGGGAAATAATGTCAGCACGTCATTTGATTCGAGCGGGCTGTTCATCAATACCGTGGCTGCGAGCAACCAGGCGTTTGTGCAGAGCATCACGTACACCTTCGCGGTCGATAGCGGTTACGAAAACAACGCGAACTTCGCGTTTCGCATCGTCTCGGTGTTTGAAGACGGCAGCTACGACGCGGCCGGTGCGAGTTCCAACTACGGCACCACGGGCACCGTGCGTCTCGACATGGTCACGGTGTCCGCGGTCGGATCGGCTGCGGTGCCGGAGCCGGCGACGAATGCGTTGCTTATGGGAGCAGCGGCGGCGGGCGTTGTTCTCTGGAGACGTCGTCGCGCGCGGGCGGCGCTCACATCTGCGTGAGCGCGAGGGACAAGCTGGCGATCGCGAGCACCGTGCTGAAAAGGATGGTGCCCGACGCCAGCGGCTCGTCGCCTTTGAGCTGAGTAACCATCGTGTACGAGATACCGGCGGTGGGCGTGGCGAGAAAAACCAGCACCACTGCGAGCTCGATGCCGGAGAGACCGAACTGGCGGCCCACGACGTATCCAAAAAGTGGAGACAATCCGGTTTTGATCAACGCCGCGGCGCCGGGGATTTTCCAGTCGGGAATGGCGCCGGTCTGCGCGAGCGCACCGCCGATGCCGAGCAGCGCGAGCGGCAGCGCCATTTGGCCGAGCCAATCGAACGACATCGCGATGGCCGTAGGCAGCGGCCAACCGCTCAGCGCCCAGGCGAATCCTGCGAGCGTCGCGATCAGCGGCGGCGTGGTGGCGAGTTGTTTCAACAACGGCACGAGCATCGCGCGGCTCATGCGATGCTGACTCACGACGAGCACGGTGACCCCGAGGACGTTGTAGAGAACGAGCATCGGCGCGACGGCGACAAACGCCGCGGCACGGATGGAGAGTCCTGAGCTGCCGGGCACATCGGGCAGACTGTAAACGATGGGCAGACCGACGTAGGCGAGATTTCCGCGAAAGGCTCCTTGGACGAAGGTGCCGATGCGCCCGGATTTCACGCGGAGGATCCACGCGAAGAGATAACCTGCGGCCAGCACGAGTCCGGTGGATACCAGCAGCGTGTTGAGCATCGCGTGCGCGCCATCGGCTTCGTGGAGCGAGGTGGCGAGATTGCTGAAAAGCAGCGCGGGCAGGCCGAGCCAGTAAGTGACTTTGTTCGCTTCGCGCAAAAATCCGGCCGACACAAAGCCGGTGCGCTGCAGCACCACGCCAAATGCGATCAGCAAGAAAACCGGAGCGAGGACGTTGAAGACGGTCACGGAGGAAGGGCGGGGAAGGAAGGACGAAGGGCCGTTGACGAATGACCAATGACGAATGGTGGGTGCTGGAGCAGGCTATCGTGGTGGCGCGGGGCGCGCGGCGCAGATGCGAGGCGCAAAAAAGCCACCGGAGAGCAGGAACCGGTGGCTGAGTGAAAGCGAGCGAACGTGTCGGACGATCAACCGGCGGCGCCGCTGGCGGCATTGCTCTTCACGCGGAAGGCGCTGCGGAAGCTGGCGGCGAGGTAGTCCTTGTTCATGCGCGCGATGAAGTCGTGCGAGATGAGCTTCGGGCAGGCGGCGGAGCATTCGTACTGGTTGGTGCAGTTGCCGAAGCCGAGTTCGTCCATCTTGGCGACCATGTTGAGCACGCGCGTGTCGCGTTCCGGCTGGCCCTGCGGCATGAGCGAGAGCTGCGAGACCTTCGCGGAAACGAAGAGCATCGCGCTGGCGTTTTTGCACGCGGCCACGCAAGCGCCGCAACCGATGCACGCAGCGGCGTCCATCGCGAGGTCGGCGTTTTCCTTTGGTACCGGAATCGAGTTGGCGTCGGGAGCGGCGCCGGTGCGGATGCTGATGAAGCCGCCGGCTTGCTGGATTTTGTCGAACGCGGAGCGGTCGGTGATGAGGTCTTTGACGACCGGGAAGGGCTTGGCGCGGAAGGGCTCGACCGTGATGACCGCGCCGTCTTCGAAGCTGCGCATGTAGGTCTGGCAGCTGGCGATGCCGCGGTGCGGGCCGTGTGGTTTGCCGTCGATCACGAGCGAGCAGGTGCCGCAGATGCCTTCGCGGCAGTCGTGGGCGAACGCGATGGGTTCTTCGCCCTTGGAGACGAGCTCGTCGTTGACGACGTCGAGCATCTCCAGGAACGACATGTTCGGATTGCAGTTCTTCGCCTTATACTCGACGAAGCGGCCGGCTTGATTGGGGCCGGCTTGGCGCCAGACGCGAAGAGTGACGGAGATGAGCTTGGTGGAAGATTCGGCGACCATGGTATGGGAACGATTTGATTCTCGGTGTTCGATTTCCGGGTGGGCCGGCGCTTACTTGTAGGAGCGGACGCTCATCTTGACGAATTCGTAGTTGAGATCCTCGACATTGCGGAGCGGCGTCTTGTCGGGTCCTTGGTATTCCCAGGCAGCAACGTGCGCGAACTTCTCGTCGTCGCGTTTGCACTCGCCGTCCGGATATTGGTACTCCTCGCGGAAGTGACCGCCGCAGCTTTCCTCGCGGGCGAGGGCGTCGCGGCACATCAATTCGCCGAGCTCCATGAAGTCGGCCACGCGGCCGGCTTGTTCGAGCGATTGATTGAGCGTGTCGGCCGAGCCGGGCACGCGGACGTCGCTCCAGAATTCTTCGCGCAGGGCGGGGATTTCCTGGAGTGCTTTCTCGAGGCCTTCGCGGGTGCGAGCCATGCCGCAGTAGTTCCACATGATCTGGCCGAGGCGTTTGTGGAAGTACGAGACGGGATGACGGCCCTTGGTGTTGAGGAGGCGGTTGTTGATCGAGGTGACGTTTTCTTCGGCTTCCTTGAAGGCCGGGTTGTCGGTCTTGGGACGCGAGCCGGGCTTCTGCGTGGCGAGGTAATCGCCGATGGTGTAGGGCAGCACGAAGTAACCGTCGGCGAGACCTTGCATGAGCGCGGAAGCACCGAGGCGGTTGGCGCCGTGATCGGAGAAGTTGGCTTCGCCGAGAACGAAAAGGCCGGGGATGTTCGACATCAGGTTATAGTCCACCCAGAGGCCGCCCATGGTGTAGTGGACCGCGGGATAGATGCGCATCGGCGTCTTATAGGCCGACTCGTTGGTGATCTCGTGATAGATGTCGAAGAGATTGCCGTAGCGCTCGCGCACGCCGGCTTCGCCGAGACGTTTGATGGCGTCGGAAAAATCGAGATAAACGCCGAGACCGGTTTCGCCGACGCCGCGACCTTCGTCGCACATGCGTTTGGCGGCGCGGGAAGAAACGTCGCGCGGAGCGAGATTACCGAAGCTCGGATAGATGCGCTCGAGATAGTAGTCGCGATCCTCCTCGGGGATCGTGTTGGGATCCTTTTTGCAGTCTTCCTTTTTCTTCGGGACCCAGATGCGTCCGTCGTTGCGGAGCGACTCGGACATCAGCGTGAGTTTCGACTGATAGTCGCCCGAGACGGGGATGCAGGTCGGGTGGATCTGCGTGTAGCAAGGATTGGCGAAACACGCGCCGCGTTTGTAGGCGCGCCAGATGGCGGTGCCGTTGGACTGGCGGGCGTAGGTCGAGAGATTGAAGACGTTGCCGTAACCGCCGGTGGCGAGCACCACGGCGTCGGCGGACCAGCGGCGAATCTCACCGCTGATGAGATTGCGTGAGATGATGCCCTTGGCCTGGCCGTCGACGATGACCAGATCGAGCATCTCTTCGTTCGGGAGGATTTCCACCGCGCCGGCGCCGGCTTGTTTCATGAGCGCGGAGTAGGCGCCGAGGAGGAGCTGCTGACCGGTCTGGCCGCGCGCGTAAAACGTGCGGGAAACTTGTGCGCCACCGAAGGAGCGATTGGCGAGCAGACCGCCGTATTCGCGAGCAAAAGGCACGCCTTGCGCGGCGCATTGGTCGATGATGTTGACCGACACTTCGGCGAGGCGATGGACGTTGGCCTCGCGGGCGCGATAGTCGCCGCCCTTGATCGTGTCGTAGAAAAGACGATATACGCTGTCGCCGTCGTTCTGGTAGTTCTTGGCGGCGTTGATGCCGCCTTGAGCGGCGATCGAGTGTGCGCGGCGGGGAGTGTCGTGAAACACGAAGCACTTCACCTTGTAGCCGAGCTCGGAAAGCGTGGCTGCGGCGGAGGAACCGGCGAGGCCTCCACCGACGACGATGACCTCGTATTTGCGCTTGTTGGCGGGATTAACGAGTTTGATTTCCGCCTTATGCTTGCGCCATTTGTCGGCGAGGGGGCCGGAGGGAATCTTGGATTCGAGTTTGGCCATGGCGGGAAAAATCAGCGTTGAGCGTGGAGCGTGGTTTGGGCGGCGGTGCCGTCCGCGGGTTTGACGAGGCCGGTCAGGATCGCGCCGGGAATGGCGACGTTACCGGCCAAATAGAGCAGGCAGAACAGAGCGGTGAGTTTGCGCAGCGCGCCCGCCCAGTTGCGATTGCGCCAGCCGATGGTCTGAAACATCGAGTCGATGCCATGCAGCAGGTGTACGGTGAGGAGCGCGATCGCGATGATGTAGAAGATCGAGACGACGGGGTTCGCGAAGCCGAGGAACATCATGCTGTACACGTCGTGCACTTCCGTGCCTTTGGAGACGATCGGGAAGCCGAGGAGCTGGAAGTCGGCGGTCATGTGGTACTCGGGCAATTGCGTCTTGAACGACTGCACTTGCGCGGTGCCGACGGTGAAGTGGGCGAGGTGATAAAGGATGAAGGCGAGGACGACCACGCCGGTCATGCGCATGTAGCGCGACGCCCAGGCCGCTTGGAGCCACTTGTGGACGCCGTAAGCTTCGGGACCGCGCGCTTTGCGGTTTTCGATCGTGAGCGCAACCGCGGCCCAGATATGGATGACCACGCAGAGCAGGAGGCCGATGCGAACGGCCCAGAGCGCGGGTCCCAAGCCCTGAAGGAAATGGGCGTAGCCATTTATTTTGTCGGGGTGAGCGAAGATCTGGAGGTTTCCCACCAGATGCCCGACGACAAAGCCGACCAGGACGAGGCCGGATATGGCCATGAGAAACTTGCGGCCTATGGATGAGCGGAAGAGGTTACCGATGAGTGTCATCGCGAGCGGGTGCTTTCAGGTCAGTTGCCCGCTGGCAGTCAGCAGCCCGCGGGCATGGGGTTCGTAATCCAAATGGGGAGAGCAAGTAAAGTTCATCAATGCGCACCGGCCAGCTTCAATTCGGATATAAGCGAGCCTAACCTTTTAGAGTAGAGGTCTGCAGTCCGATCGCATCGGGGCTGGATTGGCGTCGTCCGGTCGTTGTATCCATTTTTCCACGACACGGACGAAGCGGCTCAGCGGGCGAGGGGTTTGAGAAGCGCGAACTTGCCGCTGGCGGCGGGGGCGATAAAGCGACGACGGAAGGCGTTGACGCGCACGCCGGGCCCGAGCACGGCGCTCAGTGCGGATGCGACGTTTTTGCCGGCGACATGATCGGCGACGTAATGGAAGTCCCAGCGATTTTCCGCCGTCTGCACGAGACTGTAATGCCAGCATGCGAAATCCGCGGGCAGTGCGGCATCGATTTCCGAAGGCGAGACGATGGAGCCATCGGGACGGAAATAGAGATCGCGTTCGCGCCCGAGGAGACGGAAGCCCGTCGGGAAACGGCGCACGATGTCGCCCGTGTGGTAACGCAGCAGCGGCATCGCTTCGCGTCGGCGCGTGGTCACGAAAATCTGAAACACGTCTTCAAGCTCGCGATAAGGCTGCAGCTCGATGAACGCGTTTTCATCGATCACGCGCGAGTCGTCTTTGAACGCGGTGCCGACAAAAAGATAACCGGCCTCGGTCGATCCATAGAGATCCACTTGCGGCGCAGGGAAGGCTTCGGCGATGCGCTTGCTGTGCTGCAGGCTGGCCTTGCCGTACGTGAGGATGATGACCTTCACGCTGGGCACGCGGATGTGGCGTTTCAGCGCGGCGCGCGCGAGGAGCGAGAGATAAATCGGTTCGCCCTCGATGACCTCTGGTTGCACGGCTTGCAGTTCGAGGAGGATGCGATCCCACTCCGATTCGGGAAATACGAACGGATCGCTGGTAAGATTCAGATAAACCGTGCCGTCGAAATAGCGGTGCGGAAACGGATGATCTTCGTACGGGCAGAGATTGCTGGAGCAGCCGACAGGCGCGAGGATGCACTTGCGATACGGGCGATCGGCATACTCCGCGAGGAGCGGATGCGCGCGATAGGCGCGGGCGGTTTGTTCATTCCACCAACCTTCCTCCATGATCACCGTCATCGGGCCCGAGGTGGTGCCGGAGGTGGATTCGTATTCGAAACGTTTTTCCTGAAGTCCGCGTTCGATCAGCGAGTAGTCTTCGAAGAAGGCTGTGTGGCCGCGCTCGACGATTTCTTGTTTTGAGAGCACGGGGATCTCGCGGTAACAACTCCAGTGCAACGGCTCGGGATGCAGCGCGAAGCGTTGTGTGTAAAGCGGACTGCGGCGATAGATGGCCCGGATCTCGTTTTCCAGGGGCTCGGGAAGACGGCTGTGCGGAGCGTCGCCAAGGACGTCGCGGCTGTTGCCGAAAAGCGGAGGAGGAGGAAGGCTGGCAGTCGTCACAATAAAATGAGTTAGGCACCTAACGGCACGCGTGGGCGGAGTCAAATAAGCGGTCGTTATCTGCCGTGTCCATTGCGCTGCATTTCTCGCCAGTGCGGTTCGAAATAAAACAACGCGCTCAACACCAAGCTGTGTGTGATGAGCCCAGTGCGCGCTTCGGCGAGCACTTGATCGACGGGACGCGCCGTGACCTGGATTTCTTCATCGGTGTCCCACGACAAGTCGCTCACGCGCGTGCAGTTTTCCACGAGCACGAGATGGCAGCGATTAGCCATGATCGCGGGATTGGGATGGATCGAGCCAAGCAAACGCGCGCCGGTGCCCACGTAGCCGGTTTCCTCGCGCAACTCGCGCACGCCGGCGGCGACGGGATCTTCGCCTTGATCGATGATGCCGCCGGGAACTTCCCATGAATGCTGATCGATGCCGAAACGAAATTGGTTCACGAGCACGAGACGATCATCGGTGGTGAGCGCGACGACGTTTACCCAATCGGGTGATTGGATCACATAGAAGTCGCGCTCAACCTGTCGCACCGGATGGCGGTAACGGATCGAACAAAGATCGAAAATGCGCGTGGGTGCGACGGACGTGGTGGCGAGTTTTTCCCAAGCAGGAGGAGTCGCGGAAGACATGCGGGCGGATGCGTTGAAAATAAAAAACCTCCCGCGCGTGAAACGTCGGGAGGTTTAAAAAGGGAGCGTCGAAGGGATTATTTCTTCGGGAGCTTGATCTTGTCGTTAACCTTGAGGCGATTCCAGTTCACGTCGGGATTCACCGCTTGCAGATCCGAAAGGGAAACGCCGTGTTCGCGGGCGATCTTCACGCCAGTATCGCCCGATTTCACGAGGTACTCATCGGGACCAGCGACCGGAGCGGCCTTGCTGCCACCGTTGGAGCCGCCGGACGAGGCAGGGCGCGCGGTCTGAGCTTTGGCGAGTTCACCGCGGATCGCGCCGAGCTCATTGGCGACGTCGCCGAAGGCCTTGTTGATGTCTTCCTTCAGGCGGTTGTTGTCGTTGCGAAGCTGAATGGCGATGCGGCGGGCTTCATCGCCTGCGGAAGCGCTCGTGCTGAGCTGGTTCTCCACGGACATGAGGCGCGAATTGAGATCTTCTTTCAGGTTGGCGATCTCTTTGCCGGCAGAGTTCAGCTTGAACAGCGCCACGACGGCGAGGAGAAGCGCGGCGGCGCCGGCGATGACTCCTGCGAGTGGCAGGATGCTGTTATTTTCGCGGGAAATGGTGTCCATTGAAATTAGGGAGAATTGAGGTTTCGAGCGTTAGGATGAAAGCAGGACTCAAGCAAGCAGAGAGTCACACACGTGGAGTGCAGCAACCCGGCCGGAGTTTTTTTGAGATTACATTGACAGTCGGAAGCTTGGTGAGTGCTTTCGGTGATTTTTCGGGGTGTAGCTTAGCCTGGTAGAGCGCCTGGTTTGGGACCAGGAGGTCGTAGGTTCGAATCCTATCGCCCCGACCATCACGCTCAAGGCGTGGCGGAGGTTTGGAGCGTGGCGCGCTGCATCATGGAACGTTGAGCCCAGATGCCGGTGGGGTCGAGTGCCGAGGCACGATCGAAGAGCGCGTTGGCTTCGTCGATACGACCGGCTTCGGCGCGGAGCGTCGCGAGATGATAAGCGGCTTCGGCGCGGAGTGTGGCGGGCTGGCTGGCGTTGTCGGCGAAACGCTGGAGGCGGCCTTCACCGTCGGCGGTCTGGCCGGCGAGGATCTGTGAAACGGCGATGCCGATCTCGGCGCGAGCGGCGAAAGGCGTGTCTTTCAGGATCTCGGCGGCTTTTTGATAACCGGCAACCGCTTCAGTGTATTTGCCGGCTTCATAGGCTTCGTCGGCGAGGCGCAGCTCGGCGGCACCGCCAAGCACGTGGCTGGAGTGCGCGGACGCGAAAGCTTTCAGGCGCTCGCTGGTCGTGGCGGAAGCGTAGGCGGCGGCGATCTCCTTTTCTTTTTGCTCACGAAGATAATCGAGGCCGCCGCGGACCAAGATCGCCGCGATGATCGCCGCGCACGAGATGTACACGACGCGGGAATTTTTCTCCCAAAAATGGCGGAGCTTTTCTTCGAAGCTGATCGCGACCGGAGCTCCGCTGGCGGTGGTTTGGTCGGACTTTTGCGGATCGGAAGGGGCAGATGTGGACATGTGCGGAGCGAGTGACGCAGTGCGGTTGAATGGAAAAAGAGGCCGGACGAAAACAAATCGTCCCTCCTCTGTAAATGCAGGAAATCAACAAGCGCGCGCGGAAGTCGGCGCGGCCATTCAGAAACGCACGCGAACGCCGCCTTGAATCTGCCAGCGCGACGGACCGGGCTGAAGCGTTTCGGTGCGAGCGGCGGTGTAGCGATACACGTATTGATTGGCAGTCGGGTCGTAGCTGGCGTTGGCGACGATCAGGCCGTACGGGAAACTCACTTGCTCGATGCGGCCCCAGCGCGGGTTGAGCAAGTTGCCGAGATTGATCACATCGCCGAAAATCTCCGCGCGCCATGTGCGCCAGAGCGTGATCTGCTGACTGAGCTTGAGGTCGAACTGATGCACGAAACGACTGCGTTCGCTGTTGCGCGGCACCACCTGGCCGGCGAAACGCGCGAGACGGGGATTCGAAAGCTGGTAGGTGAAAAACGCGTCCTTTTGCTCGGCTGAAGCCCAACGCACTTTGGGGTCGGACGGACCGGCCGGAACATAGAAAAGATCGTTCGAGTAATCGGCGGAATCGCCGTTCACATCGCTGCCGAAGATGAAGCTGTACGGACGTCCGCTGCGACCTTCGTAAGCGAGTGTGATGCGCGTATCGAGGCGGCGGATGAAAGAGAAACGCAGTGTGCCGCTCGCGAGTATGCGATCGCGGATCTGGGTGCTCGCGGTGCCGGGTTCTTCGTCGTTTGGATCGAGACTCATGCGCGTGGAGAAGTTGGTCGCGGCCGTGCTCGATGTGACTGGACTCACTTCGCGGACATCGCTGCGTGTATAAGAAAACGACGCACCCCAGAAACCACGCAGCGGGCGACGAAGTCGCGCGGTGAGTTGCGTGGCGCGTCCGCGGTCGGTGTTGGTCAGCAGATAAACGTCCGCGTATTCAGAATGTTGATACTGACTGTTGCTCGAGAGCGCGAACGATGCGGTGCGGTTGCCGTAGATCGCTCGACCGTCGGGGCCGGTGCCGGTGCGACGGAGGTTGAGATTGCGATAAGTGAGCCCCTCCAGCGTCCATGTTTGAAGCGCTTCTGCCGACGCGATGAAGCCGAGCCACGGCAGGCGATGTTCGACGGCGAGATTTGCGCGTGCGACGGTTGGCATTTGGAAATCGTCATCGAGCAAGTCCACGCGTTGGCGACGCGTCGCCGGGTTTCCCGTCGGTTGATTGTCGGGGTCGGGCGAAAAGCGGCTGATCGAGGTGTTCACAAGGCTGGAAAGACCGTCGTTGGAGTAAGGGTTGGAGAGCCACACGCCCGGTGCCTTCCCACGAAAAACGCCCGCTCCGCCGCGCAACGTGCCGCGTCCCCGTTTACCGAATTTCCACACGGCGCCGAAGCGCGGCGCGAGGAGTGATGCGCCGTTAATCGTGCGGTCGTTGCGGCGGCCAAAGACCTCTTCGAAACGTTCGTTGCGAATCGGTTTGTCGGTTGTGAGCAATCGCTCGAAACGCACGCCGGCGGTGACGTTGAACCGCGGTGTGATCTGCCAGCGGTCCTGAAGAAAAACCACCTGCGTCGTGTAACCCCAGGATACGGACGGACGGCGGCCGGGCAGCATGTACTGGTAAGTGAACGCGCTCGGCGTGCCGGCGGCGAAGGCGTTGACGCTGGCGAACGAGTACGCGCCGTATGCGTTCTGTAAATACGTATTGTCGAAATCGCTTCGCTCCGCTTCGACGCCGAGCGAAAGACGATGCTTGCCGAGCAGCCACGTGCCGGAGGCAGCCGATTGAAAATTCCGCACGGAGAGATCGTTGACCTGGCTGGATTCGTCGGTGCCGAGAAAGACGGAGCCGGTACCGGAGCCATCTTCAGCCGGCACGCCGTTGATGCGCACTTGGGGGAAACGCGTGTAAGGCTCGCGTCCCGACGCGTAACGATGTCCCGCGGCCTTGACCTCGGTTTGGAAAATATCGCCCCAGCGGCTGAACGCCTGCACGGACCATGTATCGAGATTTTGAATACTTTGATACCAATGGCCGCTGAGCGAAACGCGACCGCTGGTCGAGTAGTCGACGAACGACGGCATGTGTCCACGCGTCTGGCTGTAGCGCGCGCTGATGCGATGAGCGGGCGAAACATGCCAGTCGAGGCGCAGCAGGTATTTGTTGTCCTCTTTGCGTTGCGAGCCGGGATTGATGAGCCGGCCGGCGTCGTGGCCGTAATCGCGCGCGATGGAGATGATGCGTTCGAGCGCGACGGGATCGGGCGAGAAGCCGGGAGCGGGCGCGGGTTCGGTGCGCTGCGAGCGTTCGTATCCGGCGAAAAAGAAAAGCCGTTTGGGCAACAGAGGTCCGCCGAACGTCACGCCGGCCGTGTATTGGGAAAACGGATCGCGTTCGCCGGTGACCGGATGTCGTGCGCGGTAGTTTTGATTTCGATACGAATAATAAAGCGAACCGCTGAACTGGTTCGTGCCGGAGCGCGTGACGGCGTTGACGGATGCGCCGGTGAAACCGCCGCGGCTTGCGTCATACGGTGCGACGTCGATTGAGACGGCTTCAACGGTTTCCATGGAAAAGGGATTGCCCTGCGAAGGCAGTCCGTTGGCGGTGAGGCCGAAGAGGTCGTCGAGACGCACGCCGTCGATCTGGGTGGAGTTGAAGCGCGTGTTTTGGCCGCCTGCCGTGAGTTCGCCGCGCTCGGCATCGATCAACGCGACGTGTGGATCGGTGCGCGCATATTCGTTGAGCGAGCGTTCGATCGACGGCTGGTCGTCGAGTTCATCGCCAGCGAGAATCGAGCCGGTGCCGGCTTCGATGGGGAGGCGTGCGGCGGTGACGATAAACGCATCGAGTTCGTGCGCGGGTGTGTCGGCGCTGCGCGTGAGGCGAAGCTCGGGGGCGTGATTTTCGCCGAGATCGAGCACGATGTTTTCGATGATCTGTGGCGTGTATCCAAAACTGGATACACGGAGCCGGTAAGGGCCGCCGGGTGGAAGTCCGGCGAAGGCGAAGCGTCCCGACGCATTGGTCAGGGCGCGTTGTTCGAGTCCGGTGTCGGTGTGGCGCAGCACGACGCGCGCGCCGGCGAAAGGACGACCCGAAGCGCGGATCACTTCGCCGGAGTACGCGGATACCGTTTCGTTTTGTGACAAGGCGGATGCGCAGGCACAGAGTGCGCATAGCGAAGCCGCCCCGATGCGTATGACCTCCCGTAGGTGCATATGGGGTAATGGGGTAGGCCGCGACGAGAACGCGCGCGCCGGGCGGCGTCCAACGGAAATTTTGCCGAAAAAACAAAAGCGCGGACGCATCAGGGATGCGTCCGCGCTTAATGGAAAAGACGTATTTGCGCTGCGCTTAGTCGAAGACGACGGTCTTGTTACCGTAAGCGAGCACGCGATGTTCGAGGTGCCACCGTACGGCTTGAGCGAGCACGATTCTTTCGAGATCGCGCCCGCGGCGCACCAAATCGTTCACGCTGTGACGATGGGTGACGCGCGCGACGTCTTGCTGGATGATCGGGCCATCATCGAGGACGGCGGTGGCGTAGTGCGCGGTGGCGCCGATGAGTTTCACGCCGCGTTCGTGCGCCTGATGATACGGGCGACCGCCGGCAAACGCAGGGAGGAACGAGTGATGGATATTGATGACGGGCCGGCCGAATTTTTGGAGGAAATCGGCGGAAAGCACCTGCATGTAGCGCGCGAGGACGACGAGTTCGACATCGAGCGAGCGCAGGAGCTCGAGTTGTCTGGTCTCGGCCTGGGCTTTGGTTTCTGGGGTGACGGGGATGTGATGAAACGGAATGCCGTAACCCGCCGCAGCCTCTGCGAGCGTGGTGTGGTTGGAAACGATGGCGACGATGTCGCACGGGTAGTCGCCGCCCTTCCAGCGGAGGATGAGATCGTGGAAACAGTGATCGAATTTCGAGACGAACAACGCGACGCGCGTGCGCTGCTCTGAGCTGGCCACGCGAACTTCCATGCCGAGCGATTCGGCGAACTGACGGAAAGCGTTGGCATCGCCGGCGGTGATGTCCGTGGATGCGGTCCACTCGATGCGCTGAAAGAAGACGCCTTGCTCGGTGTCGCGGTGTTGGTCGGCGTGCAGGATGTTGCCGCCATGTTCAAAGATCCAACCGGAGGTGCTGGCGACCAAACCGGGACGGTCGGGACCATGAAGGAGGGCGACGAGAGTGACGGACGCAGAAGCCATGATGATGATGCGTCAACGTGGGGAGCGAGGCGGACGATGTCACGCACGGGAAGTGGCACCGATTTGGGGGGAGCGGGCCGTCGCAAGACGTCGTGTTGGGGAAAAGCGAACAGTCAAAGATTGCGCATTTTTCGCACGGAACACGCGTCTGAGATCAAAAAGCGGGAAAGTTTTTTGAGTTTCACAAACGCTTGTGAGAGTGGAAAACAGCTAATAAGTCATTCTTTTCTAATAAATTACGATCTGGTGTCCACCGCTCGCGTCTGCGGAAGGGGCTTCATGTAAATAAATTGCTATAAACCGCGCGCCGGCTCAACCTTGGCGCTTTATGCTGTTTCGCATGCCGGATTCGCTCGATGGTGTTTTTTCGTTGGGACGGAGGACGGCCCCTGCGCGTCCACGTTTGCAGCCATTGCGTGCGGCGGACGATGCGGCGCTTGAGGCGGTTTTTTTGCGCGCGGTTGGTCCGATGACGCAGGCCAGTGCGGAGGTGCGAGCGCTGGAGCAGTCGGCGCGTGACGAGTTTTTGCGAGCGCTGCGACGGTTGTACGCGATCGCGCGGGCGCGTTTCCCCGGTCCGGACGCACCGCTCGTGCGCGAGGATGATGTGCTGCGAGTTGTCGCGAGTTTTCGTCGTTTATCGCTGATGTGGGGTGTGCTGCCCGAGGAAGTCGCGGATTACTGCGAAGCGCAGGCGGCGAACGATACGGATGTGCGTGTACATCGCGCGGACCCGTTGCAAATCCGGCATGTGCTGACGTTTCATCGCCCCGGCGAATGGGCGTCGGCCCGGGGGCCGCAAGGGCTTGCCGCATTGCGCAATGCGTGTGTGGCGCAGGACGCCGGCGCGATGCGCGCGTGGTTCGATGCTGCACTGGCGCGGAAGGCGGAATTGCCCGGCGATCTTACGCAGGCGCTGCGCGCGATGATCGTGCAATTGTGGAGCGCGGGCTCCGGCGATGTGGAAACGTTGGCATACGAAACCGCGGTGCTCGATGTGTCGCTGTTCGATGCGATGGGCTGGGAAAATGCGCGTGCGCATTGCGCGTGGCTGCATCGGATCGGCGGTGCGCGTCGGCCGGTGTTTGGCAGCTATCTCACCAAGGACGAAGCGAAGGACGCGCGGGCGTTGCACGAGGCGCTCGGCGATCGTTCGCAGGTCGCGTATTTCCACATGTTCGTGGATTGCTTCGATGCGCGCGTGCTGCGCGATCTGGAACGCGCGGTGTATTCAAGTTCCAAATACGCGGGCGCGATCGTGCAGCCCGATGAGGAGATCGTGGCGGCGCTGACGGCCGATTGGTCGGCGCGCGAAACCTTGCATTCTCGCGCGAGCGCGCCGGCGGCGTGATTGCGCGAGAATGCGAGGTTTCGCGTAGCGCGAGGCGCGGCCGAAAACGTCCAATAAAAAAGGGAGCGCGGTGGGCGCTCCCTCGAAAAGAGAAATAATCGCGAGCTCGTTTAGACGAGCTGGACGTTGCCGACGTATTTTTGGATCGGGCGGACGCCGACTTTTTTATTGAGCAGCGCCTTGATGCCATTCACGGCGGCTTGGGCGCCGGTGATCGTGGTCATGATGCACACGCTATGGGCATACGCGGCGGAACGGATTTTGTTCTCGTCCTTGCGCGGGATCATGCCGCCGGGCGTGTTGATGATGAGCTGGATCTGGCCGTTCTTGATCATGTCGACCGCGGTCGGGCGGCCTTCGTTGATCTTGGCGAGGCGGTTGACCTTCACGCCGTTGTCGGCGAGGTGCTGCGCGGTGCCGCTGGTCGAGTAGATCGCGAAGCCGAGCGTCTCGAGCTGGCGGGCGAGTTCGACGGCGCGGGTCTTGTCGCTGTCTTTGACGGAGAGGAAGACGTTGCCGGAGGTCGGCAGGCCGGGCTTGGCGGCGGCCTGCGCTTTGGCGAAGGCGATACCGAGATCTTCGTCGAGGCCCATGACTTCGCCGGTGGAGCGCATTTCCGGGCTGAGTGTGATGGTCGCGCCGGGGAAGCGGACGAACGGGAAAACGGCTTCCTTCACGCACCAGTGTTTGGGCGTTTGTTCGCGGGTGAAACCGAGGTCCTTGAGCTTGGCGCCGGTCATGACCTTGGCGGCGAGTTTCGCGAGGGGGATGCCGATGGCTTTGGCGACGAACGGCACGGTGCGCGAGGCGCGCGGGTTCACTTCGAGGACGTAGAGTTGGTTGTCCTTGATCGCGAACTGGACGTTCATGAGGCCGATGACGTTGAGCTCGCGGGCGAGGGCCTTGGTGGCTTCGCGAACGGTCTGGAGCATGGCTTTGCCGAGCGTGTGCGGCGGCATGACCATGGACGCGTCGCCCGAGTGCACGCCGGCGAACTCGATGTGCTCGAGCATGCCGCCGATGACGGTGGTATCCCCGTCGCTGATACAGTCGACGTCGAGCTCGATGGCGTCTTCGAGGAACTTGTCGATGAGGACGGGTTTGTCGGGCATGACATCGAACGCCTGGCGGACGACGTTTTTGAATTCTTCCTCGGTGTAGACGATGAACATGCCGCGACCGCCGAGCACGAAGGACGGGCGGAGGAGAACGGGGAAGCCGATCTCATTGGCGGCCGCGAGGGCGTCGGCTTCGGTGAGCGCGGTGCGATGCGCCGGCGACTTGAGTCCGGTCTTGTTGAGGATCGCGGAGAAGAGTTTACGGTCTTCGGCGGCCTCGATGCTTTCGGGGCTGGTGCCGATGATGTTCACGCCGTTGGCCTTGAGGGCGGTGGCGAGGTTGAGCGGGGTTTGTCCGCCGAATTGCACGATGGCGCCTTCGCAGCCTTCCTGCTGATAAATTTCCAAAACGTCTTCGAGCGTGAGCGGCTCAAAGTAGAGACGGTCGGATGTGTCGTAATCGGTCGAGACGGTTTCCGGATTGGAGTTAACCATCACCGTTTCGAAACCGGCTTCGCGCAGCGCGAACGACGCGTGGACGCAGCAGTAGTCGAACTCGATGCCCTGGCCGATGCGATTGGGGCCGCCGCCGAGGATCATGATCTTCCGTTTGCCCTTGGGCGGGAGGATCTCGTTCTCGTCGCCGTAGCTGGAGTAATAATACGGCGTGAACGCCTCGAATTCCGCGGCGCAGGTGTCGACCAAGCGGTAGGTGGTGTTGACGCCGATCTTTTTGCGATGAGCGCGGACGGTCGCGAGGTCGCTCTTGAGGATGTGCGCGAGTTGGGCGTCAGAGAAACCGAATTGTTTGGCGCGACGAAGCGTGAACGCATCGATGTCGGCCAACGTTTGTTTCTTCAAATCCTGCTCCATCTGGATGATTTCCTGGAGCTGGGTGAGGAACCAACGATCGATCTTCGTGATGTTGAAGATCTGCTCGACCGTGTAGCCGGCGAGGAAGGCGTAGCGAATGTAATAAACGCGCTCGGCGTTGGGCGTGCCGAGTTTTTGTTTGATGATCTGATCGTCGGGGAGTTCGTCGCCGCCCCATTTGCCGCCACCGCCGCCGAAGCCGCGGGCGCCGGTTTCGAGCGAGCGCAGGCACTTCTGGAACGATTCCTTGAAGGTGCGACCGATGGCCATGGCTTCACCGACGGATTTCATCGCCGAGGTGAGCGCAGAGTCGGCGTCGGGGAATTTTTCGAAGGTGAAGCGCGGGATCTTCGTGACCACGTAGTCGATCGTGGGCTCGAACGACGCGGGCGTGACGCGTGTGATGTCGTTCTTGAGTTCGTCGAGCGTGTAGCCGACGGCGAGCTTGGCGGCGATTTTTGCGATGGGGAAACCGGTGGCCTTGGAGGCGAGCGCGGAGCTGCGGGACACGCGCGGATTCATCTCGATCACGACCATGCGGCCGGTGACGGGATCGACGGCAAATTGGATGTTGGAGCCGCCGGTCTCGACGCCGATCTCCCGGATGACGGCGAAGGAGGCGTCGCGCATGACCTGATATTCTTTATCGGTCAGCGTCATGGCGGGGGCGACGGTAATGGAGTCGCCGGTATGCACGCCCATCGGATCGAAGTTTTCGATCGAGCAGATGACCACGCACTGGTCCTTACGGTCGCGCATGACCTCGATCTCGTATTCCTTCCAGCCGAGGAGACATTCTTCGACGAGGACTTCGTGGACGGGGGAAATATCGATGCCGTTGGCGACGATGCGCTCGAACTCTTCTTTGTTGTAAGCGATGCCGCCGCCTTGGCCGCCGAGGGTGAAGGACGGGCGAATGATCAGCGGGAACGTGCCGAGTTTTTCGGCGGCGGCGCGCGCTTCTTCCATCGACTTCACGGTGGCGGAGCGGGCGACATCGAGGCCGATCTTGAGCATGGCCTGCTTAAAGGTTTCGCGGTCCTCGCCCTTGGTGATCGCTTCGGGTTTGGCACCGATCATCTCCACGCCGTGCTTTTGGAGGATGCCCGCCTTGTGCAACTCCATCGAAAGGTTGAGCGCGGTCTGGCCGCCGAGAGTCGGGAGGAGCGCGGAGGGTTTTTCCGCCTCGATGATCTTCTCGAGCATCGGGACGGTGAGCGGCTCGATGTAGGTGACATCGGCGAACTCCGGGTCCGTCATGATGGTGGCGGGGTTGGAGTTGACCAGGATGACGCGGTAGCCCTCTTCCTTGAGCGCCTTGCAGGCTTGGGTGCCCGAGTAATCGAACTCGCAGGCCTGGCCGATGACGATGGGGCCGGCGCCGATGATGAGAATGGACTGAAGGTCGGTGCGTTTGGGCATGGACGTAGATTTTGGCGAGGGTTGCGAGCGCGTCCGGGAGGCGCAAGCGGGAAACTGGGCGCGAGAGTCGAGGCCGCGATTTTTAGCCGGAGACCGAAGCGAAACGCAAAGCGCAACGGAAAGGTCTATGGCGTGTTTTAAGCGCTGTTGGGGAGCGGCGTTACTTCAATTGCGCGGCGGGTACACCGAGCACCTTGGCGGCTTTGGCGACGTCGCCATTGCAGGCGCGCAACACCAGATCGGTGTACTGCTTTTTCTGCCCGGCGAGGTAGTCCTCGAGCTTGGGCCAGTCGCGCAATTCCTTGAGGCGCATGGGCAACTCTTGCGAGGTGATCACGCGCGACTCGGCGGCGGAGGCGAGTTTGGAGACGACTTGGTTGAGCTCGGTGAGATTGCCCGGCCAGTGATAGGCGCGGAGCACGTCGAGCGCGTCGTCGGTGAATTCGATCTGGCTCGCGTCGAAGTTGGGATTCGCGGCCTTGCTGGCAAAGTGTTTGACGAGCGCGGGAATGTCGTCGGTGCGATCGCGCAACGGCGGCAAGATAACCGGCAACGATGCGACGCGGTAGAAAAGTTCGTCGTGGAAAGAACCTTCGTCGGTGAGTTTTTCGAGGTCTTCCGATGTCGTGCAGATGAGGCGGAAGCCGGACGCGGCGGAGCGGAGCACGCTCACGAGTTCTTTCTGCATCGGCAGCGGCAGGCATTGGAGATGATGCAGGAAGAGCGTGCCGCCCTGCGCCTGCTTCACCCAAGTACCGCCGGTGCCGCTCTGGCCGAGAAGACCTTCGCGGAAATTTTCTTCGTCGCTCACCGAGCAATCGATGCGGACGAGCTGCCCATCCGCGGATGCGGCGGCCGAGTGGAGAATTTCTGCGACGGTGCTTTTGCCGGTGCCGACTTCGCCCTGCAGCAGCACGGGCGTGCGGACGGTCGCGAGTTTTTTAACCTGCTGGATGAGCTTCTTGAACTTCGGACTGCTGCCGATCAGACGGCCTTCGATGTCGGCGGTCTTGACGGTCGGGAAAGGCGCCGTGCTGTGTCCGCGATCGGATTGTTGGGAGAATTGTTTGTACTCGAGGCCGCGCTTGAGCGTGCTGATGAGCTCATCGACGCGGAAAGGCTTTTGTAAGTAATCGAACGCGCCGTGCTTAAGCGCCTGGATCGCGCTCTCGGTGCTCGCGTAAGCGGTCATGATGACCACGACGGCGCCGGGATCGAAGAGCTTGATCTGCTTGAGCAGCGTGATCCCGTCCATCGGCTTCATGTCGATGTCGGCGAGGATGATGTCCTGCCGCTCGGCCTTGTAGCGGGCCAAAGCCTTCTCTCCATCGGTGGCAAATGCTGTGGAAAAACCGGTCGGTTGGATAACCGCATCCAGCATCTCATGAATGGAGAGCAGGTCGTCGACGATGAGAACGGAGGGCATGAGCAGAATTCGCGGCCAACTGAGAGGAAAAAGCCGGCCGGCGCGAGTCCTGTTTTACGTTCGTGGGGTTACGGTTAGATGCCACCGGCAACACCGGCCAGGTTGAAGATCGGCAGGAACATCGCCATAACGATGCCGCCCACGACCACGCCGAGGAAGACGATAAGCAGGGGTTCGATGAGTGAAGTGAGGGCCGCCGTGGTGGCGTCGACTTCGGTGTCGTAGAAGTCGGCGATCTTGCCCATCATGCCGTCCACATTGCCGGTGGTTTCGCCGGCCTTGATCATGTGTTTCATCATGGGCGGGAAGAAGCTGTCGGCGGCGACGACTTCGGAAACTTGTCCGCCTTGGCTCACGTGTTTGGCGATGTCGACGCAGGCGTTTTCGATCTGCACCTTGCCGCTGGCGGCGGAGACGATTTCGAGTGTGCGCAGGATCGGTACGCCGGAGCGGATGAGCGTCGCGTACGTGCGGCAGAAACGGGAGAGCGCGATCTTGTGGATGAGATTGCCGAAGATCGGCGCGCGAACGAGGAAGCGGTCTTTATGCGCGCGACCGGCGGGCGTGCTGACGTATTTTTTAATGAGGAAAACGGCGGCGATGATGCCGATAAGTGTCCACAGGCCACCCCAGCCGCGCAGGAAGTTCGAGAAGTCGATGAGCATCTGCGTGGGCGCGGGCAGCGCTTTGCCGAAGTCGGCGAACATTTTCGAGAAAACCGGAATGACGAAGATGAGCAGCACGGTCACCAACACGATCGCGAGACCGATGACGGCGATCGGGTAGGTCATGGCGGACTTCACCTTCTTGGCGAGTTTCACGCTCGATTCGAAATAGGCGGCGACCTTGCCGAGAATCTCCGCGAGCGCACCCGATGCTTCGCCGGCCTCGACCATCGAGACAAAGAGCGAGTTGAACGAGCGTGGGAATTTTTTCACCGCGGACGAAAAGGAATTACCCGCGGAGATGTCCTGACGCACATCGCGGATGATGATGCGGAAAACCGGATCTTCGGTCTGCTCCTGCAGCGCTTCCAAGCACTGCACGAGCGGCAGGCCGGCGGTGAGGAGCGACGCGAGCTGCTGCGTGAAGATCGCGAGCTCGCCAAGCGGCAGTTTGTAGTTGAGCGCCTTTTTCTCCAGCGCCTTCTGCTTGGCCAAATTTTGGGCGGCCCGGATGTTGGGACGTTTCGACGTCGCACCGGCGCGGAGAGGAGTTTTCGCAGCGGGAGCAGAGGAGATGAAAGCCATGATGTCTGTCAGGAAATGTCGGCACAAGGGTGCGGCAACTTGATTCCCGGTATTTGCTTGTTAAAAAAACCCTATTCTTGCTTTTGGGACCATTTACAGCCCAGCGATTTGCAAAAAGATGTGAATGCCGGCCACTTTCGCGCGCTGCGTCGCGGCGAGATTAAACACTGCCGCAGCGAAGGCTTGACCGGCGTTGAACGCGGACGAAGCTCGCCGGTCGTCACTTTTTTCGCGGCTGTAGTTTAGTGGTAAAACTCCTCTCTTCCAAAGAGGTATCGTCGGTTCGATTCCGTCCAGCCGCTCCAATCAGCAACACGGGCGTTCGCCGTGGATCGGGAGCGCGAAACGTGTAGTTGAAAACTGAATACGCGCGCGGCGTCCGAAAATTTTTCCACGGCTCGTTCCTTGCCTCGGCTGGGGAATGTCGCGCTTAGTGGCGGCGGACTTGGGTCCATTTCATGTCACGACTTCCGTTTACCCTTGAGAAAAAAGCCTCCGGCTCGAAGGCGCGCGCGACGCGTTTTCGTACGCTGCACGGCGAAGTGCGCACGCCGGTGTTCATGCCGGTGGGCACACAGGCCACGGTGAAAGCGCAGACGGTCGAGACGTTGAAAGAAACGGGCGCGAGCGTGCTGCTCGCGAATACTTATCATCTGCTGCTGCGTCCGGGGCCGGAGGTGTTCGAGCGATTTGGCGGCATCCATCGCTTCATGCGTTGGGATCAACCGGTGCTCACGGATTCGGGTGGGTTTCAGATTTTTTCTCTGCCCGGCGCGCGCGTGATGAATGAAGACGGGGCGCGTTTCAAAAGCTACGTCGATGGACGCGAGTATTTGCTATCGCCGGAAACGAGCATCGCGATGCAGCGCACGATCGGCAGCGACATCATGATGGTGCTCGACCAATGCATTCCCTCGACCGCAGGTTTCGCGGAAGCGGAGGCGGCGATGGCGCTGACCCATCGTTGGGCGCGGCGATCGTTGGAAGCGCGTGGAGATTCGCCGCAGGCGTTGTTCGGGATCGTGCAAGGCGCGTGTCATCCCGAGCTGCGTCGCCGAAGTGCGGAGTTTTTGCGCGAGCTGCCGTTCGATGGCCTCGCGATAGGCGGGCTCGCGGTGGGGGAAACGCACGAAGAGCGTTATCGTTTCACCGGCATGGTGACGGACTGGCTGCCGGAAAATAAACCGCGGTACCTGATGGGGGTGGGCACGCCGATCGATCTGCTCGAGTCGGTGCATCGCGGTGTGGACATGTTTGACTGCATTATTCCCACGCAAGCGGCGCAGCGTGGCGTGGTGTTTACGCAGCGCGGCAAGCTGCAGCTTCGCCGCTCGGTGTATCGCTTCTCGGACGCCCCGCTCGATCCGGAATGCACCTGTCACTGCTGCCGACATTATTCGCGCGGATATCTGCATCATCTGGTGAAGACGGAGGAGACGCTCGGCTGGCATCTGCTCGGCGTGCACAATCTCGCGTTTTATCACCGCCTCATGCGCGAGATGCGCGAAGCGATCGAGAACGACACGTTTGTCGATTACTACGAACGGCGGCGGCGCGAGTTGATTTTATCGGACGAAGAAAATCCGAATCGTCCGCCCAAACCCGGGCGACGAGCGCGCGCGTATCAGCGCGGCAACTACGAAGTCGTCACCAACGAGCGCGGGTTCTCCAGTATTCGTCAGATTAGTTCGGGAGAGATCATGCACTCGGTCAATCGACCGGAGGACGAAGCGCGCGCGGTGTACGTGGAGCAATCGTGTCTCGCGGAGCGTTTGCGTGAACAACCCGCGGATGCAGGCGAGTGCGTCGTGTGGGATGTCGGCCTGGGCGCGGCGTCGAATGCGATGGCGGCGGTGCAGTGTTTCGAGCGCAAACTAGAGGCCGCGGGCGAGGAAGCGATACGGCCTTTGCGCTTGGTGAGTTTCGAGCGCGATTTGGATCCGTTGCGATTGGCGACGCGTTATGCGGGAAGTTTTCCGCATCTGCGTCACGGCGCGCCGCGGACGTTGCTGAACGAAGGACGTTGGGCGCATTCCTCGGGGCGCTTGAACTGGGAATTGTTGGAAGGCGATTTTCTCGAATGGCTCGAACGCGCGCCGCAGCCCGACATCATTTTCTACGATCCCTTTTCGGCGAAAACCGACGCGCCGTTGTGGACGGCCGACGTGTTTGCGCGGTTGCGGAGGCATTGCGGCGAACGACCGGCCGAACTCTACACATACTCGTGCGCGACGGCGGTGCGCGTGGCGTTGTTGAGCGCCGGCTTTTTTGTGGGCGAGGGCGTTGGTTCGGGCCCCAAAGCCACGACCACGATTGCGTTTACGCACGAAAATTCAGCGCGCACGCATCCGCGACGACCGAAGCTGTTGAATGAGGATTGGCTCGCGCGTTGGCGTCGGAGTGCCGCGCAATTTCCGGCGGGATTAACCGAAGACGAGCGCGTTGCTTTGGCGGCGACGATCGAAGGACATCCGCAGTTTTCGCGTGTTTGGGCGAAGTGAGCGAAGAAGTCACCGGACGAAAACCGGGTGCAGATTCAGAAAAAAGCCTGACGGGAGGAATGGTGTATTCGCCGGATAAACCAGGCTTAAGCGGAAAATCCCTGCCGCCTTCCTCCCGTCAGGGATAGGCCGTTAGTAACTTCTTGCAGCGCAGGGCTTGTCAATCCCTGTTAACCCCGCTGGACGGTGTTTTTACTGTTAGAACACTTCGAAGTAAGCCGTGAGAGCGCCCGCGGCCGCCGGCAGTTTAAAAGAGAGCCGGCCAGCGGTCGGCGCTGCCGTAGCTCCGTTCAACGGCTATGGTATAATTAAAATGCTCTAGGTTAGCTGGACGCGGGTGGCGTTCAGTGAGTGAGCAGCTCATGCGCTAAGTTTATTACGGAATGCGCAGTTCCATGCCGACTTTGAGGTCGGACTTGGAGCTCATGCGGTCGCGGTTGGCGTTGTAGATCGCTTCGACCTGCGCATTGGTGGCGGTGCCGTAATATTGGCGCGCAATCGTCCAGAGACCCTCGCCCTGTTTCACAATGTGCCGGCGTCCAGCTTGGGCGGGCGGAGTCGTCTGCGTGGTGGGCCGCGAGGGCGGCGCTTGCGTGGTTTGTTGCGCCGTGCGCGAAGGCTGCGACGGTTGTTGAACGGGGTCTTCTTCGTAAGGCTGCGCGGGCGCCCAGACATCGTCGGCGACCGGCGAAACGGGGCTGATGGGCGACGGTGCTTCGTGCGGCGCGAACGCAGTGATGTTGCCTTGATGGTCGACGGGCGCTTGCGCGGCGAGGCCGAGCGAGACGCGCAGGCGAGCGAGCGCGGCGTGCAGTTGTTCGTTCTCGCGTTGCAGGCGTTGGACGATTTCCGGGCTGTCGGCGGGCGTGAGCGGGTTGTCGAGCGGTTTGCCGGGAAGCGTGCTGGCGAATTCGCGCATGGCGGCGTCGATCCGGCCGCGGACGAACTCCGCTTGTTGGGTGTTGGGCTTCAGATCGCGATACTGGCGGTAGTGATAGATCGCCGAAATCGGATCGCGGATGTGATTTTGATAAATCAGGCCGAGCTCGAGGTGCGCCTCGGGGGCGTTGAAGAGGCCGCGTTTGGCGACGACCTTGTGAAACTCCGCCAACGCCTCCTGATTGCGCCCCTGGCGCAACAACTCTTTGCCGCGGCGGTAACCGGGTTCGTCAACCTCAGCGGTGAACGTGAGGGAGTCGTTCCGATTGCAGCCGGCAGTCAGCAAAAGCGCGGCGAGCGCCAGGACACCGAAGGAAAGGAAGCGGAACCTCATCGTAAGCGGAAAGGATTGATCGAAGAAAAGTGGCTCATAACTTCGGCAACCTCATTCCTGACTCAAACCCTAAATGGCTCTCGAAACCAAAACCGTGATCGCGCGAGCGAGGGCGTGCATCCGCATCGAAATGGACGCGCTCGCCGCGACGGCCAAACACCTCGGGGATGAATTCGTCGCGACGGCGCGCGAAATCGAAGCGATGCGTGCGCGCGGCGGAAAACTGATTTTCTCCGGCATCGGCAAATCCGCGCACATCGCGCAGAAGCTCACCGGCACTTTCAACAGCACGGGTGTGTCGTCGTGTTTTCTCGATGCGACGCAGGCGTTGCATGGCGATCTTGGACTTTGCGCGGAGGGCGATGTGGCGATCTTGCTCAGCAATAGCGGGCAGTCGGAAGAAGTCGTGCGCCTGGTGCCGGTGTTGAAACGCTTCGGCGTGCGCGTGGTCGCGCTGACGGCGTTTGCGGATTCGGATTTAGGGCGTCACGCGGATTTTCGACTTATTTATCGTGTGCCGCGCGAAGCGTGTCCGCTGAAACTCGCGCCGACCGCGAGCACGACCGCGGCGCTGGCGCTCGGTGATGCGCTGGCGATGGTGTTGCTTGCCAACAGCGGCATGACGCGGACGGATTTTGCGCGTTATCATCCCGCGGGAAATCTCGGGCGTCTGTTGCTCCTGAAAGTGAAAGATATCATGCGCACGGGCGATCGTCTGCCGGTGATGGTGGAGACGCGCACGTTGCAGGAAGCGATTCTCGCGATGACCAAAGCCAAATCAGGCAGCATCGCGCTCGTGCATCCGAAGACAAAAAAACTCTCGGGCATCCTCACCGATGGCGATTTCCGCCGCAGCGCGCTGACCGGTCCTGGGTTTTTGGAGAAACCGGTTGCGCAGTTCATGACGCGCTCGCCGAAAGTCATCTCGGAAGACGCGCTCGGCGTGGAGGCGTTGCGGATGTTTGAGGAGTATAAAATCGACGACTTGATCGTGGTCGACCGGCGCGGTTGCCCGGTCGGATTGGTGGATGGTCAGGATCTGCCCAAGCTAAAGATGGTCTGATTGCCGCGGGAGGCGGGGGAAGGCGTGCATCGCCCGCTCCGCCGGCGCACGTGACGTTTCGGTGACGCCTCCGGAATTTCATGGTTTTCAGGTGGTAAAATCGTAACTTGCGCATCCCTTTCCCTCGCCATGGACAAGCCCCGCTCCTCGAAACCGACACGCGTGCGCGCGAAGAAAACGACGCGTGCGGTGGCTCCGGTGGTGAAGGCGAAACCGGTGGTGAAAGAGCGGCGCAAAAAAGCGGCATACTTCAATCGCGAGCTGAGCTGGCTGGCGTTTAATCGGCGCGTGCTTGAGCAAGCGCAGGATGCGCGGCTGCCGCTGTTGGAGCGCGTGAAGTTTCTCGCGATCGTGTGTTCGAACCTCGACGAGTTCTTCGAGATTCGCGTGGCCGGCATCATTCAACAAGCGGAGTCGGGCGTGGCCGAACCGAGCGTCGATGGATTGCCTCCGCGCGAGCAATTGCGGCGCATCCACTCGGTCGTCGCCGCGCAAGTGGAAGATCTTTATCGCTGCTGGCACTCGGAACTCATCCCGGCGCTCGCGAAAAAAGATATCGTTTTCGAATCCGCGAAGGATCTCGACGACGGGGATGTCGCGTGGGTGAGGACTTATTTTCGTGAGCAAATTTATCCGGTGCTCACGCCGCTCGCGTTGGATCAATCGCATCCGTTTCCTCAGCTCGGAAACAAGACGCTCAACATCATCGTCGCGCTCGATAATCCCGAAACGACGCCGATCGAACGGCTCGTCGCGATCCTGCCCGTGCCGCGCATCCTGCCGCGCTTGGTGGCGTTGCCGCCGGATGGAACGAAACAGCGGTTTTTGTTTCTCAGCGAGATCATCAAGTTGTGCGCGGGAGAATTTTTTCCCGGCTACCGCGTGTTGCAGGCCCACGCGTTTCGCGTCACGCGCAACAGCGACCTCTACATCGACGAGGAAGAAGCGGAAAACCTGCTGAAAAAAATCGAAGAAGAACTGCGCAACCGTCGGCGCGGCGCGGCGGTGCGTTTGGAGATAGAAGAAGGCGTGGATTCGACGATCTTCGCGACGCTCTGCGAACATCTCGATCTTTCGCACGAATATGTTTTCCGCCTCGCGGGTCCGCTGAATCTGCTGCGCCTGATGGCGCTGGCCGAACTCGATCGGCCCGACCTGAAATTTCCGCCGTTCACTCCGGTGGCGTGTTCGCCGTTGCGCGTGCCGGAACAGATTTTCGACACGCTGCGCGCGCAGGATGTGTTGCTGCATCATCCGTATGATGCATTCACGCCGGTGGTGGATTTTGTGGAGCAGGCCGCGCGCGATCCGCAGGTGTTTGCGATCAAGCAGACATTGTATCGTACGAGTGGCGATTCGCCGATCGTGCGCGCATTGATTGCGGCATCGCGCAACGGAAAACAAGTGACGGCGCTGGTGGAGCTGAAGGCGCGTTTCGATGAGGCCAACAACATCCAGTGGGCGCGGCAGCTCGAAGAAGCCGGTGTGCACGTCGTCTATGGACTCGTCGGCCACAAGACGCACTGCAAATGCAGTCTCGTCGTGCGTCGCGAAGGCGATGGCATGCGTCGCTACGTGCATCTCGGCACGGGAAATTACAATCCGCGCACGGCGCGATTGTACACGGATCTGAGTTATTTCACATCGCGCGAATCGATCACGGAAGACGTCGCGAATTTATTTAACTCTCTCACGGGTTTCAGCCGCGAGCCGCAGTTTCGGCATTTGTTGATCGCGCCGTTCACACTTCACGCGCGTATCCAAGAACTCATTACAACCGAGATTGAGAACGCGCGCGCAGGGCGCCCCGCTCGCATCATCGCGAAGATGAACTCGCTCGTGGACAAAGCCACGATCGATAAACTCTACGAAGCTTCGGCGGCCGGCGTTTCGATCGATCTCATCGTACGCGGGACCTGCTGTCTCGTGCCGGGCGTGGAAGGACTGAGCGAAAACATCCGCGTGCGCAGCATCGTCGGGCGTTTCTTGGAGCATGCGCGCGCGTTTTATTTCGAGAACGCGCAAGCGGGAGAACCGAAGGTGTTTCTCGGCAGCGCGGATTGGATGCCGCGCAATTTTTTCCGCCGCATCGAGGTGGTTTTCCCGGTCGAGGATCCGACGCTTCGCGACTGGATCGCGAAAGAATTTTTCCCGACCGAATTGCGCGACACCGCGAATGCGCGCGAGCTGTACGCCGATGGCAGTTATCGACCCGTGAAACGAAAGCCGGGAGAGGCCGCGTTTTCGGCGCAGGCGAGCTTCATGGCGTCAGCGGTGGCACGTGCGCGCAACGGCGAGTGAGCAGTGTCGGCGCCGCGATGCCTTCGCCGGTCGGGCACCTTGATTCGTTTTTAACCACGGATGCCACGGACGGACACTGATGATAAAAGCCCGCGCCCGCCGGCAGCCGCGAGCGCGCAGCGAACGGGTGGAACGCGCCGTCCCGGCGCGTTGTTCGTCTTCGTCCGATTGAGCGCGGTTTGGACACCACACACGGGCCGCGGGTGCACCCCGGAACCCGGCCCGGTGTGGTCGTGGGCTCACGTCCCGCGGCGCAGATGCGCGGCTATCGTTTAATTTCAACCGCCTTAAAAGATTCGCACGAAGCCGAAGATCATGGCGGCGAGAAGCAGCACGGCGAGGAGCCACCAGTGAAGCGCGATGCCGTTTACGTTTTGCGGCAGGGATCCCGGGGAGCTGGCGGATGAATCGTTTTCGTCGGAAGCATGATCGGGCAGATCGAGTCCATCGTAGCGGGTGTCTTCTTCGTTCCAGCCGGTGCGTTCGTCGGCGCCACATTCGGGACAGGCGCGCGCGTTGCGCGGCACATCGGCTCCGCATACGGGACATTCGGCGGGAGCGGCGTTGCGGGATTTTCGTGCGGCAGCCATGCGACGACTTTTTGCGGAGAATAAAAAAGGGCAACCCCCGTGGGTTGCCCTTGCGCATGAACTAACAGAACAAGTTTTTGCTTAGAACGAGTAGCGCACGCCGGCCGAGATCGTGCGGCCGACGATCCAGTTGCCGAAGTTGTGAACGGTGGAACCGTGTTCGCCGTAGTAACTGTGCTGGATGTCGTCGGTGAGGTTGGTGCCCTTCAGCGTGAGCGCCATGTTCTCGGTGATGCGATACGTGATCTGCGCCGTGAGGCTTCGCTCGTCGGCGTGATAGACGGCGAGCGGGTTGGCAAAGAGGGCGGCCTCGTTGTGGTGGTGGAACGCAGAGCGCCAGGCGTAGGAGGCGCGGGCACTGAGACGGCTCCGTTCGTAGGCGAGTGTTACGCTGTACGAATCGGGGGAGACCCCGAAGAACTCGGTGTTACGTACGCCAATCAACGTGCCGGTGTTGTCGTGCATCGGGACATTTTGCGACGATTTCAAGCGGGTATAGCTACCTTCTACGCCGAAACCTTGGAACAAGCCGGGCAGATTTTTCGGGTAGTATTTGCCACCGATTTCGACGCCTTCGAGTTCGCCGTCCGAGGCATTGGTGGGCTGAGACAGGATGTAGTCGTAGGGTCCTTGCGAGTCGGTGTAGCTGACGCGGCGGCGGGTCCCGACGACCAGGCCTTCGATCTCGCGACGGAAGCCGGCAATGTGGATCATGCTGCCTTCGTCGAAGTAATACTCGAGCGCGATGTCGAAGTTGGTGGACTCAGTAGGCTTGAGGTCGGGGTTGCCGCCCGAAGCGGTGCCGTAGCCGATGTTGCTGACGTCGCGTTGATAATTGATCAGAGGATTCAGGTCGTTGAAACCGGGACGCCGGATCGTCTGTCCGTAAGCGGCGCGCGCGATGAGATCGGGAGTGATTTCATAACTGAAGGAAGCGCTCGGAAGGACTTTCGACACCCCGGCATCGCCGAAGGTTTTGGCAGTCGATCCGCGGGCAGGGTCGGTGAAATCCAGTTTGGTTTGGATGTCCACGAAGCGGAGGCCGAACTGGCCTTTGAGGCGGCGGCCCGCGATTTCCGTGCTGAACTCGTCAGCCTGAAGGTAAATGGCCGTGGTGGTTTCCTCGATGTTGAATATCTCCTTCAGTGCCCAGTAGCTATCTGCACGCCATGTGTAGAGTGAGCTGATTTGGTCGCGGTTGTTGTGTGCGTATTCGCCGTTGAAGGATGCCCATGAAGTGGGGATGTCGGCGCGGCCGTCATAGAAGCCGCTATTCACATTGATGAGGCCGGGAAACTGCTGATTGAGAGCGTCGAGCCGAATAACACCGGCGGTACGGTCGCCCTCGGCGGCGCGGGTCGCGGCTGAAGCTTCGCGGACATCGTAGCGGACTCCGAAGCGGAGCTTCTTGATGAGCGGCCAGTCGAGGTGAAGCACGCCGTCCTGGGTAAAGGTGATGGCGCTGCCTTTGTCGCGCGAACCGCCATCCCAGACTTCCGGAACGCCGAGGTCATCTTTCAGTGCCCAAGTGGCGAGATCGGCCACATTGCCTTCGTTGACGTCCGGGGTCGCTGCGACGTCGAGGTAGCGGAACATGGGAACGCCGTCGCCCGCGTTGAAGTTCACCGTCACGTCATTGCGAACGTCGCGAATGGCGCGGGAGAAGTAGTTGGTGCCTTTGAATTCAGAATCCTGATACACGATCTCGGAGCGGAGCGTGAGATCGGGAGTGACGCGCCATTTGCCGGCCAGCGAGTATTGGAAGCTGTCGGTCTTGCCCGTCGTGTAGTCTCCACTGGTGAACGAATAAACGTTTCCGATGTAGCCGCGGCGCTGAACGATGTTGGTGCCGGGATAGAGCGTGACGTCGAGGGTGTCTTGGTTCCAGTCGACCCACCAGTCCACGAAGGAGAACAACAGATTGCTGTAGTTCTCATTGCGATAGCCCAGATAGGTGGCGTCGAAGACGTATTCCGAGTTGGCGTTCGGTGCGTATTGAAGCACGAAGCTGGCGGCGGGCCGTTCGGTTTCACCTTGGGAATCGTTGAAGAAAATCGCGTCGCGCGAGAGGACGTATTCGACGTTGGTGCCCGGCAGCGTGGAGCCGGGAGCGGTGGGCAGACCATTGTCCAGACCGACATCCCACGGAACGACGTCGGGGAAGATACGCGCGTAGGGCTCAGGCCAGGCGGGTGGCGGTTGTGCGCCTTTGGCGAAAACCACCTGCGCGCCGGGTGTCGCGCTTTGATCGCGGTAGTTGGTGGTGAGATAGGAGACATTGATCAGCGCGCCGAATTTGCCTTCAGCGCCCACGTTTTTGCGGGTGCTTAGGAGCACGCTGAGGTTGGGATCGAATTTTTCCCGTTGCTCCTGGTAGGTGGCTTCCGCGGAAACCGACACTTTGTTGCCGGAGAAATCGAAGGGGCGGAAGGTCTGGATATCGATCACGCCCGCCATGCCCGTTTCGATATGGGCAGCCGAGCGCGTTTTCATCACATCGGCCTGTTTGAGCAAGGTGACGGGGACGTCTTGAAGCGACAAAGCGAGGCCCGCGGCGGTGAAAATGTTTTTGCCGTTGAGCGTCGTGGTGATGTCGGGAAGACCGCGGATGCTGACCGCGGTGATGTTGCCGCGAGCGTAATCGGTGACCTGCAAACCGGGGAGGCGTTGCAGCGACTCGACGATGTTATTGTCGGGAAATTTGCCGATGTCTTCGGAGACGATGGAATCGAGGAACTGCGGATTTTCGCGCTTCACTTCGATGGCTTTCATCGCGGAGGCGCGGAGACCTTTCACTTCGAAGACCTCGAGCTCGATGGTTTCTTCCACGGGCGGCGTGGCGCTGGCCGGAGGTGGCTCGGAGCTGTCGGTGACTTGCGCGTAGGCGGGGACCGAGGCTGCAGTCAGCGCGAGTAGCAGGCGCGCGGACAGGCCGCGGTTTTTTATACTGGGCAGGATGTCGCCCGACTTGGGGCGTTGCAGGGTGGGGGTCATAGCACAGGATTGTTAGGGTAGGTGCCCGGGCCACGGCGGCCACCATAAGGGGCGGCAACTGAAGCCGGGTGAGTTAGCTTCCGACTCCACATGCGCCAAAGGTGAGAAAAACCCGACACAAGTAATTGAAAGAACATTTACCGCGGTGCCCGCTTCGCAGGCGGATCGATTGCCGGCCTCGCCAGTTTTTTAGACCGCGCGGAGCTGTAGCGGATGTGGGTGGCGCCAGCATCGACGGGTTTGCGGGAAAGTGCAGAGCGCTTGTCGGCTTCCGAGGATAAATGGCGCATGTGGGGAGGTGGTCTGACCGCCTTGGTTCTCCCCTCGGTTCGCCCATGTCCCAATCCCCCCTCTCTCCGTCCTTTCATGAAGTGTCGTTTTCCCGGTCCGGCGTTCGCGCTGTTGCTGGCGTGTAGCGCCTGTATCCAACTTATGGCGACGTCCGTTCTCGATTTCCCCAACCCGCTGATCACTCAACGCGCCGATCCGCACATCGTGCGGCATACGGATGGCTGGTATTATTTCACGGCCACCGTGCCGGAATATGACCGGCTCGAACTGCGGCGCGCGCAGAGCATTCCCGGGCTCGCGAAGGCCGAGCCGCACGTGATCTGGCGCAAGCATGCGACGGGGCCGATGGGGGCGCACATCTGGGCGCCGGAACTCCATTTTATCGACGGCAAATGGTATATCTATTTCGCCGCGGGCGATGCGGAAAAAATCTGGGACATCCGCATCTATGTGCTCGAAAACGCATCGCCCGATCCGCTCACCGGCGAATGGATCGAGCGAGGTCAGCTGAACACCGGTTGGGAGTCGTTTGCGCTCGATGCGACGACCTTCGAGCACCGCGGCGTGCGTTACCTTTCGTGGGCGCAGCACGATCCGGCCATCGGCGGAAACACGAATCTCTACATCGCGAAGATGGCCGACCCCGTCACGCTCGCGGGCCCCGCGGTGATGTTGTCGAAACCCGAGCTGCCGTGGGAGGTGATCCGCTTTCGCGTGAATGAAGGTTCGGCGTTTCTCACGCGCGGCGAGCGTGTGTTCCTCACGTACTCGGCCAGCGGCACAGGCGCGGAGTATTGCCTGGGTCTGTTGAGCGCGTCAGCGGACGCCGATCTGCTCGATCCGAAGGCGTGGACGAAATCCCCCGAGCCGGTTTTCCGCTCAAGCGAAGAAAATGGAATCTACGGACCGGGACATAACCAATTCGTGACGCTGCCCGATGGCACCGACCTGCTCGTGTATCACGCCCGCAACTACAAAGAAATCCCGGGCGATCCGCTGCACGACCCCAATCGTCACACGCGTGTGCAAGTGCTGCGTTGGAATGCCGACGGCACTCCCGACTTCGGCGTGCCCGTACCCGAGAACTCTCCCGCTCGCTGACGCCGCTTCGACTGATTTGCCCCCCATGAAAACCCAAAAACTTTCCGTACTCGAAAAAATCGGGTTCGGCGCAGGCGACGCCGCCGTGAACGTCGTCATCTCCACGATGATGCTGCTCATCGGTTATTTTTATACCGATGTGTTCGGCCTTCAGCCGAAGGACCTCGTGGTGTTGTTTTTTGTCGTGCGCCTGATCGACGGGCTCATCGATCCCGCGATCGGTTGGTTCAACGATCGTTTCACGACACGCTGGGGACGCTATCGTCCCTATTTCCTTTGGGTATCGGTGCCACTCGCGGTCTCAACGGTGCTGATGTTTACAACGCCTGACCTGAGTTATCAGGGAAAATTGATATGGGCGTATGCGACCTATCTTTTGAACACGGTTTTGTTCAGTCTCGTGACGGTGCCGTATATTTCGTTGATCGGCGTACTGACCGATTCCACGGCGGACCGTCTTTCGGCCAATGGCTACCGCTTGTTCTTCGCGAAGGTCGCCGCTTTTTGCGTGGCGTTTATTGTGCCGCTGCTCGCGGAGAAATGGGGCGGTGGCAATCTCGCGCGTGGTTATCAACTCGCGATGGCGGCGATGGCGACGATCGGCGTCGTGATGTTTTGGTTCTGCTTTTTCACCACGACGGAGCGTGTGGCCTATGAACAAGACACAACACCGATCAAGCTGCAGGCGTCGCATCTCGTGCGTAACGACCAGTGGTGGATTCTCTGCGCGGTGTGTATCACGGGCATGATCGGTTATGTGATCCGCGGAGGCACTGCGGCCTATTACGCCAAATATTATGTCGGCGGAGATGAGACGATGATCTCGCGCTTTATCGGCGCGGGTGTGTGCGCCGCGGTTTTAGCGATGATTGCCTCCACCTGGATCACAAAATATATCTGCAAGATTAAACTCTTTCGTTGGAGCCAGGTCGCGGTGGGCGTGATCGGTGTCGCGATGTTCTTCCTCGTGAAACCCAACCAGATGTGGCACGCGCTGGCGTTTTATTTTGTGCTGTCGTTTGTGGTCGATCTGCACGCCCCGGTGTTTTGGTCGATCATTCCGGAAGCGGTGGATTATGGTGCACATAAAACTGGCCTGCGCGTTTCCGGACTCGCGATCGGACTCATCGCGTTTTTCCAAAGTCTGGGGCTCGCGATCGCGGGTTCAGGCACCAATAAACTGCTCGATCATTTCGGCTACGTGGCGAATCAGGAGCAAACCGCGGCGACGCTCACCGGACTCGCGTTGATGGTCACGATTATCCCAGGGGTGTTCCATGTCGCGGTCGGTCTGCTCATGTGCCGCTATCGTGTCACCGATGCGTATTATCATCGCATGATGGCGCAGCCCATCACTGCCTCAGCCGCTCCTGTGTCATGCAACCGTTGATTCTCCAGCGCGCCGATCCCTGCATCCGTCGCCACACGGATGGCTGGTATTATTTCACCGCATCGGTGCCGGCGTACGATCGCATTGAACTGCGGCGTGCGCGCACCATCGCCGAGCTAGCCACCGCGCAACCCCACGACGTGTGGCATAAACCCGCCAGCGGACCGCTGAGCGAGCTGATCTGGGCCCCCGAAATTCATTTCGTGCATGGAGCGTGGTATGTGTATTTCGCCGCCGCGCCCACTCGGGAGATCAAGGATGGTCTGTTTCAGCATCGCATGTATGCGATCACGACGCCTGCGTCCGATCCGCTGGCGGGCCCTTGGGGGCTCGCGGGGCAGATCGAAACGGATTTCGATACCTTTTGCCTCGATGCCACGACCTTCACGCACCGAGGAAAAACGTATTACGTGTGGGCGCAAAAAGAGCCCACGATTCCCGGCAACTCGAATTTATACATCGCGGAAATGGAAACGCCGCTCCGACTCGCGCCGAAACGCGTGCGTCTTTCCATTCCTGAATTTCCGTGGGAAACGCGCGGCTTCGCCGTCAATGAAGGTCCTTCCGTGCTTATCAAAAACGGTCGTGTATTTATCACGTATTCCGCGAGTGCGACGGATGAAAACTACTGCATGGGCCTTCTCCACGCGTCCGAAGAGGCCGATCTGCTCGATCCTGCCTCGTGGACAAAATCGCCCGAGCCTGTCTTCCGCAGCGATCCGGAGAAGAAGGTTTTTGGACCGGGGCACAACAGCTTCACCATCGGCGAAGATGGCGCCGACCTCCTCGTGTATCATGCCCGCAACTACACGGAGATCGAAGGCGATCCGCTGTGGGATCCCAAT
Source organism: uncultured Opitutaceae bacterium (assembly GCA_937958045.1). Classification (GTDB taxonomy): domain Bacteria; phylum Verrucomicrobiota; class Verrucomicrobiia; order Opitutales; family Opitutaceae; genus Nibricoccus. The sequence goes on along the minus strand of CALFXL010000052.1, from coordinate 8,964 downwards.
CGCCACACCTACGTGAAGACATTGCGCTGGGACGATCGTGGCATGCCGATCTTCGGCAAACCGTCGGAGCCGTGAGGCTCATTTCAGCTGATACGCGGCGACGGTGTTGGCGAAGAAGGTGGGGATATAAATGATCCGCTGAGCCGGATCAGCGCCGATGTCGGCCGTTTGCACATCGGGACGTGTGTCGAGCAGCACGCGTTTATCGCCATTGGCGGCGACGTGATAAACAATACCTGCCCAGCCCGAAACGACAAAGTCGCCATTGTCGAGGCGCACCACGCCGTCCACGCCGCCTTCCATGCCGTCGGCTATCTTGGAGAGCCGGCCGTCGCGCGAACGCTCGAACAACGCGCCGTCGGCGAGCACATAGAGAATGCCCTGATGCGCGAGCAGACCGTTTACGTCTTTTAGCTGTTCGAGGAGAACGGATACGCGGCCATCGCGGATGGCGTGCACTTTTCCCGTCTTGGAGTCGGAAACATAGGCAACGCCCGACTCGTCGATGGTGATGTCGTTGAGCCGCTCCGCGCCATCGATGGCGATTTTTTCGAGTATTGATTTTTTGAATACATCGATCACGACGACGTTCGTCATGTCGGCGACGTAGAGACGTCCGGCGTGGAGACCGAGTCCCTTGGGGTTGTCGAGACCGGTGATCCATTCGGCCTCGAGGATTTTTCCGTCGAGGTCCACGCGCGCGATCGAACCCTTGCCGTCGGAAGTCCACGGAGTGCGTCCATCGACATTGGAGACGAAGAGTTGGCGGCTGTTCGCGTCGAAGAGGACGGACTCGGGCGTTTTGAGCAGCGGCTCGGTTTCCCAAATCTTCACGAAATCGGATGCGTGAGCGAGCGAGGCCAGTATGAGCGCGGCGAGGGCGAGGGATCGTTTCATAGGAGAGGAATGCACCCTGCCGGTGTCGTGGGTGGCGTGCAAGGATGGGCAACGTATGCGGAAAATGCCCGGAGGCGGCAGCCGAGGATTTCCTGAAAGTGCGGCGAGTGCGGAACTGTCGTCGTTGTCGCGCCACGAGGAGGATCATGCCACGCTGGGCCAGCATCGCGATTCGCGCCGGGAAAAGTTGGAGCGAAGACAACGCTTTCAAGCATTCGGCGTCGGTGAGCTTTTATACCCTGTTTTCGCTCGCACCGATCACGCTGGTCGCTGTGTGGCTGGCAGGCGTGGTTTTCGGCCAGGAAGCGGCGCAGGGACAATTGTCGGATCAGATCGCCGGACTCGTTGGTCCCGATAGCGCGAAGGTGATCCAGCAAGCGGTGGCGGCGGCGGAGCCCGATGAGAAGGGCAGCTGGTGGGCGATGATCGCGGGCGTGGTCGTGTTGTTAATCGGCGCGACGACGGTGTTCGGCCAACTGCAGGAATCGCTCAACGAGATCTGGAGCGTTCAATCGCGTCCGAGTCGCAACGGCATCGTGGTGCTTCTCGTGCGACGCCTCGTGTCGTTTGCGATGGTGCTGACCGTGGGCTTTCTCCTGCTTGTGTCGCTCGTGTTGACGACGGCGATCTCGTCGTTCGTGAAACTGGCGGAAGGTTATTGGACGATCGCGCCGCAGGTTTTGAAGGCGGTTGATTTTGTCGTGGCGCTCGGCGTGGTGACGGTGCTGTTCGCGCTGATGTACAAGTTGCTGCCCGATGTCCGCCTGCGCTGGCGCGATGTATGGGGCTCGGCGGCGATCACCGCGCTGTTATTCGGCGTGGGACGCCTGGGGATTTCGTTTTATCTCGCGCATTCATCGGTCGCGTCGACGTACGGCGCCGCCGGCTCGCTTGTGGCGCTGTTGATCTGGGTTTATTATTCGTGCGCGATTTTCTTTTTTGGCGTGGAGCTCACGCGAGCGGCAACGGAAGCGCGTGGAAACGACATTCAACCCAAACCGACCGCCGTCCGCGTGCGCCGCGTAATCGAAGAGACCGATCAGCGTGGCCCCGACACTGCCTCGCGTGAGGAGTGAGAGGTGATTACGGCTGGTCGCTGATCGCTTTTTGGGAGGAGAGTGATAGAAAGACCGTCTATAGTCGTGGGCATAGAACGGCTCATCTATTTGAAGTGGCGCTGGGGATTGAGGGAGGTTCCAATTCAATAGACTCCAACGTTCGGGTTGGAGAACGATCTTCGCTAGCTCCAATGATCACTTACTTATTACCAGGCATGGGCGCTGACGGGCGGATGTATCCGGCGGCATGGGAGGCCCTGCCAAACGTCGTAAGGGTCGAGTGGCCGGTTTGCCGCGGTGAGTGTACGTTGGACGAGATCGCAAAACGAATAGTCGGTGAATATAATATAACTGACGGAGCCATTGTCGTCGGGTCGTCGCTTGGCGGAATGGTCGCGTGTGAGATTGCGAAGATGCGAGAGCCGGAGCGGTTGGTGTTGGTCGGAAGTGCCATTCACAAAGAGGAGGTGAATACGCTCCTACGGCTGATGAGTCCGTTAATAGATCTGGCGCCGATTACGTTTATCCAACGATTGGCGGGCAAGGTGCCGGCGGAGCTTACACAAATGTTCGAAAGGAGTGAGCCGGCGTTTATCCGGGCGATGTGTCGCGCGATTTTTTCGTGGCAAGGTTTGGCCGCAGCGAAGGTGAAACCGCTACGGATTCACGGACGACGTGACCGAGTGATTCCTCCACCAGCCGAAGTAGACTATTTGATTGATGGTGGACACCTGATCGCAATGACCCACGCGGAGGAGTGCGTTGCGCATCTCGGGGCCGCATTGGGGTATGAACGTGCGGGACATTAGTTGGCAGCGGGAACATTACCTCGACCGGCCTTTGAAATCCGGGTGGAGGCCGGCGAAGGCGTTGGGGGTGGCGTCGAGAAGGCAGCAGAGGGTGGCGGGGAGGTCGCGTTGGATTTCCACGCCGTCGTGGAAGAGGATCACCGGTTCGAAGAGTCCGTCGGGGCGGGCTTTGGTGGCGACTTGATCGGGTGTGATCGACGCGCGCCCGAGGACGCGACTGGTGGGCCAGGGATCGTGCGGGAAAACGATGAACGCCAGCTCCGAGCAGACGATGCGGCGGTCGCTTTCGACGTCGAAGTTGAAGTCGTACGCTTTGCCGATTTGCGCGAAGGCGAGCAGTAGCGATTCGCGGGTTTGTTCAAGCGTGAGCTCGCGTCGGCGGAGCACGAGCAGGTCGTCGATGTTGAGAAAACTTTCCAACGGATTGAGGCGCACGCCGGGGCGCAGGGCTTCGACGATGTGCGCACCGTTGCGAATGCGTTCGTGATGCGGGCGAACGAGCGGATGATCCCAGAGGTCGAGTTCGCGCAGCTCCTCTTCGGTGCCGATCCAGATCGCGACATGGCCGTAGTGGCCGGGGATGGATTTGTCGGTGAGACGGAACGGCGTTTTCTCGAGCAACACATCCAGCGGACGCAGACGACTCGCGAGCGCGGTGCGTTCGTCGTCGGACAACGACAGCAGATAACCTTTGCGCGTTTCGACGAGTCCGACGGTGTTGCCGACAACGAGGCTCGTGGTGTTGACGAGGCCGCGGCCGACTTGATCGATCAGATCGGTCACGAATGTGATGGCCGCGCGCGTGCCCGTGCTGGTGTTGATGAGTGCGCGTTCGGCGAGACTGCGCGTGAAAAAAGCATACCCGGCGCTCTGCGTGATGATCTCGTCGAGAAAGATTTCCTCGTCGGAGCGATCGGCGACGGCGAGACCTTCGTTGCAATGCCACACGACTGCGCGTGCGAGTCGGGCGCGCGTGACGGGATTGAGGAAGTGGAGAACGGCGGCGTGAACTTCGCCCTCCACGGCGGGATGATCGGACTTCAGCAGGCGGCGGATTTTTCGACGTTGGAAAAACGGGTCCACGCCGAGGCGATAATCGTCGTGTTGCATGAGCGCGGCGGCGAGCGCGAGCTTGGTTTGGAGACGCGCGAGAGCGTCCCAACGCAGCGTCTCGGCCGGGCGCGACCAGGCTTCGGGACCTTGCAGATCGATGAGCGCCTGCCAGCGACGACGCAGCATCACGTACTCGCGTGCGCCCGCGTACAAGCGCGAAAGATCCGCGGCGGTGAGCACGTCGTTTTTTATACGTGTATCGGTTTGTTCGATGAACGCGGACGCACGCGCGCGCCAGTCGAGCGAGCGATCCACGAGCAAGCGCAGGCCTGCGATGTCGCCGGCGAGAATGTCGGCCTGCGGCGGCAGATCGGCGGCGCGTGTTTGCGTTGAGACGAAACAGGCGAGGAGAAAGCTGAGCGCGGCGAGGCGGGCGGCGACGCGGCGCGAGAAGCGGGCGGGCGAAAACGAAAACATGGAGGCGCGGGAAGAACCTTGGGGAAGACGGGCTTTTCGCATGGCGCAAGACCTGCCCGCTGTCGCGCGAAATCGACGCAGCGTGCGGAGAGGAATCGCCGGAAAAAACGTCGCAAGCGGACGTGCGTTGCGCGGGCGTTTTTTTCGAGCCGTGTGCGTGCCTCGGACAGCGAATGTCCAAGTCGATGATTAACGTAGGCTCATGAATCGCCGCGCCATTTCCGCCAAAATCGTTCGTGCCAGAACGGTCGAGATCTACGATCAAAACGGCCATTATCTGCACAGCGTCCACAGCGGATCGGAGGCGGTGACATCGGCCGTGGTCAATGGCGACTCGCTCGTGGTCGCGCTTGCCAGCGGGCGGGTGCAGGTTTTCAGCCTGGGGCCGGATCGCAGCCCGGTGCTTCGCTACACGCGCTGAACGCGCGGTGCATCCCGTCGCACGCCGCGGTTTCAGTTTCGGCGGGGACGTCCGATGCGTTTTTTGCCCCTGTCGCACTCTTCCCGCCATGAAGTCGAAACTCACGCGTCCGCCGCTGGCCCGAATGCTCAAGATTCATGAGGCGCTTCAGCGCGGGAGATTTCCCAACTGCACGACGCTGGCCCGCGAGTTGGAAATGACGACGAAGACGATCCAGCGCGATATCGAGTTCATGCGCGACCAGCTCGGGCTGCCCATCGCCTACGATGCGTCGCGCCGCGGTTATGACTATACGGAGCCGGTAGCCAGTTTCCCTGCCGTGCAGGTAAGCGAAGGCGAGGTGCTCGCGCTGCTCGTGGCGGGCCGCGCGCTCGCGCAATATCGGGGAACGCCGTATGCAGCGCAGTTGAAGACCGCCTTCGACAAGCTCACGGCGGGACTGGACGAAATGGTGAGTTTTCAGGCCGGCGCGGGGTTGGCGGACATCTCCTTCGGCAGCGTGGGCCAGACGGAAGCCCACTTGGGGACCTTCGAGGTCTTGAGCAATGCTTTGAGCCTGCGTCGCGAAGTTTCCTTCGATTATCGCAAGCCCGGCTCCGCCGCGCCCGAGCGCCGTCGCGTGTGGCCGTACCACCTCGCCTACCGCGACAACCTTTGCTATCTCATCGGTCACGATGTGAACAAAAACGCGGTGCGACAATTCGCCCTGTCCCGTATGGGTGAGGTCACGCTGCGCCAGAAACGTTTTGCCGTCCCGGCGGATTTCTCGGCGGAAAAATACTTCACCGGAGCCTTTGGGGCCGAGGGCGGCACCGGAGATTATTTCGTCTGCATCCGATTCGACGCGGTCGCCGCTTTCTATATCCGCGAACGTCGCTGGCACCCGAGCCAGCATCTCACCGACTTGCCCGATGGCGGCGCGGAGTTGACCCTCCGCCTTTCGTCACTCGCTGAAGTCGAGCGATGGATTTTGAGCTGGGGCGCGCACGCCGAGGTGCTGGAACCATCCGAACTCGTGCAAAGCATTCACTCAGCCGTCGCCAAGCTGGCGGCCCGTTACAGGCCTGATTCGTACGTCGTCCGCCATGACCTCCTTCCGCCTCACCAAGTCTGACTTCAAAGCCTGCCTGGATTGCGGGACAAAGCTCTTCTATCGGAAGCACCGCTACCCCTCGAATCTCGACGAGAACGAATACCTGCGCTTCCTCGCGGACGGCGGCTTCATGGTGGAGTTTGTCGCCAAGGCGCGGTTTCCCCAGGGTGTGGATCTTGCCGGCGAGCGCGATCCCCGCGCGGCATTCGCTGAAACCCAACGCCTGCTGAAGCGCGACGGCGCGGCCCTGTTCGAGGCGGCCGCCCTCGCGGGAAAATACTACGTTCGCGCCGACATCCTGCGCCGCGAGGGCGACACGCTGCATTTGATTGAAGTGAAGTCCTCGTCGCTCGGCGCGGAGGACGATCCGCATTCTCCCTTCCTCACGAAAAAAGGGGCCGTCGATTCGCGCTGGCGGGAATACCTGCTGGATGTCGCCTTCCAGTCCCATGTCATGCGCCTGGCCTTTCCGCAGTTTCAGGTGAAGCCGCAGCTCTGTGTGATCGATAAGACCGTCGCGGCCACGCCCGCTGAAACCCTGGACCGTTTCGCCCTGATCAAAGACACCGCGAATCCCCGAGCCCGCCCGGAAGTCGTCTATCGCGGCGACATGGCGGCCCTCGCCAAGTCGAAACTCCTCACCTTCCGCCCGGTCGAACACGAAGTCGCCTTGCTGATGCCCGAAGTGCTCCAGCGTGCCGAAACCCTGGCCGCGTTGCTGACGGAGAAAGGCGTCGCCCGCGTGCAGGAAGACATCGCCGGGCGCTACCGTTCGTGCCGCACCTGCGAATACCGGGTCAAAGGTGGCGGCAAAAACGGCTTCCGTGAATGCTGGGGCAAGCTTGCCGACGTCACGCCGCACCTGCTCGATCTCTATCAAGTCGGGCGCATCGGCGCGGGCAAGCGCCCCGACCCCGTGCCGGCGCTGTTGAAGCGCGGACGTGCCTCGCTGCTCGATCTGGATGCGGGCGATCTGGGCGCGGAGGATTCGCCGCTGCGGGAGCGCCGGTTCATGCAATGGTCGGCGATGCGTGCAGGCGGTAAGGAGCATTTGCCGCCGGCGTTGCGGCGGGAACTCGAGTCGCACCAGCGCGATCCCGGCTGGCCGTTGTACTTCGTCGATTTCGAAGCCTGCGACATCGCCCTGCCGCACCACGCCGGGCTGCATCCGTACGAGCGCGTCGCCTTTCAGTGGAGCTGTCACACGCTGCGGAGCGACGGCACGCTCGACCATGCGGAATGGCTGAACGCGCGGCGCGAGTTTCCCAATTTCGCTTTTGTCCGCTCGCTCCGGGAGCGGCTGGGGGAGGCGGGCACCGTTTACGTCTGGTCGCATTACGAGCAGTCCACGCTTCGCCGTGTGCTTGAACAACTCGCCGGTTGGAGCGCGCGCGATCCGGCGGAAGCGGCGCGGCTGGCCGGGCTGTCCGATCTGGAGGCGTTGAAACAACTCGCCGGTTGGATCGAGCGCCTGCTCGGCCCCGAGGACGCGAACGGCAGGCGGCATTCGCCGCGCATCCGCGACCTGCACGAACTGGCGCGGCGCCATTATTTTCATCCGTCGATGGGCGGGCGCACGTCGATCAAAGTGGTGCTTCCGGCGGTCTGGTTGGCCGACGAGCGCTTGTGGACGCATCCGGCGTTCAGGCAATATTACCGCGCCGATGAATCCGGCCAGCCGCTCGATCCTTATAAAGTATTGCCTGCATTCCCGCTCGGCGACGATGAGTACGGCGAAGACGCCGTGCGCGAAGGGACCGGGGCGATCCGGGTGTATCAAGAAATGATTTTTTCGGAAGACGCTTCAGCCGCACGCTTATCGGGCCGAAGAAGGATCTTGTTACAATACTGCCAGCTCGACACCGCCGCGATGGCGATGATCTGGCTGCGGTGGGTGAATTAAAAAAGGCGCGAATGCTTATTTTTATGAAAACCGAAGAAGCATTGAGCATAGTAAACAGGTGGGTCGCTGAAAATCTTAAGGAGGAGACGTTGCTTTTTAAGGCCGATCCTGAGGGTAGCTGTGATGTAAGCGTTGATCTACAGCAGCTCGTGCGGCGCTCTGAGGAATTGACCCGAAAACTGGTTGATATTAAAAAGCAGATCAGAGGGCAGTGTTTGGAGCAACGGTGTCCTGAAGGAATATGCTACTTTATTTATCGGCGAAATGATGAAAAACAGGTGGAGCCTCTGTATATTGGCATCTCCGAGACAATCGGAAAGAAGCGTAAGGTCAGTTCGCTGTTTACTGGTGGCTGGGCGAGATTCGGTGAGGAATTAAATAGTAACGGGCATATCGGTAACATCAATGAAGTGATTCATTGTCGAGGCGCTCGCTATAAGCACTGGTGTGACAGGCTTTTTGAACCAGGCTATTCGCCCGGGAAGGTGACCTTATCAAAGCCGGTCTATGTCGGCATTGATCTCTGGAGGTCAGACTCATGCTCCATGCTGAAGTCGCTTGGGCATACTTCATTAAAATTGGAGGAAATGTTGAGACTGCATTTATGGCGCCTCGCTGGATTTGCGGGTACATTGCTAAACAAAGATGGCAACCGACAGAATGCTGAGGCCACTATATAGATAGCCCGGATTCAGGCTGTTTGTTGACAGCAGGTGTCATGAACGATGCTCTCTAAAGAATCTTAAATAAAGTTCTAGCCGGTCATCTGCGGCCATTCGCAAGGATCCGCTTTTGAGCCGGTCGGGATTCCGGGGAGCGCACGCGACTCGCGTGCTGTCGCGGGCGGCCCGCCCGCGACTCCGGAGACTCGATCCATGGCCGGCGGGCCGCCGGCCATCACACGCGGGCCGCGTGTGCTCCCCGAACCTTTCTGACCTGATTATTGCCGGCTATGACTCTATTTTAATTACTTTAGAGCACTTTAAATAAAACTATAGCCTTTAGATGATCGGGGGCCGGGAGCGCCGACGTCCTCGTCGGCTGTGGTGTTGCCCACCTAGATTCTCAAGCAGCCGACGGGGACGTCGGCGCTCCCGGGGAGCCGCTTTTTCGGCTACGATTTTTTTGAAAATGCTATAATTCGCAGAGCCACCCGATCGTTCGCCGTCTGAAATCGCGTCCCGGCCTCGAGCCAGATGACGGCGGTTTCTCCGGCGGGCGCTTGCAAATCGAGGAAGCCGGCGTTTCCCGGC
>CALFXL010000051.1 GCA_937958045.1 uncultured Opitutaceae bacterium | reverse complement strand
TCGTGCTCGGCATGGTGGTGGACGACGCGATCGTCATCGCCGACAACTACGTGGAAAAACTCGACGAAGGTCTTTCGCGTTGGGACGCCGCGTGGCGCAGCGCGGGCGATCTGTGCGTGCCGGTGTTCACCGCGACCATCGCCATCATCTTCGCGTTCGCGCCGCTCGCGTTTTTCCTCACCGGCTCCGTCGGCGAGTTCATCCTCGCGCTTCCCGTCACCGTCGCGATCGCGCTCTCCGTTTCGTTCATTGTGGCGATGCTGCTCACGCCGATGCTCTGTCACGCGTTTATCAGGCAGGGACTGAAAGCGCAGGGCGACAGTCTCGGTGCGCGCGTGCTGAATTTCGCGCAACGTCTCTACACGCCCGCCGTGCGCGGCACGCTCGCGCATCCCTGGCTCACCTTGATCGTCGCCGTGCTTTCGCTCGGCGCGGGCGCGGCCTTGCTGCCGTTTATCTCGCAAAAGTTTTTCCCCGCCGCCGAACGCGCGCAGTTCGTCATCGAGGTCGATATGCCGCTCGGCACGCGCCTCGAAGCGACCGATCGCATCGTGCGCGAAATCGAACAAGAAATCGCGCGCGACGAACGCATCACGGACTTCAGCGCGTTTGTCGGCACGGCCGCGCCGCGTGTGTACTACAGTTTCGCGCCGGAGTTTCCGCGACCGAGTTACGGCATGTTGCTCGTGAGCACGCGCGGCGTCGTCGAAACCACGGAAGCCGTGCGCGATTTCAGCGAACGTTTCCGCGGTCGTTTCCCCGGCGCACGCGTGAATGTCGCGAGTTTTCAACAAGGCATTCCCACCGATGCGCCGGTCGAGGTGCGCATCATCGGACCCGAGCTGCCGGTGCTGCGGCGCCTGGGCGATGAGGTGAAAGAAATTTTCCTCCGCACACCGGGCGCGACGCAGGTCCGCGACGATTACCCGCAAGCCTTCTCGCTCGATCTCGATGTGCACAGCGAAGTCGCCAACCGCCTGGGTCTCGCCACCGGCGTGATCGCGCAACAGGTCATGGTCGGCGTGTCCGGTTTGCCCGTCACGCAGTTGTGGGAACACGACTCGCCGATCCCGATCGTGCTGCGTCTTGCGGACGAAAACCGCGACGCGTTCACCGACTTGAACAGCTTCATGCTGCGCGCGCCGCTCGGGCTTTCCCGCGTGCCGCTCGCGCAAGTCGCCACGCTCGAACCGTCGTGGTCGCCCGGACAAATCTCGCGCCGCAATGGCGTCCGCACACTCACCGTGCTCGCCTCGCCCGAAGGCGAGATGCTCCCGAGCGAGTTGCTCGCGCGCATCCAGCCCGAGCTCAACAAGGTCAAGTTGCCGCCCGGTTATCGCTTCGAGCTCGGCGGCGAAGCGGAGGGACAAAGCGATACGTTCGAGCAGATGGCCGGCGCGCTCGTCGCGAGCGTCGTGCTGATCTTCCTCGTGTTGTTGTTCCAATTCAAAACCACGCGGCCCGTGCTGCTCGTGATGCTCGCGATCCCGCTCACGTTCTTCGGCGCGATGCTCGGTCTCGTCATCACCGGCAATCCGCTCGGCTTCACCGCCTCCGTCGGCCTCATCAGTCTCGTCGGCATCGTGATTCGCAACTCCATCATCCTCGTCGAACACGCGGACGAACTGCGTCGTCACGAAAACCTCGACGCCGCCACCGCCGCTTTCCGCGCGGGCGAACGACGCATGCGGCCGATCTTCCTCACGTCGATGGCCGCCGCCGTCGGCGTCGTTCCGATGATTATCTCCGGCTCGCCGCTCTGGGCGCCGCTCGCGAGTGTATTCACCGTGGGGATACTGTGGTCGATGGTGATGACGCTGCTCACCATCCCCGCCGCCTACGCGCTCGCGATGAAAAATACGCCGGCGCAACCCGCCGTCGAAGGACCTTCCGCATGACCACGCGCGTTTCCTTTTCCGTTTTGATCGGCCTGTGCGCCGCCGCGATCGTCCGCGGCGAAACACCGCTCACGCTCGAAAGCGCCACCGCGCTCGCGCTCGCGCACAGCCGCGCCAGCCTCATCGCCGACGCGCGGCGCGACGAAGCCGATGCTTCGCGGCGCGAGGCCGAGAGCCGGCGTTATCCCTCGCTGCTCGGATTCGGTTATTACGGGCACGATTTTCGCCGCCTCGATTATTCCGTGAGCCAAGGCAGCCTCGATCGCATCGTGGACGAAGTCGCCGTCGGTGCGGGCTTCGATCCGCTCTCGCCCACATACGGTCCCTTCCCGGCGGAAACCGTCACATTGATTCGCGGCAACCGGAATCGCTACGTCGTCGGCCTCACGCTCATGCAGCCGCTCACGCAGCAGTTCCGCATCCACAGCGGCATCGTCGCGGCGCGCGCCGACGAAAGACACGCGCAGATCGAACACGCGCAGACGCGCGCGCGCTTGCGTTACGCGGTCGAACAACTCTTCGCCGGGCTCGCCGCGGAAAACGCTTTTCGCGAAGCCGCCGCCGTCAAAGTCCGCGCCCGCGAAGCGCGTTTGCGCGATGCCGAAAACGCACGCCTCGCCGGCGAAGTGCTCGATGCCGTCGTGCTCGGCGCGCAGGCCGAACTCACCGAAGCCCGCACCGCGCTCGTGCGCATCGAACAAAAGATCGTCGAATACCGTCTCCAGCTCGCCGATTTGCTCGGACGCCCCGCCGCCGAGTTGCCGCCGCTTGCACTCGATTCGTTGCCGACGCGCGCCGAGCGTCCGCTCGAAGACTGGCTCGCCGCCGCTTCGCTTCACTACGACGCGCGCCTCGCGGAGACAGTCGTGGAAAAAGCCCGCGCCGGTGTGAGCGCGTCGAAACAAAAACGCATTCCCGATCTGGCGTTGTTTGTCAGCGGTTCCCGCCAGGAAGGTGTGCCGCTCATCCCGCGCGACTACACTTCCGCCGGACTTCTGCTCAATTGGGAGATTTTTGATTTCGGCGGCAAAAAAGCCGATCTCGCCCGCAGCCTCGCGCAAGAACGCCAGGCCGCGCTCAACCGCGACCGTCTTCGCGAAGACGCGACCCGCGAGGTCCATCTGGCTTTTCTGCAGTTCACGCACGCGCGCGAACTCGTCGGACTTTCCGCCGAGGCCGAGGCGTTTCGCCAGCGCGCCCACGCGATCCGTCGCCAGGCGTCCGAACAGGGCGAACTCCTTGCCTCCGAAGCGCTCACGGCGGAATCCGACTGGCTGCAGGCCCGCGCCGAGCACACCGCCGCGCGACTCCAGCGGCATTTGGCGCTGCTAAAACTGTATTTTTTGACCGGCGCGCTGGAGGAATAACGAAACAGGCTTTCGCGGATTTCGGATTGCCGACCCGGCACTTCCGCGGTCCGCTGAACCTTTCCTGTTTTTCATCATGATCAACGCCTCGCCGCTCAAGTCCCTCGATCCTGAAATTCACGCCGCGATCTCCGCCGAGCTCGCCCGCCAGCAAAGCCACATCGAGCTGATCGCCTCGGAGAATTTCACCTACCCGGCCGTCATGGAGGCGCAGGGCAGCGTACTCACCAACAAGTACGCCGAGGGTTATCCCGCCAAGCGCTGGTACGGCGGCTGCGAATACGTGGACAAGGTGGAAAACCTCGCGATCGAGCGCGCCAAAAAACTCTTCGGCGCCGAACACGCCAACGTGCAGCCGCACTCCGGCTCGCAGGCCAACTTCGCCGTGTACACCGCGGTGCTCCAGCCGGGCGACAAGGTTCTCGGCATGAACCTCAGCCACGGCGGCCACCTCACCCACGGCAATCCCGCCAACTTCTCGGGCAAGCTGTATCAGTTTGTTCAATACGGCGTCCGCGAAGACAGCGGCCTCATCGACTACGACGAACTCGCCGCCATCGCCCAGCGCGAGAAACCCAAGATGATCACCGTCGGCGCCAGCGCGTATTCGCGCGTCATCGACTTCGCCCGCATGGGTGAAATCGCGCGCTCCGTCGGCGCCTATCTCTTCGCCGACATCGCCCACATCGCCGGTCTCGTCGCCGCGGGCATCCATCCCTCGCCTGTCCCGCACGCCGATTTCGTCACCACTACGACGCACAAGACGCTGCGCGGTCCCCGCGGTGGTCTCATCCTCTGTAAAGCCGCGCACGCGAAAGCGATCGACTCCGCCATGTTCCCCGGCGGCCAGGGCGGTCCGCTCATGCACGTGATCGCCGCCAAGGCCGTGTGTTTCGGCGAATGCCTCAAGCCCGAGTTCAAAGCCTATTCGGAGCAGATCGTGAAAAACTCCAAGGCGCTCGCCGCCGCGATGCAGAAGCGCGGCTACAAGCTCGTCTCGGGCGGTTCCGACAACCACCTCTTCCTCGTCGATCTCCGCGCCAATCTCCCCGAGCTCACCGCCAAGAAAGCGCAGGAGACCCTCGATCTCGCCAACATCACCTGCAACAAGAACACCGTTCCCTTCGAAACGCGTTCGCCGTTCCAGGCCTCGGGCATCCGCCTCGGCACGCCCGCCGTCACCAGCCGCGGTTTTGTCGAATCTGAAATGGATGAAATCGCCGACTGCATCGACCGCGTGCTCAAAGCCATCGGCACCGAAAGCGAAGGGTCCGTGATCGCCGAGACAAAGCAGCGCGTGCTGGCCCTCACCTCGCGGCACCCGCTCCCGTACACCCTCGCCTGAGCTGGCGTTTCATTTCCACGCACGCGCCCCGGCCCCCACCAGGGCGCGTGCGTTGTTTTCAGCGAAGCCGCTCTTCGACTTTCGCTCGATACAGGCGAGCGGTTTCATGGCTGGCATCCAAACCAAGCGCCTGATCAAAGGCTGTAAGCGCCTCGGCAAAACGCCCTGCCCTCGCATAAACCATTCCGAGGTCCACCCAATAATCAGCAACGTGCGGCTGTTCCTCGGTTAGCTTTCTCAGTACGGCAACGGCCTCCTCATCTCTGCTACAATCGCTCAAAGCGACTGCGAGATTACGCCGCGCCCCCCAAGTCTCCGGCGAAAGCAGTACCGCCTTTTGAAGGGGAGCAATCGCCGCCTCCGCCTTTCCTGCGAGTAGCAACAACACTCCTTTTTCAGCAAGGAAAACGGGCGAATCAGGCTCACGACGAACAGCCTCTTCCAAGCTCGCCAAGGCGTCGCTTAAGCGCCCCTGTCGCTTCAGCCGCACAGCGTTTATCCCCCAAAGTTTTCCATCATTGCCAAAGCGTTCCAGACCTTGGGCCAAAAGGACCTCAACCTCCTCCATTCGATCGAGCTTCAACAATAGATTAGCGAGATTATATATATCTTCACCTTCACAATCATCCGTGGCTACTGCGTGACGGTAAGCCGCTAGCGCAGCATCGAGGCTCCCTTGCTCATAATAGGCATTCCCCAGTGCAGCATGATAGAGAGAGCGGGAGGGATTAAGCTCGATAGCCCGTAGCAGGGCCGCCGCAGCATCATCCCATCGTCCTAGCTTTGCTAGCGAGCATCCGAGATTGTACCACGCATTATCATAGGTCGGAAGCAGCGCAACCGCCTGCTCCAGCGGAGGAAGGGAACTCTCAAAAGCTCCCGCATGATACAGAGTGGAACCATAATTGTTCAGCGCGCGCGGATTATCAGGAACACGCCGCACGGTGTCCTCCCATATAGCTCGCTCACTTTGATAATCGTCGTTGCGATCATAAGTACGCACAACCTCCGCACTGAGCACGATTATCCACATCGCCCCCCAGAGAGCGGGCGGCAATCGACGAACAAGCGCTGCAAAAGCAATAACAAACGGAATCAAGGGTAAATACATCCGGTGCTCCGCCACCGTTTGTGTTGCTACGGGGATAACACTAGATGACGGAGCTAATACAATAAAGAAGCCGGCGATTAAGAATCCGACGCGTGGGCGAATAGCGGTCATGTAGATCGCTACTCCCAACACGCATAACACCACCACCCCGGCAGCAATGGTTTGCCGGTTCACAGGTTCCACGACGGCTCCGTAGTCGAATATTAAGTTAGTCGGCCACACGGCTCGCACAGCGTAGCCTAAAAGAGCAGGTCCTTGGGTCACTGCATACTGCCACCATTGAATTTGCCCATATCCAACACTCTCTGCCCGTGCACCGCTCTGATAAATACATGCGGCCAACACCAACCACGAAAACAAAAGCACCTGATAACACCGACGATTCCTGCGCCAGCTCTCGCGGAACGATCCACTCACAAACGCCCGATCATATAATAAAATCACCAACGGTACGGTCGCTACTATTTCCTTGGTCGCCATTCCTGCCGCACACACGATCCCCATTACCCAAGTCCACCAGGACGCCCCGCCCGGAGAGGTCCTTCGGATAAAAGCATAAAGCGTTAGCAGGTAAAATAGCCCCGCCAGTGATTCCGCACGCTGCACGATATAGGTTACTGCCGCCGTTTGCAGAGGATGCAGCGCCCAAGCTGCAGCTACTAACCATCCCACAAGTTCAGCGGATTTCCCCAGACGCACTTTTACACCTGGTAGCTGCAATGTTCGCGAAACAATCCTCCACAAAATCACCCCAGCACCCCAGTGGATCAGAAGATTGAGCACATGATAGCCCACGATTCCTTGGCCATGCAGCGCGTAGTTGATCGCGAACGAGAGGTTCAAAATAGGCCGACCGCTCACCGTTATCCCACTGTCCACCGGCGGGAAAAGCGCCGTACGCCAACTTCTCAGGGTAGCGTTTTCCGCGATGGCCTCGTGGTCATCCAGAAGAAAGGGCACTTCGAACGAGTTCCCATAGGCGCCCCAAAGCAGTCCCAGCAGAACCGCGGCCCCCACAAATATCCCCCTAAATCGTTTCAACGAAAAAGGGCGTGGGGATAACACTGGAGAAAACATGAGCGCGAAGGGCAGCTACAAGAAAAAGTCGAGTCGAGGGTTTATATGTCTCAAGCAAAGCGAAAAGCCCAGTCTTCCTGTAATCGGGGGATTGCCTCTTCGCCCCCTCTCCACACGCTAAATCTTTCCGCTTACGAGTAGGAGTGTACCTGCGATAATTCAGCATGCGCTCTGACGTGAGCGACACGTCTCTTCGCCCTGATGTCACTTTCCTCTTCTTTCCGAGATTTCCTTCGCGGCCGGTGGGCGTTGCCGGTTTTGGTTTTGTTGGGGCTCGGAATCACGGCGGTGCTTTTCTGGGGCGCGCGGCGAAACGAGGATCTCCGCGTGCGCGAGGACGTGAAACGCCGCGCCGATACGCGGCACATCCTCATCCGCGAAACGATGGAGGATTTCGTCGATGCGCTTCGGGCTCTGCGCAATCTCCTCGGCGCGCTTGATGTCGTGGAGGAATCGCGTTTCCGCTTGCTCGCGCGTGATGCGATGGAGCGCCATCCCGGCTACGACGCCATCCAATGGGTGCCGCTGACCGACAATGAACAAACCGGGCCGCTGCCCGTGCGCTTCGCGCAAAACGCCCCCGGCATCGAGCATCCGCCCGGTCTCGATTACGCCGCACTCGGGCTGCGTCAGCACTTCGATCAAGCGCGTCACACCACGCGCTTTCTCGTCACCCCCTGCATCGATTTCCCCGGTTCTGCGGAAAAACACGTGCTCATGATTTATCCGGTGTTTGCGGAGACATTGACGCGGCCGGCGTCGGAAGCGCCGTGTCTCGGTTTTGTCGTCGGCGTGTTTCGCGTGCCGGTCTTGTTCGGACATTCGTGGAAAAACTTCGCGGGCATCGTTGCCGATGTGCTGTTCCTCGACGCCACGCCGGGCACGCCTCCGGAGGATCGTGTCATGTTTTATTGGGCCGCTGAAACCGGCGCCACCGCGGGCCCGCATCCGAGCGAAGAACAGTTCCGCCAAGAATCCTGGTATCGCGAAATTCCCATCCTGCTCGGAGGGCGCGTGTGGTTGCTGCTGCATCGCTCCAAAGCCGGTTGGTTCGAGCGCCAGCGCACGCATTTTCCGACGATCATTCTCGTGGGCGGCATCCTCGCGACGGTGTTTCTCGCGGCCTACATCAACGGCACGGTGCGCCGCGCCGCCATCGTCGAACGCGAGGTGGAAAATCGCACCGCGGAACTCCGTCGCACACAGGCCTTGCTCGAGGAAGACATTCAGCGGCGCAAAGAAGCCGAGACGCTCCTTCGCGCGAGCCAGCAACAGCTCAACGGCCTCATGGAAAACAGCCCCACGGCGATCTTCATCAAAGATCCCGATGGCCGCTACGTCTCCGTCAATCGTCGCTACGCCCAGCTGCACGGACGCAAACGCGAGGATTTCATCGGCCGCGGCGATTTCGACATTTTCCCACCGGAAACCGCCGCGCGTATGCGCATGAGCGATGCTCGCGTCGTCTCCACCGCGGAGCCGGTGGAACTCGAAGATTCGTTCAACACGCCGCAAGGTCCGCACACCAGCATCGTTCACAAATTCCCGATTCTCTCCGAAGACGGCCGCGTCGAAGGCGTGTGCGGCATCGCCACCGAGATCTCCGAGCGCAAACGCGCCGAGGCGGAAATTCGCGAAAACCGCCGACAACTCGAATCGATCTTGGGACAGCTTCCCGGCATGGCCTTCCGCCTCGTTCAGGATGGCGACCTCACGCCGGTGTACATCAGCCGCGGCGCGCTCCAACTCACCGGCCACAGCGCGCGCGACTTCTTGGAAAAGCGCGTGCGCCTCGCAGAGATCATTCATCCCGACGATCGCAAACGCACGCAAAACGCCGTCGCCAACGCCGTCCGCAAACGTCGCTCGTACGAGATCGAGTATCGCATCGTCGATCGCGCCGGCCGCACCAAATGGGTGCTCGATCGCGGCCAGGGCGTGTACAACGAAGACGGCCAGTTGATGTTCATCGAAGGTCTCGCGATCGACATCACGCAGCGCAAGGACGCGGAATCCGAAAAACTCATCGTCGAGCGTCGTCTCCTCGAAGGTCAAAAGCTCGAAAGCATCGGCGTGCTCGCCGGTGGCGTGGCGCACGATTTCAACAATCTGCTCACCGGAATCATCGGCAACGCCAACCTCGCCGCGATCACCATTCCGTCCGATTCGCCTGCGCAGCAAAATCTCAAGCAGATCGAAAACGCATCCCAACGCGCGGCCGAACTCTGCCAGCAGATGCTCGCGTACGCCGGCAAAGGCCGCTTCGTCATTCAACGCGTCGAGATCGGTCCGCTCATCAACAACACCGTGCCGCTCCTCCGCGCTTCCGTGAGCAAACGCGCCACCTTGCGGCTGCAGCTTCAACCTGATCTGCCGCCGATCATGGCCGATCCCACGCAGATCCGGCAGATCGTGATGAATCTCATCATCAATGCGTCGGAATCGCTCGGCGAACAGGATGGGGTTATTTCGATCACCGCCACGCTCATACGCCCGCGTCCGGGCTTCTTCGAGGGCGCCACCATCGTCCCCACGCAATCCGCCGCCGAATACGTACAACTCGAAGTCTCCGACACCGGCTCCGGTATGCAGCCCGAAACGCTCGCGCGCATTTTCGATCCGTTCTTCACGACGAAATTTGCCGGACGCGGTCTCGGGCTCCCCGCCGTGCAGGGCATCATCCGCAGCCATCACGGCGCTCTCACCATTCGCAGCACGCCGGGGCAAGGCTCCGTGTTCTCGATCTATTTACCCGCCGCTTCCGCCGAACCGACCGAGCCCGCGCTCGTGCGTCGCACCACGGCCACACCGTGGAAACAACATGGCCGCGCACTCATCATCGACGACGAGGACCATGTCCTTCAGGTCGCGAGCGAAATGCTTCGCTCGTGCGGCATGCAGACGGAGCTCGCGCGCGATGGCTACGAGGGCATCGATGTCTTCCGCGCACATCCGTCGGAGTTCGATCTTGTGCTGCTCGACATGACCATGCCCCGCCTGAGCGGCGAAGAAACGTTGCAATTGCTCCGCGAAATCCGTCCCGACGTGCGCGTGCTCTTGATGAGCGGCTACAATCGTCGCGATTTGATCGCATCGTTGTCGCGCGGCGGAGAAGTCGGTTTCCTCCAAAAACCGTTCACGCTCGAGACGCTCCGCGCGCAGATTCAGGAGATCCTCAGCTGAGCCGGCGCACGTGTGTAGTTGTTTTTCCACGACACATTTCCCGGGCGCAAAAAAGCACGGGAAATAAATCCCGTGCTCGAAGGGACTGCGCTGACCGCGAGCTCAGCTCTGTGACGCGCGGTGTTTGGCGAGACGTCGCCGATACAACGCCACACCCAGCAGCACACCCGCTCCCATGAGGCCGTAGGTCGATGGCTCGGGCACCGCGCTCGGATTCCCCGGAGTCACCACCGGGCCTTGGCCGATATCGATCAAGCCTCCGTCCACGCCTTGCGTGAAGTCGTAGAAGTTGTCCGCCGGATCCACATCCGTGAGAGCATATGTCACCGTGCCAAGCGCGATCAACGAATCGTAGAACGCACTTAGCAACGTGGCGTCCGTCGTGAAGAAGAACCCTGTATCCAGCGTATCATTACGGAAGCCCGTCGAGGTGCTGCCAAACGATGTTCCCGTACTGTTGTGTTGGATGGTGGTCACGTTGCTCCAGTCGCCGAAGTTCAGGCCGTTGAGCAGAAAATCGTTCTGATGGCGGTCGAAATCGCCCGGCCCCGTGTCGCCATCCCAGAGCGTCACGCGAATGGCCGCCTTGGAGATCCCACCGCCAAGTGCGGAAATCACACCCGGCGTGAAACCCGACTGGACGCCGATCGTCAGCGGGTTTCCGCGGTAGGCCACGGGAAATCCGTCATTGGAAAAACCCACATAGAGACTGCTGGCCGCGAGCTGGCTAACGACGCGATTGTTGTTCGTTCCGACGAGGTCGAGCACGATTCCGCCAACGACAGAAACCGTGCCCGGGAATACTCCGCCGGCCGGTGAATTGAGGGTTGTTTGAGCGCTGAGACCGCTGGAGAATCCCAGCAACAGCAGCGCGTATCCTAGTTTGTTCATATTAGTTTTGAGGTGTGTGTGCGTACGCTTGTTAGCAGCGAAGCCAGGACATCTAACTAATACCAATTCCCTCGCTGACGTTCGCTGAAGCTTTCGATGACCGCATCGTAAGTGGTTAGCTGATCGCGGCATCGGAGAAATTACCATGTTGCCACCTAATGAGCGCCCACAGAATAACGGCATGGCCAGATCGCCAATCGCTCTTACAACGTGCCCGCTTTGTGCCTTGGCGGGAGGTTCGCTGCGCGTATTTTGACGCGCTTCCACCGTGTCTTCTCCTTCCGCCGCCCACGATTCTCCCTCGAAAGTCAAACGTCCGCTCTCGCTCGGCGTGGTCTTTCTGACCCTTTACATCGATCTCATCGGCTTCTCGATCATCTTCCCGCTGGGACCCGATCTCCTGCGCTACTATCTGGAAGTGGATGGCCATAGCGGCGTCCTCGGCTGGTTCTTGGAACACATTTCCCAGCTTTCGCGCGCGCTCGGAAACGAGAGCCATCTGCCCGAGGTGCTTTTCGGCGGCGTGATCAGTTCGCTGTTTTCCATCCTGCAATTCCTCTTCGCGCCCATCTGGGGCGGGCTCTCCGACCGCCACGGCCGCCGCGGCATCCTGATGTTCACGGTCGCGGGCACGGCGCTCAGCTACCTGCTCTGGATGTTCAGCGGTTCTTTCTGGCTCTTCCTCGGCGCGCGCCTGCTGGCGGGTCTGTTCGGCGGAAACTTGTCTGTGGCAACCGCCGCCGTGGCCGACGTGACCTCGCGTGAAGAACGCTCCAAAGCCATGGGCCTCGTCGGCGCCGCCTTCGGTCTCGGTCTCGTCACCGGCCCGGCAATCGGCGCGTACACAGTGCGGCTCGATCTCGCCGCGGCGTTGCCCAGCCTCGCTCCACTGGGCCTCAATCCGTTTTCGGCGCCCGCGTTGATCGCGTTTGTTCTGAGCCTCCTGAACCTCGTGTGGATCACCGCTCGTTTTAAGGAAACGCGTCCCCCCGAAGCGCGCGGCACCGCGACCGAGCGTCGTCCGCTCAATCCCATTCGCGCTATCCTTTCGCTCGATAACGCGCCCGTGCGCAGCGTGAATCTCGTGGCCTTCATTTATTCCATCGCCTTCGTCGCGATGGAAACATCGCTGGTTTTCCTGAGCGCCGAGCGTTTCGGCTATACCGCGTACGAGAACGGTCTGCTCATGGGTTTTCTCGGCGTGTGCTCCATCCTCACGCAAGGCATGATCGTGCGAAAATTATTCACCCGCATGCGCGAGACGCAGGTGCTTTCGCTCGGACTCATTTTCTCGACGCTTGGTTTTTTCACCACGGGTTTCGCGCCTTCGACCGGCGTGCTTTATCTGGGCGTCGCGTTGATCGCGCTCGGTGGCGGTCTCGTGAATCCGGCGACCACCGGCCTCATTTCTCTCTACACCCATGCCGATCAACAGGGACGCGTGCTCGGCATTTTCCGTTCGCTTGGATCGCTCTCGCGCGCCATCACGCCGATCCTCGCCGGCATCCTTTATTGGACCCAAGGCAGCCGCGGCGCGTACATGCTCTACGCCATCGCCGCCGTACTCGCGTTGGCAGGTTGGTTCTTCAGCCGACGCCTGCCACAACCTGAAAAATGATCGCAGCCGCCCAGCTCACGCCGACATCCCGCCGCCGTGGTCAAAGCGTCCGGCTGTCGCCGCTTTTGTGCTGGGCCTTGCTGCTCGTTCTTTTCCTCAACGGTTGCGCGAGCGTTCGCCGTCTCACCAGCCGCGAATCGCGTCCCGGCAGCACCAAACTCACCGCGCGCCTCGTCGTCGTGCCGGCGCGAATCGTGGGAAATCACTTCATCGTCGAAGCGCGCTGGGACAAAAGCGGCCCCTGGCGCTTCCTCGTCGATACCGGCTCGGCGGTCACGCTCGTCTCGCCCGAGTTCGCCTCCGCTCACGGCATCCTGCAATCCCCCAATGTCAGCCCGCCCGTCCGCATTCGCTCCGCCGATGGACGCACCGTCGCGCTGCCTTCGGTCAACATCCGGCGTATCCAACTTTCGGATGCACATTTTCGCAACATCCCCGGCTTCGTCTACGACTGCTCGGAATTGTCCGCACATCTCGGCGTCCGCGTGGATGGCATTCTCGGGTTTCCCCTTTTCCGCGACGTCATCTTCTCCCTTGATTATCCGCAATCGCGCCTCGTCATCACCACCGCCGGCCCCACGCCGCTCATTCCCGGCTCGCGCATTCCTTTCAACAACGAACGCCGCACGCCCATCATCCCGCTCCAACTCGGCAACGAAACCTTTCTCGCGCTCATCGATTCCGGCAGCGACGGCTCGCTGATGCTCAATCCGTTCGGCCTGCATCCAGAATTTGAATACGGCCCGCGCGCCGGCGGCACCGTCGGCACGCTGACCGGCGATCGTCCCCAACAGATCGGCCGTCTTCGCCAGCCACTTGTCATCGGCGCCTACACGCTCGAACAACCGATCGTCGACCTCACCGATCAGCTCTCCTCCATCGGCGGCGAGATTTTGCGTCACTTCTGCGTCACCTTCGATCCGCCGCGCAACAACGTCACGTTTTACCGCGACACCACCGCCGTCATCGCGCCCGACGCCCGCCGCAGCTCCGGACTCAGTTTCACCAAAACGCCCGCCTACTGGCGTGTCGCCGGCGTCGTGCCCGACTCCCCCGCCGCCGAACTCGGCATCCAACGCGGCGAGCTCGTCGCCCGCATCAATGGCGAACCCGTTTCCGCCTGGCCGTTGACGCGCCTCGATTCGCTCATCCGCCGCGCGCGCGAGATCACCTTCACGTTCATCCGCGGCGAAAGAGAAGTCCCTGTCATCATCCCGACGTTCGAACTCATTCCTTAGTGACGTGAAAACAATTATTTACATTCTCGCGACCTCAGTTGCTTAACTCGCGGCTTTACATCATATCATCAAATTAAGATACGTTGATTAATATGAGTTCCGACCGGACTATCCTGTCCCTCTTGGCCGAAAAACGCCCGCTTCGTTCGCTCGAATTTTTCCCTCCCAAGGACGATGCCGGCGTCGAAGCCTTGCGCGCCTCGGCGGCTGCGTTGCGGAGCATCGCGCCCGACTACGTTTCCGTCACTTACGGCGCGGGCGGGAGCACGCGCGAGCGCACGGCGCAGGTCTGCGATTTTCTGCGCGCCGATTTCGGATTCACGGTCATGCCTCACCTCACCTGCGTGGGACATTCGCGCGAAGAACTGCATGCGCTCGCGGACAACATCCATGCCCGGGACTTCCGCAACATCATGACGCTTCGCGGCGACCCGCCCAAAGGCGCGAGCACTTTCACCGCGTCCACCAACGGCCTCGCGCATGCCTCCGAACTCGCCGCCCTGCTCAAGGCGCGCCATCCCGATTTCTGTCTCGGCGTCGCCGGTTATCCGGAAAAACACCCCGAAGCGCCTTCGCTCGATGCCGACATCGATCGCTTGAAAGAGAAGCTCGATGCCGGCGGCGACTTCGTCACCACGCAGCTGTTTTTCGACAACGCCGTCTATTTCCGCTTCGTCGAAAAATGCCGCGCGCGAGGCATCACCGCGCCGATCATTCCCGGCATCATGCCCGTGCTTTCGCTGAAACAAATCCAACGTTTCACGCAGATGTGCGGCGCCACTCTCCCCGCCCGTTTGATCGCGCGACTGGAAGCAGCCGGCGACAACACCGACGCGGTCGAAGCCGTGGGACTCGACTGGGCGTTCGCGCAAATCCGCGAACTGCTCGCCGGCGGCGCGCCTGGTTATCATCTCTACATCCTCAATCGCGCCAAATCCGCGCTCGCCCTCGCCGCCGGACTGGCCGCCTAGGCGGCGGCCACGGCGTATTCAAAAACTCACTACACGTTATTTCCCCGCCGCCGCCTTCTGACGCGCGGCATGTGCGGCGGAAACTTCGAGGTATTTTTCGGCCCAGCCTTTGAGTCGCGCGCGTTCTTCCGGACTCAACGCGCGCACCACTTTCGCAGGCGCGCCGAGCACCATCGAACCGGGCGGAATCACTGTGCGCGGCGTCACCACCGCACCCGCGCCGACGATGCTTTGTGCGCCTACGCGCGCGCCATCGAGCACCGTTGCGCCCATGCCGATCAAACATTCGTCTTCGATCGTACAGGCATGGATGATCGCGGCGTGCCCGATCGTGCACCAGTTGCCGATCACCGCGTCGAGATCGTCGGCCAGATGCACGACACAGTTATCCTGAATATTGGAGCCTTCGCCCACGACGATGCGTGCGATGTCTCCGCGCAACACCGCGCCATAAAACACGCTCGATTTCGGGCCGAGCGTCACATCGCCGACCACGGTGGCATTGTCCGCCACCCAGTTGGCCTGAGCGATATCGGGCGTTTTCGAAAGATGCTGGGCGAGACGTTCTGAAACGGTCATGCGCCGAGTCTTTTCCCAGGCAAAACGCGGATCAAGTTCCGTACGCCGCACCGGGCGTTCCGGATAAAATAAAACCGGGGCGGCGACTTTCGTCACCGCCCCGGCGTGATGTGCTGATTAATAGCAGCGATCGTCAGCCAAACCATTTTGGTCGACGTACTCGCACCGCTGTTTTCGACCGTCGTCAGGTTCCTTATTAAGAAGAACCTGCCGGGTCGCGAAGTCGCGGCCGGCTTCCTCGTGTAGGAAAACCTGATGGTCGCGCTCGCCGGCCTTGCATGCAGACCCTTCTGCGTGCCGGTACCGATTAGCGAACAGGTGAACGCTGACATTCTCCTGATCAGGACTTCCTTACGGATCCTTTTTCCTGGCGCTCAGCGGAGGCGTTTTACCGCGTTCCTCTGCGCACCATTGCCAAAGAACGCGCTTTATATCTGCCAGCTGGCAGCCTGAGTCAACCGCAGCTTATAGCACCGCACGCTTATAAGTCCTTTTTAACAAATCGGCACCCCGCCCTTTCCGACGCTCATTTGCCGAGTTTGCGGAGACCTTTGTTAATTTTTTCCACGTCGCAGGCTTCCGGATCATACGCCGGCCCGAGCCATTCGAGCCATTCGCGGCCGAGGTCGGTATTCGGTTCCTTGATACACGCGAGCATGTCGTGAAACGCGTCCAAGCCCCCGCAATCCTCGGGCGGTCCCGCACGTTCGCCGGCGATGCAAAGCGGATAGTTCACGCCTTTTTCCAGCTCGAGGACTTTCTCCAACCGGATTTCCACGTCCCAACCTTCGCCAAACTGGTAATTATAAAGCAGCTTCTCATGCGTCGGCAGATCGAGATCGGCCAGCGCCACATCGCGGTCGTCTTCGATGACGAGGTCGCCTTTTCGCACCGGATTGCCGTAGCGCAGATCGTCCAGCGTGAACACGTGCGTCTGATAATCGAACCATTCAAACGCCACTTGGATCGAGTCGTGCAGCCGGCTCAGCCACATGGTCTCGCGCACCAGCAGCCGCCGCCAAATCCGCGGATTGCAGCCGACCACGCTCAACATCAGCGAAAATACTTTTTCAGCCGGTTTCTTGGCGCCAGGTCCTTTGCCTTCGAGAAGCGAGATCATGGGGGCGACGACAAAAAAGGCGCGTAAGCGCCTCACGCAAGCCGCGACACATCATGCGCTCCTGCCCTTACCACACCCGCGACGCGCGTTTTGCCTCCAGCGCGTCCTCCACGTCGTCGGGCAGATCGCTCAGGAAATCCAATCCCGTGCGTTGCTCGATCTCGTCGATGCTCACCACGAAGTCCGCGAGATCGGCTCGTTCGGGAATTTCCTGGGGAAACAAAAACGCCTGCGCCCGCACGCGCCCTTCGCTCTCGTCGACCACGATCATGAAAAAGCCTTCCGGCACCGCGACACGCCGCCGCAGCCACGCCGGTTTTTCTCCAAACACCGGTCCCGCGATCACCCAAATTTCGCCAAAACGCGCCGCGTAGTTCGTGGCGATTTTTTGCTCGAGCGATTTCCACAAACCCGCGTTCAAGGCGTGCCGCTGCGGCACGATGTTCGACATCAAAAACGTCTCCTCCTGCGCGGTCCTCCCGTAGCGCGTCGCGATCGCGTAGTTGGGCGCGAGATGTCCGCGATCGTATCCGCTCCGCGTGTAATCCGACGCCTCCACGCGCACCGCCGTGCGCGTATCCGTGCGAAACTCTTCGGGACGCTTCGGCGCTTCGAGCGTTTCCACATCATGAACGCGGTACGCCGCCCACA
The DNA here is from genome assembly GCA_937958045.1 of uncultured Opitutaceae bacterium. Classification (GTDB taxonomy): domain Bacteria; phylum Verrucomicrobiota; class Verrucomicrobiia; order Opitutales; family Opitutaceae; genus Nibricoccus. The sequence continues at coordinate 17,732 of CALFXL010000051.1, read as the reverse complement.
GGGGATTTCCCAACGCATCGCTGTAACCGACGACATATCCTTGATTCTTCAGCAAACGCACCGGTCGTGAACTCTCCGGCCAGCCCGCGTACGTGAAGTCATCGCCTCCGCCGACTGTGACCGTCGCTCCGCCGACAAAATCTCCACTGCCGTAAAGTTGCCAGAGATCCCACGCGACTTCGAACGCCGTCACGTTCTTCCGGCCGTCGATCCAGTTTCCGACCAATCGCGATACCTCGACTTTTCGCTCCGGCGGTTGGAAGAGATACCAGCCGCCGATCGCGCCCCACACGACGAGATTCGCGAGGAGAAAAATCTTCGCGAAACGGCGTTTCACGCTGCGTGCGGTTCGTCCTGAAGATCGTTTTCGTGCCATGAAGCGCGACCCGCTAATCAACGATGTGCCCCGACGCCACCTTTTCATCGTGAAACTATTCCCCGCTCATGACGTCATGCGCACGAACCCCCAGCCCTTCCTGCCTTCTTCGCTTATGAAAACTCCCCGTTCGTTCTCACGTCTCGCCGTTTCCGCCCTTCTTTTCGCCGCCTCCTCCACCTTCACATTTGCCGCCACCTCCTTCGATCCGGCGACGCTTCCCGCGGTCGATGCGCCGACTATCCCCCAACGCTCCGTGCGCATCACCGATTTTGGCGCGATCTCCGATGGACACACGCTCAACACCGACGCGATCAATCGCGCGATCGCCTCCGTCGCGTCGCAAGGCGGCGGCCGTGTGATCATTCCTGCCGGTCTTTGGCGCACGGGCCCGATCGTAATGCAGAGCCGCGTGGAACTGCACGTCGCCGAAGGCGCGCTCGTTCAGTTCAGCGACAACCGCGCCGACTATCCGCTTGTCGAAACCAACTTCGAAGGTCGCGCCCAACTTCGTTGCCAGTCGCCCATCTCGGGCCGCGATCTCGAGCACATCGCCATCACCGGCAAAGGTGTTTTCGATGGCGCCGGCCAGGTGTGGCGTCCGGTGAAGAAAATGAAAATGACCGCCGGCCAATGGGCCAAGCTCGTCGACTCCGGCGGCGCCGTTAACGCGACGCAGGACATCTGGTATCCGTCGCCCGAAATCCGCGACGGCAACGAACACCGCGGTCCGCGCACGCCCGAGTTTGTCCAACGCACACGCGATTCGCTCCGCCCGGTCCTCGTCAGTCTCGTGAACTGCCGCCATGTGCTGCTCGACGGTCCGACGTTTCAAAACTCTCCCGGCTGGTGCGTGCATCCGCTCATGTGCGACCAGGTGATCGTGCGCAATGTCACCATCCGCAATCCGTGGTTCGCGCAAAACGGCGACGGTCTCGATCTCGAATCGTGCTCCAATGTGATCGTCGAAAACAGCTCCTTCGATGTCGGCGACGACGCGATTTGCCTAAAATCCGGCCGCGATGCCGAAGGCCGCGCACGTGGTCGTCCGACGGAAAATGTACGCGTGCGCAACTGCATCGTTTATCACGGCCACGGCGGTTTTGTCGTCGGCAGCGAGATGTCCGGCGGCGTGCGTCGCATTCACGTTTCCGATGTCACGTTCATGGGCACGGATGTCGGTCTGCGTTTCAAAAGCACGCGCGGCCGCGGCGGTGTCGTCGAAGATATTCTGATCGAACGCGTGCGCATGACCAACATCCCGGGCGAAGCACTGCTCTTCGATCTTTTCTACGGCACCAAAGCGCCCGACGAAGCCGATCCGCAATCGCTCAACAGTCCGCTGCTCGCCGCGAAGCCTGTTTCTGAAGAAACGCCCGCGTTCCGAAACATCCTCATCCGCGACGTCGTTTCGCTCGACTCCGAACGCGCCGCGCTCATCCGCGGCCTTCCGGAAATGCCCGTCGAAAACATCCGTCTCGAAAACGTCCGCATGTCCGCTCGCTCCGGTGTCTACATCGCCGACGCCGCGAACGTCTCTTTCAGCGATGTCCAGATCCGCGTCGAAAACGGTCCCGCGCTCGCGATCCGCGATTCCGCGAAAATCGAAACACACTCCGTTTCGTTGAAGAACCAAGAGGGCGCGCTGGCGTTGGTGCGCGGCGGTCGTTCGTCCGCGATCGATCTGCGCGGCGTCGATGCCGCTTCCTCCGCGATCAACATCGCCAAGGAAGTACCCGCATCCGCCGTCAGCAAACGCTGAGCGCCGCGCTGGGAGCGCCGACCGCTGGCCGGCTATCTCCAACTCACGCCAAGAGCCGTCCACTGTCTCCGTGGATGGCTCTTTCCGCGAAAGGACGCATCATCCCTCATGCGCCGCTCCACGTCAGCCGCAAAACGGCGCCGAATCTTCAGAAATGATAGCGCAGCGTCGCGCCAATCTGGCGCGGATCCGCGCGTGATTCATAGCGCGTGAGCGCGTAGTCGGGATCTTCGTTGCCAAAGTAGAACACGCGTTTGTCGTACTCCTTATCGAAGGCGTTGCGAACCCACACGGTGAGCGTCCATTCGCGCCACGCATAACCGAGCGTGGCATTGAACACGTTAAACGGACGCCGCTGTTCGTTCTGATTATTCGAATCGTAGAACCGCGCGCGGCCGACCAGCTCCACGCTGCCGAACAGGCCTTGTTCGGGACGATAGCTCGTCGCGAGCGTGTAGCCATACTTGGGTGTGTTCGCCAACTCGCGCCCACCCGCGACATCGCCGCTCGAAAGCGTGAAGGTTTCCAACTCGGAATCCATCAGCGCGAACGATCCGCTCACCGACCAATTCGAGGTGATCGCGAAACGACTCGACGCCTCCACGCCGCGCACGAACGCTTTCTCCGCGTTATCCGTGAAGAATCGATAGCTGCCGCCGAAACCCGCCGAGTCGCGCACTTGCGTGTCGTCGCGTTCGATGTCGAACAACGTCACTTCGCCCGTCAGTCGCTGCGCGAACCAGCTGCCGCGCACGCCGACTTCGTACGTCCAGAGATATTCCGTGTCATACGTGAGCGGATCGACCGTCGGATCGATGCGCGCATCGACGTTCACACCGCCGGCTTTGTAGCCGCGTGTCACCGACGCGAACACCACCTGATCCGCCGTGAGATCGTGTTCCAGCGTGAATTTGCCGCCGACCATCGTGTCGTCGAACGACGGCGCGATGTACACGGGTACGTCGAACGTGTTCGGCGTTTTGCGATAACGAGTCTTCACGCCGTCGCCGGAAATATCCACATGCTCGGCGCGCAGGCCGAAAATCACACGGGTGCGCTCCGTGAGATCGTGCGAAACCTGACCGAACACGGCGATGTTTCGCGATTCGTAATCCGTGCGCAGACCGCGGATGTTTCCCGGATCTTCGTTCGTGTACGTGCTGGTTTCGTCCACCGCCGAAAAATACGCGCCGAGCGTCCAGCGATCCACCCAGCCGAGCGCGTCTTGTGTGGCAACGGAATCAAAACGCAGCTCCTGACTGAACCCTTCGCGATCGCGACGCAGGTCGCTGAAACCTTCGTACGAAGCATCCGTCCAGTCGTCGTCGTAGCTGTACACCGAATCGACTTTCGAGCCGGTGGTCACCGTCGTGACACGCACATTCGACAAGCCCGTGTACATGCCGCGCAGACTGCCCGCGAGCGACTCCTGTTCGTCACGACCAGGCTGGTCGCTGTACGTGTAGTATCCGTTGTTATCGAGCGCAAAGTCGTCGAAGCCGTTGTTCACGTCGGAATAAAGCACCGCGCCTTCCCAGCGCCACGTGGGAGTCGGATTGAAGGTGAGCCGCAACCGAGCCGTGAATTCATCGCGTTCGTTTGTATTCGAATTTAGGATACGGTTGTGGCGAAAGCCGTCACTCACGTGTTGTTGCACGGCGAGGCGCATCATGAGTTTTTGCGGAGCCGTTTTGATCAAGGGCCCTCCCACCGCAAAGCCGCCCGAGCGCAGCGAGTCTTCGCCGCCGGTCGCCTCGACTTGCCCCGTCCAGAATGGCGTCGGCTCATTGGTCACCAACCGCACCACGCCGCCCGCGGCATTCGCCCCGAACGCCCCGGCCTGCGGCCCGCGCAACACTTCGACTTGTTTCACATCGAACGTGCTTCCGAGCGAGCCGAGTCCTGTGAAATCGAGGTCGTCCACGAGGAAACGTACGGTCGAGTCGGGCGTCTCGCCTTCGTACTGCGAGTTTTCGCCGATGCCACGGATCTGAAAATAGCGCGGACGCGAGGTACCGCCGGTCCACGTGAGATTGGGGATCTGATCGGCGAGATCGCCGAAATGTTTCACGGCTCCCGCGGCCAAAGCGCGTTCGTCCAAGACCGTGACGCTCGCGGGAATGCGCGCCAACGGCGACTCCCACAAATCAGCGGTCACGCGCACCGGCGCGAGCACGACATCCGGCGTGTTGTCGCGGGCGGCATCGGCCGATAGATCCGTTTGAGCGATACCGGGAGCCACGCTGGAGCTCGCCAGAGTCGCAAGAATGAGGAGGGAGGTTTGAGTTCGTTTCATTAGCTTGGTGCCTCCTGAAACGGTCTCCCGGAAAAAGACGCGAAGCCCCGAGGCTTCGCCTGCTTGGTTTCCTTCGCCGGAATGATCCGTATCAGGTTCGAAGGGTCCGGTCACCGATCGCGCGACCATCTCAGCCCTCCGACGGAGGACACCCCTACAGGCAAGGGCGCACAAAACATCGGTTGTCCGCACATGCAAGTGAAACTTGCACTCCGTGCTCTTGCGCCGGTCGCGGTTCGTCTCGAAGGTCACCGCATTGTCACTCCGAGCGCGTGTGCCGGAGTTTTCATGATTTTACCCCATGCGCTTTGCATTTCCGTCCCATCGTACGCTCGCGTTTATCTTCGCGTCCTTCGCCGCCTCCGCAGCCGGGAAACCCGTGTATCAAGAAATTCAATACAACTGGAAAAACGTTCACATCGGCGGCGGCGGTTTCGTCACGGGCATCGTTTTTCATCCGGCGGAACGCGGCCTCGTTTATGTCCGTACGGATGTCGGCGGCGCGTATCGCTGGGACGATCACGCGCAACGCTGGGTGCAGCTCGTCGATTTCCTCGGACTGGCCGACGTGAACCTCACGGGCATCGAGAGCCTCGCGATCGACCCGCGCGATCCCGAACGCGTCTATCTCGCCGCCGGCACTTACACTCACGAATCGGTCGGCAACGGCGCCATGCTGCTCTCCGCCGACCGCGGCCGCACCTTCAAACGCGTGGACATGCCGTTCAAGATGGGCGGCAACGAAGCCGGACGCGGCAACGGCGAACGGCTCGCCGTCGATCCGCACGATGGGCGTATTCTCTTTTTCGGCTCACGCACCGACGGCCTCTGGCGCAGCACAGACCGCGGGGAAACATGGTTGCGCGTGACTTCATTTCCTGCGCTCGCCACGGCGGAATCGTCGCGCGACACCGGCCCGCGACGTCAACCTGTAGGGATTATTTGGATACTGATTTCTCCGCTTGGCGGTGAAGAGGGTCGTCCTTCGCGCACGATCTACGCGGCCGTATCGTCGCCCGCAGGAGGACTTTTCCGCAGCCGTGACGGCGGTGGTTCTTGGGAGCGACTGCCGCGTCAACCCACGGGCTTGCGCCCCACCCGCGCCGCGCTCGCGCCGGACGGACGGCTCTTTCTCGCGTTCGGCAACGATCCCGGTCCGAACACGATGACCGATGGCGCCGTGTGGATTTTTGATCCGGCAAATGGCGATCGCTGGACCGACATCACGCCGATGCGTTCCGACAAAAAACCGCGCACCGGTTTCGGTTATGGCTGCGTGACGCTCGACCCGGCCGATCCGGATGTGGTCGTGGCGACGACCTTCTGTCGTTGGGAACCGCACGATGAAATTTTCCGGAGCACGAATGGCGGCAAAACGTGGACGCCCCTCATGGCCAACTCGCGCTGGGATTTTGCGCGCTCGCCGTGGGCGCAACACCACGAGCCTCACTGGATCGCCGATTTCAAAATCGATCCCTTCAATCGCGAGCATGCACTCTTCACGACGGGCTACGGCTTATGGGCTGCGCGCGATTTCACCTCGGCCAGCATCGCCCAACGCGGCGTGCAATGGTGGTTCAAAAACGAAGGTCTCGAAGAAACCGTGCCGCTCGGACTCATCAGCCCCCCCGAAGGCGCGCCTTTGCTCAGCGCGCTCGGCGATCTCGATGGATTCAAACACGACCAGCTCGATCAAGCGCCGCTTCAATTCGCGGGCCCGCCGCGCCTCGCCAATAGCGAGAGCATCGCGTTCGCGGGACAAGCGCCCGCCAACATCGTTCGCATCGGCACCATACGTCGCCGCACCACCGAAGTTCGCGGCGCGTACTCGCGCGATGGAGGAACCACGTGGACCGTTTTTGCCTCCGAGCCCCCCGGTGATGGCGGCGGGCGCGTGACGCTCACCGCGGATGGAAAAACGATCGTCTGGACGCCTTGGCGCAGTCGCGCGCACCGCAGCGCGGATGGCGGCGAAACTTGGACCGCATGCGAAGGCTTGCCGCCGGAGATCCCTGTCGTCGCCGATCGCGTCGATCCTTCGCTGCTGTACGCGTTCGATCCCCACACCGGCTCGGTGATGGTGAGCACGGATGGCGGCTTGCAGTTTTCACCGCGCGCAACGGGTCTCGCCCGCGGGCAAAAATCACCAGGTGGCTTCGGCGGAGGCGGCGCGGCCGATGTCGCTCTGCATCCTTCGCCTGATGAACGCGGCATCGTGTGGCTCGCAAGCCGCGCGCGCGGTTTGAGCGTCTCCAACGACGCGGGAAAAACCTTCCGCGCCATTCCCAACATCTCCGCAGCCTACTCGCTCGGTTTCGGCAAAGCCGCGCCCGGCCGCGACGAGTCAGCGCTCTACCTTTTCGGCAAAATCGACGGCACCACCGGACTCTTTCGCTCCAACGATACCGGCGCCACGTGGATGCGCATCAACGACGACCAGCACCAATTTGGTTGGGTCAATCATGTCACCGGCGATCCGCGCGCGTATGGACGCGTTTATTTCGCCACCGGAGGACGCGGTATCTTTTACGGCGAGCCGGCGAAGTGATCGCCAAGCCTTTCGCACCTTTCGGCCTCCTGAAAAACATGAAGGCCGCCTCATTTAAGAGGCGGCCAGCATGACCTAACACCAAGCAAACCGTAAGAACTACAAACAAGTATCGTCCCCCTAGGAACGGTACTGACTACACGGGGATAGACGCGCGATTTCAGAAACCGCTCAAAAATTTGGCGGTAATTTTCTGCTAAATATAAACTACATCCACACGACACTCCATCGTGTGTAGAACGCAAAACGCACCTACGGCGATCAACCGTTGTGACGCTTCTCGCGAGCGTTTGCTCTCAGATATGGCAAGCGCCTGCGTCCGCGTCGGAAGCACCTGCGCCGCCGGCGAGCGGCGAATCCTCGAGGGCATTGCGCCTCGGCGTGCTCTTGAGCGGATAGCGGAATGTGCGGCCTTCGTAGTTTTTGAACACCACTTCATCATCCGTGATCTTTTCCACGTAGTCCGGATTGATCGGCACCTTGCCGCCGCCGCCTGGGGCGTCGATGACGTATTGTGGAACTGAATACCCCGTCGTGTGACCGCGGAGCGCGCGGATGATCTCGATGCCTTTGCGCACATCGACTTTGAAGTGCGAACCGCCGGTGATGAGGTCCATCTGGTACAGGTAGTACGGACGCACACGCATCCTCAAGAGCCTGTGGACCAGCGCTTTCATCACCTCCGGATCGTCATTCACGCCGCGCAGCAGCACCGATTGATTACCCAGCGGCACGCCCGCGAAGGAAAGACGTTCGCAGGCTTCCTTGAGCTCCGCAGTGGCTTCCTTCGGATGATTCACGTGGATGCTCATCCAGATCGGACCGTATTTTTTGAAGATGTCGCAAAGCTCCGGCGTGATGCGCTGCGGCAGAAACACCGGGATGCGCGAACCGATGCGGATAAACTCCACATGCTTGATCGCGCGCAGACGGCTGAGCAGATGCTCCAGTTTTTTATCGGACAACAGCAGCGGATCGCCGCCCGAGAGGAGCACGTCGCGCACTTCCGTATGCGATTCGATATAACGAAGCGCCTGCTCGTATTCCGGGTGGAAATTATAGTCCTGCGCGTTGCTGACGAGGCGGCTGCGCGTGCAATAACGGCAGTACGACGCGCAGCGATCCGTCACCAAAAACAACACGCGATCCGGATAACGATGCACCAGACCGGGCACCGGCGAATGCTCATCCTCGCCCAGCGAATCGAGCATCTCTTCCTCGCTCGTGATCGCCTCGCCCTCGCGCGGGATCAACTGCAGGCGGATCGGGCAGTTCGGGTCGTTGCGATCGATCAGGTTGAAAAAGTAAGGCGTGATCGCGAGCGCGAGCTTGCTGCCAGCAAAGGCAATGCCGCGCCGTTCTTCCGTGGTCAGCACCATGTAACGTTCGAGCTGATCCAAGGTCGTGATCCGGTTTTTTAGCTGCCACGTCCAACTCTTCCAGTCGGATTCCGGAACATGTTGCCAAAGCCCCTGGCCTTCAAACCAGACGGCGCGATCTTCAGTGTATGCCATGAGAGGAGGCGGAAACCTAGAACCCTGGCCAAGGCTGTCAAATGATGCGCCGGAGTTCTTTTTTCCCGACCTGACTTCGCCGTTCGGCTAACAAACGCGCCGAAACATCGCCAAGCGCGTTTGTGTAGAAGTAGGCACATCGTTATGAACATGCTGCTCGCCGAACAACAAGCCACCGACGCCCCTTGCGCGCTTCCCGCGGTTCTCACTGCGTTTGTTCCGCCGATCCCGCCGCCCACGCCCGAACACATCCTCCAGGTCGGCTCCGGCTTCTGGGCTTCCAAAGTCCTCCTCACCGCCGTCGAGCTCGGTCTTTTCACGCACCTCGCCGACCGTCCCGCCACCTGCGAAGAACTTCGCCAGTACCTCGGACTCCACCCGCGCTCGGCCCGCGACTTCTTCGACGCGCTCGTCGCCCTCGGTTTTCTCGAACGCGACGACGATCTGTACTCCAACGCGCCCGACACCGATCTGTTTCTGGATAAAAACAAACCGTCGTACATCGGCGGCATCCTCGAAATGGCCAACAGCCGCTTGTATCCATTCTGGCACTACCTCGGCGACGGCCTGCGCACCGGCCAGCCTCAAAACGAAGCGCGCACGGGCGGCTCACAGTTCTTCCACGAACTTTACGCCGAGCCTCGTCGTCTCCGTCAGTTTCTCCATGCGATGACCGGCGTCAGCCGCGGCGCCAATCTCGCCATCGCGGAGAACTTCCCCTGGGAGCGCTACCAGACCTTCGCCGATATCGGCACCGCCCAGGGCGATCTTGCAGCGCAGATCGCCCTCGCCCATCCGCATCTGCGCGGCATCGGTTTCGATCTTCCGCAGGTCCGCCCTGTATTCGAAGAGTACATACAATCGCTCAAGATCGGAGAACGCGTGGCCTTCCGCGACGGCGACTTCTTCCAACAACCGCTGCCCAAGGCCGATGTGATTCTCATGGGCCACATTCTCCACGATTGGGATCTTGAGCAGAAGAAACACCTCGTCCAAGCCGCGTGGGACGCGCTTCCCGATGGCGGTGCATTCATCGTGTACGATGCGATCATCGACGACGAGCGCCGCCAAAACACCTTCGGCCTGCTCATGAGCCTCAACATGCTCATCGAGACGCCCGGCGGTTTCGACTACACCGGCGCCGATTGCACCAGCTGGATGCGCGAAGCCGGCTTCCGCCACGCGTATGTGCAACACCTCGTCGGCCCCGACTCGATGGTCGTCGGCATCAAATAATCGCCCTTCATGAACCAGCCCGCGCCCAACAAGCGCAGTCGCACGATCCTGATCGTCCTGCTCCTGCTTCTTCTCCTGCTCGCGTTACTCATCGCACGCTGCCAACGCCGCCCCGCGCCACCGCCGCCCGACACGCCCGCGCCCGAGGTTGTGTCCGAGGTCGCGACGCCGACACCCGCCATCACGACTTCGACTCCCGAGGAAATTCTCACGCCAGCCACGATTCAACTGCGCGCGCGCACGGTCGCAGGTTCCACGTTCAGCGTCAGCTGGACGGGTCCCGACAATCCCGGCGATTACCTCGCCATCGCTCGTCCCGATGCGCCGGCCGGTGATGCGGAAACTTACACCGAAACCAAACATGGGCGCCCGCTCGAGCTCACCGCACCGATCGAGACCGGCGACTACGAGGTGCGTTACATCGCCGTGCGTTCAAAAACAATTCTCGGACGCACGCCGCTGCACGTCTCGGCCGCCACCGCCACGCTCGACGCACCGGAGTCCGCTCCGCTCAACACGCCCATCAGTGTCACGTGGTCGGGTCCCGACAACGCCGACGATTTCCTCACCATCGTCGCGCCCGGCGCTGCGGACGACGCGTACGGAAAATACACACCGACCGCGCAGGGTTCGCCCGCCTCGCTCGTCGGCCCCGACAAACCAGGCCCCGCGGAAATTCGTTACGTCACCGGCAAGGGCCGAAAAATCCTCGCGCGTCGTCCCATCGAGATCACGCAGCCGCCTGCCTCGATCGAGGCCGCCGACGAGGCGATCGCGGGCGCTCCGGTTTCCATCACATGGACCGCCACGGTGGCGTCCGGAGATTACTTGACGATCGTGCCACCCGACGCCGCGCCGGGCGTGTATCAAAACTATAACGACGCGTCGCGCGGTTCGCCGCTCACCATCGCTGCGCCGATCGATCCGGGTCGTTACGAAATTCGCTACATCGGCGGTCGGGGGAAAATCATTCTCGCGCGGCGTCCGCTAAATGTCATCGCCGCCGATCTCTCGCTCCACGCGCCAGCGCAAGCGGTGGCCGGCGAACCGGTGCTCATTCATTGGACCGGTCCGAACAACCGCGGCGACTATCTCACCATCGTCGTGAAAAGCGCCCGCGATGGTCTCTACGCGCACTACGCCGAAACCCAGGGCGGTTCGCCGTCACGCGTCAAAGCGCCGAAGCAAACCGGCACCGCCGAGATTCGCTACATGAGCGGTCAAGGCGCGCGTGTGCTCGCACGGCGCGAGATCGAAATAGTGCCCTAGCAGCCGGCGCGCGACGGATGCGGGGACGCGTTTCTAAAATCTCCGGAAGCGCCGGCGACCCGCTGGCAATTGCGAGGAGCCGGCCAGCGGCCGGCGTTCCCCTCGTTCACCCGAGTTTCTCGAGCGCCACCGCACACGCTGCGGTGCGATTTTCCACACCGAGTTTCGCGTAAATATTCTCCAGGTGTTTTTTCACCGTGAACAGTTTCATCTCCAAAATCGTGCAGATCTCGGGATTGGTTTTCCCCTGCGAAACCCAAAACAAAATCTCCGCTTCGCGCGGCGTGAGTCCGAGCGATTGCAGCATCTCGGGCTGCGGCTCCGACTTCTCGCGGTTGCTCCCGTTGTGATCGGCCACGCGGCTCAACCGCGCCGAAATCGCCCCGAGCAAATCGGCCACGCCAACCGGCTTGATCAGATAATCGTCCGCACCGAGCGTCATGCCGCCGCGCACATCGCTGTATTCGCCGCGCGCCGTGAGAAAAATAAAGGGGATGCGCGCCGTGCGACTGTTTTCACGCAACGTTTTCAGAACCGCATAGCCGTCCATCTCCGGCATCGAGACGTCGCAAAGAATCACATCGGGCAATTGCGTGCGCGCGAGTTCGACGGCCGACTTCCCGTCTCCGGCTTCAAACACTTCGTATTGTTCCAGGCGCAGGATTTTTCCCAGGTTGCGCCGCATGACGGACTCGTCGTCCACGATCAGGATTTTTTTCACAGTTCTTCTCCTCTGCGTGTATTCAAATTGGACGCCAATTCCGTGAGCGGCGGAAACACCGGCAGCGTCACCGTGACCGTCGTGCCTTTGCCCACGGCGCTTTCGAGATCGAGCGTGCCGTGATGCAGATCCACACAATGTTTCACGATGTAGAGGCCGAGGCCGGTGCCGTTGACCAAGCCGACATTGCGCGCGCGGCGAAACGCCTGAAAAAGCCCGGGGCGATCTTCCTCTGGGATGCCGATGCCGTCGTCGTGAATGGAAAACACGGCGTGACGTCCGACGCGCTTGAGCATCATGCGCGGCGCGTGATCCGGCGGTGAATACTTCAGCGCGTTCGTCAGCAGATTGCTCAGGATCAAGCGCAGCAATTGCTCGTCGGCGGTCGCGAAGTTGTCCACGCCGCTATGCTCGAAAATAATCTCCCGCGTGTCGTCCACACCCGAGACCACTTCGTCCACGATCATCTGCCCGAGCTCCACGAGATCGATGAGCTTGGTCGAGAGCGCGAGTTTTCCGGCCTCGGCTTTTCCCATCAGCAGCAGGTTGTCGATCATCTCGGCCATGCGCCGCGTCGCGACTTCGATGTCGAGGATCGATTCCATCCGCTCCGCGGGCGTGAGCTGATCGTGATAACGTTTCAACAGCTCGGTGGACGACAGGATGATGCCGAGGGGATTGCGGTACTCGTGCGACACCATGCTGATGAAGTTGGACTTCAACTCGTTCAACTCACGTTCGCGCGCGAGGGCGTTGCGCAGCTCTTGTTCGGCGCGCTTTCGCTCGCTGATGTCGTGCAAGATCACCTGCGCCAAACTCCGTCCGCCGATCTCCACCGTGGAGCTAAACGCTTCGATCGTGAACTCCGCACCCGACACGTTGCGGCACACCCATTCAAAGCGTGAATTGCCTTCGGTCTGTCGCGCCTTCGCCTGCTCCGCCGCGGCTTCGACCGACGGTATGCCACCGGCCTGATACTCCGCGGAAAAATCCAGCAGCGAACGCCCCACCGCCTCCTTCGCCGACGACACGCCGATCAATTTCAAACCAGCCGGATTCACCGCCACGATCGTCACGCCATCGAGCAACACGACGCCCGCCGGCGAATCTTCGAACAAACGCTGAAAGCGCGCCTCCGATTCCTGGAAACGCCGCTCCGCTTCGAACAACTCCGTGACATCGCGGCCCGCGGCTTGGATTTCCTGCAGCTTTCCCGATTCGTCGAAAATGCCGCGATTGACCCAGTGCTCGTGCACCGTGCGGCCATCGGGCGATTGTTTGCGGTGCAAAAACTCGAAGCCCGGATTCTCGGGCGTGAGTTTTGCGATCGAGTCGCGCACCGAGGCCGCCAATTCCGGCGCCGCCGCGTCGATCCAGTTTTTGCCCACGTACTCCAGTGCACGCACACCATAGATGCGCTCGTAAGCGGGATTCACATACGTGGTCACACCCTCCGGCGTGTAACGCGTCACCAACTCGGTCTGCGTCTGCACGATCGCGCGCAACCGCTGTTCGCTCTCGCGCAGCGCGCGCGTACGCTCGGCGATTTTCGACTCGAGCTCTTGATTCAGATCCTTGAGCGCCTTTTCCGCGGTGACGAGTTCGGTGACGTCCTCGTGCATCGCGATGATCTCGCGAATCTCTCCCTCGCTATCGCGAATGGGGAAAAAGTGACCGCGGATGTAGCGCATTTCGTTGCGACCACCCGGCACCGCCAGGCCTGGCGAGAACGGCGCGGGCGGCGTCAGCACCGGCTCACCGGCAAACGCGCGTTTAAACAACGGCTGCAATCCCTGCGCGATGATCTGCGGATCATTGAGCAAATTAAATCCCGCCGCGGCCAGCTGCTCGTCCGTGAGCTGAAACAATTTCTCGTACGCGCGGTTCACGCGGATGGACACCCCATCCGGGCGGAAGCGCTGCATGCTCACCGGTGTCTGTTCGAATAAACCGCGGAAACGCAGTTCCGATTCACGCAACTCCTTATCCGCCTCCTCATCGCGCTGCGCACGATCCTGCGCACTCGAAGACGCAGGGGGCGAAGACGATTCTTCCGAGGCAGACGAGCGGGATTCCATAAGGGGCTTTGCCAAGCTGAATTCTCCGCCCGCGGGACGCAATTTCTTTGATTACCGGACTCCCGGCGCCTCGGGCCGCCCGCTCCCCCCACCCCCTCTTAGCCGAAGGGCGAATGCCCGGACGCGAAACAGAAATCGCCCCGATCGTATCCTAAAATCAAATACTTCAACACCGCTTCATCCCTCTCCCGCCATGGTCTCCCCGATTGCCACTCCGCGACGCCCCCCCGCTCGCACCCGTTCGTCTTCGTCACGGCGCGCTGAACCGCGCACCGCGACCTTTTCCTCCTACGCCAACACACCTGCGCCGCAGCGCGCCTGGGCTGTGATCTCCTGCGCCTTCCTCCTCTCCTCCATCGTCGCCGCGTTGATCATCAGCCTCACCTGAACCGTCCAGTCTTCCGCCCATGCTTCGCCACAAGCTCGTTAAAATCCCGCTCATCCTCCTTGTCGTATTTATCGGCATCGTCGCTTTCGCCGCCGGTGCCGTGTATGCAACAACCAACTACAGACTGCGCCGCACGCACGATGTCACCGTACGCGGCGTCACCGTTTCCTCCGACGCCGCCACGCTCGAACGCGGACGTCATCTCGTCGTCACGCGTTCCTGCGCCGACTGTCACGGTGCGGATTTAGGCGGCACCAAAGTCGTCGATGATCCGATGGCCGGCCGTATCCACGGACCGAATATCACCCGCGGCAAAGGCGGTCTTCCCGCCAACTACTCCGATCTCGATTACGTCCGTGCCATCCGTCACGGCCTCGCCGCCGATGGCCGCGCGCTCGTGCTCATGCCTTCGGTCGAATACACGACGCTCAGCGACGAAGACCTCGCCGCCATGATCGCGTATCTCAAAAGCGTGCCGGCGGTCGATCGCGAGCGCGGTCCGGTAAGCCCGGGTCCCGTGCTTCGCACGTTGTTGCTCGCCGGAAAATTCCGCCTTTCCGCCGAAGACATCGATCACGCCGCGCATCGTCCCGCTTCCGTCGAGCCCACCGCCACCGCCGAATACGGCCGCTACCTCGCCGCAAGCTGCATCGGTTGCCACGGTCCGAACCTCTCCGGCGGCAAGATCCCCGGCGCCCCGCCCGACTGGCCCGCGACCTCCAATCTCACGCCGCATCCTTCGAGCCGCGTGACCAACTGGACAGAAGCCGACTTCGTTTCGACGCTCCGCACGCTCAAACGTCCCGATGGCACCAGCCTGCATCCGCTCATGCCCGCCGCCATCGGCCAAATGACCGACCTCGAGCTCTCCGCACTCTGGCAATACCTGCGCACGCTCCCGCCGACAGAAACCGGCGCCCGTTGATTTTCTCGTATCGAAGAAATGAATACACAACCTGAAACCGTTGCCGGACCCGCTCCCGCCAACTCCTCCACCGAGGACAAAACCGTCGCGATCCTCAGCTACCTGACGATCATCGGCTTCGTCATCGCGCTCGTGCTCCACAATGGACGCAAGACGCGCCTCGGAGCCTTCCATCTGCGGCAATCGCTCGGCCTGATCATCGCCAGCATCGTGCTGATTCCGGTGGGAATGATCCTCGCGTTCATTCCGGTTCTCGGCTGGTTGGCGGACATCGTGCTCTGGCTCGGCCTGCTGGCCTTCTGGCTGATCGGCCTGCTTTCCGCGATCAACGGCACCGAAAAACCCGTGCCCGTGCTCGGCGAAAAGTTCCAGCGCTGGTTCGCCACCACCTTCACCGCCTGATCGCTCCTCGCGCGTATCATCTCCTCAGACCGGGCCAGATGCCCGGTCTTTTTTTGCGCGCCGCAAAATCGCCCGCAACAGTTGAGAACGCGCCCCCAACATTGCCTTCGCTTCCCGCATTCGTCCCTTCTACTCGCTCACAAAATCCCCGCCCATTCGTCATTGGCCATTCGGCTCCCGCCCCCCTTTCCCCCTTTTCCCCGTGCCCTCCGAGCCTTCGTTTCGTCCGCCCGTCGATTTCGACGTCGCCACCGCCCGCGCCGACGCGTTGCTCGCGCGTCTTTCGCTCGATGAAAAACTCGCGCTGATCAGCGGGCACCGGATGTTTTTCATCAAAGGTTTTCCCGAGCACGGCATTCCCGAGCTGTATATGTCCGATGCCACGCAGGGCATCCACGTGCGACGCAACTTCAGCCAGCATCTCGAACGCTCAGTCGCGTTTCCCGCGCCGATCGCCCTCGCGGCCACGTGGAATCCGGCCCTTGCGTATCGCTACGGCCGCAGCGTCGGTGAACAATGTCGCGCCGGCGGCATCGCCATCCTGCTCGGCCCCGGGATGAATATCTACCGCCACTCGCAGTGCGGACGAAACTTCGAGTACCTCGGCGAAGACCCGTTTCTCGCGGCGCAACTCGTCGAGCGCTATGTCCTCGGCGTGCTTGAGACCGGCACGATCCCGACGCTGAAACATTTCCTCGCCAACAACACCGACCACCATCGCCGCACGTCCAACTCCATCCTCGATGAACGCACGATGCACGAGATCTATCTGCCCGCGTTCAAAGCCGGCATCGAGGCCGGCGCGATGGCGGTCATGACCTCGTACAATCAGGTCAACGGCGAATGGACCGGAGAAAGCCACACGATCATCACGCGCTTGCTGCGCGAACAACTCGGTTTCCGCTGGCTCGTGATGACCGATTGGTGGTCCGTATGGGACGCCGAAAAAATCATCACCTCCGGCCAGGATCTGGAGATGCCCGGCGAGAAATTTATCCAGGCCGACGCGCGCCGCTTGCTGAAAAGCGGCCGCGTCACCGAAGCGCAGATCGACCGCATGGCGCGCAGCATTCTCCGCACGCAGATCGCGATGGGCCTGCACGATCGCCCCGTGCGCGACCCGTATTACCTCGAGTGTTTTCCCCAGCACGAAGCCGTCGCACTGCAAACCGCGCGTGAGAGCGTCGTGCTTCTCACCAACAAAAACCATATCCTCCCGCTGCGTCGCGACGCCGCGCAAAAGATCCTGCTCACCGGTCTTTTTGTGGACACACTTCCACGCGGTGGTGGTGCCGCCGAGGTCGAAGGTTACGACATCGTCACTTTGCGCGATGCGCTCACACCGGCTTACGGCGAACGCCTCTCGATCGTCGCCGACCCCACCGACGACGAACTCCGCGACGCCGATGTCGTCATCGTCAGCACCGGCACGCACGATAGCGAAGGCTGGGACCGTCCTTTCGCACTGCCCACGAGCGAGGAACAACGCATCCTCCGCGCCGTCGCGCTCAATCCTCGCACCATCGTCATCGTCAACGCCGGCGGCGGCATCCGCATGATCGACTGGGCCGATCGCGCCGCCGCCATCCTGTACGCGTGGTATCCCGGACAAAACGGCAACCGCGCGCTCGCCGAAATCCTCTGCGGCGATCTTTCGCCCTCCGGCAAACTGCCGATCACCATCGAACGCGAATTCAGCGATTCTCCCGGCGCCCACTACCTGCCGCCCGGCGAAGAACTCTACGTCGGTTGGGACCACGACAACGACATGTCGCAACCGATAAACGACATTCGCTACGACGAAGGCGTGTTCGTCGGTTATCGTTGGTACGAAGCGAAACAAATCCGTCCGCTCTTCGCTTTCGGCCACGGCCTCTCGTATTCAACGTTTGAATACAGCGAACTCGCGATCACGCCCGACCGGCTCCGCCTGCCCGATGGACGCGTCAGTATCGAGTTCACCGTCACCAACACCGGAAAAGTCGCCGCCACGGAAGTCGCGCAGCTTTATGTCCGCGACGTGGAATCGTCCGTCCCGCGCCCGCTGAAGGAACTGCGCGGTTTCACCCGCGTCGCCCTCCAGCCCGGCGAAAGCCGCGTGGTCCGCATCCGCCTCGTCGCAAAAGATTTTTCCTTCTGGGACACCGGCACTCACGCGTGGAAAGCCGAACCCGGTGACTTCCACCTCCTCATCGGCCCCGCCTCCGACACGATCGC
>CALFXL010000050.1 GCA_937958045.1 uncultured Opitutaceae bacterium | reverse complement strand
CTCCGCAACGAGACGGGTCATGTCGCCGGGATCTCGAGCTACTATAATACCGATAACGCCTACAGCAGGGTCGCGTGGTTATACGATGGACAATCCACCAAGATCATCAGTCCGCAAACCCTCCCCAGCAGCGCCACGCCCGACGTTCTGCATCTCAACGAATCTGCGCAAGTCGCCGGGCTCGTCAGCTTCTCGCAAGGGGAACTCGGCTGGTTCTACGACGGTAACGAAACCACGATCCTGGGGCTCACCGATGCCGCGCACACCGACAGCACAGGCAGACATTGGACGACCATCGACTTCCTCACCGAGACGGGATTGGTCGCGGGCCGGTCCTCGCGCTACTCGAATGGCGTCGGTGCGGGCCAAACCGCGTGGATCTGGGACCACACGGCCGCGCCCGGCGAAGAACTCGTCACCTTCATTTTCGGCGACGTCAGCGATGGCTATTCTTGGAGCCAGATTAATTATCTCAGCGACTCCGGTCTGGCGGTCGGCACCTACTCGGATGTCCAGTTCGGAGGACGGCACGCGTTTCTCTGGCTGCGCGGTCGCGGCATCTTCGATCTCACCGCGCTGGTCGATCCGCTCTGGCTCGCGGAAAACAACATCGAGGTGCTCTTGCAGGCATTGGATTTCTCGGAGACCGACGACGGTCGTTTGTTCATTTACGGCCACGCTCAACTCCTGAACGGCATGTCGGACGCGTACCGCCTCGAACTCGTCTTGCCACAAGCAACCTCCGCCGTTCCCGAACCCGCGACCTACGGACTGCTCGCGGCACTCGGCGCGTCGGTGCTGTGGGGAGGTCGCCGTTGGACAAAGCGCGCATGAGGTCTCGGGCGGGGAGTCAAAACGCGTGACGCCCCGCCCTCGCTGCGCATGATGCCCGCATCGTGCGCGCCGCACTGAAACAAAAAATTCTCGGCAACACATCGCCACTCGCGCTCCGCGCCGATCTCGCCCGCGCCATCCGCGCCGTTTCGGCATTCATCCTCGCGAATCTCATCGCGCAATGGATCGGCGCTCCCGCCGCCTTCGCCTTCGCCGCGATCGCCGCGCAAGAGATGACGTTCTTTGATGTGCGCGGCGACTATCGTTTGCGCATCGCGATTCTCGCCTGCGCCGCGCTCGTGCTCACGTTCACGGCGGCCTTGGGCGCAGCCACGGCCGATTCGCTCACGCTCGCCCTCATCGCCGCAGCGGCGACCACACCCGCGATGGTGCTCTGGCGGCATCTCAATGCCGACAACGGCCCGCAGCTCGCCGTCACCTCGATGCTGCTTTTTCTGCTTTCACATCAAGTGACGCGCGTTTCCTCGCTGGAAACCATCGGCACGGCGGCGGCGTGGACGCTCGGTGGCGCGATCCTCGGCATCGTAGTGCAGGTGATCCCGTGGTTTTTTCGCCCGCAACAACCGCTGCGCGCCGCCGTCGCCGAAGCGTGGATCGCCGTGGCCGAACTCTTCGAAGCCGGCGCCGGCAACGTCGCGGACGATGTGCGCCACTCGCGCTTGATGGCAAAAGAAGCCGCGCTGCGCACCGCTCTCGACAAAACCTACGCCGGTCTCGCCTCCGCGCGCACGCGTCGCTCGGAAGAATTTCTCAAAAAACTCGAGCACCTCACGCAAACCGCCGCGCGTCTCGGCATGCGTGTCGGCGCCGTGCGCACCGCGATCGATTCCGCGCCCGTGCGCCCCGGCGAGGCGACGCTCGGACCGGCGTTTCACCCGATCCTCGTTTCGCTCGCCAATCACGCGCGCACCGTCGCCCTCGCGGTCGTTTCCCGACAACCCGCGCACCTCGCGCTCGCCGATGTGCGCGTGCGTCGTCTGCAAAACTTGTTCTCCGGTTTCGTCGCGCGACTCGATGCGTACCACGCGCGAGAAACGCATCTCGCCGAACTCTGCGCGCTCGCGGCCGAAACCGTGCGCGAATCCGACGCGGCCCTTCGCGCCACGATCGATCGTGCCGCGGAGCGCGCCGCCTTTTCGCTCGAGCTCACCGATACCGACACGTGGAGCCTGCGTCCGCTCGGCGCCGCGTTGAATCTTCGCCGTCCGATCGATCCGGTGTTCGTGCGTTTCATGATCCGCGTCACCGTGCTCGTGATGATCGGCATCGTGATCGTCGAAGCGCTGGAGCTCGCGCACAGTTATTGGCTGCCCTTCACCGTCGTCGTGGTGCTGCAACCCGACTATGGCACGACGCGCTACCGCGCGCTTTATCGCACGGCGGGCACGCTCGCCGGCGCGGTGCTGGCAGTGGGGTTGTTGCAACTGCACCTGCCGCCAGCGGTGACGATTCCGTTGATGACGGTGTTCCTGTTCTTCTTCGCGTTTTTCCTGCGCCGAAACACCGTGCTCACCTCGCTCGCCGTGACGATCTTCGTGGTGTTGCTCACGGGACGCCACGAGCCGCTCACCGCCGCCGTCGCGTGGGAACGTCTCGCCGCCAACTCCCTCGGCGCCGTGCTCGCGCTCGCGGGCGCGTTCGCGTTCTGGCCGGTCTGGGAAAACACGCGCTTCGCCGCCATCCTCGCCGCCGCGATCCGCGCGAATCTTCATTATTGGCAACTAATCTCCATTCGTCGCCGCGAAGGCGGTGGTTTCGACCCCGAACTCGTGCGCGCCAAACAACGTGTCGAAGCCGCCAACGCCAACGTCTTCGCGTCCCTCATGCGCCTCAGCGCGGATCCGGAAAAACAACGCGCGGGACTCGAGCAAGCCGCCGCGCTCGCCAACGGCAATCAGCGCCTCACGCGCGCCTTCAGCGTGGTCGCACTTCGTCTCCAACAATCGCCCGACCCCGCACCGGCCGCGGCTCCGGATCCGTTTCCGCCGCAGGTCACGGTCACGCTCGAGACCGTCGCCGACGCGATCGAGGGAAGCCCCGTTTCCAACGACGCTCTGCGCGCCTGCCGCGAAGTGCTCTCCGCCGAGCCGCCTCCGCCCGACGCCAGCGCGCCCGCGCCTGCGGGTGTTCCGCGTCAGGCCGCGCTCGCCGGTCAACGCGGCGCCATCGTCACGGAGTTGCTCGGTTTGCTCGTCGCGACGGAAAACTGTCGCAGCCTCGGTTTATTTCTCCCCGCCTCCGCCAGCGCCAATGGCGCCGCGAAAAGGATCTCATAATCGCGACGCGCCCGCTCATTTTCCGCGCGCCTCGGTTCGCTACACTGGCGCCTCCTTTCAACGCGCAAGCCACCCTCGCCGCGTCCCCTTTTTTATCCCCATGAAAAACTCCCTTCGTTCGCTCCTCGCCGCCGGCCTCGCGCTCGCCTTCTCACCACCGGCCGGCGCGCAGAAATTCCCCGGCCTCGCCCAAACGCCGCCGATGGGTTGGAACACCTGGAATACGTTCGCCGGCAACATCAACGAAACGCTCATCAAGGAAACCGCCGAGGCCCTCATCAAAAGCGGCATGCGCGACGCCGGTTATGTGTACGTGGTGCTCGACGATTGCTGGCACCTCAAGGAGCGCGACGCCGATGGCAACCTCGTGCCCGATCCCGCGAAATTCCCCAGCGGCTTGAAAGCGCTCGCCGACTATCTGCACGAGCGCGGATTTAAGTTCGGCATCTACAATTGCGCCGGTTCCAAAACCTGCGGCGGCCATCCCGGCAGCATGGGCCACGAGTATCAGGACGCGCGCAGTTACGCCGCGTGGGGCGTCGATTATCTTAAATACGATTGGTGCTCCACCGGCACGCGCGATGCCCGCGAAGCTTACACCACGATGCGCGATGCGCTCTACGCCGCCGGCCGCCCCGTCGTCCTCAGCATGTGCGAATGGGGCACCGCAAAACCGTGGGAATGGGCCCAAGATGTCGGCCATCTCTGGCGTACCACGGGAGACATTTACGATTCTTACGACGGCGTGAAGGGCTGGGAAATTGGCTGGAAACGCATCCTCGATCTCCAGCACACGCAAGGCGACCCGCAGACCGGTCTTTCGTCTTTCGCCGGGCCGGGTCACTGGAACGATCCCGACATGCTCGAGGTCGGCAACGAAGGTCTCACGCTCGCCGAATCGCGCGCGCACTTCAGCTTCTGGTGCATCCTTGCCGCGCCGCTTATGGCGGGCAACGACGTGCGCCACATGACGCCCGAGATCACCGCCATCCTCACCAATCGCGAGGCCATCGCCGTCAACCAGGACCCGCTCGGCAAACAAGGCGTTCGCGTGCTCGCCGAACCTTCCAAAAACATCGAGATCTGGGCCAAACCGCTCTCCAACGGCGAATGGGCCGTCTGCGCGCTCAACACCGCGCCCACCCGCGAAACGCTCACCATCGACTGGCACCGCATCTGGCTCCTGCAAAACCAGCCGTTCACCCTGCACGATATCTGGGGCAGTAAAACCGCGGGCGACACCAGCCAGCCTTACTCGGCCGAAGTCGATTCGCACGACGTCCTCTTCTTCCGCCTCACCCCCCAAAAATAACTCGCACCCGCTTTCTGTTCTGTCTGCAAGCCGCGCCTACGGGCGCGGCTTTTTTGTATCCAAAAAATCACGACAAGCCGAAGCGCCCTGTACGCCCGCCGCCGTGATCACGGAAGCGCGCCAAAGATCGGCGCTGCCCCGATCGCCGCCAGGATGAATACCGCGCCGCCGAGCGGAAGAAACAGACCCTTCGCTTTCACACCCCTATACAAACGCGAAATCCCCGGCTTCTCCGGATCGTAATAAACCGACACGACACTTTCGGCTTTGAAGGGACATCCGCCCAATCGATGGCTCGAGGAAATCAGCGACTCCCATCGTCCGTGATACAAATCATCGGCCACGCTATAGCAGTACTTCACTTGGTATTGAATGCCCTGCGACGCGCGCCCTTCGCCGCGCATGCGATGGGTTTCTTCAGAAACTTTTTCGACCAAACCCTCCACCGTAGGCCAGCGCCGCGAGGCCCACGCTCGCTTCAAATCGGACCAACCCGCGCGAAGAAGCAACACGCCGAAACCGGCCGCCCCGACCACCAAGAGTACTGCACAGACCCACTTCATCGCCCTCACGTGATGCCGACTTCGCCGCGGGCGCCAAGCTGCTTTCGCCGCACTTCGCACATCCTCGCGTCCCCGGCGCGAAAAAGCCGCAATCTCTTGGGGTTAAGACGCTCTCCGCGGTTGCCTCGCGCACACTCATCATTGACAGTGCGCCCGGACCCCGGCTCCTACCGCGGCCTTTTTTCCTTCTTATGACCACCACTCATCGCTGGAAGTTTTTCCGCAGCGGCGGACTCGACCAGGTCCTTCTCCAATCCGGAGCCGACCTGCTCAACCTCGAACACCTCGATCAAAAACTCTGGGTCGCCCTCAGCTGCCCCGTCAAAGGCCTCGAACTCGACGAAAAAACCCTCGCCCTCATCGACACCGACGGCGACGGACGCATCCGTGCTCCCGAGG
The DNA here is from genome assembly GCA_937958045.1 of uncultured Opitutaceae bacterium. Classification (GTDB taxonomy): domain Bacteria; phylum Verrucomicrobiota; class Verrucomicrobiia; order Opitutales; family Opitutaceae; genus Nibricoccus. Next base: position 57,964 of record CALFXL010000050.1, on the reverse strand, counting down.
TTATCGCGGCCATCAAATGGACCGCTCAACATCTCAAAAACCTCGACGAAGTTCTCTCGCCGCAGCCAGCCCTGCCGCTCGCGTTGATCAACGATCAGACGCCCGAGGGTCAGACCGTGCTCGCTTCCGCGAAACAGATCCTCGCCAACCTCGGCAAACCCGACGCCACCGCGATCTCCGTCGAAGACGCCACCGATACCACACGCATCTTTTCCCAAACCAAATTCAACGGCGACGGCATCATCACCGCTGACTCCACCGATGACGCCGAGCTCAAGCAGCTCATCAACGACATCATCGCCACCTACGGCGCCGAGACCGATCGCAACGGCCAGCCCGGCGTCAATCAGGCCAAGATCGATCAGTTCTTCAGCGAGATCGCCGCATACGCCGATTGGGCCGCGCAGGGTTCGAGCAAGGAAATCCTCAGCATCGGCGACAACACCACGTCCGCATACGACTCCATCAAAGCCGTCCGCGTGAAGATCGACGACTACTTCGCGCGTTGCCGACTCGCCGCGTTCGACAGCCGCGCGCTCGCTGCGCTCAACCGCCAGGAAAGCGAGTACCTCGCCGTCGCCGCGCAAGATCTCAAGATCACCGCCGAAGAAGTCTCCGGTTTCCCCCTCGCGCGCATCGAAGCCGACAAACCGCTTCCGCTCCTCGAAGGCGTCAACCCCGCCTGGCGCGGCGCACTCGCCGCTCTTCAAAAGGCCGTCGTCGCCCCGCTCTTCGGTGCCAACAAAACCACGCTCACCGCCGACGAGTGGGCATCGCTCACCGGCAAGCTCGCCCCGTACGAATCCTGGCTCGCCGCCAAACCCGCCGCCGCGGTCGAAGCGCTCGGTCTTCCCCGCATCCAAGCCATTCGCGCCGCCAATCGTCAGGCCGAGCTCGCCACCCTCGTGACGGAGGACAAAGCGCTCGAGCCGCAAGCGCTCGCCATCGCCGCGGTGGATCGTCTCGCACGTTATTACCGCGACCTCCGTACGCTGCTGCATAACTTCGTCAACTTCGCCGATCTCTACGACCCGAAGTATCCGGCGACTTTCCAAGTCGGTACGCTCTTCATCGACAGCCGCAGCTGCGATCTGTGTATCCGCGTGGACGATCCCGCCGCGCACTCCGTGCTCGCGAGCCTCAGCAAGGTTTACATCGCCTACTGCGACCTCAAACGCGCGAGCGGCGAAACGATGAAAATCGCCGCCTGCGTCACCCAGGGCGATTCCGACTACCTCATGGTCGGCCGCAACGGCTTGTTCTACGACCGCAAGGGCCGCGATTGGGACGCCACCGTCACCAAAATCGTCGATAATCCCATCAGCGTCCGCGAAGCCTTCTGGTCGCCGTACAAGAAGTTCATCCGCATGATCGAGGAGCAGGTCGCAAAACGCGCCGCCGCTGCCGACGCCGCGTCCTCCGCAAAACTCTCCGCCGCCGCCGAAGCCACCGCCAACGTCGACAAAACCGCTCCCGCACCGGGCACGCCGCCCGCGCCCAAGAAGATCGATGTCGGCACGGTCGCCGCTCTCGGTGTCGCCGCCGGCGCGATCATGGGCGCCATCGGCGCCATCGCCACCGGCCTCGCCGGACTCACCTGGTGGAAATTCCCGCTCGTGATCATCGGCATCATCCTGGTCATCTCCGGCCCGTCGATGTTCATCGCCTGGCTGAAACTTCGCCAGCGCACGCTCGGTCCAATCCTCGATGCCAACGGCTGGGCCATCAACGGTCGCGTCAAGGTCAACGTGCCTCTCGGCACCGAGCTCACCGATCGCGCCACCATCCCGGCCGGCTCGGCGCGTTCGCTCGAAGATCCGTTCGCCGAAAAGAAGACGCCGTGGGGAACCTACCTTGTGCTTCTCATCCTCGTCGCCGCAGCGTTCTGGATTCGTTGGGACCGCCTGAAAAAAGGTCACTACTTCTGGCAACCCGCGCCCGCCGCTCCCGCGGAAACCGCGCCGGCCACGCCGCCGGCCGAGCCCGAGACGCCCCCACCTGCGCCCGCGTCCTGACCCCTCCCACCCGCATCGGCAACGATGCGGGTTTTTGTATCCAACTATCCACTACGCGGGGGGCGAGTCGCGGTTGAAACAACTCATTCCGTGAGATAAAACGGATTTGGCAGCTTGAACGTTTTCTCCGCGTAGCCGCCGGTCACATCGCTTTCTTGATCGCCGATGTTGGCGATGATCACCCAGCCCTCCGCGACGAGTTTCCGTCGGATTTCCGTCTTAAACGCGGCCGAGTTCTCCCACGTCCCGCCATCCGGCCATACGATCAGTTGCTGATAATCGTCATAGCCCTGCGCCCGCAGATTGCGCTCGGTCGCCGCACGATCGCGCTCCGTACGACCAGTCAGAAAAATCACCGCCACGCCCGCGCGCCGCGCCTCCCGATACAGTTCGCGCACCGGCCCGATCGCCGGCGCTTCCGCACGGTCGAGCCAGGCATGCCAGCGCTCGGAGACGTAACCGAAATCGTCGCGGCGAAAGTTCTCCCAGTTCGACAGCGCCGTTTCGTCGATATCCAACACCACCGCGAGTCGTTCCCCGGCCGCTCGGCGCGCAGCCCGCGTTTCGATCCAACGCATCGCGTGCTGCGTCACCGCGGCGATCTGGCGTTCGTATTTTCCCGAATCGCGATAGCGGATCAGCGCCCCCTTGTGCGTCGTGAGATTGAGTGGTTCGCGCGAACCTGAAGCACAGCCCGCGGCCAACACGAGCGACAAAACAACCAGGAGATGCCGAGGATGCATGCCCGCATACGCGTGTCCCGCTCGCGCGCAGTCAAGTTCGGGACATCAAAGGCCGATAGTTGCCTTGCCGCCCAAGCACCTTCGGCACACAACCGGTCGCGCGGACATGTCCTTCCAGCCTTCGCACATTCTACCCTTCCTCAGTTGTCTACTGGGGTTGATGTTACCTCTCGCGGGTCGCGCAGAGGTGGACGCGGACGACACGGAACCGCGCGATCCGCCAACCACCGTTTATCGCGTGGGCGTTTTCGACGACAACCATCCATTTTCCCAGCGCGAAGAATCGGGAAACAGCGAAGGCTTCGCCGTCGATCTGCTCGCCGCGATCGAACAGGTCATGTCGCTGCGGCTCGAGCGCGTCGTGGGCAACACCGCGACGATCACCCGCGATTTCCACGAAGGCCGCGTGGATATGCTGCAATCATTTGCCCACACGCCCGCGCGCGAGAGCGAAGCCGATTTCTCCGTGCCGTATCTCGTGATGGCCGGCTCCATTTTCGCGCGACGCGATGGACCAGATTTCCAAACGCTCGCCGATCTTCGCGGCCATCGTGTGATGGTGCATCGCGGCAGTCTCGGCGAACGCCTTCTCCGCCAGGCCGGTCTCGAGGATTCGATTATCTATGTCGAATCGGTGAACGAAGCACTGCGCCTTCTCTCCGAAGGCGAATGCGACGCCACGCTCGTCTCGCGCCTCACCGGTCTCGCGGCCGCCGCGCGCAATGGATGGGAAAACATCGGCCCCGTCGGCGAGCCCGTCCCGGGCTACTCCGTGCGCTACTGTTTCGCCGTGCGCAACGGCGAGAGCACTCTGCTCGCGCACATCAACGAGGGCCTCGCAATCCTCCAACGCAATGGCGAATTCGAGCGCATCTATCGCCGTTGGTTCGGGCGCATTGATCCGGTCCCTGGCTACACCGCCGCCGATATCGCCACGGCGATCGCCGCCGGCCTCGGTGTCGCCTTGATCATCGCCATCTGGGCCATCGCTCGTCAGCGCGCGCTCCGCCATCGCATCGCCGCGCAGGCCCAGGCGCTTCGCGTGAACGAGGAACGTTACCGCGGTTTCTTCGAAGCGTCGCAGGAGGGTTTTGTGGTTGTCGCCCCGGCCGGCGACGACGACACGCGCTTCGTGGTCGAACAGGTCAATTCCGTCGCGCGTCGTTTGCTTCCGTTTAATTCGCCCGACATCACCGGTCGCCCGCTGCATCTGGCGATGGCCGATGGCGTCACTTTCTGCCAGCAGATCGCCGCTGCGCTTCTGTCGAAAGAAGCGCCGATGTTTGAATATCAGCCCGCGCCCGATCGCTATCTGCGTGTCTCCGCCGCCCGCATCGGTCCGCGCATCCTCGTCGTCGCGTCCGATCTCACCGCCGCGAAGCAAGCCGAAGAACGTCTTCGGCTGCGCGATCAACAATTGCGGCAGATTCAAAAACTCGAAGCGCTCGGCACGCTCGCGAGCGGCATCGCGCACGATTTCAACAACGTCCTCACCACCATCCTCGGCAACGCCGACATCGCGGCCTTCGACTTGCCGCCCGACAGCCCCGTTCAAGGTCAACTCGATGAAATTCGCGCCGCCTCCGAACGCGCGCGCCAACTTGTCCGCCAGATCCTCACCTACTCGCGTCAGACGGAATCGAAGCGCGAGATCGTCGCGCTTTCGCCCCTGATCGAGGAAAGCCTGCGGTTCCTGCGCGCCACCATTCCGAGCACAATTCGGCTTCGCCATCGCAGCACCGCGACGCCGGCGCTAGTCGAAGCGGACACCACGCAGATCCACCAGGTGTTGATGAATCTTCTCACCAACGCCGTCCACGCCATCGGCGACAATCACGGCACGGTCGAAGTCGGCCAGGAGATCGTTTCGATCACGTCCGAACACTTGCTCAAACACCCCGAACTCACGCCGGGCGATTACGTGTGTATCAGTATTCGGGATACAGGCTGCGGCATGACGCGCGAAGTCATGCAACGCATCTTCGAGCCGTTCTTCACCACCAAAGAATCCGGACGCGGCACCGGGCTCGGCCTTTCGGTCGTGCATGGCATCATGCAAAACCATCAGGGCGCGATCTCCGTCACGAGCACGCCCGGCGAAGGCTCGACCTTTCATCTCTATTTCCCACTCGCAAAAAGCGCCGTGAACTCGAGCGAAACCCGCCCGGCCAACCAGACCCCTTCGGGCGGCGGCGAGCGGGTGCTGCTGCTCGACGACGAGCAAGCCATCGTCCGCGCCGCCAGTCTTCTGCTCACACGACTCGGCTACGTCGTCTCCGCGCACAACGATCCCGCCGCCGCGCTCGCCGAGTTCGAAAAGGCGCCGGAATCCTTCGCCATCGCCATCACCGATCTCACCATGCCGCGCATGACCGGCATCGAGATCACGCGACAACTCCGTGAATATCGGCCCGCGCTGCCCATCATCCTTATGAGCGGCTACCTGACGGAAAACGACCAACGCCGCATCCGTGAGCTCGGCATCACACGCGTGATCGACAAACCCGTCACGCTCGCCGCGCTCGGCAACGCCGTCGCCGAAACGCTCGGCGGCAGAAACTGAATCAAGCTGTATTCAATCGACGAATACAGCGCGGCGATGTCTCAGCGCTTCAGCGCCGGCGCCCACGTTTTTTCGTCGAAGCCTGTCAGGCCGACATTCGCGCCAAGCAAGAACGGACGCTTCACAAGATTGCCGTTTTTCGAGAGCAGCGCCAACGCTTCCTGCACGCTCATCTCCGGCAGCTTATCCTTCAAACCAAGCGCACGATAATCCTGTCCCGCGGTGTTGAAGAGTTTTCGGAGCGCGCCGTCTTGATGCGCGAGCATTCGCTTGAGCTCTCCAACCGTCGGCGGCGTTTCGCGGATCGCTTTTTCCATGAAGGCGATGTTCTGCGCGCGCAGCCATTTGACCGCTTTGCGGCAGGAGTCGCAGCCCGAGTAGGTGTACACCGTGATCATGTGAGTGGTATCCATTTCTTGGACACCGCGCGCAACGTCATTTCCGGGCGGGCGACTCGCGACGCTTCAGCTCGATGTACTGCTCGGTGCGATTCGAATTCAGCTTTCGGAAGCGTGCGTACACGGGATAGTTCGCGGAAAAACCGCGCCCGGCACCTTCGAAAGACCAGCGATACGGGCGGCCATCGGGCCGAACATTCAACCCAGGATACGCACCGATCGCGAAGGAGTTATCCACGTACTGGATGCCTGCATAGTCGTACAATCCGCGCGAGAGGATCATGTGCATAAACGGCACCCAGCGACCATCGATCACGCGCGTACCACGGCGGCCCTGGGGAATTTCATACCACAGGTTGTACAAATCCGCGGTCGGCCCGCGCAGCGCCCACTCGTTGGGTTGCGCGCGCAGCACATCGTTGATCGCGGTGCGCTGCCAGCGATAGCGCACTTTCTGATCATAGAAGCAGTTGAGGTCGCCGCCGATGATGATGTCGGCATGCGGATTCACCGCGAAGATTTCATCGAGCCGTTCGCGCAGTAGCTTCGCGGCTTCGATGCGCACGCGCTCCGCCGCAGGATTATCGACGCCGAACTTCCAATGGTTATTAAATAAATACAGCCGCTTGCCCTCGATCTCCACCTGCACTTCGAGGATCGCCGGTGCGTCTTCGACAAGATACGTCTGCACGGACCCGACGACAAAACGCGAGAACACCACATTGATGTGCGTCACCGTCCGCCGCGGCCCCGGAGCCATCGCATCGTCGGCCGCGATCACGCGATATCCCGTCATGCCGCGATCGGCAAAGGTCTTCAACAACAGCGCCTCGACCGGCATGCGCGCGATCTCGCGATTGTAGTCGCGCCCCAGCATGTCCTCGATGCGGCGTCCGCGATAATGCCGCAGCATGCCTTGATGATCAAAGGTGTATTGGTCCGAATTGATGTCCCGCTCGATCTCTTGAAACAGAATGATGTCCGGACCTTTGCCGTTTTCGAACTGCGCGCAGACCTTCGCGATGTTGTTCATCTTCGTCATCAGGTGCTGACGCGAGTAGAGCTTCGGACGATAATCGTCCGACAACGTCCGGCCATCGGCCGCGGCCAGATTCTCGACGTTGTACACCAACACGGTGAACTCGCGCGCCGACAAGACGGTCGCGAGCAAAAGCCCGAGCAGGCAGTGGAGAAGCGGGACAAACATGGACGGAATTTTTTGTGTCCGCGCGCGTGGCGATTGACCAGAGCAACCGCCGCCGAAAGCGTAAAGCCTTCCTAAAAATGGCAGTGTCCTCTTCCTCACGACGCGCTCGTCCCTTGCTCAATGTATCCAGTGTGCGGATTCAACGCGGCGATGCCACGTTGCTCCACGATGTGTCCTGGCGCGTGGGTCGCGGCGAACATTGGGCGATCATCGGTCCCAATGGTTGTGGCAAAACCTCTCTCCTGAAGGCGCTCACCGGCTATTTGTCCACCACCGCGGGCGACATCGAGTTGCTCGGCAAACGCTACGGCGAAACCGATTGGCGCGAGCTGCGCCTTCTTGTCGGTGTCGTCACCGCCGCGTTTCATCCGTCCATCCCTCCGGCCGAACCCGCGCTCGAAACCGTCATCAGCGGAAAATACGCGCAGCTCGATCTTTGGGCGCCCACCACCGCGGCGGATGAAAAAGCCGCGCGTCGTCTCCTCGAAATGGCCGGCGCTGCGCATCTGGCCGAACGTGAATGGATCTATCTTTCGCAGGGCGAACGTCAGCGCGTCCTCATCGCCCGCGCGCTCATGGCGAAACCGCGTTTGCTCATCCTCGATGAGCCGTGTTCCGGACTCGATCCCGTCGCCCGCGAACATTTCCTCGGTTTTCTCGATCGGCTCGCGCGGCAAAAAAACAGTCCTTCGCTTGTGCTGGTGACGCATCACGTCGAGGAGATTACGCCGGCGTTCACGCACGCGCTCGTGCTGCGCGCGGGGCGCGTCGTCGCCAGCGGCCCTTTGGCGGAAACGCTCACCAGCCCCGCGCTCTCCGCCGCTTTCGGTGAACCCGTGCGCATCAAGCGCGAGCACAACGTTTGGCGACTGGTCTTTTCCCGCGCCGCCCGTCGATCGCCGCGTATCTGAGAGACGGATACAACGGATGCGATGAATCCCATCATTCAAGTCGTGGACACGCTCGGGCTCACACACCCGGCGACGTTTCTGCTGATCTTCCTCGCCGCGTCGTTGCTCATGATCTGGCGCATGGAGGCGATGGGCTCGCACGGGCTCGAAGGCACCGCGCTCGGCACGTTGATCGCGCCGTATTGTTCGGGCCTCGGCAACCTCATCTTCGTTTTCATCGTTGCGCGCGGCGGCGGTTCTCCCGGCGAGGTGATGACCAACTGCCTCGTCAACAACGTCACCAATCTCACACTGCTGCTCGGTCTGCCCGCGCTGTTGTGGGGACTCCATTTGCTCACGCCATCGACCGCAGGAAAACCCACGCGCAAATCACGCGGCGGAACCGACGCCGAGAGCGAACAACGCATCAGCCGGCTGTCCCTGTTGCTCACGCTCGCCGCCGCGCTCTTTTTTAACGGCGCCGTGTGGGCGCTCGGTCGCGATGGCCATCTCGATTTCAACGACGGACTCGTACTCGCCGGGCTTTTTCTTTTTTGGCAGTGCTTTCAGGTCTTCGACGTTCTCAAACACAATCTGCGCCGCCGCGCATCGTTTGGTCCGATGTTTTATGTGGACCTCGTCGCGCTGCTCGCGGGTGCGGTGTTGCTCTACGTGAGTCTCGACTGGCTCGTCGAATGGCTCTCAAGTCAAAAGACCGGTTTCTTCCGCGCGGAAAATCTCGGTTGGTTGAGCGGCTGGCTGATGGTGCTTCCCAACGCCTTGCTCGCGCTCTGGTACGGCTACCAACGGCGCGCGGACATCGTGTACACCTCGCAAGTCGGTGATGGCCACATCTGCATCCCGCTTTGCCTCGGACTCTTCGCGTTGCTGCAACCGCTGCCCACGCCGTCGTTCTTCGACGAGAGCATGCTGATCCTCTGCGGCGCGACCCTCGTGCATGTGCTGTTCGTCGCCGTCGGCGGCAAGCTTCCGCGTTGGGCCGGAGCGGTGTTGATCGGCAGCTACGGCTGGTTCCTTCACGCCGGACTCATCGCGTGAGCCCGCCGCGGCGTCTTAGGACAAAGCGTCCATGCGAAACTCTTCCGTGAGCTGCACGAACGGTTTTTGCGCTTCGCGCCAGCGCGGATCGGCACGAATCTCCGCCATCGTGCCATAGGTGTTGTTGCACAACACATACGATGTAGTGCCTGCACGGATACATGCATCGAAGCGCGATCCTTTCGCATCCTGCACAAACTCGAAATCGCCGATGTCGTAATGGCGCCCTTCCATCGCCGTGTAAAGCGGCGCGACATCCGCGTGCAGTTTCTTCGCGAATTCCTCGGCGCGAGGACCGTGGTACCAAAGGACTTCGACCGCGCCGTTGGTAAACGCGATCAACGCCCACTCATCGAATACCGGCTTTTGATAAAGTGTATCCATTCGTTCACGACACTGGGTGAGATGAGCGGCGGCGGTTTCGAGATTCATGGAGAACTGCCGGATTCCGCGACAGCCTGCGGATTCACGCCAGACTATTTATCGTTAAGGAATTGCGAAAGAGAAGGGCCGTGGCCCGTTGCCTGTAGCAACGTCCCCACGGCCCGACTCCTGAACGGCCTCCATCCAGGGAATGCTCCGCTGGCAACGCCTCTCAGAAACCTCCCGCAATATATTGTTTCAGCTGGTTCGCCTCCGCCTGGTTCTCCTCCAACAACCAACGCATCACATCGCCGATCGAGATCAGCCCGACCAACGCATAACCGGCTTCTTCATCCAACACGGGCAAGTGGCGACAACGCCGCTCCGTGATCAGCGCCATGACTTCATCCACCGAGGTCTGTGGCGACACCGTGATCGGCTCGGGTGTCATGACCGTATCAATACGCGTATTCGCGGGCGCGCGTCCGGGCGCGACAACACGCGTCAACACATCGCGTTCGGTGAAGATGCCGACCAATCGTCCGCCGCTCGTCACCAACACGGAACCGACGCGATGCGTGTTCATCACGCGCACGGCTTCCGCGACAGTATCCGTCACATTCACGCAGAAAACGCCTGACGCTTTCCGACCAAGCACGATCGAGATGGGAGTACTCATGGGGTTGGGGTGCTCGCGGCACCGTCCTCAAATCCGCTGCTCTCGCAAGCGGCTCCCCGAGTTTTACAACTGCTCCGCGCCCTCAGCGCCGGAAAAGCGAATCCAGTCCGCCGAGGCTTTTCAGCGGCGTCTTGCGCGGGGAGATCGGCAGCGGAGCCGGCGGTGGCGGCACGGGCTCTTTTTTCTGAACCGAGGTCGTCGATGCGTTTGCCGCGGCGGGCGCCGCCGTGGACTTCTCGCCGCGTCGAAGTTCGGCCACCATTCGGTCAAGTTTTACGGCTGAAACGGGTTCCGCGGTTCCGAGCTCCTGCGCAAACAGGCTCACCCGATATTCTTCGATCAACCAACGCAGGCGTTCCGTCGCGGGATCGCTGGCCGGTCGTTTCGCGAGTTCCGTCACGTAGGGCGCCAGTTGTTTCGCGCGCTCCGCGTCCTTCGGTTGATTCTGCCGCCAACGATCCGCGCGCAGCTTCATCGCTTTCAAATAACGCGGCAAATGCGCGAGCTGTTCGTACGGAGTCGTCCGCAAAAACGTCGGCGGCACGAGCGCGCGAAGATCCGCATCCATGCCTGGATAAGGCTGCGAATGCACGAGCAACGTTTGGCGCGCATTGAGGATTTCTCGCACGCGATCGATGTAACGCGGCACGAATCCGCGCAGCGTATCTTTCGCGGCATCGAGCGCCGATCGAAATCCGGCCGTCGTCATCGTCAGCGGTCCGCGTCCACACAACCAACTGCGAATCGAAACCAATGCGTCGCGCTGAAGTTGTTCCGTCGGCGCCAGTGTCGCGGCGAGCGTGCCCAGTTCGCGCAACTGCTTGAGGTCTTTCTCAAGCCAGGCGAGTTCGTAGCGCAGCTGAAGTTCCAGCAACTTCTCGTATCCACTTTTTGATGACGCCCGCGCGGCCTCGGGCGTCTTGAACAAACGCAGCGCCACGCCCGCTTCCTCGACGCGCAATCCTGGGAATGCCTGCATGGGCACGCCCGCGACGTCGCCGACTTCCACGTGCGCCGGCACATCGCCAAATGTCCACGTCGTCTGCGGCGCTTTCTCCCACTTCGCACGCGCACGACGCCAGCCCGCGGGATCTTCACGCGACGCATTCGCACTCACTTCGCGACGTCGTTCGTTTAACGCCGCGCGGATCACCTCGAGATCGCGCGACGCGCAAATCTCGCGCTCATCATCGTCGAGCACGCGCACGCGAACCCGCAGATGATCCGGCAAGGGTTTGCCCGCCCAGATCGTCGGATCGATCCGCAAACCGAAACGTTCACCGAGCTGCGCCGCCAACGCTTCGACCAGACTCTCGCGTCTTCCCGTGAGCCGATCGCGACTCGTCAACTGCGGCACGAGGCTGCGCGCCGTTTCGGCGAGCGGCATGAAAGCCTTGCGCAACTCCTTCGGCGTCGCGCGCAAATAGTGTTCGATTTTCTCCGGGAGATGCCCCGGCACCGCCCAGTCGAGCGCGGCTTGCGTGAGCGTTTCGGCTTCGCGCACATGCACGTCGATCGTCACGCCGTCATCGTCCTGTCCGGGCTTGTAGCTGTACGTGATCGGCAACGCGGTGTTCGGCAGTGGCAACGCTTCGGGAAATGCTTCCGCGTCGTGTGTGAGTTCCTCCGGCGCGCGTAAATCCTCGGGCTCCATCATGAGGAAACGCGGCTCGGCGCCTTTGCGTTCGCGCACGAGATCGACAAGTTCGGCGACACACGACACCGGACGATAATTTTCATCCGGTCGCGTTCCTTCCGGCGGCAACAAGCGCTCCGCGTAGAAGCGATACACGCCTTCATCGAGATTCATGTAGCGATGATCCCGCGCGCGTGTGAGCAGGTTCTCGACTTGTTCGCGCACGGCGCGGTTGTGCGTGAGAAAATCCAGCGGGCGCACGATCGTGTCGTTCACGAGCGCTTCGCGAATGAAGATTTCCGTCGCGTGCACAGGATCGATCTTTCCGTAGCTCACCGCGCGCGACTCCAACTCGAGTCCGTAGAGCCGCGTCTTGCGCTTCACCAACACGCGTCCGCCTTCTTCGTTCCAGAACGGCTCGCTGTGAGAAACGCGCGCCACATGCGCGCCGAGATCGAGCGCCCACAGCGGATCGAGTCGCGCGACCGTACGCGCGTACAAGCGCGAGGTTTCCATGATCTCCGCCGCCATGATCCAGCGCGGACCTCCGCCCGGTTTCTTCGGCGCGCGGTCGCCACTTTTGCCGGTGGATTTTTTCCCGTCGTCCTTCGCGAACAACACCGAGCCAGGAAAAAGCGCCACGCGTCGGTCGTGCGTGGCGCGATAACCGCCGTTTTCGTCGTCGCGCACCGCGATGTTGCCGAGCAATCCCGCCAGGATCGAGCGATGGATCGCGCGATAAGCGGGTGTGCCGAAGGCTTCTTTCTCCGGCGTGATTTCCTGCGGCTTTAATCCATGAAACGCCGACGTGAGCCGGAAGTCTTTGCGGTCTTCGAGCACGTCGAGCAATTGCGCGTGGATATCGCGCCACTCGCGCATGCGTGTGTAGCTCAGAAAATGATCGCGGCAAAAACGTCGCAGCTTCGATTGCGAGAGCCGCTCGAATTCGTCGTGAAACGCTTCCCAGATATTGAGCAGCGCGAGGAAATCGGAATCGGGATGCGAGAAACGTCGATGCGCGGCATCGGCTTTTTCGCGCGCATCCATCGGACGTTCGCGCGGGTCCTGGATCGAAAGACCCGACGCGATGATGAGCACTTCGCGCAGGCATTTCTCCGCTCGCGCCTGCAAAATCATGCGGCCAACCGTCGGATCGACGGGCAAGCGCGCGAGCTCGCGACCGAGCCCTGTCAGCGCCCAACTGTCGCCCGGCGCAGCATCCTCGGGCGATTGCGCAGATTTCTTTGGACGCTCGATCGCACCGAGTTCTTCAAGCAACGCATAACCCGCGCGCACGGCTTTCGTCGCAGGCATGTTGATAAAGGGAAAGCGTTCGATGTCGCCGAGACCGAACGCCTTCATGCGCAGGATCACGTCGGCGAGATTCGCGCGCTGGATTTCAGGCTGCGTGAAGCGCGGGCGCTCCGTGTAGTTTTTTTCTGAATACAGCCGGATGCAGACGCCTTCGGCGACGCGACCGCTGCGGCCTTTGCGCTGATCCGCGCTCGATTGGGAAATCTCTTCGATTGGCAGGCGTCGTGTGCGCGACTGCGCCGAATAACGGCTCACGCGTGCGAGCCCGGTATCAACCACGAAACGAATGCCCGGAATCGTCAGCGAGGTCTCCGCGATGTTGGTGGCGACGACGACTTTTCGTTTCTGCCCTTTGGCAAAAACGCGCTGCTGCTCCATGTTGGAGAGCCGCCCGAAAAGCGGCACGAGTTCGCAGTGACGCAGCCGGCCTTCGAGCAGATCGCACGTTTCGCGAATGTCGCGCTCGGCGGGCATGAACACGAGGATATCGCCCGAATCGCTTTCGCGCACGATGCGTTCCACCGCCTCCACCGCGCCATCGACGTAGTGAAGCGCTTCGGCGCGCGCTTCACGTTCATCTCCTTCGGCTTCGTCGCTGCCAAACGCGTCGAGTGGAGCATAGATGGTTTCGACGGGATACGTGCGCCCGGAAACTTGGATGACCGGCGCATCATCGAACGCCTTTGAAAACGCCTCGGTGTCGATCGTCGCGGACGTGATGATGATCTTCAGCTCCGGTCGCTTGAAGCGAAGCTGTCGCAGATGCCCGATGAGAAAATCGATGTTGAGCGAACGTTCGTGCGCTTCGTCGAGGATCACCGTGTCGTACGCGCGCAACATCGGATCGCTCTGCACCTCGGCGAGCAGCATGCCGTCGGTGAGAAATTTGATCACCGTCTGCGACGACGTCTGATCGTTGAAGCGGATCTTGCAGCCGACTTCGCGTCCCCACTCGACGCGCAATTCCTCGGCCACGCGTTTTGAGATGGAGAGCGCGGCGACGCGGCGCGGCTGCGTGCAGGCGATTTTGCCCTGCGTGCCGCGACCGGCGGCAAGACACATCTTGGGAATCTGCGTGGTTTTGCCGGAACCAGTTTCACCCGCGAGGATCACGACCGGATTTGCCTGGATGGTCGCGACGATTTCTTCTGCGCGCGCGCTGATCGGCAGCTCGGGTGGAAACTCGAGCCGAAAAGCGAAAGGTGCGGAATCGTCGGCGGACACGGAGCGAAAACGGTTTCAGATTGTCATTAGAAGCGAAGCGCGAAATCCAGAGCGCTTTCCTGCGCGCAATCCAGCCGGATTCCGTGCAGATTTGGTTTCGCATCATGTCCCTTCCTCCCTCGCCTTTTCTCGTTCTCGCGCGCGTCGTGCGCATCTCGTCGTTCAACGGTCGCTTCCTGCTCGTGATCGGCGCCGCCTTCGCGCTGTTGAGCGCGCTCGCCCACGTCGCTTTCGGTGCGATCATCGGATGTCTCGTGGCCGGCGCCGGCGCGATGGAGATGCATGGTTCGTCGTTGTTGCGCCAAGGCGAGTCGCGCGGCCTCGGTTGGTTGATTCGCGCCGAGCTCGGTTTGCTCGGCCTCGTACTGTGCTACGCGTCGCTCAACCTCATCGCATTCGACCCGGCGTTGGTCGAGCGATCGCTCACACCCGACATGCTCAAGACGCTCGAGCAAGCCAAGGTAACCAAGGAGCAATTCCTCGAGTACGCGCGTATCTTCAACATCGTGTTTTTCTCGGGTGTCTGTGTTGCCTCGCTGCTTTATCAGGGAGGCTTGGCGTTTTTCTACAGCCGTAAACGCGCCGCTGTCGTCGAGGCCATCGACTCGCACGATGTCGAGCCCGCGCACGACGACGCCTGATTTCCTTTTCAGCGCACACGCTTGAAATCCGTTTCCCGTCCGCGTTCGTTGCCGGGATGTCCAACGAACGCTACCTCACGGCCAAGCAGAGATGGGCGGAGAAACAAATCGCCCGCGGTATCCAGCCGCGCACTACACGCGCCGGGGGACGACTTCCGCCGGGCCAGCATCTCACGACCGGGTTCCCCGTGCTCGATCTCGGCGTGCAGCCCGAGGTACCGCTCGATAAATGGACGCTCACGCTCGACGGCCTCGTGGCGAATCCCGTCACGCTCGATTGGGCGGCGTTTTCCGCGCTGCCGCAGGTCGAGGACGTCAGCGATTTCCACTGCGTCACCACGTGGAGCAAATACGACTGCCGCTGGAGCGGCGTCGCGTTCACGACGCTCTACGAACTGGTGCAACCCGATCCGAAGGCGCGTTTCGCGTATTTCACGAGCTACGACGGCTACTCGACCAACGCTCCGCTCGCGGCCTGCCTCGACGACGACGTGCTGGTCGCCACCGGTTTCGACGGCGCGCCCCTCCCGCGCGAACACGGCGGCCCGGCGCGCGTGATCATTCCGAAACTCTATGCGTGGAAAGGGGCGAAATTCATCCGGACCATCAGCTTCCTCGCAGAGGATAAACTCGGCTACTGGGAAGTCCGCGGCTACAGCAACCAAGCCGATCCGTGGAAAGAGGAACGCTTCGCGTAAACTGAAGCTTCTGCGCAAGCCGTCCCCGGCGGACTGTGGCGCGATCTATGAATACTTTTCATTGATCATCAACGCTCAGCGAGCGCGGATGGCTTGGCTCTTGCTGCGTCTTGGCACCGCCTTTCGCGGTAATTCCGTCATGAGCCGCATTTTAGACAGCCGTAAACTGCTTGCCTTCAGCACCTTGGCAAGGCTGGGAAGTTTCACTTTCGCAGCGCGCGAGCTCCATCTCACCCAGTCCGCCGTCAGTCATGCCATCAAATCCTTGGAGCAAGATCTGGCTTGCCGGCTGTTTGATCGCTTGGGACGGCATGTGACTTTGACCGCCGCCGGCCATCAACTGCTCGAATACGCGGACAAGATCCTCGCCGATATGCGCAACGCCCGGGAAAACCTCGTCGCGCTCGGCCAGGCTCATGCGACGCCGCTGACGTCCTCGGGAGCGTTCCAGTTTTCAAACCACGAGGTTTCTTCCGGCATAATCGCCACCTCGCGGAAAAGCCCGTCTTCCACCGCGGACGCCAGCAGTTTTTGCAGTGACAGCTCCCCGGCGGCCATCGCCGCGCGCGCCATAGATAAAAAAGCCTGCGGATAAATCGCCGCGAGGGGCTCGAACGTGCCATTCGCATGCTGGCCCACGGCGCCCATGCGTTCGGAACAACGTTCGCGCAACCGCGCCACCCACGCCACCGGCACCTTCGGCAAATCCACCGCCAAAACAAGCAGGTGCGGATGCCGCATGCGCGTCATCGCCGCAATGATCCCGACAAGCGGTCCGCCATCCGGCGCCGCGTCGATCACGCGCACCACTTCGGGCGGTGGCCAATTTTGATCACGTCGCACGGAAACGAGCCTATCCGACACCCCCGCATGCGCGAGCAGGTTGTACTGCCTTCGCCAAAGCGGCAGGCCATCGAGCGTTAGCAGCGCCTTTTCGGAACCCATTCGGGAGGACGCGCCGCCGGCAAGAACGACGCCGCTGAGATAGGAAATGGAAAACGCCATCGCGGGAAACGGTGTCCTTACCCTGCCCGCGATCCGTCGCGCGCCAAGCCGAATCCCACGCACGGGCGATTCGCCACCGCCTATTTTTCACCCGCAGAGAATTTCAGTCCACGGTGGTGGGAGTTTTACGCAGCCCGCGCCCGTTCTCCACCGATGACGCGGTAAGGCCCACGCCCGCTGTCGGGACCGCGGCCCGGCCTTTATACTCACGGCTCACACGCCAGCTCGAGAACCACTGAACTCGTTCGCATTATGATCCTAAAAATCGACAAGCTGCCGGTCCGTCTGCCTACCCCCGCCGCCCCCAACGCCAACGCCGCCTCCTACGTGCAAGAGCTCCTCGGCGGGAAATTCGGGGAGATGTCCACGTTGATGAACTATACGTTCCAATCGTTTAATTTTCGCGGCAAAGAAAAGCTCCGACCGTTCTACGATCTCATCTGCAACATCGCGGCCGAAGAGTATGCCCACATCGAGATGGTGACCGCTGCGATCAACCTGTTGCTGGTCGGCACCACCGAACGCGCTGATCGCCGCTACGCTCCCGACAACGCGCCCAAATCGCCCGCACCGCTCAGCGACGCGATCAACTTCCGCAATAGCGATCACTTCATCGCCTCAGGCCAGACCGCGCTCCCCGTCGATGCGATGGGCCGCCCGTGGACCGGCGACAACGTTTTTTCCAGCGGCAATCTCAAGCTCGACCTGCTGCACAACTTCTTCCTCGAGTGCGGCGCCCGCGCCAACAAGATCCGCGTCTACGAATCGACCTCCGATCCCACCGCCCGCGCCGCCGTCGGTTTCCTCTTGGTGCGCGGCGGGGTGCACATCGTCGCTTACGCGCGTGCGCTCGAACAACTGACCGGCGCCAATGTCAGTGCGCTCCTGCCGATCCCGGATGTGAGCAATAAAAAATTCCCGGAAGCGAAAATTCACGAAGACAAGGGTCTCCACCGCGTGCTCTTCCGCTTCAGCCCCGAAGATTACACGCGCGCGGGCGAGGTTTTCAAGGGACCGCATCCGGAAGACGGCGGCGAGCTCCACGTCGAAGACAAAATCCCCGAGGGCTACCCCTGGCCCGACTTCCCCGAAGAGCCGCAGCTCAGCTCCCCCGGCGTCGATCCCGAGTTAATCAAACACTACTCGAAGATCCTCGGCTGAACGCCGCGCCGAAAGTTCATGGCCGTCTCGTCTCATACGAGGCGGCTTTTTGTGCCCGACGAAACGACTCGTATTCGAAAACCGAATACGAGTCGTCATCAAGCGCGCGATCAACCTGCTGGCGATCGCCGCCGCTACTTCTTGGCTTTGTTCGCGGCTTTCTTCGACGCCACGATGATCGCGACAATCGCGATCAGGCCGAAAACGAGCAGAATGGTTTCAATTCCCATAAAAAAGAGATCCGCGATCGGATGAATTCGCTCAGAACTGGCCGTCGGTCGGCGAGGCCATCGCACGAATGTTTATCGTTTCCGCCAAGTCCGAGAGCCTTTGGTCGGCGTCGCTTTCTTCATTGAGCGTTTCCTGCAAGAGCAGGACGATCGCGCTTTCCCCCAAAATCTCTGCAAACGCGCGCGCGGTGCCGTACGCGGCGATCTCGTAATGCTCCACGCGCTGCGCCGCGCCGATGAGCCTGGCATCACGCAAACTTTCCGGACCGGAGAACACGATCGTCTCTTCGCCTTCTTCTATGAGTCCTCTCATCGCCACGCATACCTTGTCGCGCGGCGTTTCCCCCAAAATTTCGAAGATATGATGGAGCCGCTGAACGTGATTTTGCGTTTCCTCGAAATGATCTTCGAAGGCCATGCGGAGATCCTCGCGCGATGCGGCCGCGGCCATTTTCGGCAGAGCTCTCGTGAGTTGTTTCTCCGCGTCCAACAAGTCGGCAAGTTCATCGAGGAGCAACGCCTTCAACGACGAGATGCCGATCGTGGTGTCCGGCTGAGAAATATCGCGATTCTTCGCTTCGCTGCGGACGCTTGCATGCGCTTGTTCCGTCTCCCGTTCATGTTCCGCCGCGATCTCGCCCGGCTGACGCTGCACGTCCTTCGGCGCGACGTCTTCATAGTATTTCTCGTTTCGTTTCGCCTGACCCGCCGCCGGAAGAAAACGTCGCGCAAACACCATCGCTTTGTTGCTGGCACCCGGCACAACCACGCGGTCGCCCTTCATCATCGCCTCGTAGGCGATCGTCGCGACTTCCTGCGGCGCCATGACTTTAGCTTTTTGAAACGCCCGCGTCTCGACCATGTCGGCCTTCGGGAAAAAATCGGTGTCGGTCGGCCCGGGACAAAGTGCCGTCACCGTCACGCCCGTGCCTTCGAGCTCGGTCGCGATCGCTTCCGTCAATGAAAGCACAAACGCTTTCGTCGCGTGATACACCGCGAGCAAAGGCCCTGGCTCGAAACCGCCGATCGATGATGTATTCATGACGCGACCGCGCCCGCGGCCCACCATCGTCGGCAAAAAGCGTTTTGTCAGCCGCAGCATTGCTTCCGCGTTCAACCGCAACATCGACAGATCCTCCTCCAACGGAATTTCGATAAACGCGCCCCGCATTCCGCGCCCGGCGTTGTTCACCAAAATATCGATCTGAATGCCGCGCTGCTCGATCTCGTTGCTGAGCGCTTCGACGCCCCTCGCTTCCTCAAGATCGGCCGCGATCGGAAAAACGTCCACGCCGTGCGCAGCGCTCAACTCGTCTGCAATGAGCTCAAGCTCCGATTGCACGGGGGCCGTGATCACGAGGGAATGTCCCTGCCTCGCAAACTCGCGCGCCAGCTCAAGACCAATGCCACTCGACGCGCCGGTGATGAGAGCAATTTCTTGTTTCATACCCGCAGCGTCGCTTAGCACATGCCAATCGGCCCCGCGTAAAGTCGAGGTGAGCGTCTGCGAAGAAGATACGCATGCGAAATCTCAGCGTTCACAAAAACACTGTGATCACACGCGCGCCGCTTGGCACATCGCAATGGATTCAGCGTGCCCCGCGTGGCATTTGGCAGGGGCGGGAAGGCTCCGGCGTATCCATGCGCTCAATACGAATCGATGCTCAGGGCGCGCGTGTTTCCGCCGGTCCGTCGTAAGAGGGCGTCAATCCGCCAAAATCGATGACGAATTTATCGACGACCACCCCCGCATCGACGGCGATCAGATGCAGCGTGTGCCATCCGGGCGCCAGAGGTTTCGCGGGCGCCCAGGTGATCGTGGTGGCATTTTCGAGCACGCGGCGTTTCCATTCGTCGGAACTCGATTCAAAACCATCCATGACCGCCACCGCTTCCGCCGGCTGGTCATCCAGCGCGAGCTTCAGGCGTAGTCCATTTCCGGATACAAGCGGGAAGGTCGGCAGCAAACGCACATGAATCGTCGCGGCGCCACCGCTCGAAACATAAAAGCGATACGATAGCGCCGGCGCGACGCCTTCCTCGATCTTTGCCGTGGACGGAAGCACCGTCACCGCCGAGCCCGTGCGGCCGAGTCCCGGAATCGCACGCCAGCCACTGCCATCCGCGAGATCTTTCACAGCCGTGAAATCCCCCGCGTGAATCGAAACAACGCCGCCACGTTCCACGAAATCGCCTTTGCGCGCATCCGGCGGCAGCTTAGGCGACGCGATCGACGGCACAGGTGCCGGCGCCTTGATCAGCGCTTGCTCAGGTGCGCTCAGCGGGAGCACTCCCGGGTCGGGTTGAAAACGACGCCACTCGCGCGGTGAGAGGCCGTTCACCGTCATCACATGTCGCCATTTTCCGCCCGCGATGCCATTGTTGTAGTGCAGTGTCAGCTTGCGGATGCGTTGTTCAGCCTCTGCCGACGCGTCAAACGTCGTTCCCGCGTGCGCATCGCCGCGTGCACGCTGCACGCGCGCGAGTTCTGCGGAGAAATAACGCTCGTTCGCCGCCGCCGCGGCTTTCACGGGATATTCGACGAGTTGAAAAAATGCATCGCGCTGCTCCGGCAAAAGTTCGTCAGCAACCGCCGATACATCTTTCGCAAGCGTCGCATACGCATGGAGACGACGAATCATTTCATCCTCCGTGAGCTCCGTGGGACGAAACGGCATGAGCGGCAGATTCCATTGCAAATGCTCGGGCTTGCGCGCCGTGGCGAGGTCGATGTGACGCGACCAGATGTCGGCGATCCTCTCGGCAAATCGTTCGCCAAAATCACGCGCCGCCATCCGTCGCAAAAAGCGCACCGGCTCTTCGCGATCCGTGCGATCCGCGTGCCATGCGAGATCGAGGAAAAACTCCGTCGAGCGCTCGACCGATTTCAGATCGCCGACGTTCGCGACCCACAACGTCCGCGCTCCTTGCTCATACGCGCGCGTCATCTCCGACCAAATCAACGCCGGCGGCACCGTATCGAGCCACAGCCACGACATCGGCGCACCCAGATACGAAAGGTGATAATACACACCCAGTCCGCCCGCACGGGCGCGTTCCGCGGGCGAGGCAAAGCGACGGATGTAGCCGAAATTATCGTCGGGCCATACGATCGTCACATCGTCCGGCACACGCAGGCCTGCGAGATAATCATCGAGCACTTCCTTGTACGGACAAAACATCTGGCTCACACGCGTCGGATCGCCATCGCCCAAATAACGCGCGAGCAGTTCACGCTGATCCGCGAAGATTTTTTCCAGCGTGGCGATGCGCTCGGCCTGCGTTTTCGGCCCGACAATCGCGCTGTCGTGAATGCCGCGCATGCCGAGCGTGAAAAGGCTTTCGCCCGATCTGCGTTCACGCACGCGCTGCTCCCAATACGCGAGCACGCCCTCGCGATTCGTCAGATAATTGTAGCGCGCCTTGTCGTCTTTCCATTCGCCGACGTTGTTGCGCAACATCGGCTCGGCATGCGAGGAACCGAGGACAATCGCATAGGCATCCGCCGTCGCTGCGTTGCCGGGCACTTGATGAAACGGAATCGTCCCCGGATGCATCGCCGGCCAGATCGTGTTCGCGCGAAGCCGCAGCAGCAGTTCAAACAAACGCGCGTACGTGCGCGGGCCGATGTTACCGACTTCCGGCTCGTGCGTCAGGCCCGCCCACGGCTCGAGCCCCCAGCCTTCGTCGTTGAGAAACACACCGCGATAACGCACTGCGGGCGCGTCGATCGGTTCTTCGCCGAGAGAAAGCATCAGGTCCGCGTGCTTTCGCGGCGGCACATCCGCCCACCATACCCACGGCGACACCCCGATGCGTCGCGAAAGCTCGTACAAACCATACGCGAGCGCGCGTCGGTCGGAACCTTTCACCATGAGCGCACGCGCCGCCGCGGACAATTGAAACGCTTCCCAACGCCCCGCGAGCGCCGGATCCAGCACCACTTCGATGCGCGCTCGATCACCCGCTTGCGCGACATCCGGGACGATCTCCGGACGCACACCCGTCACCGCAAAAACATCCTCCGCAAAATCCCGTGCCGCGATTTTCACGACTTCGTGTAGTGCCGGCGGCACTACAATGCAGGCCGCTTCGCCTGAACGAATGAGTGGAAATCCTTGATCACCGCTTGCGCGCGTTTCGATGAGATCCACCGCCGCCGCGAGTTGGCCGACACTCATCGCGACGGATGCCGAAATCAAAATGAATAAAACACGCAGACGCTTCATAAAAGGGATCGAGGGGAACACGCGCGGTTTGCTCGGAAGTTTTCGCGCAGGGGAGAGGTTATCGCACCATCTCGATAACAGCCACGCCGTGAGCCGCGAGACACTATTCACCCGAAGCGGGCGCGCCGCTAAGCCGTTCGGTGCCGTACAGTTCGCGCAACCTCGATTCCCCATTCTCGTCCGTCGCGTTTAGACGCGGGAGAGGCGCCGCACCCGCGCATTTCCGGTCAGGCAAAGCGCGTGACGCGTAGCCGGGCTTTGTGAGCGGGCCCGTTATTTTTCCTTGCCGTTCACTTTCGCGAGCGCGTACTACCTGCCGCTCTGTCCGTGACGAACCCGAGTTCGTGACCCGTTCTTTGCCACGTTTTGACGTCTCGTCCGCCGCACGGCGGAAAACGCAGACCGAGAAGCACAATCGCGAGTTCGCAAACGCTCACGAAGACAGAAGTCGTTCAAAACCGACAAACGCCCGGGTGGTGGAATTGGTAGACACGCAGGTCTCAGAAGCCTGTGCCTAACAGCATAGCGGTTCGAGTCCGCTCCCGGGCACCAACACTTTATACTCATCCCGCCCACTCACGGCGGGATTTTTTTTTGCCCAAACAGGGGGGCTTTCGTCGCGTGCGCACGCACTCGGAACATCTACGAAACCGATGCCGTAGGAGATTTCCCGGTTTTGGCCCTAAGGCATGGCGAAACACTTGAAAAAGCCGAAACAGCGCCGACCGTGAACGCATCGGGAGCAGGTCTCCCGAGTTAGTTGAAGCTGGACCTGGCCTGCCTCGGGAGATCTGAGGCAGGCCTTGGCTTTTTAAGATCCGACGTGCCTCCTACGCTCACTCTGCGAAGGGAACTCCGCGATCGTCCTGCGCCAGACGGAGGCTCAGGTTTCTTTGGGTTTGGAAACCGGTTTCAAAAACGGCGGCAACTGCACTTCGTCGCGTCGGCGCGTATGCGTATCGGCCGCATCGGCCGTCGGAATCTTTCGCTCGGCTTTGGTCGTTGCGCGCTTCTGTCCAGGCGTCTCAGCCGGACCGGGCATCTGCCCTTTCGGATTTGTTTTCATGACTCGTTGGTCACCGACGATGCGGGCAGGTTCTACGGATGCGCCCGTCGGAGTTTTCTCCGATGCAAACGTAGCCGTCGTATGACAACCTGTTCCTCACTCGCCGGTTTTTTCCGCGGCCGCCTTCCACAAAGCGATCAACGGACCGCTTTCGCCATAAACAGGATCGCTCGTGGGCAAAGGCACGCGCGCGATGTTTTTGTCGGCCTCGGGGCGCTCGCCCTCGCGACCGCGCAACAGATCGGCTCTCTGCCCCGGCGGATAACCTCCGACGACATGGAAGTCTTCGCTCGCCCCAAGATTCTCGTGACCGACGCCGGCCGGGATCACGATCACATCGCCCGCTTTCACGTCAAAAACACGTCCCGCGCTATGTCCCAGGCGAATGCGTGCGCTGCCGCGATAGACGCCCAGCACTTCGTGCGCCGTGCTGTGGTAGTGGGGAAATGGATACACGCCATAGCGCCACGCCGGTTGCCAGCCGTTGCGTCGAAATAGCGCTTCGATGGCATCCGCGTCGGCCGGCGCCGCGCTCGCATAAACAAGCAGCGGCAGACGACTGTTGGGAATATCGCCGGCATCGGGAAACACGATGGATCGGGGCGGTTTCATCTCGGCGTTCATGGAAGTTGTTTTCGAGAATGCTTTGCCGGCCATCCCCGCCAGCAGGCAGGTCGCGATAAAATGCCGTCGCGGGAGCGTGTTTTGCTCACGGCGCATGGCTGTTGAGGAACTTCTGGAGTGGCTCGATGAAGCGATCGAACGCTTCGATGTGCGGCAGATGTCCCACGTCGTCCAACTCGACCAACTCCGCATGTGGAATCGCCTCCGATGCCGCGCGACCGAGTTTCGGATAATCGCCGAGCGTATCGCGAACTTCCGGTGGCGCGGCGGCTTTGTTGATCGCCGTGCGGTCGCGCTGTCCGATGATCAGCAGCGTAGGCACTTTTATCCTGGGAAATTCGTGCACCACCGGCTGCGTGAAAACCATGTCGCTCGTGAGCGCCTGGGTCCACGCCATGCGCGGGTACTCCGGGCTTTTGCCGAACGACGCGAGCTGCTCGACCCACGGCTCGTACGCGTCCTTCCATTGATTGTCGTAATAAAAGGTCCGCTGATACGCGCGGATCTCCTCGGCGGTTTTCGCCAGCTCCGTCTTGTACGCGGCATCCACGGTCACGTACGGCACACCCAGCGCCTTCCAGTCTTCGAGACCGATCGGATTCAGCAGCGTGAGCGACAGCGTTTCCTGCGGATACATCAACGCGTAGCGCGCCGCCAACATGCCGCCCATCGAATGCCCCACGATATGCGCGCGCTCGACTCCGACAGAGCGCAACAACGCCCGCGTGTTCTCCGCAAGTTGGTGAAACGAATAATGATAATACTCCGGTTTCGTGGATTTCCCGAATCCGATCTGATCGGGCATGATCACGCGCCATCCCGCACGACTGAGCGCGGCAGCCGTCTCGCCGAAATACGATCCAGAAAAATTTTTCCCGTGCAGCAGCGCCACCACGCCGCGTTCCGGGCCCTCCGCAGGCACATCCATGTAGGTCATTTCCAACCTCTGCCGCTGGCTCTCGAAAACGTAGTTCTTTTCCGGATACGGATAAGCGAACTCTTCGAGGCGAATGCCGGCGGCGGACGACCCCACGGCAAGGGCCAACGCCGCAACGAGAAACAACCAGGATTTCATCCCGAAGCCGTACCCCGAATCGCGGCGCCTTCAACCGTCGCGCAACAATTTCCCGTCAGTCAAACGCGCACGCCGCACTCAACCGCTCAAGGCGCGAGCGCCTTCTTCATCTTATCGACCTTCGATCGGACCACGTAGCGGCAATACCCCTCGTTGGGGTTTTTGCGGAAATAGTCCTGATGATAGCCCTCGGCTTTGTAGAAAACGCCTAGCGGCGCGATCTCGGTGACGATCGGATCGCCAAAGTCTTTTTGCGCGGCGGCGCGCGCGGCTTCGGCCGCCTGTTTTTGCGCGTCGTTCGCGTAGTAAATCACGGACCGATACTGCGGCCCGATGTCGTTCCCCTGCCGATTAAGCGTCGTCGGATCGTGCACGACCCAAAACAGCTCCAGCAGCCTTTCGATACTCACGACCGCGGGATCGTATTCGATGCGGATCACTTCGGCATGGCCCGTGGTGCCGGTGCAAACTTCCTGATAACTCGGATTCTTCACATGCCCGCCGCTGTAACCGCTGACGACATCCTTGACGCCCGGCACGAGTTCATAGGCCGCTTCCGTACACCAGAAACAGCCGCCTCCCAGGACCAATGTCTCGGTTTTTTTATCGGTGGCGGCTGAAGCGGTCATGGGCAGGGAAAAGGCGCAGAGAAAAACGATGAAGCGAATGGATTTCATCAGACAGGAACCGAACTGTACGCACTTATGGGCGAAGTCAAAGCGCGCGTCGCGCTCACGCGCCCGGGCTTGTTCCGAGGAAAACTTCGCGTCACGTTGAGCGACGTTTTCATGCCGCCGCTTCCGCCGCTCTTTTACCTCGTTCCGTGCTGGCTCGTGTTCGAGCTGGCGCAGCTCGTCGTCGGCGAACGCTATCTCGGTGTGAAACAAATCGCGCGCGGCGCCGATCCGCGCGATCTCGGCCCGAGCGAATGGCTCTCGTTTTTGTGGTCCGCCGGCCTCCTCCTTTACTGGGTCTGGATGCTGTTGATGCTCACCCAGCCCGTCGGCCGCCCCCAACTCGCCGCCATGGGAATCATCACCGTAGCGGGATTTCTGATACGTCGAAACTGCCCGCTCAAATGGGTGCTCGTCAGCATGACGTTCGAAGGCGCGCTGCGCATCGGCATGCTGCTCTCGCTGGGTTTTGTGCTCTGGCGGCGCGGGTAAAAGTCCGAGGTGGCGTCATGCCGTTTCCCGCGTTCGACCGCTTTTCGCCACACTGGTCCTCCGAGCCGCCGCATGAGCGTCGCGGTGTATTGTTTCATCACAGCGTGAAATCGTTCGTCGACACGGTCGCGTTCATGACACATCCCGACAGCCGCGTGAGTTATCATGTGCTCATCGATGCGGACGGCACCCGTTGCACATTGGTGCCCGACGAAAAAGTCGCGTGGCATGCCGGCATATCCACTTTTCAAGGACGCAGCGGCTGCAATGCCTTCCTGCTCGGCCTCGCTTTTGCGGGCGACACGTACCTAGCGCCGCTTACGGAAGCGCAACTTGCCTCCGCGCGTGAATGGCTCGAAGCGCGGTGGCGACGTTATCAATGGACGACGGCGTGGATGACTGACCACCGCCAGGCCGCACCAGGCCGGAAGGACGATCTTAATCCTGTCGAGTGGCTACGCGTGCAAACGATGCTCGCCACTTTCGCCTAAAAAAAGCGCGCCCCAAAATGAGGCGCGCTGTTGTGAGGACTCGTTCAGATCTTAAGGAAGCGAAGCCTCCACTCGCAGGAACTGACGCGGTTCAGCCGAGAGCGGAACGGCCGAGCGAACCACAACGAGTTCGGTGCCATCGCCGCGATCCGTCGCCGAGACTTCGATCGCGCCCAACGAATCCGCAAAATCGAGTCCGGTGGAAACGTGGACATCGACCGTCACGTCGCCGCGATCGATCCGGCGCACAAAGCGCATCGCCGGATAAAGTTCACCCGCTTCGTCGTGTGTGACCATGACCGGCTTCACACCGCCAAAGGCCAGCGGGTTCTGCGCAAGCGCGAACTCGAGCAGATTAGGCACACCGTCACCATCGGCATCGTCGGCCGGGCCTGCGGCATTCGCGGGCAGGCCATGTGCATCGGCCCACGCCTGGTACGCGAGCGCGCCAGAACCGTCGCTGGTGAGTGTGAAGTGAACGGCATTTGCGGAGACGCTAAAGACGCCTTTCGCATAACCCAGTCCCGTCGCGCTGAAGTCTGTCGCACTGAAGTCCGTCGAACCGAAATCGACCAGCGTGTAAGTCGTTCCGACGATCAACGGTTCAATCGGCGAGAACGCAAAGGTGAACGCGCCCGACGTTCCCTTCGCCAAAGCACCGTCGAGCGAGAGACGATCGGAGCTGGTTGCACCGAGATCAAAGACGAGCGTGCCTCCACCATTCCAAACGAGTGAATCCGCGGTCAGCGTATCTACAGAGTCGTTACCTGGCGAGACCGCGGCGCCGCTGTTGAGTACAATCGGCTTGGCGATCGCTCCCGTGCCCGAGAGCGTGCCGGCATTCAGCGAGACTTCGCCGCCCGCACCGAGCGAACCGCTCACAGACAACTCGCCGTGTTGCACAACAACATCGCCGGTGAAGTCATTCGCGCCGCCGAGCACGAGACGTCCGGCGCCGGTCTTGGCAAAACCACCCGCCACGCCGGCGGCGTCGCGTAGTTGTCCGGTCAATACAATCATGTGCGGCGTGCCGTCGGCGGCTGCGGCGCGAATCGCAAAGGTCGCCGGCGAGCCCGCCAGCAGGAGCGGATGCGTGGTACTCCAATCATCCACCGCACCGAGCACACCGCTCGTGAGGGTGAGCGAACTCGCGAGACCCGCGGCGCCATTTTTGACGATGCCGCCAGCGCCGAGGCTCAATTCGCCGTTGTTGAGCGCCACGGTGGAAGATCCCGCGCTGCTGGTGGCGTCGTAGCCCAAGGTGATCCGGCCAGCGTTTACCACGCCGCCGTTGATGATGAGCTTGGAGACATTGTTCGGATTCGATCCGGGATTGCGACCCATGATCAGACCTTTGCCCGGATCAGTGTTGGGAACGTTGAGCTCGCCGCCTCTCACGGTAATGACGCCACCACGCGCACTGGTGACTTGATAACCATTGTTGATCGTATCGGTCACCGTGAGACGTCCGCCGGAAACTGTCAGTGCGCCCCACGAGTTGGCCGTGCCCAGACCAAGCAAACCGACGGTCGCGTCGCCGCCCGAAATATGCACGCCGGCCGCGATCGCCTGGTTTTCCGAGTCGCCGCTGCGCGGAAAGTCAATCTCGGTCGCCGTGAACACGCCGCCCGTCACGTGCACGAAGGAGTTACGTGTATTACTGGGAAGGATACGCTGGAAATGCGCTTCACCGGCGCTGACGATGATGCCCGTGCCGGTGCCGGAGGTCCAGGTGACATTGCCCGGCGTGCTGAAGTAGCCGCCGGTGATTCGCAGTTGTTGGGAGGTCGCAATGGAAACCGACGACGGCGTGAACGATCCTCCCTCGGCCACTTGCACGATTCCTTTCGTGATGGTGAGCGGGCCCGTGAGCGAAACAGGACGCACAAACTGCAGCGTGCCCACACCCGTTTTCGTGAGCCCCGCGTCGCCCGCGAGCTCGAGGTCGAGCGTGGAAGGATACGCATTGGCCGCGGGAACATCGACCGTGTCGCCAGAGGCAGAAGTCGCGCCATTGACCTGGATGGTCGGCGTGCCGCCTGCAAGCGTGAGCACGTTCGCAGGATTTCCATGGTCGTCCAACGTCCACGAGGCGGGTGACAGATAATCCGCGTCGCCCAACACCAAGCGTCCGATCGTCCTCGGCGAATCGAGATGCGCCACCGCGTCTTCATCCAGATCGCGCGCACTGAAGTCCGCGGTCGCGCCCGCGCCATCGGCGATCACGCCACCTTCCCAGCTCGCCGGATCGCTCCAGACACCGCCGCTTTCACTCAGCGCCCAAACGCCGCTGCCCACGAAGCGCAGCGTATAGCTTTGTCCGCCCGTGTAAGTGCCGGAGCTGCCGGCGTTGCCCGCGAGGTCTTGAATGCTGGAGTTGGCGCCGCGATCGAGACGAATCGTGCCGTCACCCGAAGCGTCTTGCACGGTCACGTCATAAACGTCCCC
The DNA here is from genome assembly GCA_937958045.1 of uncultured Opitutaceae bacterium. Classification (GTDB taxonomy): domain Bacteria; phylum Verrucomicrobiota; class Verrucomicrobiia; order Opitutales; family Opitutaceae; genus Nibricoccus. The sequence continues at coordinate 29,039 of CALFXL010000050.1, read as the reverse complement.
GCTCACCTGCACGAGGCTCGCGATCGTGCCCGTGACACCCGCCGAACGCGTCAGCGTGAAGTCCGCGATATCCACGTTAACGACCGGCTCCACAAACGTCACTCGATACACAAGCGTCGAGGATGTCGTGGCCGGCGTTGTTGGATCCAAACGCACGATCGACTGAATCGTCGGCGCCACCGTATCGACCGTCACCACAAACGGCGGCGATGCCGGACTCGAGCTTCCGCCAACCGAAGCCACTGCCGTGAATGTATACTGACCCGACGCCAAGGTGGTGCCCGTGTAGTTAAACGTCCATACGCCGGAGGCGTTGGCGGTGGTCGTGCCCACGACACCGACATCCGTGCGCGTCACCGTGATCAAGGAGTTCGCCGGTCCTGTGCCGGAGAGATTCAAGGTCGTGTCGCGTGTGATCAGATCGGTGGAGGAAACACCGGTGTCTTGATCGATCGCGGTAAACGTCGGCGATGCGAGTGTGGTATCCACCACGTAAACCGCCGAGGAGGTGCTGGTGTTTCCCGCGAGGTCTGTGGCGATGGCGGTGAAATGATATTCACCCGGTGCCAACGGTGCACCTGTGTACGGCGCAGTCCATTTGCCCGCTCCATCCGCAACCGCGACACCGACCTCGCCAACGCCCTCGAGCAACACGGAAACCGTGGCGAAGATTTCTGCGGTTCCGTTAAAGGCATAGTCCGGCAGCGTCACGAGACCCGTGAGCACCGGCGCCGCCGGCGGTGTTGTATCCACTTTCACGATACGCACCGGAGTCGGCAGCGAGAGTCCGTCCGAGGCGGCCACCGCCGCGACAAATCCGTAGTGGCGATCCGCGAGCGTGGTCCCGCTGTAGTCGAAAACCCAGTCGCCCGACGCATCGGCCACCGCTGTGCCGATCACGCCCGTGTCGATACGCGACACTTGCACGGTCGCGCCCGGAGCGGCTGTGCCGCGCAGGACAAGATTGCGCGCGGTCGTGATTCCGTCGGTCGCGGAAGCGCCCGTGTCTGGAGAAATGCTGTCGAGCGTGAGCTGCGGCACGCCGGCAACGACGAGGCTGTTGATATAGTTTTCCAGGTTGGTGTAACCATCGCCGTCGATATCGCCGTTGTTGTCGGCCACGAGCGGGTTGGTGCCCGCCGCTTCTTCCCACCAGTCGGGCATGCCGTCCGCATCCGTGTCGAGGACCGCCGTGGGCGCTCCGGCGACTTCGCCGACTCCGCCGACTTCGCTTTCGTTATAAATGTGACGGCCTTCGATGCCGTACGAAAGCAGCTCGGCGATCATGTTTGTATCCACGGAATCACGACGATGCGAGGCGCCTGCATACGTCGCGATATGCTGCACGGCTTGCTCGGGCGTGAGCTCGATGCGTGGAGCCGGATAATCAAATGGCGCCCCCACAAGCTGCAGCGTCGGGAAGCTGGCATTCGTCACCGGCGTGCCGTCGAGCACACCGTTCAGATTCAAGTCTTCGCGATTGTTCGTGTGGAAGAGGCGATAGTTTTGATTGCCCGATTTAAACGGCGAATCACCCACGCCGCTGTTGAAGCCGCCGATAAAATAATTGCCGATCATGTTGGCAAATGAGTCGCCTGCGGAATCGCCTGCCGGAATGTACCCGCCGCCCGAGCCCCAGTTATAAACGACGTTATTTCGATAATCGTTTATGCCTTTGATCTTCGGATTCCGCATGTAGTTATCGATATACAGCGTGCGGAAAATACTGAGTCCGCCGCCGGGCTGGATGAGTCCGCCCGCCGAGTGCGTCAGCAAACCTTGGCCGATGATGCAGTCTTGCAGCGTGATGTTCGCGATGCCGCCACCGCTCACGGAGAACGTTTCATCGCGTCCCCACGAAGCGGATACGTGGTCGAAGATCATGTCGTGACCTGAGGCGATGCCGACCGCATCCGTGCCGGAGTCGCCGTTGATGCCTTGGCGGAAACGAATGTAGCGGCAGATCGTGTTGTGCGCGTCGGAGAACGACACGCGATTTCCGTAGATGGTGATGCCACCGCCCGGCGCGGTTTGCCCGGCGATGGTGATATTATTTTTCACCGCGACCACGCTGTTGATGCGGATCACGCCGCCGACAGTGAAGACCACCGTGCGATTGGGCGCGCTGACGGCATCGCGAAAGGAGCCGGGACCGGAGTCGTTGAGATTCGTAACGAGATAGACCGAGCCGCCGCGACCGCCGGTGGCATTAGCGCCGAAACCTTCGGCACCGGGAAATGCAGGAATCGCCGAAAGCGTGGTTGCTCCAGCGACAAGCGCCATCGCCACAAGCAAGCCCCGGCAATGACGCGGAAAGGAAAGTCGAGAAAACATAGGATTAACGGGGTAAAAACAGACGTAGTTAAATATTGAATACAGAGCCTGAACATCAGCCGCTCGCTTCGTCACCGGCTTGGCCGGGCGAACACGAAACAAAGGAGCGCGCGCGGCCTCGGCGGAGATCAGAGCCCGTACGGACGAACGATCAGATAGCCCGGATCCGATTTTTTGCGTTCCAACAGGATCGCCGACTGCGCGGGCAAGAAGGGCGTCGCCGACACATCGATCGACCCGCCTTCGGGAAACCAGGAGGTGCCGTTCCCGCGCAGATAATACGAGTGATAGAGAGCCGTCGCATTATCGAAAACGCTGAGCGTATCCGCCTTCCACGCTTGATCCGACCCCGTCCAACGCCACGCAACCGGCGTCTGCGGATCGACAAACGCGCCGATCTGAACCGCGGAAAGATCCATCGGGAAACCCGTCGCGAAACTCTGCAGCCCCACGCTCAGGTTCTTGCGAAACGCATTCGTGCGCACTTCGCCAAGATGCGTCCATCGCTTCGCCCCCGAACGCAACAGCACGACCACGCTCACGTCCGGCGGGATAACTTTGTCGTCCATTCTTGGACCGATGTGCGCGAGCCGCCAGCTGCCGTCCGGACGATAAAAATACGTTTCGATGCCGAGACCTTCACCGTGGATCTGCACGGTATCGGACAACGTGAGCAGCAAATGTCCGCTCAGCGTCGGCGAAAACATCTCGCCCAGACGACCGAGCGTGAGGTGAGGTCGCACGACTGCGCGCGCGCCGATGAGCTGGTCTTTTTTGAGCGACTTGAGCGTCGTGTGCGAGAGCGCGCCGGTTTCGATCTTGGCTTTGCCGGAACCGCGCGTCGCCGCGGTGTTCAGGTCGAAACGTTCGCCTTCGAAAGGACCGTCGATGATTTCGAGATAATACTCGACGCCAGCAGTCAGCGACGCCGCGAGTCCGTTGTTTTCAAACGTGATCATCGCGGGCGTGTTCGCCGCGATGCGTCCTTCGAAAACAGAGGCAAGTAGCGGAAACGACAGACCCGTGGCGCCAACCGGCAAGTTGGCCGACATGACGCCGTGAGGCGCAGATGACACCGAGGTTTCGGCGTACGCTGGAAGAACGGCCGCGCAGAGCGCAGCCATCAGGGTGATGCGTGGGGTGGACATAATAGGGGCACAAGGGCTGAGCACGGCTTTCGAACCTCTCGTGAAGAGAGGTCGACAACCACGAACCGCCGGACGGCGCACAGACTGTTCGCACACTGCGCGGAGCCGGCAGAAGCCCGACGGAGCTCGCGCCCGAAGCGAAGTCAAGTTCACCAACCCCCGGCCAAATGCGGAAAAGCGCTTCGTATTCGTCGTTTGAATACACGAAGCGCCGCCGCCTTCCGCATCATTTCCCGAGGAAAACACGCAGCAGATCTCTTTTCCGCGCTCGCCGTCCGCAGCTGATTTTGTCCGCTTGTGCACAACAACGCGACGAAATCTGACCGTTCGTTCGACGCGTGACCCAAACGAAACTCGCACGCTATCCCGGCGTGCGTTGTCCCCTTTCGTCGCCGCCGCGCGTCTTTTCGTCCGAAGCCACGCTTGCGAACTCGCCATCGCTTCCGCTGTCGTCCCTGCCGCCCGTGAAATCACTTTCTTTCTTCCTTCTCGTCCTCGCGTTGCTGGGCGGCGGTTGCGCATCGTCGCTGCAAGTGCGCGTCGATGCCATCAACGACCCCGCGTCCATGCCGCCGGTGCGCACGTACACGTTGGTCAGCGGCTCGCCCGACATCGATGCGACCTCGCTCCAGTTTCGTTCCCACGCCGCGCTCGTGCGAGCGGCGCTTGAGCGCAAAGGGTATTTCGCGGTCGGCGCCGATGAAAACCCTGCGCTCCAAATCGCGCTGTCGTACGGCATCGGTCAGCCGGTCTCCCGCACGGTCACCTACTCGACACCGGTCTACGCCGAAGTCGGCGGCGGACGTGTGCACACCGTCACGAAAAGCACCGATTCAACAGGGAAATCATCCACGACGACGCGTACCATCGTCGTGCCGAGCCGCTACGAACGCGTCGGCAACGACATCACCACAAGCACCTACACGTATTATCCAAAATACCTGATCATCTCCGCGCGCCTCGCCGACCAACTCGACGGCACCGCACCCGAAGTGTGGAGCGCGAGCGCTACGTTGCAGAGTTTGAGCGATGATACGCGCGACGATATCCCTCGGCTGCTCATCGCGCTTGAACCTTATCTCGGCGAAAACACCGACCGCGTTGTCACGGTGAAACTCGTCGCGCGCGACGGGCGATTTGTGCCCACGTCCGCCCGATAAGCAAAATCACTCGAGCAATCCTCGCGGCGAGGCCGTGGCTTCGCCGGCGAGCGATTCGCGGAAAAACGCCTGTGCGGCCGCGATGAACGCTGCGTATTGTTGGTAATTTCCGATGCACGAGTTGGGCACGCAGATCCGCTTGATCACGCCCGCGCCCATTTTATCCGCCGCCTCCGCATCCGGCGTCAGCTCGATCGAGAACCGCGGATCGCGCATGTGCACGACGTAGTGACGCGTTTGCCCGTCCACCACCCGCTCGATTCTCATGAAATGCGTGAAGTCCATCGGCGTGTCCCGAGCATACACGATCGAGGCATGGTGAAAACCTCTAAATCCCGTCCTGCCTTTCGCCTTGAGAAAGCGCTCTGCAGGACTCAAACCAAGCGCGTTGTCGCGCCCGCCATGAATCCTATCGACGAGGCCCCCAAACTCAGCCCCTGGCCCTTTCTCATCGGCGATGCCCTTCTCATCGGCTGCGCCGTTCTCATTGCACAACAAGCGCCCACGCCGCTCAGCGGCGCTCCGTTGTTCGCCATCGTCGCCTGCGTCGCCCTCGGCGCGTGCCTCGCATGCCTCCCGTTCCTTCTTTCCTACACGCGCCGCCAGGATCTCGCCCTCGCCGAGCGCCAGGCCGAGATCGCCGCGCTCGCGCGCACCACGGCCGATTCCGCCGAACAACTCAGCATCGCCGCACAAGGTCTCAACTCGCTTAACGACACCGTCCACCGCGCGCTCAAACACCTCGATCAGCTCCCGCAAAAAATGCAGGAGAAAATCAACGAGTTCAAAGCGCAGCTCAACGAGGTCGCCGTCACCGAAAACGAGGTCCTCGCGCAGGAAGTGAACACGTTGCGCAACTCCGAGATCGAGCGTCTCGAATCCGTTTTCAGTTCGATCCGCAAAACCGCAGGCGAGCTCACCGCCGTCGAAGCCGCGACGCGCCAACATCTCGCCGAGATCAAACAATCGCTCGGCGAGTTCACCGCACGCAGCGAACGCTCCGCGACCGAAGCGACCGCCGCCATTCAGCGCGCACTCGACCAGGCGCTGGCCGCTTTATCCACGCGCGTCGCAACCTTCGCGCCAATTCCGCGCCCTGAGGCGCCCGCGACGCGCCCTGAACCGCCGCCGCCTTCCGAGCGCCCGCCGGAAGTTTCGCAGGTCACTTCGGCCCCGCCGTTCGCAGCGCCGGCCTCGTCGCCGACGATTGCCGCCGCCGTTGTCGCCGAACCCGTCGTTCGCAAACGCGCGCCGCGCAAAGCCGCCCACAACGACGACCAACCGATGCTGGGTTTGGATCTCTCCGAATCCAACGATTACGCGCAGAGCCATCCCGATGAAACCGAACCCAGCTCGGCGCTTTCCGCCGACGGACTCACGCGTTTGCTCGTCACCGCCTACATCGGCATCGGCAATAAACTTTTCATCCGCGGCTCCGGTGCGGGCCTGAGTTGGGAGAAAGGCGTGCCGCTTCAGTTTGTCTCCATCGGCAAATGGCGCTGGGAAACGGCCGACGCCACCGAACCAATCGCCGTGAAGCTCTACAAAAACGACGAACAAGAAGCCGTGTCTCCTCGCGAGCTCACGCTCGAACCCGGCCATCAACAGGAGGTCCGCGCGTCGTTCTGAGCGCAGACACGTTGTAATTAAAATGTGGATACATCTGCCGGAACGGCGTCGGCGGTGGTGCGCATTTTCAGACGAATGCGTCGGATGAGCCACGCGCAGAGCGCCACTTTCACGACAAAAATTCCGCCGAGCCAAAGCAGACCTTCGCGACTCGGATCGGAGCCCAGATCGCCCAGCGCAAGCGTCACGTACGAACGCGCCGTGTAGATGAGCAGGCACACCGCAAAATACTTCCGCAGCGGCATGCCCGTGAGCGCCAGTCCGTAGTTGCGCAGAAAATACGGCGCCCCTGGCACGAGCGCCACGATCGCCGCGACTCCGCTTTCCGCGCCCGGCGGCACGACCGGGATGCGATGGTTTCGTCGCGCGAGCAATCGCTGCAATGGGGCGCGCAAAAATCCCCGTGTGAGCAGATAACTTCCGAGCAGATGCACTGAAGTCACCGCCGCGATCACGAGCCCGCCGCCAATCATGCCAAAGCGCATGCCAGCAACCACGTACACCACGCCGATCGAAAATCCAAACAGCGGCAAAATCGCCATCAGCGTGATCGCGAGCACGGGATCCACTTCTTGCAGCAAGCGCACCGCTTCACGCCACCAACCGTGTTCGATGATCCATGCGGCGAGCGTCACCAACGCCGCCACCGCCCCCAATATCAACAGCACCCACGGCCAATGCCAGCGGGCGCCGCGTTCCGGCGAACGCTTTCGAAAGCGGGAAAATGAAAACGACATCGCGCGTATTATAACCACGGCTTCGCTAAACCGCGACCGGCTCCGCTGTTGTTGGGGAACTACCAATCGCGCCCTCGGTCTAGCCGCGCGCTTTCCCATGTTCGGACTGCTCTCCCGTTTCCGCCGACGTCGCGCCGCCAGCGCTATCGCCAAACCCTACAAGCCGCCTGCACAGCGTCCCAGTTTGCTGCGGTATTGGTCGATCGTCGGCATCTGGATCATCGTCGCGGCGGGCGGATATTTCTGGCTCACGTCTGCCAAGATTCTCCGGGAACCCGTGGAGATTTCTTTCGGTCCGCGCGATGCGGTTTTCCCTGACACGCTCGGACCGTTGCTCGGCGCAGAGTTTTCCGGCGGCAATCGCATCACGCCGTTGATTAACGGCGAACGCTTCTTCCCCGTGATGCTCGAAGCGATTCGCAACGCGCAGAAAAGCGTCACGCTCGAAACCTACATTTGGTCGTCGGGAAAAATCAGCGATCAGTTTATCGAGGCGTTGAGCGAACGCGCGCGAGCCGGGGTGAAGGTGCACGTGCTCGCCGATGGTATGGGCTCGCTCAAACTCGCCGACAGCGAGCAGCGTCGGATGAAAGACGCCGGCGTGGAATTCCTCGTGTATGCGCGTGAGCACTGGTGGCGCGTGAAGCCCAACATCAATCACCGCACGCATCGCAAGATCCTCGTTGTCGACGGCCGCATCGGTTTCACCGGCGGCATGTGCATCGACGATCGCTGGCTCGGCGACGCCGACTCCGAAGATGTCTGGCGCGAAACCCAGATCCGCGTCGAAGGTCCGGTGGTTCGCCAGATGCAGGCGGTGTTCACCACGAACTGGCTTCAAACCACCGGACGTCTGCTCGCCGGTCCGGATTATTTCCCCGAATCGCGCGCCGCCGGTGACAGCCTCGCGCAATGCTACAAAAGCGGTCGCAACGAAAACCCTGAGAACGCGCGCATCGCTCACATGATGGCGATCGCTTCCGCACGTCGCTCAATCAAGATCGCCCAGGCGTATTTCGTCCCCGACGACCTCGCGATCGAAACGCTTCTCGCGGCGCGTCGGCGCGGCGTGGAAATCGATGTGGTCGTTCCCGCGATCAACGACTCGCGTTTCGGCCGGGCAGCCTCGCGTTCCCGCTGGGGAAAACTTTTGGAAGCCGGCGTGCGCATCCATCAATACCGGCCCGCGATGTATCACTGCAAAGTGATGATCGTGGACGACGTCTTCGCCACCGTCGGCTCGGTCAATTTCGACAACCGCTCTTTCGCCATCAACGACGAGATCGCGCTCAACGTCCTCGATCCTTCGGTCGCTCGCGCCCTGCTTAAAAGTTTCGACGACGACGTGCGCCGCTCCGATCTGCTCGATCTCGAAACCTTCCGCGCGCGTCCCCTACTCGTGAAAGCCGCCGATCACTTCTGCGGACTTTTCCGCTCGCAGCTCTGAGCGATCACACGTCCGCCCAGCGCCGATATCAATAATGTGGCGGACGTTCGTCGGCCGGCGACGCTGGAGCCGCCGAACCCCCGCTCAAGGCCGCGCGTTCGCGCAGCGAAATCACTTCGCGTCGCAGGCGCTCCACGAGATCGGACAATTCGAGGATCACTTTGTCCTGCTCGGTCACGTGACGTTCAAACCACGCGAGCCGTTCTTCCAAACGCGCGAGCCGATTCTCCGTTTCGCTCATAGCGTCACGGCAGGCGCTCAGCCCGCGGCTTTTGCGCTTCCTCGCGTTTGATCTCTTCGAGCTCCGGAAGCACCACGCGCGCGTAGCAGTCCGGACAAACCGAGTGACTGAACTCCGAGCCCGTGCGCGCGTTGATATAGCCCTCGATCTGCTGCCAGTAATTTTGATCGTCGCGCACCTTTTTGCAGTACGAGCAGATCGGCAAAAACGCCTCCAACTGCTGCACCTGCGTCGCATAGCGCAAGATTCGCTCCGCCACGCGCAGTCGCATCCACAGCTCCTGCCGATCGAGCGGCTTCACCAAAAAATCGTCCACGCCGGCTTCGATCGCCGCGCGCTGGTTTTCCAGATCCGCTTCGCGGCTCGTGAGCAAAATGAAATACACGTACTCCGTCTTCACCCGCGCGCGCACGTGGCGGCAGAGCTCGAGTCCATCCATGCCCGGCATGATCCAATCGCTCACGATCACGCGCGCCGGCTCCCGTACGAGCATCTCCATCGCCTCGGCACCATCGCGCGCGAGAGCAACATCATCATAGCCAAGCCCGTGAAGAGCTTGGATGAGGACTTTGCTGGCGACGGAATCGTCTTCTACGGCGAGGATTTTCAAACGAAAGGAAGGTGGGGCGCTGGAGGCCGCTCTCGCCGCGGACGGCAAAAGCGGTCCATCACGTGAATAAACTTCGCGCTCTCCGCAAGTTTTCCCTGCCGGCCAGTCCGGACGGACGTCTGCTCCCGGCGACGATCCATACGCGTCTCTTCATCCGTCCACCACTTCGCCCGCGAGGTAGCGCGGGATTTTTTTCAACAAGATCTGCAGTTCGAACGGCTTTGCCATCCAGTCCACCGCGCCCGCTGCGCGCGCACGCGCCGGCACACCATCGAGCGCGCGACCCGTCATGATCACCACCGGTACTTCACGCAGCTTCGTGTCCGCCTTCAACCGGCTGCACACATCGAACCCGTTCATGCCCGGCATCTCCACATCGAGCATCACGAGTTCCGGGCGTTCCGCACGCGCCAGCGCCAACCCATCTTCGCCATTTTGTCCGACGAGCACATGATGCCCCGCGCGTTCGAGCAAGGCCTTCAATACGCCGCGCACACCGGCATCATCATCAATCACTAAAATCCGCGCCATGCAAATGGCCCTCCTACGCACGGCGCCGTCGTCAAAGCCTCGAAACAACGCGCAATTTGCGAGCCAGTCTTCACGATGCGAACCGTCGGAGGGAACTCCCCCGCCTGTCAATGGGCAAACCCCTCAGCCAGCGCACAACAACCGCTCACTCGCATTCGACTTTATGCAAAAAACCCCTGAACTTTTTGAAATTTTCACAGTGGTAGATTCGGTGCGTTGACAATCGTATCCAGCCCGAAACTACTCCGCGCGACGCATGAATTACACGCAGCTTTTTCGCACGCTGAGAGAGGCAAAAGCGCTCACTCACGATGGTCTGGCCAAGCTGGCCAACTGCCATCGCAACACGGTGATCAATGTCGAAAGCGGCCGACCGGTTAAGTTCAAAACCATCGCCGAGCTCATGCTCAAGATGGGCTACGACTCCAGCTCGTCGGAGATGAAAAGCGTTGCCCTGCTCTGGCTCGAATCCATCAGCGGCATTAACCTCACCCGCGACCAGAGCACCTCGGAAGCCCGCGAACGCATCGAGCAGTACCGCGCCTCCGAACGCGAAGCCGCCCAGCTTCTTGTCGATGCCGCCATCGGCGCCCATCTCACCGTTGATCAGATCCGCACGTTGATCTTCGCCGCCAGCCGGCCCGAGATCATCGCCATCCTCGAAAATATCCGGCAGGTTGTCACCACCGCGGAAACCGCCCCCGTCGTCCAGACCGCCCCGCCCATGCCTGTTCCCCAAAACAGCTAAGGCCCCGTCCAGCTTTCCCATAAAAAACGCGCCCTGTGCGGCGCGTTTTTTTGTATCCACGATTCAAATACCTGCATCCGGCGTGCGCACCGAACCGAGCAGTTGCCGCAGCGAGGCCGGATCTGTCGCCGGCGGCAGACAGTTGTAGTGCTCGCACACATACGCGGTCGCGCGCTCGGTCACCGGCTTCATCGCGGACAGCCACGAAGCGCGCCCGGCGAGCCACGCTTGTCCCGCACCGCCATCGGCGGCGAGCACGGTCCATCGCGCGCCGGCGCGTTCATGCAACACCGCGACCAATGCGCGAAAATGCGGCGACTTCGGATCGCCCGCGATCACCACTTGTCGCGGCGGCTCCAGCGCGAGCTCCATCGCGCACAGTGCTTGCGGCAATGCGTACGGCGCCTGTTCCCAGCGTCCTCGCAACGCGAGCAAGGTCTGCACCGCCCGCGCACGCATCGCGTCCGCATCGCGCGACACCGCGGCCAGCCGCAACAAATTCATCGCCGCCACCGAGCTCGCCGCCGGTTCCGCGCCGTCATAGTCATCTTTCAAACGCAGCACCAAATGCGTGTCCGATTCGGCGGAGTTGAAATAACCGCCGCGCTCCGCGTCCCAGAATAAACGATCCATCGTCGCCTGCAAAGTCTCCGCCCACGCAAGCCAGCGCACATCGAAGGTCGCTTCATACAAATCGATGAGCGCTTGGATCAAAAACGCGTAATCCTCCGCAAAGCCTTCGACCGCGGCGCGTCCATGGCGATAACTGCGGAAGAGCACGCCGCGTTTTTCGTCGAAAAGTTCGCGCTGCAAAAACTCCGCCGCGCGCGTCGCGATCTCCGCGTAACGCAACTCGCCGAGCACCTGCGCACCGCGCGCAAACGCGGAGATCATGAGGCCATTCCACGCGGTCACGATTTTGTCGTCGAGATGCGGATGCGGACGCTGTTCGCGCGCTTCGCGCATGCGGCCGAGCGCACGCGTGAGTCGTTCGCTCGCGTCTTGCAGCGAGAGCCCGCAGAGTTTCGCCGTATTCTCCAGCGGCTGTCGCTGCATCAAAATATTTTTGCCGGCGAAATCCGCATGTGGATCAAGTTGCGCGGGCACATTGCCGCTGCCGATCACGCCGAAATGCGCACACACGAGTGCGGAGTCGGGACCGCACACCGCGTCGATCTCGGATTTCGTCCAGACATAAAACGCGCCTTCGACTTTGCGCGCGCGAGTGGTGTCGTGGACCGCGCTTTCGTTGTGCGCCGCATCGGGCAGCGCGCTGTCGGCATCTTCCGCTGAATAAAATCCACCTTCCGGGCTCGTGAGCTTGCGCTCCACATAATCGAAAATGTCGCGCGCCACCCAGGCGTGAATCTCCAGCCCCGTCGTCACACGCGCTTCGAGATAGTTCAGCGCGATCTGCGCTTGATCGTAGAGCATCTTTTCGAAGTGCGGCACAAACCACGCTTCATCGACCGAGTAACGATGGAAACCTCCGCCGACGTGATCGTGAATGCCGCCTTGCGCCATCTTGCGCAACGTCGTCGTCGCGAGTCGCACCGCGGCCAGTCCGGCGTCGGAGCCGGGACCTTGGATCGCCGCGACGCGGAAAAGAAAATTGAGCGCCGATCCTCGCGGAAATTTCGGCGCGCCGCCAAAACCGCCGTTCTCTTCGTCGAAGGTCTCGAGAAAAAACTGGAAGCACTTTTCAAACGCATCGCCGCCCGCCTCGGTGAGATCGTGATCGGTGATCGCGCCCTCCGGCGCCGGATTCTCCTGGGCGCGTTGTTTCAGCAACTCCACGACGCGCGTGCTTTCCGCGGCGATGCGTTCGCGATCCTCGGCCCACCCTTTTGCGATCGCGCGCAACACGCTCGGAAATCCCGCGCGGCCTTGGCGGTCCTCCGGCGGAAAATACGTGCCGCCGAAAAATGGTTTCAGTTCCGGCGTGAGCCACACGCTCAAGGGCCAGCCGCCGTGTCCTGTCATCGATTGCACGTAGTGCATGTACACGCGGTCCACGTCCGGTCGTTCTTCGCGATCCACTTTGATCGAGATGAATTCCTTGTTCAGCAGCTCGCCGATCGCCGGATTCTCGAACGATTCGTGCGCCATCACATGACACCAATGGCAGGTCGAATAACCGATGCTCAGGAAAATCGGTTTCTGCTCCGCACGCGCTCGCGCAAACGCCTCCTCGCCCCATGGCAGCCAATGCACCGGATTGTCGGCATGTTGCAGCAGATACGGAGACTTTTCGCGAATGAGTTGATTGGCCATGGGCGGTCGCATCGGTGCCCTCAAAATCGCGCGGGCGCAATCACGACTCCGCGGAAAAGGCGCAACTTTTCCCACACATTTTCCTGCGCACACGCACTCCTCGAGCAGCTGCAGCCGGCAAACGTCGTGCTTTCATGATACGCTCACAAAAAAGCCGGACGAAAAATCGTCCGGCTGAAATTAACGCGTCGGTTTTCGCTGCGCCGATTCGTTTTTTGCTTCCCGAAAAATCGAGAAACCAAAAATCGACGATCGGCTCGCGCTCAGTGGCCGAGCACCCAGCTGAAGATCAACGGCGCGACGATGGTCGCATCGCTCTCGATGATGTACTTCGGCGTGTTTTTGCCGAGCTTGCCCCAAGTGATCTTTTCGTTGGGAACCGCGCCCGAGTAGCTGCCGTAGCTCGTGGTCGAATCGCTGATCTGCGAGAAATAACCCCACAGCGGCACACTTCGGCGGCCGAGGTCTTGATGCAGCATCGGCACCACGCAGATCGGGAAGTCGCCCGCGATACCGCCGCCGATCTGGAAGAAGCCGACTGAGCCTTCGCCATTCTTCAGCGTCTTCGCGTTCTTCGTGTACCAATCGGCGAGCCACACCATGTATTCGATGCCGGTGCGCACCGTGTGCACATTCTTGATTTCGCCAGTGATCGCGCGGCCCGCGTACATGTTGCCGAGCGTGGAGTCTTCCCAACCGGGCACGATGATCGGGAGATTCTTTTCCGCCGCGGCGATCATCCACGAGTTCTTCGGATCGATCTGATAGTACTTCTTAATTTTTCCCGAGCGCAGGACCTTGTACATGAACTCGTGCGGGAAATAGCTCTCGCCCTTCTTGTCGGCGGCCACCCATTCCTCCGCGACGGCGGCTTCGATGCGGCGCATCGCTTCGCCTTCAGGAATGCAGGTGTCGGTCACGCGATTCATGTGACGATCGAGTAGCGCCTGTTCGTCGTCCGCGGTGAGATCGCGGTAGTGCGGCACGCGCTCGTAGTAATCGTGCGCGACGAGATTGAAGATGTCTTCTTCGAGATTCGCGCCGGTGCAGACGATCGCGTGGATCTTATCTTTGCGGATCATCTCGGCGAGCGTAAGGCCGAGCTCGGCGGTGGACATCGCCCCCGCGAGCGTGACGAGCATCTTGCCGCCCGCTTTGAGGTGGGCTTCGTAACCCTTCGCCGAATCCAACAACGCGGCCGCGTTGAAGTGGCGGTAATTGTGCGCGATGAACTTCGAGACCGGGCCTTTCTTGGCCGCGAGCTTCGCGTTGATGTCTTCGGGGCGCTTCGAAATGCGTTTGGCTTTCATAGTAAAACGAACAACTGAGCGTCCTCTCGCACGAAGGTCAGCAAAAAAACCGTCCGCACACGCCCGCCGCGCGCTCGCGGTTTTTCCGCGCGAAACGATCCGTCCGATCAAACCCGCGCTCGCCACCGCCGCGTTTTGTCTGATCGTTTCCGCCCTCGTATGAAACGACCCTTCCTGCTGCTCGCCTGCCTGGCTGCATTCTCCGCCGTTTCTCTTCCGGCCGCCGACACGCCGATCACGGCATTCGGCGCCACCGCCGACGATGCCACGCTTGATACCGAGGCGATTCAAGAGGCCATCGATCACGTGCACGCCGCAGGCGGCGGACGCGTCATTTTCCCCGCGGGCGTTTTCCGCAGCGGCTCCCTTTTTCTCAAAGCCGGCGTCGAACTTTATCTCGAAAAAGACGCCGTGCTGCTCGGCTCCAACCGGCTCGAAGATTATCCCAAGCGCCCCACCCGCATCGAAGGTCATTTCCCCGAGTGGCGCACGGCGCTGATCAACGCGCAAAACATCGACGGCGTACGCATCGGCGGTCCCGGCAAAATCGACGGCAACGGCATTCTCTTCTGGGCTGCGTTTTGGCAGCGTCGAAAAGAAAACCGCAATCTCACCAATCTGGAGGTCGAGCGCCCGCGCATGTTTTTCATCGACCGCTGCAATGACGTGCAGATCAAAGGCCTCACGCTGCGCGATTCCGGTTTCTGGAACATTCACCTCTACCGCTGCCGCGATGTACTCATCGAAGATCTCGACATCGCGTCGCCCGGTCAGGGCGCCGTGATCCGCGCCCCCAGCACCGACGGCATCGACATCGACAGCTGCCAAAACGTCACCATCCGCCGCACCAAGATCTCGGTGGACGATGATTGCATCGCGCTCAAGGGCACCAAGGGGCCGCTCGCGCTTCAGGACGAATCCAGCCCGCCCGTCGAAAACATCCTCATCGAGGATTGCGAATTCGGCGACGGCCACGGCGTGCTCACCTGCGGCAGTGAAGCGACGATCGTGCGCAACGTCACGCTGCGCAACTGCACCATCCGCGGGAAAAACAACATCGTGCGCCTCAAGATGCGCCCCGACACACCGCAGCTCTACGAGAATCTCACCTTCGAAAATCTTACGCTCGATAGCGACGGCGGCCGTCTTTTCGACGTGAAACCGTGGACGCAGTTCTTCGATCTCAAAGGCCACCCGCTTCAGCCTTCGGTCGCGAAAAATGTCACCGTCCGCAACGTCACCGGTCGCTACGGCTCCCTCGGTATTCTCAATCCCAACGCGATCGACACGGTCGACGGCGTCACGCTCGAAAACATCCACCTCACGCTTACCGACGAGAAACTCGAACTCGGCGAAGTCGTGAAAACGCTCACCGCGAAAAACGTGATCGTGAACGGCAAACCGTTCGAAAAGCCCGCACCCGTCGCCGCGCGCGAAGGCGGTTGGTGATTAACCGAAAACAACTCTGACGCCGGACGCGTGTGCGCGCGTCCGCGTCAGCCGCCGTTCTGTTTGCTCCGCCGCAAATACTCCACGCCCCAGAGCTCGAGCTGATCCATCAGGTCGGACAACGTGCGGCCGAACGGCGTCAGCGTGTACTCCACGCGTGGCGGCACTTCCGGATAAACCGTACGCGACACCACACCGTCGGCTTCAAGCTGGCGCAATTGCACGCTGATCGCCTGCGCCGTGGAGCCGCGCAACGCGGATTGAATTTCCGTGAAACGCGACGGTCCTTGTTTCAGTTCGAACAAGATCGATGGCTTCCAGCGTCCGCTGATCACATCGATCGCCGCGCGCACGGGACACACGTCGCGCAAGCGATCGATTTTGTGCGCAAACTCGGCGGGCGATTTCATTCGCCGCACCTTAACCCGAGCGGGGTGGCTCGACAAGCCGGGCCGCAACGGCTCGCGCGCCATTCCGTTGAGCATTGTTATTTCAGCGCTCATGTTACGCCGCCGCCCCCTCAGCCACTTCGTCCGATGCGGCCGCGCGACGCAGCAACGTTTCCGCTTCGGCGAGCGACGCCTGGTAATGCTCCCCCTTCACTTCGACATCGCCCACGCGTACGAACCGAAGATCGGTGAGGCCGATAAATCCGAGCACGGTGGAAAGATGCGTTTCCAAAAAATTCACCGCCGCAAGCGCGCCGCCGGGAAACATTTCCCGCGTGCCCGCCACTTCGACGATCCATACTGGCTTGGGCGACAAGAGCGGGCGATAACGATTCGCCGAGTCGGGACCATCCATCGCAAACGTGCGACCCACGCGGACGATCTGCTCCACCCAGCCCTTCAACATCGCCGGCATGCCAAAATTATAAACCGGCGCACCGAGCACGATAGCGTCGGCTTCTGCGATCTCATCGATCAACCGGTTGCTGAAATCCAACGCGGCTTCCATTTCGAAGGTCCGCTCTTCCGCCGGCGTGTACGCCGCCGCGATCCATGACTCGTCGATCATCGGCGGCGGATTCAGGCCGATGTCGCGGTGAACAATTTTCGCACCAGGGCGCGACTCCGCCCAGGCAGAGGCAAATAGCGAGGTCAGGTGACGCGTGACCGAGCGGGTCCGACGCGCACTGGAATCAATGACAAGCAGGTTCGTTTTCATCGCCGCCAGCATAACGCGATGCGGCGAGGTTTGCTTCGTCCCAAGATTGTGAGCCGCTCACAGAAATGTGAGCGATCAGCGGACGCGTTCGCTCAAACGCGCGATGACGGCCGGCAGCAGCGCGTGCTCCGCGGCATGCACTTTCTCCGCCAACGTCTCGAGCGTATCCGTTTCTTCAATACGCACGGCCGCCTGATCGATGATCGGACCGCCATCCACTTCTTCCGTCACTTCATGCACCGTGCAGCCGGTGATTTTCACGCCGCGACGAAACGCCTGACCGATCCCATCGAGTCCGGGAAAACTCGGGAGCAGGCTGGGATGAAGATTGATGATTTTGCCCGCAAACGCGCGGAGGAAACCGGGTTTGATCACGCGCATGAAGCCCGCGAGCACGACCAGATCGGGCTGACACGCGGAGATCGCCGTGATGTAGCGCGCTTCGCCTTCGCCTTCGAGTTTCGTCTTGAACGGCGACGCATCGAGAAACACCGCGGGCACGCCGTGTTTCGGGCCGAGCGCAAGGATGCCGGCGTCGGGTTTGTCGGAAAAAATTTGCACGACACGGGCGCGGCCGAGACGGCCTTCTTCCTGGGCTTTCAAGATCGCCGCCGCATTGCTGCCGCGGCCGGAACCGAGTATCACGACGCGCATAAAATCAGATGCCTCCCGCCGCTTTGATCTTCGCGATCAGATTCGTGGTGCTGAAGCCCGCCAGGAACGGCATGAAGTCGATCTGCGCGCCCACCTTTTCCAATGCGCCGCGTTCGCCCGGATCGAGTTTCTCCAAGGTGTAATCTCCCGCCTTCGAATACACATCGGGGCGCAGCGCGAGGATCTCGTTCGTGAGTCGTTTTTCGCGGAAAA
Organism: uncultured Opitutaceae bacterium; assembly: GCA_937958045.1. Lineage (GTDB taxonomy): Bacteria > Verrucomicrobiota > Verrucomicrobiia > Opitutales > Opitutaceae > Nibricoccus. The sequence goes on along the minus strand of CALFXL010000050.1, from coordinate 11,387 downwards.
TCACGATGCCGTCCACGAACCACGTGGCCGCCAGCGCATACGCGCGCTCGATCTCGTTCTGCACAGGACGCAGCGGACCTTTCAGTTCGCGCACACTCGCATCGGAGTTGAGCGCTATGAACAACGCGTCGCCGAGCGCGCGGGCTTTTTGGAGATAGTACAGATGGCCCGTGTGCAGCAGATCGAACACGCCATTGGTGAGGACGAGTTTCTTGCCGGCTGCACGGAGTTTTTCCCGCGCCGAAACCGCGTCATCGAGCGAGGCGAAGAGCTTCGGGTTTTCGAGGGTCATCATGGCTGGGGACAGGAGACGTTACGCAAAAAACACGGGCGGCGCACAGAGAGCGAGCAGCGTCTTTCGCAGGTGCTCCCCGTGCAACTCCGGCGCGAGGCGGCCATCGCTCAGAAGAACTTCTTCGCTTTCTCAAAGAAACGCTTCGCCATCGGCTCGTTGGCTTCGCCGCTGAGCTGGGCAAACTCTTCGAGTTTTTTGCGCTGTTCCGGCGAGAGGCTGGTCGGCACTTCGACGTGCACGCGGACGAGCTGATCGCCCGGCTGGCCGCCGCGGAGATTCGGCATGCCCTTGCCTTTGAGACGGAAGGTCGTGCCGCTCTGCGTGCCCATCGGAATCTTGAGCGAGGCCTTGCCCGAGAGCGTCGGCACTTCGATCGAGCCGCCGAGCGTCGCGAGCGTGAACTTGATCGGCACTTCGCAGAAGAGGTCGTCGTTTTGGCGTTCAAACACCTCGTGTTCGGCCACCGTGATCACAATGTAGAGATCGCCGGGCTGACCGCCGGCCTGACCCGCTTCGCCATTACCGACAGAGCGCAGACGCGACCCCGTATCCACGCCCGGCGGGATGCGGACATTGAGCTTGGTGGTCTTCGGCACGCGACCTTCGCCGCGGCAAGCCGAGCATACCTTTTCGATCTTGGTGCCGGCGCCGCCGCAAGTCGGGCAGGTCTGCGTGAAGGTGATGATGCCGCCCGAGCGACGGATTTGGCCCGCGCCACGGCAGGTAGGGCAGGTCGTGCGCTTCGAACCGGGTTCGGCGCCGGATCCATCGCAGCGCTCGCAAGTGACGGCTTTGCGGAAGGAAATTTCTTTTTCCACGCCGCGCGCGGCTTCCTCGAGCGTGATTTCGAGATCGTAGCGCAGATCGGCACCATCGCGACTGCCATCGCCGCGACCGCCGCCGCCAAAGAATTCCTCGAAGATGCCGCCTCCGCCACCGCCCTGTCCGAAGACTTCGCGGAAAATATCGAAGGGGTCGTGGAAACCGCCACCGCCGCCACCGCGCGGACCCGGACCGCCGCCTTGTTGGAAGGCGGCGTGGCCGTAGCGATCGTAGGCGGCGCGTTTTTGCGGATCTTTGAGAACCTCGTATGCCTCGGAGACTTTCTTGAACATCTCCTCCGCCTCCTTGTTGCCCGGATTTTTGTCCGGGTGATACTGGACCGCCTTTTTGCGATAAGCCTTTTTGATGTCTTCGTCGGTGGCGGATTTTTCAACGCCGAGCAGAGAATAATAATCTTCCTTGGTGGCCATGGGTGTGGATGCGCTGGCTGAATCTCATGTAGTGGCGCGGCGGATACAGCTGCGCCACAGGCTTATTTCTTCGCCTCCGCGGCCGGGCCGCTGGAAACGATGACCGAGGCCGGACGGAGCACGCGGCCATTGAGGCTGTATCCGATGCGCACGACCTGGATCACGGAACCTTCCGCAATCTCCGCGTGCGGTTGCGACGCGATCGCTTCGTGCTGATTCGGGTCGAAGACCTCCTTCGCGGGATTGATTTCCTTGAGGCCGTGCTGACCGAGCACGTTTTTCAATTGGTCAGCCACCATCGTCATGCCGCTCACGAGGCCCTTGAGATCGGCGTTGGGCGCCTTCGCGGCGGTGAGACCGAGTCCCAAACTGTCGAGCACGGGCAACATGTCTTCGAGCAGACGACCGGCCGCATACAGGCGGATTTCGTCTTTCTCGCGGACGGTGCGACGGCGGAGATTTTCCATGTCCGCAGCCAGGCGCAGGTAGCGATCCTGGGCTTCCGCAAGCGACTTCTGCGCTGCGGCCAGTTGCTCCGCAACATCCGAGCCATTTTGTGCGTCGGCGGTGGCGGAGTCCTTGGCCGGCGGAACGGTTTCTGGAGCGGGTTGGGTCTGGTTCAGCGGATTAGCTTGATCAGGTGCGGTCATAGAGTGAAGCCGCCGATCTAACTACGGCTTGGCCGTTTCTTCAAGCATCTGCATGAATGCGCGGAAAGGATCGCCGGTTTTTTTCGTGGCGTCGCGGAAAAGCTCGTGTCCGGAACGCGTTGCCTCGGCGAGCGTGCGGGAAACATCGCCCGGGATGAGGCCCGTGAGCGCGGAGCCCACCGCCGCGAAACTTTTCATGAAGGGCCCGACTGTAAATTGGTCCGGGCTGATGATGTTTTCGTAGGTGTGCGTGTAATTGAGCGCGTACTCGCGGATCACCGGTTTCGTGCTGATGTGATCTTCCACGATCATCGTCTCGAAGCGCACCACCAAGCGTTTGATGAGAAACGACTTTTCCGCCGGCTCAGGCGCAGGCGCTTTTTCTTTTCCGTCCTTGCCCGCTTCGCGTTTCGCCTTGTGGCGCTTGAGCAGGCGGTCGCTGAAGAGCGCGGCGTTGATGGTGCCCTCGCGGTTGCGGATGAGCGCGACGCGCGCGACGTCGATTTCGCCGTCATCGATGACGAGGCGGTTGGTGAAAAACGTATCGAGCTGGGCCTGCGCGCGAAAACTGCGCACGTCGACGAAGTCGCGCCGCGGAAACGACTCGGGATTTGTGATCACCAAGCCGGCGAGGTTCACACGATTGCGGAAGGGATTGATCGAAAGTTTTTCGACCTTCACGGCGAAGCCCGTGCGTTTCTCCAGCGTACTGGCCAGGATCGCGGGCAAAAAATAAATCCACGCCGCCACCACAATGGCGATGAAGACGACAAGAAAGACCACGAGCTTCAGCAATGCTCCGCCGTGGCAGGGCTGGCAAAAACCTCGGGAGTTGGGCATGCGCCGGATCAACCGAAGTTTTCGGTGATGAGCAACAACGCAGCTTCGCTCGCCTCAAACGTGAAGGCGCCCGAAAACGGCAATACGACGTTCTCGCCGCGCACCACGTCCGCACCCGTTGCGGTCTCGCGAACTCGTCCTGAAACGACGCTGAGGATTCGCGGCATTTCTCCTGCGGAAAACGCGATTTTTTCGCCCGCCGCGAGCGGCACGCGGCGAATGCGAAATTCGCGCGCATCGGCGATCGTCGCCGCGCGATTTTCGCCGCGCACCGGAGCCGGTTCGAAGTCGTCCCAACGGATCGATTTTAATGATTCGTTGACGTGCATCTGACGCGGTTTGCCGTCCAATCCGACGCGTCCCCAATCATATACGCGATAGGTCGTGTCGGAGTTTTGCTGGATCTCGAGGATGAGATTGCCCGCGTCGATCGCGTGGATCTGGCCGCTGTGCACGAGGATCGAATCGCCCGCTTTCACGGGGAAACGATGCACGCAATTTTCCAGCGTCTGCTCATGAATCGCGCGCTCGAATTGCTCGCGCGTGACACCGCGTTTCAGTCCCACAATGAGACTCGCGCCGGGCGCGCAATCGGCGATGTACCAGTTTTCCGTTTTCGGTTCGCCCTTCAGCTCAGGCGCGACCGACGCCGGCGGATGCACCTGGAGGCTGAGACGTTCGCGACAATCCAGCCACTTCACTAAAATAGGAAACGGACGCTCCGCGGGCCACGCCGGGCCCATGATCTCCGCGCCGTGCCGCTCGATCGCCGCGCGCAACGTGAGCCCATCGAGCGGGCCGCCTTTAATCACCGATTGCGCTTCGGGACGATCCACGATCTCCCAACTTTCGCCGATGGGACGATCCACCGGCAGCACACGGCCAAGTTTGGTTTCGAGAATCCGACCGCCCCACACGCGATCCTGATAGAGAGGGATAAATCGCAGAATCTGCTGCATGATAATGGCTAGTTTTTTGTTAAAGCGTCGGGAGGGAATATTAAATTTGACCGTTCCCCGGTGCGAATCGGAAATCCCGTGGTCAAGCCGGGCGCTTCAAATCACATGGCCAAGTCAGCGAGTTCAAACTCTAACGTTCCTTCCTTCCAAGCTCCGCGCTACCAACCGCACTGGGTGGTCTTCGCGTTATGCTTGTTGCTGGGACTGTTGCTCAGCGTGGCTTTCATCGCGTACAGTCCCGCGCAAAGCCCTGTCCACACGACCAACCCCACGGAGAAAAATCCCGTCGGCGCATTCGGTGTGTGGTCTGCGTATTGGTCGCTTCGATACATCGGCATCGCCACCTGGCTCGTTCCGATCTTCCTGCTGTGGACCGCGTACGTCGCCATCCGTAACTCCCGCCGTCTGCCCGGCACGCGCTCGCTCGCCATGCTCGTGTGCATCGCCGCCGTCGCCGGTCTCGCCGCGATGTGGGACGACAACAACGCCACCGATTATTTCTCCGGCGGTCTGGGCGGCATCGTCGGCGGTTTGGTTTATCAATCTTTCCTCAAGGATTCGCTCGGCGTCTTCGGCTCCGGACTGCTGCTCGTGATGATCTACGCGCTCGGGCTGCTCTTTATTTTCACCAAGGACATCGCCGCGGAGTTCGAGAAAATGGGCCAGAGTTTCGCCGCCTGGCGCGAAGCCCGCGCCAAAGCCCGGCGTGAACGCGCCGAGCTCAAACGTCTCGCCAAAGAAGCGAAATCCCGCCCGAAGACGCCGCCCGTGCCCGTGGGCCCACCGCAAACCAAAAAGCTCGCGATCACATCGCGCACCAATCCGCCGATGAACACGCGTCCGGTGACGCCGCCTCCCGCCGAGGAGGAACCCGCGCCGGCTCCCGCCTCTTCTTCCAAAAAAGCCGCGCCCGAACCGGAAACGCCTCCGACCGCGAAAACCAAAGCGGCCGCGGCTTCCGCGAAGAGCGGCAAGGGTTCCGTGAGTCCCTTCACCGACAACGCACCGCTCGCCACCGATCCAAACTCGATGGCGACCAACGCCGCCGGTCGCATCGAACTGCACATCGTCAAACCCGAGGAACCGAAGAAAGCCGCCAAGGCCACCGTTCCTCAAAGCCTCGACGAAAACTACATCTTCCCTCCCCTCACGCTGCTGCGCGAACCGGTGAAATCCAACGCCGCCGATTCCGAAGAGGAGCATCGTCGCAACGCCGAAAATCTCCTCCGCATCCTCAGCGAATTCGGCGTCGAAGTTTCGCTCGGCGAGATTCACGTCGGCCCGGTCATCACACGCTACGAAGTGATTCCCGCGCCGGGCGTTCGCGTCGAAAAAATCGCCGGCCTCGACAAGAACATCGCCCTCGGCATGCGCGCGCAATCGGTGCGCATCCTCGCACCGATCCCCGGCAAGGCCGCCGTCGGCGTCGAAGTCCCCAATCAGCACCCGACGCCCGTCGGCATGCGCGAGCTTCTCGAATCCGTGGATTGGGTCGAGTCGCGCAGCGAGTTGCCGATCGCGCTCGGTAAAGATGTTTCCGGCAAACCGCTCGTGTCGGACCTCACGAAGATGCCGCACTTGCTCATCGCCGGCGCCACCGGCTCGGGCAAATCGGTCTGCATCAACTCGATCGTCGCTTCGATTCTCTACTCCAAGAGCCCGAAGGATGTCCGCCTGCTGATGGTCGACCCGAAGATCGTCGAATTGAAGATCTTCAACACGCTCCCGCACATGCTGATCCCGGTCGTCACCGAGCCGAAGAAGGTGCCCTCCGCGCTCAAGTGGCTCCTCGCCGAGATGGAGCAACGTTACCAGATCTTCGCCAAGGTCGGCGTGCGCAACATCACCGGTTTCAACAATCGCAAAAAATCGGAGGCACCCGAGTTCCCCACCGAAGAGCCCGCTCAAGGCACGCTCGAAGGCGTCGCGCCTTCGGACGACGATATCGAGATCCCGCAGCGTCTGCCGTACATCGTGGCGATCATCGACGAGCTCGCCGACCTCATGATGGTCGCGCCCGCCGAAATCGAAACGAGCATCGCCCGTCTCGCCCAGCTCGCTCGCGCCGCCGGCATTCACCTCATCATCGCAACGCAGCGCCCGTCGGTGAATGTCATCACCGGCGTCATTAAAGCCAATCTTCCGTCCCGCATCGCCTTCCAGGTCGCGTCGCAAGTGGACTCGCGCACGATTCTCGACACCAAGGGCGCCGACACGCTCATCGGCCGCGGCGACATGCTCTTCTCGCCTCCCGGCACCTCCCGTCTCGTGCGTGCACAGGGCGCGTTCGTTTCGGACGACGAAGTTCAAAGCCTCGTCGATTTCCTCAAGAAAAACGGCCCGCCCCAATACGCGCAGGACGTGCAGGCTCAGATCGATCGCGATCCCGAGTCCGAAGAAGACGACGAAGAATCCGGCGGCGCTGGCGATGGCGACGACGCGCTCTTCAAGCAAGCCATCGGCGTGCTTAAATCCACCCGCCGCGCCTCGACTTCCATGCTCCAACGCCGTCTGCGCATCGGCTACAATCGCGCCGCGCGTCTCATGGAAGAAATGGAAGACCGCGGCATCGTCGGTCCGGAAAACGGCTCCAGTCCGCGCGACATCCTCGTCGATCTCGATCAGTATTAAACAGTATTAAACCGGGAGCGCCGGCGGCCCGCCGGCAATTTCCGCGGAGCCGCGCCGACAGCCGGCTCTCATGCTCATTCTGCGAAACGCACGTGTAGTGGATTTTCAACTACACGCGCACCTCGGAATTAAACGTCGTCCGATTCCGCCGCGGGCGTGATGCCGGCTGAGGTGAGTTCGCCGATGAGGAGATTGCACGCTTCCTGACACTCGCGACAGTGGCGTTCGCAATGCAGGCAATGCTCGTGCATCTTTCGGTGACGATGGCACTCGTCCGCACATTGCGCGCAAGCGAGCACACACGCATGAAGCTGCGCGTGTAGCAGATCGCCCACGGTTTCGGTTTGGCGCGCGAGGATGCGCGCCGTGGTCATACAGATGTCGGCGCAATCGAGATTCAGCCGGATGCAGCGACGCAGATGATCAACGCCCTGCTCGGCGAGACAGGCGTCGGCGCAACTGGTACACGCCTCCACACATGCGCCGAGCGCCTGCAACGCAGGCACAAGCGCGGCTTGGAGCGTCGAACCGCTGGGGAATGGATGACGAGAGAGAATGGTTTCGATCGATTTCATGGGATGAGGGGGGCCGCGCACTGTACTCTCGCCCCACCCGCGCTCCACCCGGCGGAGTCCGGTCTCCGCGATGGGAAAAATGCCCATGCTCAGCCCATCGCCGCAATTCACCACCGCCGCCCAAAACACGAACCGCGCAATTGCTCCGAGGGGAAAACGCCCGGGGTGGTTTTCGGGCCGTCATCCGAATGCGCCACGAGCGCGCGGTGCTACTTTTCCCCATGAATCCTCCAACCCCTTCCTCCGAAGAAATCTCCCGCCGCGCTTACGAAATCTGGGAAAGGCGCGGACGTCCCGACGGAGAGGAAACCGCCGTCGATTGCTGGCTGCAGGCCGAGCGCGAACTTTTGGAAAACGCGCCGCCTTCGACCGCGACCTCCGGGGCCTCCGATGAGCGCGGCGCGGAAAAATCGCGCTCCTCCAATCGCGCAAACAAGCAGCGCGAGTCGTCATCGGACAACGACGCGCCCTCCGATCTCGCTTCGGGCGACGGCGTGCGTATCACAAACATGGATACAGCCCTGCCCGCGCCCGAACGCCGGCGTGCCCGCGAAGCGCGCAATCCCGAACGCCATCAGCCCGCGGAACGTCAGCAGGTGGACACTTTTCTCGTACTTCTCGACCGTGCCCATCTGAGAATTTTCCGCGCCACAAGCGGCGCGCCTGAAGAAATCCACGGCGCCGATCTTCCCGGCGGCCGTCGCAGTTACACCGACAACGACACCGATCGCGCCGGCAGTTTCTCCGGTTCGCGCACCAAAGGCGCCCGCGCCGGTGCCGCCTCCATCGACGAGCGTTTGCCGATGCAGGAAGAACAGGAGCGTCGTCTCGTGCGCGACGCGGCGACCTTGATCGAGAACTTCCTCCGCGAAAATCCCCACTCGCGCTGGCATTTCTCCGCTGGACCCGCGCTGCATCAGGCCGTGCTCGACGCGCTTTCTCCCTCCGCGCACGCACGGCTCGACACGGCGATCAAGAAAGACCTCGTGAACATGCCGCGCGGCGAGCTCGCCTCACACTTCTCGCTCGCCATCGACGAGACCGCCGGCCGTCTGCGCTAAACGCGCATTGAGACCGCTCAGGCGGTCAACGTTTCCTGGCGGGCGCGACGCTTTTCGACAGCGCCGCCCGCGAGGACCGCGAGTTCGTACAAAAGATACAGCGGCGCCGCGAAGAGCGTTTGCGTGAACGGATCGGGCGTCGGCGTCACGACCGCGGCGATGATGAAAATCGCCACGATCGCGTGACGGCGATATTTGCGGAGAAACGCCGTCGACATCAGCCGCATGTACACGAGCAGCACGATCACGAGCGGGAACTCAAACGACACGCCCACGCCGATCACGAGCCACGAGAGCAATCCGAAGTAGCTCCCGGCCGTCCATCGCGCGGTGAAACCGAAAAACTGATTCAGCTCCGCCGAGCTGGCGATCGTGGTCGGCATGAGCAGGAAAAATCCAAACGCCGCGCCCGCGACAAACAGCAGCAGCGCAAGCAGGCTCACCGGGATCACGAGGCGCGCTTCACGCGGCGTGAGCGCCGGGCCGACGAACTGGCCGAGAAAGAAAAAGATGAACGGCGTGGCCGGCGCGAGCGCGCCCAGACAGCACATCTGGATCACGATCGTGAACGACTCCATGATGCTGGTCGTGTTCAGATCCAGCGTGAGGTCCGGATAGTCCGCCTTCGCGTGATTCAGCGGCCACTGCAGCGTGGTGCTAAATTCTTTGAGGAAAATACCGATCGCGACCGCGAAGATCACATAAACCACCGCGCATTTCACGAGCGTCCAGCGCAGCTCTTCGAGATGCTCGAAGAAGCCCATGGATTTCTCGCGCGGATTCCGCGGCTCCTCGACCACGGGATCGTACTCAAAAGGCTCTTCTGCTTGCGGCGGGTTCACGGTTTTCGAAAAGGCCGGCGATGGTGCGGGTTTTCACGCCGAACGGAAGCGAGGAATCATAAATCCCGACGCGCTTCGAGGTCACCGAGCCCTTGTGCCGTTGACACCAGCGGCGCCCGACCTATTGCCTAGCTCCTTTGCGCGCCCAGCCCGCAGATTCTTTTCCACATAACCCACCAATCGATTATGGCCGTTAAAACCAAAGCCAAAAAACCCGCTGCGAAGACGTCGTCTTCCAGCTCCGCGAAAAAATCCTCCGCCTTGAAAGGCCCGAAATACGTGTACACGTGGGGCGCCGGCAAAGCCGACGGCGACGGCTCGATGAAGGCTCTGCTCGGCGGCAAGGGCGCCAACCTCGCTGAGATGACCCGCATCGGGCTGCCCGTGCCTCCCGGCTTCACGATCACGACCGAAGTTTGCACGTACTACTACGCCAACAAGAAGTCGTACCCCGCCAATCTCCAGGCCCAAATCGAAGCGGGCATCCGCAACATGGAGAAAATCATGGGCTACAAGTTCGGCGACGCCTCGGGCTTCCCGCTCCTCGTAGCCGTCCGCTCCGGCGCCCGCGACTCGATGCCGGGCATGATGGACACCATTCTCAACCTCGGCCTCAACGACGAGACCGTCCTCTCCCTCGCTCACGCCACCAACAACCCCCGCTTCGCGTGGGACTGCTACCGCCGGTTCATCCAGATGTACGGCGACGTCGTTCTCGGCGTGCAGAAGCGCGAAGGCGAAGATCACGAACCGTTCGAAAGCGTCATCCACGCCTACAAGCACGAGCGCTACCACGGCGACATCGAAGACTCGAAGCTCACCGCCGACGACCAGAAGGAACTCGTCACCCGCTTCAAAGCCCTCGTCAAAGAGCGCACCGGAAAGAGCTTCCCCTCCGATCCTTGGCAGCAGCTCCTCGGTGCCGCCGGCGCCGTATTCGGCTCTTGGATGAACGACCGCGCGATCGTTTATCGCCGCAAGTATAACATCCCCTCCGAGTGGGGCACCGCCGTCAACGTGCAGGCCATGGTGTTCGGCAATACCGGCGAAAACTCCGGCTCCGGCGTCGCCTTCACCCGCAACCCGGCCAACGGCGCCAACGAATTCTACGGCGAATTCCTCGTCAACGCCCAGGGCGAAGACGTCGTCGCCGGCGTCCGCACTCCCGAGCCCGTCATCAAGCTCAAGGACGTCATGCCCAAGTCCTACGCGGAACTCCTCCGCGTCCGCAGCATCCTCGAAAAGCATTTCAAGGATGTTCAGGACATCGAGTTCACCATTCAGGAAGGCAAGCTGTTCATGCTGCAGACGCGCAACGGCAAGCGCACCGCCGCCGCCGCGCTCAAGTTCTCCGTCGATATGGTGAAGGAAAAGCTCATCGACTGGCAGACCGCCGTGCTCCGCAACCCGGCCGACCAGCTCGAACAGCTCCTCGCCCCGATCTTCGACCTCAACGAAGTCAAGAAGGCCAAGATCATCGCCAACGGCCTCCCCGCCGGTCCCGGCGCCGCCACCGGCAAGATCTACTTCAACGCCGATCGCGCCGTCGCCGCCGCCGATAAGGGTGAAAAAGTTCTCCTCGTCCGCATCGAGACCTCGCCCGAAGACCTCCGCGGTATGATCGCCGCCGAGGGCATCCTCACCGCCCGCGGTGGTGTTTCTTCGCACGCCGCCCTCGTCGCCCGCCAGATGGGCAAGGTCTGCGTTTGCGGCGCCTCCGCCGTCCAGATCGACTACGATCGCAAGACCGCCTCCATCGCCGGCCAGACCTTCGCCGAAGGCGATTACCTCTCGATCGACGGCACCTCGGGCGCCGTGTACGCCGGTCAGATCAAGACCGCACCCTCCGAGATCATCTCCGGCCTCCTGCACAACGACAAAACCGCGCAGGCCACCGAGAAGTTCAAGCAGTACACCCAGCTCATGAAATGGTGCGCCCAGGCCACCCGCCTGCAGGTCCGCACCAACGCCGACACCCCCGAGCAGGCCGCCAACGCCATCGCGTTCGGCGCCGTCGGCATCGGTCTCACCCGCACGGAGCACATGTTCTTCGAAGGCGACCGCATCGACGCCATGCGCGAAATGATCCTCGCCGACAACCTCGCCGATCGCGAAGCCGCCCTGGAAAAGCTCCTGCCCTACCAGCGCGCCGACTTCTTCGGCATCTTCAAAGCCCTCAAAGGCTTCCCGGCCACGATCCGCTTCCTCGACCCGCCCCTGCACGAATTCCTCCCCCACACGAAGGAGCAGCAGATGGACCTCGCCCGGAAGCTCAACATCC
>CALFXL010000049.1 GCA_937958045.1 uncultured Opitutaceae bacterium | reverse complement strand
TCATCTGTGCGTGGAAACCCCGGCTCCGAATCTGGTGGCGGGCATGAAATGGCTGTAGTCGACTTTTTCGCTGCCGGTCGATCCGGATGCGGTCGGCGCGGTCTGTCACTATATCCATCTCAATCCGGTGCGAGCGAAGGTGCGGACGTTGGCCAGCCTTGCCGAATGGCCTTGGTCGAGCGCGGCGTGGCTCATGGCGCCGCGCTTGAGAAAGGTGTGGTTTTCCCCGGAGGCGTGTCTGACGCACGCGGGTGTGTCCCGAGTTCTTCGGCCGTCTTAGCCGCGGTCCCCGATCTAAAGGATATAGTTTTATTTAAAACGATCCAGACGCGGCGGGCAGGGCACAAAAAAGGACGGAATCCTCGGATTCCGTCCTTTCGGGTTTGTTATGGAGAGGCCGTGCTACGTTCAGGACGTCCAGTTCACGCCGCGCATATCGCCGGTGCGGAGGAACTGTTGGTGCATGGCAAAAGCCGTGCCGAGGGTCTGCGGAGTGTGACCGCCGGCGGAGAGGGTGAAGTATTTGCGCAGGTCTTCGCGGAAGTCCGGGTGCGCGCAGCGCTCGATGATCAAGTGCGCACGCTCGGCGGGGTCTTTGCCGCGGAGGTCGGCGACGCCGTGCTCGGTCACGAGGATTTGCACGGAGTGTTCGCTGTGGTCCATGTGCGAGACGAGCGGGACGATCGTGCTGATCTTGCCGTCCTTGGCGACGGACGGGCAGGTGAAGATCGAGAGGAAGGCGTTGCGGGTGAAATCGCCGGAGCCGCCGATGCCGTTGACGAGGTTTCGTCCGAGCAAGTGCGTGCTGTTGATGTTGCCGAACAAGTCGGCCTCGATGGCGGTGTTGATGGAAATGAGGCCGAGACGGCGGACAACTTCCGGGTGATTGGAAATTTCCTGCGGGCGCAGCAAGAGACGCGAGCGGAAGGTCGGCAGGTCGGCATAGATTGATTGGAGCACCGGCTGGCTGACCGTGAGGGAGACGCCGGAGGCGAACTCGATTTTACCCTGCTGCATGAGCGCGATGACCGAGTCTTGGATGACTTCGGTGTACATGCTGAAGCGGGGGATCTCCGGGTGATCGCCGAGCGAGCCGAGGACGGCGTTGGCGATGTTGCCGACGCCCGACTGGAGCGGGAGGAACGACGGCGGGATGGCGCCGCGCTTGAGCTCGGCCGCGAGGAAGTCGGCGACGTTTTTGCCGATTTGCGTCGTGACCGGCGTGGGCGCTTCGAAGCCCGCGGTTTCGTCGGGAAGATTGGTGTAAACGATACCCGCGATCTTCTTCGGATCGACTTGGATGTAGGAACGACCCGCGCGATCGGAGGGTTTGAAAACCGGGATGTACGAGCGGTGCGGCGGATCGACCGGCTCGTAGATGTCGTGGAAACCGCGCAGCCCTGCCGGGTGGTAGCCGTTGAGCTCGATGAGAATGCGGTCGGCGACGTTGCAGAAGGTCGGCGAGGCGCCCACCGCGGAGGTGAGCACGATCTGGCCGTCGGCGGTGACATCGCAGGCTTCGATGATGGCCCAGGAGAATTTGCCGAGGAAGCCGTAGCGCACGTTCTGCGGGAGCATGCTCAAGTGCATGTCGAAGAAGTGCGTTTCGCCGGTGTTGATGCGCTTACGGAGATTCGGATCCGACTGATAGGGCGTGCGGAAGGAGATCGCGCCTGCGGCGGCGAGAGAGCCATCAACCGAAGGTCCGGTGGATGCACCGGTGACCACACCGACTTGGAAAGGACGCCCGGCGGCGTGCTCGGCTTCGGCGCGCGCAGCGAGGGCACGCGGGATGGCCTTGGGCGTACCGGCGGGGGTGAATCCGCTCATGCCAAGCGTCTCGCCATGATTGATCATGGCGGCGGCTTCTTCCGCGGTGAGCACCGGGAAGGGCAGTGAAGGCTTGGTTACGGGAGGGGAGGCGAGGGTCGGCATGGTAAAGAAAGATCAAGGGTTGGTGGCGGCCATTCGCTCGCAAAGTCGGCGTTCGAGCGCGTCGGCGGCCGCGCAGACAGTGGGAAGCAGTTGAGGTCCTTTTTGGAGCTCAAAGATCACCTCGTCCTGTCGTTGGATCCGCAAAGTCACGTGGTAGATGATGCGAGTGTTGTCGTCATATTCGCCCTCGAACGTCGCGTCGATACGAGTCACGCTCGGATCGCGTTGGAAGAAACGTTGAAGTTGCTCGCGGATACGGTCCTGCGTCGACGGCGAGATCTCGAATCGCAAGGATGTCAGGTGGATTCTTTCGTTCATGGCGAAGTCCGAGCTGAGCGGGATAATGACGTTGGGTTGGATGAACGACATCCTAGTCTTGGAATAGCAAATCGGCTGCGCAGCTCTTGCGATAGGCGACGCGGAATTTGCAGGCAGCCGCGTTTGGCTCTGTCCATAAATGCATTCTCTAATGCCTGCGGGGACTACGCGAGCGTGTCTCGCGGGGCCGAGATTCATTGTCTGGCCAACAAAAAAGCCGGCAGAAATCCGCCGGCTTTTTCGGGCAAACGACCATGAGCGTCGCCGATGTCAGTCAGTGCCTAGTCCGCTTCGAAAACGAGAATCGGTTCCGCCTCCGCGCGCGCGAGGTTCGTCGACGGCGTTTGCGGAAACGGAATGATCTTTCCGAGTTCACGGCGCGTCCTCCCCGGAGACGTGCAGAAGCGCGGGAGCGCATCGGGTGTGCGAGGAAACGTCAGCGCTGGGCGATCGCAGAGAAAATCGATAAGGCTGCGCGGGGAGGCGTTTCGAGAGAACGGATATGGATCGAGGAGCTCGACGGATTCGCGCCGGCGCCAGCGGTGAATGCCATTGGGCAACGGTTCATCGCAGGCGAGGCGCACGTGCAAACCGGAAGGCGTGATTTCGAGGATCACACTTTCTTCGCCGCGGTACGTGCCGTGAAGGATACGTACGCGTTGGCCTTCCAGCGATAATGGCACGAGCGCAGGCATGGCGGGATCACCGAAGCGTGAGATCGGCGCCCGCGAGAACCGGTTTGTCGGCGAGACAGCCGATCGAAGGCGATAAGAATGGGTTTCCCGCCATCACTGCCGCGATGGCGAGCGGCAGGTCGGGGACCATGCAGTCTTTCAGCACGTAGGCCATGATGCCGAGATCGAGGGCCGAGCGTGCGGAGGAGCAGTCGTCGTCGCTCGTGAGCACGATGATGCGACTGTCGGGTTGTTGCGCGAGGATCGCTCGCGCGGCCTGCATGCCGTCCATCGACGGCATGTGATAATCGGTGACGATGAGATCGTGCTCGTGTAGTTGAGAATTGGATACAAGCTGCAGGCCGTTTTCCGCAGAGGCGACGATCTCGCAGCGCTCGCGGACGAGGAGCAGTTGCACGCAGTGGCGCATGAAGTCGTTGTCGTCGGCCACCAAAACCCGGCGTGTGCACGCGGCCACGCCCGTTGCGCGTCCCAAGGACGCTTCACATTCCCGCTGGATGGTTCGTTTCATGGTGTCGCGAGTTTATCGCGCGCGCGTGAAAAGGGGTATGCGGAGATGTTCAGGCGTGGGCACTGTGAAAAGTTCGTACGCTCTCCGGCGGCTCGGGCTGCGCGGCGATGATGTGCGTACGGATGCCGTACTGAATAAGCTCGGGCACGGTGCGGAGACCGAGATGTTCCATCATCTGGTATTTGTGCGCTTCGGCCGTGCGTTTGGAGATGTTGAGCGCAGCTGCGACTTCTTTCATCGTGAGACCGCGTGCGATCAGTCGCAGCACTTCGGCCTGCCGTGGGGTGACGGAAGTGCGCGGCAGGCCAGTGGCGCCGCTTGGGCGGAGACATGCGCCGATCATTTGTTTCGCGATTCGCGGAGTGATGTAGACGCGGCCTGCGAGAACCTCGGGAATCGCGTCGAGCAATTCGTGACCCGCGGAATGCTTCAGGATGTAACCAGCCGCGCCCGCGCGGAAAACACTCACCGCCGTCTCCATGTCTGCGAGCATCGTGAGGTAGATGACCTTCGGGGTGATGTTTTCGTGACGCAGTTGTGCGACCGCGTCGGGGCCCGTGAGACCAGGCATATCGATATCGCTTATGATGAGATCGGGACGCGTCTTGCGGCCGAGCGCGAGGAGCTCGTTTCCATCGGAGGCGAGTCCGACTACCGTGCAGGAAGGCGCGAGCAACTGACCAAGGCCTTCGAGCACGATGCGATGATCGTCGGCGATGAGTACGAGCGGGTGTTTCATGGCGCGACGGGATTGAGGGGAAGACGCACGCTGAGATGCGCGCCGCGCACCGGCAGATTGGTGAGTGAAAAACGTCCACCAAGCAGGTTCACGCGTTCCTCGATGCTGACGAGGCCCAGCCCGTTGGCCGCACCTGTATCCGGGATGCCCACGCCGTCGTCCTTGATGGAGAGATGGAGGAAGTTGGTGGTGAAACGAAGCTTCAGGTGAACTGTGCGTGCGTGTGCGTGGCGCTCGATGTTGCGCAGCGCTTCTTGCGCGATGCGGTAGGCGGCGATGGCGACATGTTCGGGGGGCGGATTTGCCGGCGGTTGGATTTGCGCGATCAATTGCAAATCGGCCCAGCGGCAGAAATCGCTCGCGAAATGTTTGATCGCTTCCGCGAGACCGTACCGCTCGAGAAGCGCCGGATGGAGTTCGTGGGAAACCATGCGAACCGTTTCGGCCATTTCGATCGCGTCGGATTCGAGCGCGAGCAGGCGATCCTGTAACTCGTCGGACGAAACAGGTGCATTGAGTTTGAGATGGCTGAGCGCGAGTGCGTGCGCGGCGAGCCGTTGACTAAGGTCGTCGTGGAGTTCGCGCGCGATGCGTTTGCGTTCGTCTTCCTGGGCATGAAGCAAACGCGCCATCAGATGACCCACTTCGCGACCCGTGTGCGAGGGGGCGGCGGCTGCCTCGGAGGGAAGGAGCACTTCGGCTGGCGGAGCCCAGATGAGCGTGATGCCCGTCTGCCCGAGCGGTGCGACGATCATGCCGGCGGTTTCGAAACGAGGCCCTCCGCTTTCCGCGACCTGCTCGGGCTCATCATTCCAAGCGATGACCAATCCGCTGGCATCGAGGAGAGCCGCGCGTCCGGGCAATAAGGCGAGCAATTCTTCGCCGCGTGCGAGACCGGCTACGGAGATGCCGCTGAGTGAGGGATGGGGGCGAGAGCTGTCCGACGGCGATTGATGGGTGCCGCGATCCGACGCGGACGTGTGGGCAGGTAGCGACTGCTGGATGGTCGTCTGCATGAGTATTTTCTCCCGTTTGAGTTAACCTAGGAATCGACGCGTCCCGGCGCGCCTTTTACAGAGATTTTATAGTAATACGCGTTCTCCTATTGGGACATCCGTAGTACTCCTCGTTTAATCTGGGGATAAACACACAGGCGGTATCCGCTTAAATACGGAGTCGCGGCCCCACAAACGTCGCTGAATTACTGGGGGGATCGTCCTTGGCGCGAGGCGGCCGCGGCGCTCCGGGAAAACGGGCATTGACAGCGGGAAGGTGCTCTGAGAATCCACTCCGCTTTTCCAAAAACGTCACGACCGTCTGATTTGCTTCCGGCCAACCCGCGGCTTTCGACGACTCCTTTTACAACTCAACAAAACTCAACCCGTTCATACCATGGCTTACAGCGAAATTTTGCTGCTCCAACCCGTTGAAAATCTCGGCGCTGAAGGCGATCAGGTCAAAGTCCGCGCCGGCTACGCGCGCAACTTTTTGCTGCCGCGCAAGATCGCGGCTCCGTTGACTGCTGCCAACCGCAAGCAGGTCGAAGCCCTCAAGAAGCGCCGCGCCGAGCGCGAAGCCCAGGAAATCCAGGGCGCGCAAGAAATCGCCAAGAAGCTGGAGAAAGCCAGCATCGCGTTTGCCGTGAAGACGGGCGAAGGCGGCAAGATGTTCGGCGCGATCACCGCCGCCGACCTCCACGAGAAGCTCGTCCAGGCTGGCATCGAAATCGATCGCAAGAAGATCCACCTCCACACGCCGGTGAAGACCCTCGGCAAGCACGAGGTGAAGATCAAGCTGCACGCCGAGATCTCGGTCGACCTCAGCTTCGACGTCGTGTCGGAAAACCCGATCGTCCCGACCGCTGAAGAAGAAGCGGCCGAAGCTCCGAAGACCGAAAAACGTTCCGCTCGCTCCAAGAAAGCCGCTGCGGAAGCCGCCGAATAAGTCCTCGCGCTCACACGCATTTTCGAAAACCGCGCCTGTCGCAGGCGCGGTTTTTTTTTGCCCGCGGCTCCGTGAACTCTGTGTGAACAAAGAAAAATAACGAACCGTTGCAAAGCCGCGGCCAACCGCTTCGCTCCTCCGCCTGTTTTTCCCATGGCTGACGCCACGCCCTCTTTTCCTCGACGCTCCCGCTCACCTCGCGGCCCGCAAGAACCCGCGGCGCCCGATGTCCTGGGACGCATGCCGCCCCATTCGATCGAGGCCGAAGAGTATCTGCTTTCGTGCTGTTTGATCGATGGAAACGATACCATCGCGCGATGCTTGGAAGGGAAGTTGTCCGCATCCGCCTTTTATGTCCCGGCCAACCGGGTCATCTACGAGAAGCTCGTCGATCTCTACAATCGCGGCGCGCCCATCGATCTCGCGGTGCTCGCCGAAGAGCTGAAGACCTCGCAGCAATTGGAGCAGATCGGCGGCTACGCGTACCTTACGCAGATCAGCGGTCGCATCCCGACCACGGCGCAAGCGCCGTACTTCATCGAAAAAGTCCGCGAACTCGCTCTGTTGCGCGAGCTAATCAAGGTCGCGTCCAACGCCGTCGAAAACTGCTACAATTACCAAGGCGGTCTGGAAGAGTTCATCGATAAGACGGAGCAGGAGCTCTTCGCCGTCACCCAAGATCGCATTTCCGACGCCGCGAAGTCCATGAAGGGCCCGGTCACGGAGGCGATGAGCGTCATCACCAAAATGATGATGAAGAAGGGCGAACTCACCGGCGTGAGTTCGGGCTTCAAGGACCTCGACGAATACACCTTCGGTTTCCAACGGCAGGAAATGATCATCCTCGCGGCGCGTCCTTCGATGGGTAAGACCTCGCTCGCGCTCAACTTCGCCGAAGCCGCAGCGATGCCGAAGCGAGGGCAGGGTGTGACCACGCTCATCTTCAGTCTCGAAATGAGCGCCGCGCAGCTCGCGCTGCGCATGCTTTGTTCGCGCGCGCGTGTGAACATGAAACTGTTGCGCGACGGCTTGCTCTCCAAACATGGCGACGAACAACAGCGCCTCCTGCAAGCCGCCGACGAGTTCACCAAATCGCCCATCTACATCGACGACTCCAGCCATCTCACGATCATGGAGCTGCGCGCCAAGGCACGCCGCTTGCACGCGCGTTCGCCGTTGGGTTTTGTGGTGGTGGACTACCTGCAATTGCTTGCGCCGACCGATTCCAAGACCCCGCGCGAACAGCAAGTCGCTGAAATCTCCCGCGGCCTGAAGGCACTCGCGAAGGAACTCAATGTTCCCGTTCTTGTATTAAGTCAGCTCAACCGCTCTGCCGAAAAAGAGAATCGCACACCCAAACTCTCCGACCTGCGCGAATCTGGATCCATCGAGCAAGACGCTGACGTTGTCCTCATGCTGGCCCGCCCGAAAGACGCTGACGAAAAATTCCAAGTCGCCGCCGACTCCGCCGAGTTAATAGTTGCAAAGCAACGAAACGGACCGGTAGGAGAACTCAAACTTACCTTCCTCCGAGACATTACCCGCTTTGAAAACTTCACTCAGTAACCCTGTTTTCAGGGTGATTAGGTACCTTGTTGTCTTTGTTTTAGCCGCTCTGGCTGTCTCGCGACTCGCTGCGCAGGGAATCGGAGGTGAAAGCAACCGCCCCTATAAGGTAGGTACCGTCACCGTCCGTTTCGTCGGCACCGCCAACGTCAACGAGCAAGTCGTGCGCGCCAACATGCAAGCGCGCGAAGGCGCCGATCTCGACGACACGATGATCGATCGCGACATCCAGTCGCTGTATCGCACCGGTCTCTTCGAGTTCATCGAGGTTAAGCGCGAAGTCCTTCCGGGCCGCGTCGTGAACCTCGTGGTCGACGTCACCCCCAAGTACCGCGTCCTCGCGATTCGTTACGAAGGGAACGAGCGTGTGAAGAGCCGCCGCTTGGAGAAGGAAATTAAAACGCGTCCCAACTCCGCGCTCGACGAACGCCTGGTCAAAGAGGACTCCGAAAAGATCCGCGAGTACTACCAAAAGACCGGTTACAATCAGGTGATGGTGAATTATTCGATCGAACGCGATCGCGCCACCGGCTACGGCACCGTTATTTTCAGGATCAAGGAAGGTCCGCGCGTTAAGATCGAAGAGATCCGCTTTACCGGTAACGAGCACGTGAAATCCCGCCGTCTGCGCAAGGTGATCGAGACCCGCCGCTATTGGATGTTCTCCTGGTTGACCGGCAGCGGTCGCTATAAAGACGAGCAGTTCGAAGACGACCTCGACAAACTGCGCGATTTCTACCGCGAAGAAGGTTATCTCGATATCGAAATTCCACCGGAGCGCGTCACGTACGAATACCCGAAGCCCGACCGTTTGCTCATCGGCATCCACGTCGATGAAGGCCGCCAATACCGCATCGGTGAAGTCACGTTTAGCGGTAATAAAATCTATCCGGCGCGCCTGCTCTCGCTTCTCACCCAGCAGCGCACCGGCATGATCTTCAAGCCGTCGAAGCTCGATGAAGACGTGCAGACACTCGAAGATTTTTACGGCAAAGACGGTTACCTCGAAACCCGCATTCGGCTCGTCCGTAAGCCCAATATCAACACGGGCAATATCGACGTGGAGTACATGATCAACGAGAGCGATCAGTTCTTCGTCGAGTCGGTGAAGATCGAGGGCAACACCAAGACCAAGAGCATCGTGATCATCCGCGAACTGACGCTTGGCCCCGGCGAAGTGTTCGACACGTTGAGCATGAAACGAAGCAAGCTGCGTCTCGAAAACACGCGCTTCTTCGATGATGTGAACATCACGCACGAATCGACCAACATTCCGGGTCGTCGTAACCTCAAGGTGGCGGTCCAGGAA
This sequence comes from uncultured Opitutaceae bacterium, assembly GCA_937958045.1. GTDB lineage: Bacteria > Verrucomicrobiota > Verrucomicrobiia > Opitutales > Opitutaceae > Nibricoccus. The sequence goes on along the minus strand of CALFXL010000049.1, from coordinate 61,982 downwards.
GGTCGCACCGGCAATCTCCAGTTTGGCGCCGGTTTCAGCTCGCTCGAAAAAGCGGTGTTCTTCGCCGAACTCTCTCAGTCCAACTTCGACCTGTTTAACCGCAAAGGATTCTTCCAAGGCGACGGTCAGAAGTTCCGCATTCGTCTGCAGATCGGTTCGCGCTCCAGTGAAGCGATGCTGTCGTTCGAAGAACCGTGGTTCCTCGAACGCGAACTCGCGCTCGGTTTCTCCATTTATCGCACGAGTCAGAACTACGACAACTCGTACTACGAGCGCGTCGATACCGGCGGCGAAATCTACACCCGCAAGCGCCTGTTCGAACTCGTGGTCGGACGTCTTTCGTACAGCTACAACGAAATCCGCATTCAAGACGTCGAAGAAATCGCGCGCATGTACGGCGTGACGGAAGGAAAGACCAATATCTCCAAGGTCGGCTTCCAGCTCGAACGCGACACGCGCGACAAGATTGTGAACACGACCGATGGTGGTCGCATCGAGCTCAACCTCGATGTCGCCGGCGGACTGCTCGGTGGTTCATACGATTACTACCGCATCGAAGGACGCGGCTCGCAGTTCTTCCCGATCTTCCGCGCGCAGAACCAAGTCATTGGTTTGATCGGTCGTTTCGGCGTGCTGCACGAATACAACGATTCCGAGGTCCCGTACTACGAACTCTTCACCTTGGGCGGACCCTACACATTGCGCGGTTTCGAACAGCGCGACGTCGGTCCCCGCTATCAAGGCTACGTTATCGGCGGTAAAACCTACGGCATGCTGAGCGTTGAGTACTCGCTGGATATCGTGAGCCCGGTGCGCTTCGCGGTGTTCTACGACGCCGGTTTCGTCAACATCGGCTCGTACGACTTCAACCCGGCGTACTACAACGACAACTTCGGTTTCGGTCTGCGCCTGTTTGTGGCCGGCGCTCCGTTGAGTCTCGACTTCGGTATTCCGCTGCGCACCGACAAACAAAATGACAAAGGCAACCAGTTTAACTTTTCCTTTGGCACGCGCTTCTGATTCTCTCACACCTCATCTTTCTCTTTCCCTACCCAACTAATCTATGAAGACCTCCCTCAAATCTCTCGTTGCCCTGGTCGCCTTTGGTGCGTCCGCGCTCTTTACCTTTGCCCAACCCGCGCAAAAGATCGCGATCTGCGACATCGGCAAAGTGTTCGAGAACCACTACAAAACCGCCGAACAGCAGGAGAAGCTCAAGGGCCAGGAAACCAAGATCAACGAGCAGATCGCCCAGTTCCTCAAGGATGGTCAGGCCAAGGTCGAAAAGTACAAGGAACTCATCGAGCAGACGAAGAACCCGGTTCTGACCGCGGAAGCTCGCACCGCCGCTGAAAACGATGCCAACCGTCAGCTCGAAGAAGTGCGCCGCGCCGAGCAGGATTTTAATGAGTACCGCCAGCAGGCCAACGCCGCCGTGCAGGAGCAAATCGCCGCTTTCCGCGAACAGCTCATCGGTGAAATCACTAAGGTCGCGACCGACGTCGCCAAGCGCCGCGGTGCCAACATCCTCCTCGAACGTTCGCCCGTGGTCTATCTCGATCCCGCTTTTGACATCACCGACGAAGTGATCGGCGAAATCAACAAGACCCGTCCGGCTGGCTCCGCCGCTCCGGCTTCCAAGTCTGCTACCAGCTCCGAATCCTCCGAGACCCCCTCGGTTGTTTTCCCTGGCGCGCGCAAATAATCCCGCCGCCCGTTTGGTCAGTAATTACCCCGCTCGCATCTGAGCGGGGTTTTTCTTTTCACGACCGGCATTTACTCCGGGCCTCCCACGGGCCACGTTTTTCCCCATGGAGCTCTCATTCTCGCCGCAAGAGATCATCGACATCGTCCAAGCGACTGCCACGCGCGGTGCGACGACGGAGACGATTCGCGGGATCGCGTCGCTGCGCACGGCCGTTGCCGGAGATCTTTCGTTTCTCGGCAATCCCAAATACAAGCCCGAGGTCGAAGCCACCGCCGCGTCGGTGGTGTTGCTCCCTGCGGATTATCAAGGCGAACCGCGCGCCGGTCAGTTGTTTGTTTTGGTGGAAAAACCGTCGGTCGCCCTCGCGCGCATTTGCGCTCGTGTCGAGAGCTTGCTGTGGCCGAGGCCCACACCAGGCATTCATCCGTCCGCCATCATCGCGCCGGACGCGCAAGTGGCTGCATCGGCGACGATCGGGCCGCTCTGTGTGATCGAATCGGGTGCGAAAATCGGCGAGCGCACGTATTTGCAAGCGCGCGCGTTCATCGGCCGCGATGCGCGTATCGGCGACGACGTTTGGCTCATGCCGGGAGTCACCATCTCCAATGACTGCGTGATCGGAAATCGCGTGCGCCTCCACGCTGGCGTCGTGATCGGCTCGGATGGTTTTGGTTATGAGTTTGTTGAGGGCCGCCACGAAAAGGTCCCGCAGATCGGCCGCGTGGTCGTCGGCGACGATGTGGAAATTGGCGCCAACTCGACGCTCGATCGTGCGCGTTTCAGCCAGACGGTGATCGGCGAGGGCACGAAGATCGATAATCTCGTGCAGATCGCGCACAATGTCGTGATCGGTCGTCACTGCCTCATCTGCGCGCAAGCGGGCATCTCCGGCAGCACCACGATTGAAGACTATGTGGTGGTCGGCGGTCAGGCGGGACTGGCGGGCCATCTCACGGTGGGGAAGGGCTCGAAGATCGACGGTCAAACCGGTGTGAATTCCGACCTCGGCCCGCGCAGCTTCGTCAAGGGTTCGCCGTGCCTGCCGTATAATCTCGAGCAGCGCATCAACGTGCTTCGCAAGCGGCTCCCTGACCTGTTCCGTCGCGTCGATGAAATCGAGGCGCGCCTAGAAAAACCTTCCGCCTCGGTCTGACCCCGGGCATCCTTTTCAGCTTCCACCTCCGATCACATGAGCAACAAGCCCGGGCTTAAAATATTCTCAGGTAATTCGAATCGTGCACTCGCCGAAGAGATCTGCCGCTCCATCGGCGTTCCCTTGGGCGAAGCGACGGTCACGAGCTTCCCGGACGGCGAGTCGTTCGTGAAGATCAACGAAAACATCCGCGGTCATGATGTGTTTCTGATCCAATCGACCTGTCCGCCGACCAATCATCACTTGATGGAGTTGCTCATCATGATCGATGCGGCCAAGCGCGCCTCGGCTCATCGCATCACCGCCGTGCTGCCGTTCTACGGTTACGCCCGCCAGGATCGCAAAGACCAGCCGCGCGTGCCCATCACCGCCAAGCTCGTCGCCAATCTCCTCACCGCCGCCGGCGCCAATCGCGTGCTCACGATGGATCTGCACAGCCAGCAGATTCAGGGCTTCTTCGACATCCCCGTCGATCATCTCTACGCCTCGCCGGTCTTCTTTAATTACCTTTCCCAAATCAACAAGGAGCGCCTCGTCGTCTGCTCGCCCGATGTCGGCGGCATGAAGATGGCCGCCGCGTATGCCGACATGATCGGCGCAGGACTCGGCCTTGTGGCAAAAAAACGCACCAACGCCACCACCGTCGAAGCCATCAACGTCGTCGGTGAAGTGAAGGACTGCGACATCCTCCTCGTGGACGACATCACCGAGACGGCCGGCACGCTTACCGCCGCCGCGAAGATCCTTCGCGATCATGGCGCGCGCAGCGTTCGCGCCGCCGTCAGTCACTGCATTCTCAACGAAATTGCTTACGAGCGCCTCCGCTCGGGTTTGATCGACGAGTTGATCACCACCAACTCGATCCCGCTCGAAGCCAAAGGACTGCCGATCACCGTGCTCAGCGTGGCCGACATCCTTGGCGAAGCGATCAAACGCATTAACAACAACGAAAGCGTCACGGGTCTGTTTAAGATCAAAGGCTTCTGATCAGCTGAGTGACGCCTCACTTCGCGCTGCATGAAGTTTGGCCCACGTCTTGTCTGCGCCGCCCTCGCGGCATTCGTTTCCCTCTGCGCGCTTCCGTTTGCGGAGGCCGCCGATAACGCGCGCAAGCTCTCGCTGACGATCGACGATTCGCCCGTCGGCGAAAGCGCGGCGCCGACCGTCACGAGTTACGCCGACGTGCTCGAGCCGGCGCAACGCGCGGTCGTTTCCGTCACGTCGAGCCGCTACCTGCGGTTTCGCACCATCACGCCTTTTCCTTGGGGCCCGTCTTCGGAAACGAGCGAACGTCGCTCTTCCGGCATCGGCTCCGGCGTCATCGTGACGCCCGATGGCTACATCCTGACGAATAACCACGTCATCGAAAACGCCGACGAACTCACCGTCACGCTCGCCGATTCGCGCGAGTTCACCGCGACCGTCATCGGCACCGATCCGAAGACCGATGTCGCCGTCATCAAGATCGAGGCGGACGGATTACCCGCCGTGCCGCTCGCGGACAGCGATCGGCTGCGCGTCGGCGATCTTGTTTTTGCGATCGGGAATCCGCTCGGCGTCGGACAAACCGTGACCATGGGCATCGTCTCCGCCACGAGTCGCCGCGTCGGCATCCTCGACGAAGTGCGCGGCTACGAAAACTTCATCCAGACCGACGCCGCCATCAACCAAGGCAACTCCGGCGGCGCGTTGCTCGACGCGAAAGGGCGGTTGGTTGGTATCAACAGCGCGATCCTCTCCACCAATCGCGGCAACATCGGCATCGGTTTCGCGATCCCGATCAACCTCGCGCGAACGATTCTCGAAGGCCTCGTCGAAACCGGGAAAATCATCCGCGGCGATCTCGGCGTGAAAGTCGATGCACTCACGCCCGATCTCGCCGAGACCTTGCTGGTCCGCCGCGATCAAAAAGGCGTCGTCATTTCCGTCGTCACGCCTGGTGGACCTGCCGACAAAGCCGGTCTCAAAGTTTACGACGTGATCGCCTCGATCAACGGACGCCCGATTCACTCGCCCGAAGATCTGCGTCTGCTGCTCGCGCAACTCGCGCCCAATCGTGAGGCAGAAGTGAGCATTTTCCGCGACGGCCAGGCGATGAACATCAAGGTGCAGCTCGGCGAGTTGAACGAATCGCTTGGCCCCGACGAACTGCTGCCCGGCGTGCACGTTTCGCCGCTCTCCGTCGCGCAACGTCGTCGCCTCGGCCTCAATCCGCGCCTCGATGGGCTGCTCATCACCGAAGTCACCGAAGACTCGCCGTACCTCGAAAAGCTGCTGCCGCACATGTACCTGCTGCAGATCAACCGCGAGCCGGTGAGCGACGTTGAAAAAGCCCGCAAGCTCCTCGTGCCCGGCCGCAATCTGTTGATGGTGTATTACCGCGGCGTCGTGCGCCCGATCACGATCAACGTCCGCTGAATAAACGCCGGCTGAGATTGCTCGCCGCTGGTCTGCGCCGGAGCGCCGGCATCTGCAGGAAGCCGGCCAGCGGCCGGCGCTCCTCACGGTTTATCGCTGCAGTTGAGGCGCTCAGCTTCCCGGTTTGGTCGCCGGGATTTTTGCCAGCGCTTCGGGCACCTGATCGGCCGGGTAGGTGGGGAAACTCAGTTCCAGCAACGACACCGCCGGCACATCGAAGCGCGCCACGCCGGCGCTGCGATCGACCAACATCGCCACGCCGACCGGCGTGCCGCCGGCCTTGCGCACGATATCCAGACACTCGAGCACGCGACCGCCGCGCGTCACGACGTCTTCGACGATCAGTACTTTCTCGCCGGGTTTCAGCGTGAAGCCGCGACGCAGCACGAGGACATTGTTTTCTTTCTCCGCAAAAATGTAGCGCGCGCCCGATTGACGCGCGACTTCCTGGCCGAGCACCAGTCCACCCATCGCCGGCGCGAGCACCGTGGTGAAGTTCAACGACGCGAGTTTCGCGACGAGCAATTCGCTCAAACGCGTCACCGCCGCCATGTCCTGACACACTTGGGCGCATTGAAAGAAATGTCCCGAGTGCAGCCCGGAACGGAGCACGAAGTGGCCCTCGAGCAGAGCGCCGGTGCGTTTGAAAATGGAGAGAACTTCCTCTTGGTGCGAATCCATGCGGCGACGGTTGGAAGAGCCCGGCAAAAAAACAAAAACATTTTTGATCCACGGAAAACCGCGGGTCACACTGCGGGCGTGATCATCGAGTTCGCACCGTTGGAAGATGAATTGGGCGACGTGCTGGACAAAGCCGTACGCCACGACGGCCGGCCTGAACAAGCCGTGGCCGAGAGTGCGAATGTGCTCCTCGAAAAACTCCGCGACGCGATCGATTACCGTTACGACTTAAGCGACGACGAACTGCGCCGCCTCGCCGCCACGTTGAACCTCAACGAAATCGGCCTGCTCGCGCTCGCGCGCCACGCGTACCCGTTGCCGGAGATTTCGGGTCTGCCGTTTTGCATTTATCCGCTGCGCATGCCGCATGGCATCGGCGTCGCCAACGCCTACCTCGTCGCCGAATGCGGATCGCGGCGCGGGCTGCTATTCGACACCGGACCGGATTTCACGACGCTGCGACGGGTCTGGCCGAAAACCATCGAAAATCTCGACGCGATCTTCGTCACGCATGTCGAAACGGAGCACTCGGGCGGGCTCGCCGGCTTGCGCGACGCACATCCGCACACGCCGGTTTTCGGACCGGCGGGCGGCGGACGCGGATTGCCCGGAGTAACCGTACCGAGCGACGATTCGCGCCTGACGTTTGGCGATTTCGAAGTACGCATCCTCCGCACGCCCGGTCACGCCGAAGAACACCATTGCTACGTCGTGCGCGCGCCCAAACTCCCGCAGGCGCCCTGCGTGCTGATTTCGGGCGACCTCCTTTTTGCGGGCTCCGTCGGCGGCGCGTTTTATTGCCAGCGCCGGCTCTTGGATAACGTCCGCCGGCTGACGGCAGAATTGCCGGAAAACACGGTGATCGCACCGGGCCACGGGCCGCTCACGACCCTTAAAAACGAACGCGCCTACAATCCCTTCGCGCTCTGAATACCTATCCCGCAGGAAAAATGGTCGGGGTGGAGAGATTCGAACTCTCGGCCTCTACGTCCCGAACGTAGCGCTCTACCAGGCTAAGCTACACCCCGTTGGTGTTTCCCGTCACCCGAAGGTGGGCGGGCCGGAGAACTTGCCGGTTATGCGGCAGGGAGTGCAAGAGAGAAATGTGACGCGCCGTCCGCCTGGCTCCAATTTTCCTCTGAGACGCAGCGCAAGGCATGCTGCGGTCGCGGCGACCGCGCGCCGCTGCTGGATCTGGACGTCTTGAGTTGCGGTTCGGGTAGGCGGCATAGGTTTTCTATTGTTCAGTCAGCAGCGTGTCGCGGATGGCGTGGAGGAGCTCGGGGTCGCGGATGACTCCGGTGATGCCGTTGACGACGAATTGGATGCCGACGCAGAGGATCAGAAAGCCCATGATCTTGGTCATGGCGTGCAATCCATTGACGCCAAGGAAACGCACCAGCTTCGTCGAGGCGCGCAGGACGATATAGACAATCGTGGCGACGATGAGGATGCCGGCAAAGATGCTGAGATAGCCGCGCCAGTCGCCCGCGAGCGAGGTGAGACCGATGGTCACAGAGATCGCGCCGGGGCCGCTGAGGCTGGGCATGGCGAGCGGGGTGAAGGAGATGTCGCGCTTACGGCGGGTTTCTTTCTGCTCCTCCGGCGTCTGGTCGTTGTCGTCTTTCGGATAAAGCATGCGCATGCCGACACCCGCGACGAGGATGCCGCCCGCGATGCGCAGGCCGGGCAGCGACAGGCCGAAGAAGTTCATGATAAAGCTACCGCCAACCAGAAAGCTCGTGAGGATGGCGATCATGTACATGACGCCGCGTCGCGCTTGCGCCATGCGCTCTTCCTGCGTGTCGCCTTCGGTCATCGCGAGGAAGAGCGGCGCGGTGCTGAAGGGATTGATGATCGGAAGGAGGCCGAAAATAGCGGCGATGACGAGTTCCATGACCGCGAGTGTAGCGGCGGCGTACAGGGCAGAACAAGTTTGTGCCGATAGCGCCGCCTCAGATCACGATGCCGCGGTCGATGAAATCGTCGGGGAGTTCATTGATGTCGTCGTCGCGATACGGGAAGTAGGGGGCGAGTCGGTTGGCGACACGATCGATGGCTTTGACGATGCCATCGGTGAATACGCCGTGTTGAAAATCGTCGCTCATGCCCGCGGCGAGTTCGCTCCAGAAATCCTGACCGACTTTTTCGTGAATGCCTTCGTCGCCATAGACCGCGAAGGTGTGCGAGGCGGGCGCGAGCAGGATGAGCACGGCATTGCGATGACGCGTGCGGTGCATGTTGAGGCGGGCAAACTCCGTCGCGGCCGTCGTCACGGGGTTATCGGTCGGCGCGCGGTGCACGACCACGCGGATCTCGCCGGACGTTTTTTTCTCCGCCGCAGCGATGGCGCGCTCGATGCGCGCGGGATCAAATTCTTCTTCGAAAGTATTCATATTACCAACGTCCTCCTGCGCCGCCGCCGCCGAAACGTCCTCCGCCGCCGGAGAAACCACCGCCACCGCCGAAGCCGCCTCCGAATCCACCGCCGCCAACATACCAGCCGCCGCCACGACGACGCATGCGGCCAGGACGATGATCGTCGGGATCGTTTCCGCCCAACAGACGTTTCAGTACGCTGATGATAATCACGATGAAGAGAAAAATGATCACCGGGCTGACGGGCGGTTGGTCGGTGCGGCGACGAGTCGGGAGCGGTTTGTATTCACCGCGTGTCGCCGCGAGCATGGCATCGACTGTGGCGGTGATGCCGCCCGCGTAATCGCCTCCGCGGAAACGCGGTTTTAGTTCCTGATCGATGATTTGAAAACAAAGCGCATCGGGCAGCGCGCCTTCGAGACCGTAGCCGACCTGGATGTAGGCCTGACGATTCTCCACGAAGACAAACAACACCGCGCCATTGTCGCGTCCCTTTTGACCGACACCCCAGCTCTGCGCGGTGCGCACGGTGAAATCTTCCACGGAGGAGCGCGACGGCATCCGCGGAAAAATCGCGACGATGATCTGGTTGGAGGTATCGCGTTCGAATTGCTCGAGCTTCGTGTTGAGCCGCTGCGCGGTGTCGGTCGGCACGAGCCGCGCGTAGTCGTTGAAGTACCGCGCCGGTTTGGGCGGCAACGTTTCTGCATGCAGCGGCGCGCCGATGAACAACGCGCCGAGAAACAACGCAAAGAGGACGTGCTTCACTGCGAATTTCCGCCGAAATCGAAGCGCACTTCCGGCGGCGTTTCCGCGCCGGCGCGAGCGGTGAAGTAAGGACGTTCCTTGAAGCCGAAGATGCCGGCGAACAACGCGCCGGGCACGCGTTTGATGGCCGTGTTGTAGGCTTGGGCGGCTTCGTTGAAACGCGCGCGTTCGACCGCGATGCGATTTTCCGAGCCTTCGATCTGCACCTGAAGCGACTGGAAATTCGCGGTGGCTTTGAGTTCGGGATAACGCTCGCTCACGACGAGCAGACGCGAAAGCGCGGAGGAAAGTTGACCTTGCGCGCGCTCAAATTCGGCGAGTTGCGCGGCATCGGTGGGCGCCTGGCTGGCGTCGATGTTGACGCGACCGACGGACGCTCGCGCTTCGGTGACCGCTGTGATCGTGGAGCGCTCGAAATTGGCGGCGCCGGAGACGGTGTTGACGAGATTGGGGATCAAGTCGGCGCGGCGTTGATAGACGTTCTGCACCTGCGCCCATTGCGCATCGACCGCCTGTTGTTTGCTGACGAGGCCGTTGTAGATGCCGGCGATGGAGAGCGCGACGATCACGCCCAGCCCGATGAGGATAACAAGAGCGATGAGAAGTTTCTTCATGGAACGAGAGAAAGCGTGTGCGGACTTTTATCAGACACAAGCGGGCTAGCGTTATGGACAACGGAGATTTTTCCACCGTCCTCGCCGCGCCGGATGGATGTTTGCCTCAAGCAAATATCGCGCGGCTCACCAACCGTAGGCGCGTTTGATGCGGAGGGGTTCGTAGAGGCGTTCGTCGAGCTCGGTGATGAAGCGGCTCGGATTCAGCAGCATGCCGCCGGGGCCCGCCTTGGTGGCGACTTTTGGGTAGCAGAGATACAGCTCGTTTTTCGCGCGTGTGACCGCGACGTAGAACAAACGGCGTTCTTCTTCGACATCGCCATCCTCGATCGCGCGGCGGCCGGGAAACATGCCATCGGCGAGTCCAATCACGAAGACGACATCGTATTCGAGTCCCTTCGCTTGATGCACGGTGGTGAGGCGGACGGCTTCGGCGTTGGCGTCCACCTGGCGATCGCTTGTCTCGCCGTTAAGCAAAACGATCTGCGCCAGGAGATCCTGCAGCGTATCGAAACGCTGCGCGAAACCGACCATGGCTTTTAATTCATCGAGGCGATCAATGTAGTCGGCGAATGCGCCGCGCAGATAGTCGCCGTACCAACCGTCGACGGCGAGCTCGACCGTTTTGTACGGACGATCGGTCTTCATGCTTTCACTGATCTCGGCGAGCGACGCGCAGAAGGAATCCCACTCGGCCTTGGCGTCCTTGGGGACTTTGGTCTTCACGTCGTCGGTCGCGAGGGCGTCGATGAAGTCGCGCTGCATGAGTCGCGCGTGGTCGAGCGCGGCGGCGTAGATTTTTTGCGCGCCCTTTTCGCCGATTTTCGGAAGCAAAACGGCGATGCGCTGCCACGCGGTTTGGTTGGCGGGATTGTAGACGAAGCTGATGAGGCCGACGAGATCGCGCACGTGCTGGCGCTCGAAGAACTTCACGCCGCTGGTGATCTGATAAGGGATGCCGGCGCGCGAGAGTGCGAGCTGCGTTTCGAGCGCGACGAAATGCGAGCGATAGAGAATCGCGATTTCGTTGGGCGAAACGCCGTCGTGCTCGATGACGGAATGGATGCGCTTGACGACGAACTCGGCTTGTTCGCGATCGTCGATGCATTGAACGACGTAGGGCTTTTGCGAGTTGGCGCGATGTGCGCGAAGCTCTTTCTCGAAATGACGACCCTTGGGCTGCGCTTCGAGCACGCCGTTGGCGAGCGCGAGGATCTGCGGCGTGGAGCGGTAGTTCGTTTCGATGCGGTGAATAACGGTGCCCGGATGACGATCGGGAAACGTCATGATGTTTTCGAAATCCGCGCCGCGCCACGAATAGATGCACTGCGCGTCGTCGCCGACGGCCATGACGCGATGGTGCGTGGCGATGCGGTCGATGATCTGCGCCTGCAGCGTGTTGGTGTCCTGGTATTCGTCGACCAGCAGATGGCGGAAACGATGCGCGAAATAACCGGCGATGTCGGGATGCTCCTTGAGGAGCGTGAGCCAGTGCTCGAGCAAGTCGTCGTAATCGCAGACATTTTGTTCGCGTTTCTTCTTCGCGTAAGCGGCCGCGAACGCGGGAAACACGTATTTGATATCTGAATACTGCGGGAAGTACTGGGTGACGGTTTCGTCGAGCGAGAGCTGGGTGTTGCGCGAAAGCGAGATGACGCTGAAGAGCGGACCCGGGCGCGGGTTGGTCTTATCTTTGAAGAAATTTTTGTCCTCGGTTTCGACGACCTGCTTGAGGAGCGATTCGGATTCGTCGGCGTCGAGAATGGTGAAGTTGCGGGGCAGGTTGATGGCTTCGCCGTGGATGCGCAGCACGCGATGGCCGATCGAGTGAAACGTGCCGCCCCAAAAACGCGCGGGCTCGACGCCGGTGAGGTCGTGCACGCGGTGGAGCATTTCCTTCGCGGCTTTGTTGGTGAAAGTGAGCAGCAGGATCTCGCCGGGCTTCACGCCCTGGGACAGAAGATACGCGACGCGATACGTGAGCGTGCGCGTTTTGCCGGAACCGGCGCCGGCGAGGACAAGCAGCGGGCCGGGCTCGGCGGTGACGGCGTTGTATTGTTCGTCGTTGAGGAGCGCGCGAAAGTCGATCGGCGGAATCGCGCCGGGTTGCGGCGCGCGGTCGTTGTCCAAGAGAAAATCCATGTGCGGCGGCAAGGCTCGATGAAAGCCCGGCATGGGCAAGAGGGAAGACGGAGGAATCGTGCAATGGTCTCCGACAGGAACGAATTACGTTGTGGTGAAGAGGGGAAACTCACCGCGGAGGACGCGGAGAAAGATGTAAGACAAGAGAAGTGGTCCTTCGTTAACCGCAGGTTTTTTTTTCGCACAAATCTGCTCCCATTCCTCGGCGTTTTCCGCGCCTCCGCGGTGAGACTCACGAAAGATTTCGATCACGTCTCGGGCGGGGCGCGGAACATCTTGCGGCGTCGCTCGCCACTGCGGCCTTGGGCGGGTTTTCGTTCCGCGGGCGGGCTGTAGGGGCGACGTCGATAGCCGCCGCGATTGGGATCGGAGGCGCAACGAATTTGGAAGTCCTGCATGCGCTGAAACAAATCGAGCAGTTGTTCGGGCAACGGATAGCGATCGAGTCCGGCGCGTTCGAGAGCGACGAGCAGTTCGTGTGTGGCTTCGAGCGTGGAGAGACAGCCTTCCTGCGGCTGTTGTTTGATCACGTAGCGACTCGGTGCCGACGGCGTGAACATGATGCGCGGCAGGCGTTGGAGGCTCGGGCTGAGCCGGAGCATTTTGCGGGCGCCGCTCCACGTGGCATCGAGAAGAAAAACGACCAGACGACGTTTCCCCAACTCCTCGGGCGCGAGATCGCCGCGAGAAAGATTGCGCGCGGTCGGACCGGGATAGAGCAGCACCGGGAAATTGCTGGGATCGGCGATCACGGCCTGAACCGCGGGATGTTCGTCGAACTCCACGCCCACATGAATCTCGGAGTCGGCGAGACAGAGATGCGTGAGGCGACCCGTGCCGGCCTTTTCCTCCTTAAACTCCTTCGGATGCATGAGGAAAATCCAGCGCGTACGCGTGTTCATCGGCTGGATCGAGGGACACCAGCAATGCGCTTTGGGCCAGAAACAGCGGTAGCACATTTCGCGGCTCATAGGACGAAGAAGAACGGACAAACGCGGGACATCCCGAAACATTCGTGCGAATGTTTCGACCGATGCAATCGTCCTCGCAGCGACGACTCGCTTGGCGCGGATCGCTCAGGGTTTGACGGGCAGCGACGTGATGCGGAACGCGCGTGCGGCGGGCAGGTATTGTTTCGCGAGCGCATCGATCTCGGATTTGGAGATCGACGCAAAATCGCGGTCGATGCTGCGGCGCCAATCGAGCCGCTGCGGTTGTTCCTGCGCGCGGCTGAGAACGGACTGGAGCCAGTAGGCGTTGTTGCGGCCCGCTTCGCGGAGACTCGTGAGGATGGGGTTTTTCGCGCGCTCGAGTTCGTCTTCGGAAACACCGTGCGCGGCGAGATCGTCGGCGATTTCGAGAATGGCTTCCGTGACGGTCGCGGCTTTGGCGGGATCGACCGCGACAAGCGCGGTGATGTATCCATAATGATGATACGTGTCGCTCGGATCGCTGCCGGCGTCGGGGCTGTACGCGTCGCCGAGTTCTTCGCGGATTTTCACACGGAGGCGATCGTTGAGAACTTCGGCGAGCACGGAGAGGCGGCGCGTGATGCCGATGTCTCGCGAGTCGGTGGTCGGCCAGAAAAGAGCGACGTAACCCTTCGGGATTTCGCTCGGCACGGTGAATGTGCGAGAGAAGGGCTCCGGGAACGCGGCGCGGCGCTCGTCGTCGTAGCCGGGCTTGGGCTCACGTGGAGGCAATGCGCCAAATGTGCGTGCGACGGCGTCGATCGCGGCGTCGGTTTCGAGATCGCCGACGAGCGCGATTTCGATCGGACCGCGCGTGAACTGCAGGTTGAGCCAGACGCGGACTTCCTCCGGCGTGCGCGCGAACAATTCCTCGCGCGTCGGAACTCCGAAGCGCGTGTCGCCATTGGCGAGCAGGCGGGGGACGTCGATGCGGAGGGGGCCATCGGGAAGATGGGCGATGCGCGTATAGAAACTGTCGTAGTTTTTATGAGCGATGCGCACGGCTTCGTCACGATAGCCCGCGTCGACGAGCACGGCTGCGATGAGTTGGAGCTGAAGCAGCAGGTCGTCGCGATGCGTGAACGCGGTGAACACGATCGCGTCGTTTTCCACGCGCGCACTGAGCACGACGTTTTTGCCGGCGAGGAGGCGCTGAAGTTCGTCCACGCTGTGACGGCCGAGCCCGCCGCCCGCGATCAACGCCTCCGCAAACTCCGCGAGGCCGGGTTTGTCGCGCGGTTGGATGAGCTGACCGGCGCCGACGCGCACACTCACGCGAATTTTTCCCGCTTCGAAATCGGTGGCTTTGAGATTGAGGCGAACGTCGTTCGCATAACGGACGAGATGAACGTCGAGATCTTCGACATGTTGACGCGAAGCGACCTCGCCGACGCCGCCGAAGTCGGTGTAAGCGAACTCAAGGTCGTCGAAACTCGGCGGAGGCTCAACGGGCGTCGCCGCGGTTTTTTCGTAGACCGCGAGAATCTGTTCTTCGGGCGACGGCGAGCCGGGAACGCCAAGACGCGCGTTGCCGAGCACGCTCACGAAACGGCCGGGATTCGCGAAAGCGGCGCGCAGTGCTTCGTTGCAGTCGTCGACCGTGATTTTTTCGAGCGCGGGTTTGAGCAACGCGAGGTCGTCGGCGGGCGTGGTGAGCACATCGTCTTGCACAAGCGCGGCCACGATTTCGGCGGCGAGATCGGGAGAACGGCGCGACGGCGCTGTGCGCGCGGCTTGTTCGAGCGCGTTGAGAAGATTGGCGCGCGCTTCGGTGAGCTCGGCGGGTTGAAACCCGTATTGCAGGGCCCGCCGAAGTTCCTGCTCAGCGACGGCGAGTGTCTCGGCCCAGAGCTCGGGCTTGCAGGTGAGTTCGAAAAAGCCGTTGCGATAGATGCGCCCGATGCCGTCGTGGATGCTCGCGTGGCCGGAGATGAAGGGCGCGTTTTCCTGTTTGGAAAGAATGTCGATGCGGCGCGAAAGCATCGCGGCGGCGAGCCGGCGGGGCAGTTCGCGAATGCGCCGGGCGGCGTTGTCCGGCTCGGGTGAAAGCGCATCCACAGTTTGGATACACACGGCGGAGGAGCCTGCTTCGGGTTCGTGATGATGAAATGCGCGAATACCGGAAAAGACATCGGGCGAACCGAGTTCGGGGTCGGCGCGTCCGGGGCCGCGCGGTTGAAGCGAGGAAAACGTATCGACGATGTGTTTTTCGATGACCTCTGGATCGAAATCGCCGACGGCGATCACCGCCATGCGCGAAGGGCGGTACCATGTGTCGTAGAAATCGGCGAAGGCGGCGCGCGGCGCTTTCTGGATGACGGACTCGAGACCGATGGGGAGGCGTTTCGCGATGAGCGTGTTGCCAAGAACGAACTCAAATTCGGCGACGCGCTGGCGATACTCGACGGAGTCGCGCGCACGTTTTTCGGAGAGGATGATGCCGCGTTCTTTTTCGAGTTCATCGTCCAGGAGAAGCAAACCGTCCGCGTAGTCGGAGAGCACCTTGAAACCCTCGGCGAGGGTCGCGGGTTTCGTGTCGGGCAACTCGAGCATGTAGTTGGTATGATCAAACGCGGTGTACGCATTGGAGTCGCCGCCGAAGCTCATGCCCATGCGCTGGAAAAATTCGATCATGGTGCCGGGCGGGTAGTGCTTACTGCCGTTGAAGGCCATGTGCTCGAGGAAGTGGGCGACGCCGCGCTGCTCTTCGGTTTCCTGGAACGAGCCGGCGAAGATCACGAGTCGCAGGCTGACTCGGTCCTTCGGCTCGGCGTTGGGGAGGACGACATAGTGCAGGCCGTTTTCGAGGCGTCCGAAACGCGCTGCAGGATCCGCGCGCAGATCGCTTTTCTCATGCGCGAAGCGCGGACCGGACGTTGGCGTGTGGGCGGTGAGGGCAACCGCGGTGAGAACAAATGTGAGGAGGCGCGGAAAAAGGCGAAGAGTGCGAAGAGCCATAGGGTAGGGCGGAAGAACGGAGCGCGCAGGCTCTGCGTTGCGCGTGGGCGACGCAAGCTGCGGTTGAGACGGCGGTGCTTGCACTTCGCGTGCGAGTCGCGCGAATAGCGGGGTCACATCCATGCTCTGGCTCTACCGCTTGTTGTTTTTCCCGCTGCTGCTGATCGCCGCGCCTTACTATCTGCGGCGCATGTGGCGGCGTGGCGGTTATCGGAACGATTTCGGTCAACGCTTCGGCGCGGTGCCTGCGCTGCCTCCGAAAACGCCGGGCAAAAAACGCATTTGGCTGCAGGCGGTGAGCGTGGGCGAGATGCTCGCCATCGGACCGGTGCTCGACGGACTCGCGCGACGCGGCGATGTGGAAATTTATCTCACCACCACGACGAGCACGGGGCACAAACTCGCGTCGGAGCGTTATCGCGATCGCGTCCTCGCGCTCGGTTATTTCCCGATCGATGCGTGGATGTTTTCGGCGCGTGCGTGGAAACACGTGCAGCCGGATCTGGCGATTTTGACCGAGGGCGAACGCTGGCCCGAGTTTATCGCGCAAGCGCGACGACGCGGCGTGCCCGTGATCGCGCTCAACGGCCGTTTGTCGGATCGCAGTTTCCGGCGGATGCACGCGTGGCGCGGTTGGGTGCGGCCGTTGATGGCGGGCATCACGCGCGTGTTGGCGTGCTCGGAACACGATGCGGCGCGTTTCCGCGAACTCGGATTTGCCGCGGACCGCGTGACGACCACGGGCAACATCAAACTCGATCTCACGGTGACGCCGTTGAGCGACGCGGAGCGCGCGACATTGAAAGCGGAACTCGGACTCGCGGATGCGGAGTTGATTTTGCTGGGATCGTCGACGTGGGCGGGCGAAGAAGTGGCGCTGGTGGAGACGTTGCGCGCGTTGCGCGGAGCGGGTGTGGCGGCGCGTTTGTTGATTGTGCCGCGTCATGCCGAACGACGCGACGAGGTGGAAGCGGTGCTGCGCGAGAGCGGATTTTCCTATCATCTGCGCTCGCGAGGCGCGGCGTCGGGCGCGGTCGACATCGCGGTGGGCGACACGACGGGAGAATTGCGGAAATTCACGCAGCTCGCGGATCTCGTGTTTGTGGGCAAAAGTCTGCCGCCGCATACGGAAGGGCAGACGCCGGTCGAAGCGGCGGCGTTGGGACGCGCGATTTTGTTTGGCCCCGGCATGGCAAATTTTCGCCCGATCGCGCGCGATATCGTCGACGTGGGAGCGGCGCGCACGGTGGCCGATGGCGCGGAGCTTTCGGCGGCCGCGACGGAATTGCTGCAATCGCCTGAAAAACGCGCATCGATGGCGGCGGCTGCGGCTCAGTGGCATCGCGCGAATCAAGGCGCGGTGACGCGCTCGCTGGCGGTGTTGGACGAAGAATTGCGACGCCTGCGCTGAGTCGATGGACGCCGCGCTTTCCGGGCCCAAACACGAAAAGTATGAGGACGGGCGGAGGCGTGGAAAAAGAGGTTGCCCACCCCGGCGCCGGTTCTACGGTCTTCGTTTTTCGTTTGATGCAATCGCACGGCCCGAAGCGCGTCTATACTCCCCAATCACTCGAGTTCTGGTTTGGTAAATTGGAAATCGATTGGGCGGGCCGGTTCACCGACTCTCAACTGACGGAAGGGCGGCGCATCTATCGCGATGGCGAAATTCGCGAACTCGAACTCACTGCGAAAGATGCGATCATTCATCGCCGCGTGGACAAGAAGGACGAGTACGCGGTCATCGAATGGAATGACGATGGTTTTTCCGTTCGCTCCTCGTCCACCGATCAAGAGCTCGCGCACGCGCTCGCCGTGGCGGGTTTGCACGAAATCGAAGAGTTGGTTTGCGACGAAATTTCACCGCTGCCGGTGACGGAGCCCGAACGGCCAACAACTTCGGAGAAAAACGGAGCTTCGGCATCCTCGCCGTCCACGAATGGCCACTCACCTAAATCTGCTGGCACGAGCAGCGGCGGAGGTTTGACGAAGACGTCGTCGACGCGCGGCAGTCAGGCGACGGGTGCGGGTGCGGCGTTAGCCTCGGGTTCGCGAACGTTGGTGTTGGTTTTCAAAACGCAGACCGATGGGCTGTCCTTTCAAGCGCATTGGCAGAACGCCAATAAAACGCGTGTGCCCGCGCTCGGCCAGGTGGCACAGGCGAACAAGGCGACCGTCAGTTCCAGCGAACGCGCCAAGCTCATCGGTCTCGCGGCTTATGCGCGCAAAGCGCACTTCAGCTACAACCAAGCGACGGGCGAGTACCTGCTCGAAGCGGTGGTGGAGATCCCCAATTTCTTGAAAGTGACGCTGCCCGCGTGGCGGCGTCTCTTCGCGATCGAACTCGATGCCCAGGCCGCAAATCTGCTCAACGGTCCGCGCGCGATCGAAGTCGAAGCGGTCGCCAGCCGCCGCAGCAACGGCCAGGGACTGGATCTGCGGTGGATCTTCAAAGCGGGCGAACGTCTGCTGACCGACGAAGAAGTTGCGCACATCACCAAGCGCGGTGTGAGCCCGTTGATCTTGCCGGATGTCGGCATCGTGACTCTCCCGACCGAGCGACTCGAATCGATCAAGTCGTGGCAGAAAAACGTCAGCGAAACGCACACCGATGGCTCGCTTTCGCCGTATCTGATTTTTTCGCTCTACAACGACGCGCGCTTCAAACTCTCGCTCTCGCCGGAGTTGGAAAGCTGGCGTCAAAGCGTGCTCGAAGCGAAACCCGAGTCGCGTGCTTTGCCCGAGTGGCTGCGCCCCTATCAACGCCGCGGCGTCGAATGGATGCATCATCTGTGCGACGTTGGTTGCCACGGTTTGCTCGCGGACGAAATGGGTCTCGGCAAGACGTTGCAGGTGATCACGCTGCTCGCCACGCGTCCGGTCCAGGATCGTCCAAGCCTCATCGTGTGTCCCGCGAGTGTGGTGCCCGTGTGGCGTGAGGAGATCGAAAAGTTTTATCCGCAGCTCTCGATCGATGTGCTGAAAAGCGGCAATGACTTCACGCAGCGTCCCGCGACCGATCCCGTGATCTGGCTCGCGAGTTACACGCAGCTGCGCAAGCACCGCGCGTTGTTGGACAAAGTCGAGTTCGGCTACGCCGTGCTCGACGAAGGCCAGTTCATCAAAAATCCCGACGCGAAGATCACGCAGACCTGTTTCGAGGTGCGCGCGCAGCATCGCATCGTGCTCTCGGGCACGCCGCTCGAAAATCGTCAGCTCGATCTGTGGTCGATCTTCCGCTTCCTGTTGCCCGGACTGCTCGGCTCACGCGCGACGTTTGAATCGGCGCTGCATGTGGATCGCGCCGCCACGCTCACGCGACTCCGCGCGCAACTCGCGCCCTTCATCCTGCGCCGCACCAAAAACGAAGTCGCGACCGAGCTCCCGCCGAAGGTCGAGATGGAGCTGCTTTGTCCGCTCACCGATGTGCAACGCGCGGAGTACGCGCGTATCTGCACCGAAGGACTTTCGCGTCTGGGCGACGATGTCGGCGCGGCGATTCGCGAGAAATCATTCGGCTTCCTCGCGCTGCTCACGCGCTTGCGCCAGACCTGCTGCGACCCGGCGCTGTTGCCGTGGCTCGAAGCGCCGCTCTCGGACTCCGGCAAGATCAACCTGCTCGTCGAGAAACTCACCGAGATCGTCAGCAGCGGACGCAAGGCCGTGATCTTTTCGCAGTTCGTGATGTTGCTCGATCGCGTACGCGAAGCATTGCGCACGTATTTCCCAGAGCTGCCGTTTTTCGAACTCACGGGTATGACGCTTGATCGTCAGAAGCCCGTGCAGTCGTTCCAAACCGTCGAAGGTCCGGCGGCGATGCTTGTCTCGCTCAAGGCGGCCGGCACCGGCATCACATTGCATGCTGCGGACTACGTTTTCCTGCTCGATCCGTGGTGGAATCCCGCCGTCGAAGCACAGGCGGTGGATCGCGTGCATCGCATCGGTCAGAAGAGCACGGTGTTTGTGTATCGCATGGTCACCGCAGGCACGATCGAGGAGCGTATCCAGGCGCTGAAGGAGTCGAAGAAAGATCTCTTCGAAAAACTCATCGGCGGACTCGGCGGTGATTTCGATCTGAGCCAGCATTTCACCTCGCTGCATGAACTCGTGCAGCTCACGACCGCGCAGGTCGAAGAGCCCGAGCCCGAACATCTCGGCGGCGCATAAGCGCCGGGAAGGAATCTGGGAGGAAGCGCTCTGGAGTAGGGTGGTTGCTCCGCAACCGCTCGCAGCGTGCGAGCATCACGGCGTCCTCGCACACGACGGACATTGCGAAGCATTGCGCCTGCCGGTCGCCACCACGGTCAGAGACACTCTTGCATTAGCGAACGAGTTCACGCGTTCGTAACAGAAACGCCATCAAACCGTCGCGCGGGCAGGGCAAGGTCGGTGCATCCGGAAACAATCCGGTATTCAACAAAGCACTACACCTCACGACCAAGACCCGTATGGCCAAGTTCTCCCTACCACGGATCGCTCTTTCAGCCGGAATCGTTTTCGGCGCGGCGACAATCGCATCGGCTCAAGACAGCGGCGCGCTGCTCAATCTCCTTTCGCGCAAAGGCATCATCACCGATCAGGAAGCCGAGGAGCTTCGCGCGGAGCTGACGAGCGAGTTCGCCGCGAACACACCGGCCGGCAAACTGGATATTTCTTCCGGCATCACGAAGCTGCGCATCGCGGGCGATCTGCGCGTACGTTATCAATACGACAACGAGCAGGCGAATCCGGCCGGCACCAACAACAATCAGGATCGCAGTCGCTATCGTTATCGTTTCCGCCTCGGCACCACCGCGACGCTCGGCTCGAAATGGACGGCCGGTCTGCGGTTCGAGTCCAACGGCGGCGCGACCTCGACGAATAACGACTTCGGCAGCGGCACGGATAATTTCTCGAAAACGACCGATGGCGTGAATCTCGGCCAGGTGTTTATCCAATACAACGACACCGGTGTCTTCGGCTCGGATGCGCTCGATATTCGCGTGGGGAAGTTCGGCCACAAATTCTTCAATCCCGGCGTCAACGGTTTCTGGATCGATAGTGACATCAACTTCGAGGGGCTCGCAGAAGAGATCGTTTATGGCGGTTTGATCGATGGATGGAAAACAAGCCTTCGTGCTGGTCAGTTCATCCTCAACGCAAACTCCACCGCGGGCGCGGATGCAAACGATCCGTCGCTGCTCTTGATCGGCCAGGTCGAGTTCGCGAACAAGCAATGGAAGATTGCGCCGACCTTTGTCGGTTTCGCCGCGCCATCTGCGCACGACGCTTCTGCGAACACACCTGCGCTTCAGGCCAGCGACACCGCGGTGTACACCGACCTCGCGACGTTCTTGTTGCCGGTCGAGTTCTCCACCGCGTTCGCCGGTCGGCCGCTCGCTGTGTATGCGACGTATGGCATCAATCTCGAAGGCGAAGCGCGCGCTCGCCGTCTCGCGCAGACGCGCAACGTCGATGATGATGTCACGATCGCCAACGTCGGTGTCCGCTACGGCGCGGCCAAAATTCCGGGCGAGTATCAGCTCACGGCCGAGTACCGTCATGTCGGCAACGGCTCCTACTCCTCGCTGCTGCTCGATTCGGACTTCAACGGCGGCTACCTGAACGGCAAGGGGTTCATTCTCTCCGGCACGTACGCGATCACGGAGGCGATCTCTGCGACGGCAACGTACTTCAACGCCTTCAATATCGAGGGCGACCGACCGGCCGGCGGTTCGACTAATCGCGGCGATGGCTTCGGCAAAGCACAGGTTCTCCAGATCGATCTCTCCGCGAAATTCTAAGCACCATTACGTATCCGAAATTTAACTACATATGAAAAAAGCGTTTCTCTTCCTTCTTTCCGTCCTGGCTTTTGTCGGGGGCGTTCGCGCCGAAAAGCTCGTCATCAAAGGTTCCGATACGCTCGGCGCCAAACTGGTCCCGATGCTCGCCGAAGAATACAAGGCCACGCATTCCGATACTTCGTTCGAGATTGCGGCCGAAGGTTCGACCACGGGCATCTCCGCGATCATCGATGGTACTGCGAACATCGGCATGTCGTCGCGACGTGCGAAAGCCACCGAGATGTCGGCTGGTGCCGCGAAAGGTGTCACGTTGAAGCCGATCATCGTGTGCTACGACGGCATGGCGGTCGTCGTGAATGCAAACAATCCGATCTCTTCGCTCACCGCGCGTCAGATCGAGCAGATCTTCACAGGTGATGTGACCGATTGGTCCGCGGTCGGAGGCAAGCCCGGTCGATTCTCGATCTACACGCGCAACACTTCGTCGGGCACGTATTCCGATTGGAAAGAACTCGCGATGAAACGTCGCGATTACGCGAGCTCCTCGCAGAAGATGGCCGGCAACGAACAGATCGTGGCGGAAGTCGCGAAAAACCCGAATGGCATCGGTTATGTCGGTCTCGCGTACATCAACGCGCCCGGCATCAAAGTCGTCGCCATCGGTAATGCGTTACCGACCAAGGAAGCGGTCATCTCGAAGCAGTATCCCTTCGCTCGCCCGACGTTCTACTACACCAACGGCGATCCGCAGGGTGAAGCTGCCCGCTTCGTCGAGTTTACGCTGAGCGACGCGGGCCAGAAGATCGTCGAAAAGGTCGGCTTCGTGCCCGTCCGCTGAGCATTGTCAGGTAGTCTGTTGTTCTCTGTACCGCAGGCGCATCGGTCAGGTTGGCTGGTGCGCCTTTTCCCCAAATCACGCGTTCCCGATCGATGCACGACGGCTTTGTCACGAAATCGTAACCGGGGCCCCATTGACCGCTTCATCAGCCGCTTTGTTTTTCCATCGTCATGTCCACAAGCACCGAAACTGAAACACGTCCGGCCTTCGCGATTACGAAGGCTCGCACGCGCTTTTTCGGTCTGTCGTTCGACGAATGCATCCAGACGTTCTTCGGCGGCAGCGCCCTGGTCGCGGTGTTGGTGCTGGGATTGATCGTCGTTTTTCTGTTTCGCGAAGGCGCGCAGTTCTTTTCGCAAAATCGTCAAAACCTCGAGGTCTATCGCCGCGCGGGACTCGAGTATGTGGACTACATTCGCCAGCAGGAAAGCGCGCACACCGCGCTGACGCGTTACCTCGCGGATGTCCGCTTGCGCGCACTGACGCACTTCACGCAAACGGAGCAGTTGCCACTCGGGGACGCGAACGCGCGCCTCGCGGATTTCGATGCGTACGCGGATCGATTCGCCGATGCGGCGCTCAGTCTTCGTGGAGTCGCGAACGATCTCGGCGACGTGGCGACGAGCATCAAAACGAAGTTTTCCGTTAGTCAGGATCGGCTCGTGCAACGCACACAATTGCTGGCAGCCGGGCGCAAAGATGAGGCCGACGCGGTGCCGATCGAGACCATCAATTTTTCGCAAGAGCTTCAACCCATCATCATGACCTTTCCGGCTTATCGGATCGTGCGCGACGCGTTCGCCGATGAGCTGAATGCGATCGTCGCGACTGTTCCGGAAATGCCCACGGCCGGGCTGCGTGAAAGAATGGAAAGTTTCCAACGCTTAACGCGCGAATATGTCGCGACGTTTCCCGAGACCGAACGGCTGATGCAAACCTGGGATCATCGGAAGCCCGTGTCGTTCGCGGAATCGTTCAGTGCATTTCTGTTCGGACGACAATGGCTCACGGCGAGTTTTTGGCAGGACTGGTACGGGATCTTACCGCTTCTCACCGGATCGTTGATGGTGTCGGGCGTGGCGCTGACGATCGCGGTGCCACTCGGTGTGGGTGCCGCGATTTACATCAACCAACTCGCGCGCTCCGGTGAGCAAAAGCTGATCAAACCCGCGATCGAGTTCATCTCGGCGATTCCATCGGTTGTGCTCGGATTTTTCGGCATCGCGATTCTCGGTACGCTGCTGCGCGAAGTGTCGCAGGTGGGGTGGCTGCGGTGGTTGCCCGGTTTCCCGATCGCGGAACGGCTCAATGTACTCACGGCGGGCTGTTTGCTCGCGTTGATTTCGATCCCGACGATTTTCACGCTCGCGGAAGACGCGCTCAACAACGTGCCGCGCGCCTTCAAGGAAGGTTCTTACGCGCTCGGCGCGAGTCGCGTGCAGACCATGCTCAGGATCATCGTGCCTGCGGCGTTGTCGGGGATCGTGTCGGCGGTGTTGTTGGGTTTCGGCCGCGTGATCGGAGAAACCATGGTGGTGCTGCTGTGCGCGGGAAATCGGATCGCGATTCCGGACTTCACTCAAGGACTCGGTGTATTCACGCAACCAGTACATACGATGACCGGCATCATCGCGCAGGAGATGGGCGAGGTCGTGCGCGGCAGCATTCATTATCGCGCGCTGTTCGTCGTGGGC
Organism: uncultured Opitutaceae bacterium; assembly: GCA_937958045.1. Classification (GTDB taxonomy): domain Bacteria; phylum Verrucomicrobiota; class Verrucomicrobiia; order Opitutales; family Opitutaceae; genus Nibricoccus. The sequence goes on along the minus strand of CALFXL010000049.1, from coordinate 37,875 downwards.
ATGGTGCTTTTTTTCCTGTCGCTGGTGATCAACTACGTGGCGCAGCGGATCGTGCGCCGCCGTTTGGCCGTGGGATAAAACGATGACCACCGAACGCTCCAATCCCTTCGCAGCCCGCAAGACCGCTTCGCGCTCGCTCGAACGAGTCTTCGCTTGGATGTTGCGACTCGCGACCTACCTGGTGCTCGCGTGCGGCGTGTTTGTTTTGGGCGACATCTTCGTGAAGGGATCGCGCACGGTTTTCAAAAGCGAGTTTCCGTTTGTGAACACGACGTTTCTCACGGAAGCACCCGAGACCTTGTACGTGTTCGACTATCAAGGGCAGACGCACGAGATGGGAGACAAAGCGTTTCGCGCTTTTCGCGCGCAGGAAGAAAATGCCGCGCGCGCCGCGGGACGCACCGCGCCGGAGTTCTCGGTGAAAGAGAGCATCGTGTATTCGTCGGGCGGCATTTTTCCCGCGATTGTCGGGACCGTGTTGCTCGTGGTGGGTTCGATGACGATCGCGTTGTTTCTCGGTGTCGCGAGCGCGGTGTATTTGAGCGAGTACGCGAAAGACGGACCGGTGGTGCGGCTCATCCGTCTCGCGATCGTTAATCTCGCAGGTGTGCCCTCGATCGTGTTTGGCCTTTTTGGTTTCGGCATGTTCGTGATCTTTTTCGGGTGGAACGTCTCGCTTATGGCGGGCTGGTTCACGCTCGCGTTCATGGTGTTGCCGGTGGTGATCACCGCGTCGGAGGAATCGTTGAAATCCGTGCCGAAAGGTTTTCGCGAAGGCTCGCTCGCGCTCGGTGCGACCAAGTGGCAGACGATCCGCAAGGCGGTGTTGCCGTATGCGCTGCCGGGCATCCTCACGTCGTCGGTGCTCGGCATCGCGCGTGTGGCGGGCGAGACCGCGCCGATCATGTTCACCGCGGCGTATGTCGTGCGCGATAAACTGCCGTGGGAGGTCGAGCGACTCGGCGACTTCTTTTTCCAAGGCGTGATGGCGCTGCCCTATCACATCTACGTCGTCAGTTCAAAGATCCCGCAGAACGAGTACACCGAGCGCGTTCAATACGGCACGGCGTTCATCTTTCTCCTGATCGTCGCGGGCATCGCGACGGCCTCGATCCTCCTCCGCCATCACCTCCGTCGCCGCTACCAATGGTAACCGCATCACTCCCATTCTCGACCATGGAAACGCCCGTCACTACCGCGCCCGCCGTCAGTCGGTCCATCAACATCGCCGGACGCGCCGCGAGTTTGCCGCCGGGCCGCACGTTGATTGATATCGAGGCACTCGATTTCTTCTACGGACAAAAACAGGCGTTGTTCGACATCAACCTGAAGCTCGAAGAAAAGCGCGTGACGGCCTTCATCGGCCCGTCGGGTTGCGGCAAATCGACGTTGTTGCGCTGCCTCAATCGCATGAACGACCTCATCGATGGCGCGCGCATTCAGCGCGGATCGATCAAGGTGCGCGACACGGATATTCATGACCGTTCCGTCGATCCGATCGAGCTGCGGAAGCGCGTGGGCATGGTGTTTCAAAAATCGAATCCGTTTCCGAAATCGATCTACGAAAACGTCACGTACGGGCTGCGCATCCAGGGCATTCGCAACAAAACGAGACTCGACGAAGCGGTTGAGAAATCGCTGCGCGGCGCCGCGCTGTGGGATGAGGTGAAAGATCGTCTGCACGAAAGCGGACTCAGTCTCTCGGGCGGTCAGCAGCAGCGGCTGTGCATCGCGCGCGCGATCGCGGTGGACCCGGAGATCCTGCTGATGGATGAACCGTGTTCCGCGCTCGATCCGATCGCGACGGCGAAAATCGAGGAGCTCATCAACGAACTCAAAACGAAGTACACGATCATCATCGTCACGCACTCGATGCAACAGGCCGCGCGTTGCTCGGACAAAACGGCCTTTTTCTATCTCGGCCGGCTCATCGAATACGACGAGACGCGAAAGATTTTTATGAATCCCTCCAACCCGCAAACCGAGGCGTATGTGTCGGGACGTTTTGGTTAAGAAAAGGGCCAAGTTCCGAGGGCGAAGTGGCAAGATAACAGCCGTTTCCCGTCTCTGCTTGGACCTTGGTACTTGGACCTTCGAACTTACTTTCCCATGAAGCGCTTTTACGACACCGAGCTCGAAACGTTTCGGTCGCAGCTGATCCTGATGGGCGAGAAATCCATGGAGCAGGTGAGGCGGGCGTTGCGTGCGCTTACCGAAAACGATGTGGCGCTCGCCAGCGACGTAGTCGCCACCGACGACGAGATCGACCGGCTCGAAATCGAGATCGATGAGGAGGCGATCCGTTACATGAATCTGCGCGCGCCGATCGCGACGGATCTGCGGCTCGTGATCGTCGGCATGAAAGCGTCGCACGATCTTGAACGCGTCGGCGATGAAGCCACTAACATCGCGAAACGTGCGGTGCGTCTCGCCGAAGAGCCGCCGCTAAAACCGTATGTGGATATTCCGCGCATGGGTGCCATCGCGTTGGAGATGCTGCGCGATGCGCTCGATTGTTTTTTCCATCCCGATGAGGGAAAGGCGCTCGCCGTAGTGCGACGTGATGAGGAAGTCGATACGATCAATCGTCAGCTTTATCGCGAACTCACGAGCTTTATGATCGAGAGTCCGCAGACGTTGAGTCGCGCGTTGGAGTTGATGTTTGTTTCCAAGTCCATCGAACGCATCGCGGATCATGCGACCAATATCGCGGAAGAGATGGTGTTTCTCTCCCACGCGAAAGACATCCGCCACACGGATGCGCTGAAACATCCTACGCTCGAGTCGTGAGCTGGCGCGTGATTTACGTCAGAGGCAGGCGCAGTTGAAACACCGCGCCATCGCTGCCGCTGTAGGCGAGCGAGAGTTCGCCACCGAGCTGACGGGCGAGTAAATGCGAGATCGCCAGACCAAGACCCGTGCCGCCGGGGCGCGTGGAGCGACCAGGTTCAAAAAGACGCTCGCGAATCTCCGGCGGGATGCCCGGGCCTTGGTCCGCCACGGCGAGCGTGAGATGACCGTCACCGTTTTCGAGGGAGACATCGATGCGGCGGCCGGCGGGCGTCACCGCGATGGCATTTTGAATAAGGTTGGCGGCGATGAGGCACACGAGACTGCCGCGATGGTTGTCGAGCGCGGGCGCGTGAGATTCGCGGATGGAAAGTTCCACGCCTTTTTCCGCAGCGGCGGCGGCGTTTCGCCGATGGATCGTATCCATGATTTCACTACCGGTGATTTCGTAGTGAGTCTGCGAACGTTCCTCCGCGAGCAGCGCGACGGTTTCTTGAATAAGCGATTGCAGGCGCTCGGTGTAAGCGGCGGCGTCGCGCCATTCTTCGCTGTCACGTTCGGCGACGATCGCGCGCAGACCGGCGACAGGACCTTGGAGGCCGTGCACAAGATGCGAGGTAATTTGACCGAGCGCGGACGCCTTGGCGGCGAGCGTGAGCTCGAAGTTGGTGCGCATGAGGCGCTCGTTGCTTTCGGCGATGGCGCGTTGTGCGCGGCGCAGTCCGTGGTAAGCGCCGGCGAGTACCAAGAAAATGAGAATGCTGCCGATACCGAGTGTGGCGGCGGTCTGCCGGTGCACGCGGCGATCGATGAGTGCGAGTTCGGCGGTGAGCGGTCGCGCATCGATGTAGTAGCGGGCAAATCCCAGCGGTAGTCCGGTGCGGTCGTCGGGTAGCGCGAGCAAGACCTCGAGCACGGGTGCGCGGGCATCCGCGGCCACGCCGGTGAAGTGTTGATCGAGAGGAAACTCCGGATGGTAGCGACTGATCGAGGAGCCGGTGAGCAAGCGGGCGTAGTCTTCGGCGGGCAACTCGACGAAAAGCATCGAGGAGGGCACGGATTGAAGGGTGCGTCCTGCGTCGTCGAAGACGGCGACCGCGAGCATGCCTTCTTGGCGTGCGCTTTTCAGAATGGCGGTGAGTGCAGCCGCGGGTGAGGGCAATGGCCCGGGAAGTGTCGCTTCCGGGTCGTGCAATTGTTGCAAGGCTACAGGCAGGAGGATTGCCGCATCGCGCTCGATGATCGTCTGACGAATCTCTGCGCGCAACTCATCCGCGAAGCGGATGACCATGGCCGAAAAAATCGCCACGAGCAGCACGCCGGTCACGAGGGTCAGGACCAGCTGTCGCGAAGAAGACGGAAGGGATGAGGATGCTCCAGCCACGGAAGGAGACGGACAAACGATTCGCCGATGATGCGGACATCATCGGCGAATGTTCCTTGTAATCGAGTCGGATTTTCCGACGTATCGAAGAAGCGGATCACGGCGGATATTCACCTGCGGGCAGATGAAGCCCGAGGTGTTCCAGTCCGATGCCAAGCAGCAGGCGACGTTGCTCCGGAGAAAGTCCGGGCTGGAGCACGGCTATCTGATAATAGCGATAGTGCTGCCACCGTTCGCCTTGCTGAAGGTTTGTGTAGAAATCGCTGATCAAAGAGTCCACGGATTTGTCCGCGTTGACCTGAGAGGCGGCGAACCGGGCGACTTCTTCGCGGATCGCGGCGCGCTCCTTGCCGAGCTCGGCGATGCGTTTCTGATTTTCGCGATTAAACGACTGGATGAGTTCGCGCGCCGCGCTCGCGATCGACGCCGATGCCGGTGTATCCGGAATTTCGATACGCAGCGTCGTCGCTTCGAGCGAGGTGTTGGGCTTTTCGACGATGTTGATGTCCTGCGCCTTGCTCTTGCGGAGTGCGTCGAGACGGTACTGAAGCGCTTTGTGGAGCGCGTTTTTCTCGTTCTGATAGGCGGTGATCCGCGCGCTGAGGGCCGGCGGGAAATCGGGCGGCGTGGGCAGTCCCGGACGATTTGGCAGGCGCTCGAATTCGAGGCGGATTTCTTCCGCGAGCGCTTCGAGCGTGGCGAAGCGCGGCGCTTGTTCCGCGGCGAGCTTTTGCAGGGCCTCCGTGCGACGGCTGTCGCTCAACGGATCGAGCGTGTAGATGGCGTCACGGAGAGCGGTTTTGAGCGCGTCTTTTTCTTCGGTGTACGCCGCAAGTTTTAGCGAAAGCTCGGGTGGCGTGTCGGCCGGCAGAGGGATGCGTGTGGCCTCGGGCGAGAAGTAAACGAGGGCCTCGTTGGAGATAGGTTCTGCGTTTTTCGGACGGAAGGCTTCGACTTGAAGATCCATCTCGACTTCGCGGAGGAGACGACGTTGCTCGGGGGACAAGCCGTCTTGATAGAACACCGCGGCGCGAATGACGCGAAACTCGGCGGAGATGATTTTCTCGCGGTCGCCGGCGAGTTGGCCGACGCCGAGGCGCCAGTTGCGACGTTGGTTCCAATCGCCACTGCCGGAGAACACCGCGATCAAACCGCCATGAAGCAGATCGCTTCGGAGCGCGTCGGCGTCGGCTTCGAGTTTGCGGAGTGCGGGGGTTTGTTGACGGGCAAACGCTTCGAGTGCGGAGATGCGTTCGGCGGGTGCGGCGTTTTGGAGCGAGTCGAGACGTTGCAGCAACTCTTCGCGCAACCGGTCGCGTGTGGTTCGATAAGCCTCGAGGCGCTGCGTCATCTTTTTGGTGAGATCGCCCTGCGCGAGACGCGTGCTCAGCGGTGCGTAGAACGGCTCGTAGAGATACGACGAGAGCGTTTCCGGTGCGCGCAGCGTGGCAAAAGGTGGTGGCTTCGGCGGCAACGCGGCGCCCAAGGGCGGCGGTGCAGGCGGGAAGAAGATCGGCGACTGCGTGTTTTCCGACGGAACCGTGCGATAATCGTAGTAACTCGGATCGCGGTAATACGCGTAGCGATGATAGAACGGCGAATAGAAGTGGCCGCCCCAGAAATAATAATTGCCGCCCCAGTAATAGCAGCCGCCCCAGAACGGATCGTAGTAACCGTGGTGGTGGTGATAGTAGCCTCCGCCATATCCACCACCCCCGATGCCGCCTCCTCCGGAGTAAGAACTGCTGCCAGGACCAGGCACAATAAAGCGACCTCCGCCGGAGTCGCCGCCGGAATAACCTGACCCACCGCTTGAGCCGGACGAGCCTCCAGAGTATCCACCTCCACCCGACGGCGGTGGCGGAGGCGGCGGTGGCGGAGGCGGCGGTGGCGATGACGACGAAGAATTATCGGTGGGAACGATGAAACGATCGGCGAACGCCGTGGTCGCGCCGAGCAGGAGTAAAGTAAACAGCCAGACGCGACGACGATCTCGTGAAGATCGGAGGGGGCGGATTCTGGACGGGGTATTCATGGCGACGATTTTTTTGAAAGAGGGAAAGATGAGCGGACATAAGGCGCCCGATGAGGCGCGCGCGTTCGCGCCAAGAGTCGTCAGGCGAGAAAGAAAAGGGAGGAGAGGACTAGAAGCGGAGCACGACCGAGAAACTTACGACCGTGGATTCGCTTTCGTTGAAAGCTACGCAGAAGACACTGCCGACGCGTTCGTTGAACCACGTGTTGATGCCGCCCGCGTAGGTCCAGTAGTCGCCGTTGGCGCTGTCGAAGTATTTGTTGTAAGTCGCGCGAACGAAGAGCGCGCTTTGACGACTGATGATCGCTTCCACGCCGAGACCGGCGAGATAGATGCCGTCATGGCGCTTGTATGTATGGCCGTTGATGGTGGACGACTGCCAGGTGCCGGCGAGGCCGAGTTCGACGAAGGGTTTGAAGTAATCGAGATCCCTGTACGCGACCACCGTGCCGGAGACTCGTTTATCGCGAATATCAAACTCGTCGAAGCGCTCGTGGTAGGCGCTGCCGGAGAAATCGAGAAAGTCGTTGATGGGAACATTGGCCACTGCGCTGAAGGCCGTGCCGTTGTCGACCGCCGAGTCGTCGACCTTTTCCAAAAAGAAACCGGCGCCGACATAGCGGTTGCCGATGAAGCCAGCGTTCAGCTGCGCAAAGGCGTGGCTGGTGAGCGCCAGCGATGCGGTGACTAGCAATGTGCGGAAGGAGCGTTGGAGGGTAATCATGGGTGTGAGAGGTGAAGTGTGGGAGTAACGTGCAGTTACAGCTGCTCTTTATGCGCGCCGCGTGCCAGTTTGGCGGATGTCGTTTAACTTATTGGATATTAAATAATTAAAATCAGATTGATTTTCGGGTGGCCGAAAGGGTTTTTGTCGAACGGTTGCCTGCGCCCAAAACGCCAACCGCATCGCATCGATGCTTGGGGGTTAACGCCCGCCGTCATTGTTCGTCGCGGGCGGGGGATTCGCGCGATCGGGATGCAGACGGTAGCGGAGAAATTCGCGGGTGACGCCGAGGCGTCGTGCCGCGGCGGATACATTGCCGTTGGTCTCGCGCAGCGCTTCGGCGACTAGCGCGTTGATGACGCTTTCCAACGTGAAGCCTTCTTCGGGCATTCGCCACGCGGGGTTGCGCCACGACGTCGGTGCGGCGGAAACCGGCGCGTCGAAGTGATCGAAGTCGAGGGTGGAGCTCGCGGAAAAAATGATCGCGCGTTCCAGCTCGTGCGCGAGCTGCCGGATGTTGCCGTGCCAAGGTTGGGCGAGCAGACGCGCTTCGCCCGCAGGCGAGATGCGCAAGTCGGGACGGCGATGTCGCGCCGCGAGTTTTTTGAGAAGATGGCGGGCGAGTTCGATGAGATCGGTGCCGCGCTCGCGCAGTGGCGGCAGCGTGATGTGCAGGAGGTTGAGGCGGTGAAAGAGATCTTCGCGGAAACGTTTTTCCTCCACCAAGTCGGCGAGCGGTTGATTGCTCGCGGCAAGCAGTCGCGTGTCGATGGCGATCTCGCGCGTGGAGCCGAGGCGGCGTATCCGATTTTCTTCTACGGCGGTGAGAACCTTGGCCTGTGTGGACGGTGAGAGCGCCCCGATCTCGTCGAGAAACAACGTGCCGCCATCGGCCGCCTCGAACAGGCCGACGCGCGCGGTTTTCGCATCGGTGAAGGCGCCGCGTTCGTGTCCAAACAGCTCGGACTCGACGAGCGTTTCGGGGAGCGCCGCGCAATTGACGGCGATGAACGGACGCGCCGCGCGCGGTCCGTTATGATGTATCCATCGTGCCAATACACTCTTGCCGGTGCCGGTTTCGCCTTCGATGAGGATGGGCGGAAGCTGCCGCTCGAGACGGCGCTCGGCGGCGAGGATGCGTTCGAGTTGCGCGGTGACTCCGGCGAGGCTCGCACCGAAGAACAAGTCGCCCGTGTCGCTGCTCGCGGCGGAGCCGTGCGTGCGGTGTTGATCGCGTCGCTCGGCGTGGCGCTGCGCCCGGCAGCGCAGGAAAGCGAGCGGGAGTTCTTCGGGTTCGAAAGGTTTGGCGAGGTAGTCACCTGCGCCGAGTCGCATGGCTTCGACGGCTTTTTTCACGCCGCCAAACGCGGTCATGACGACCACGCCGGTGTTTTCGGAAAACAGATCTTCGCGCAGCAACTCGATGCTCTCGCCGTCGGGCAGATGCAGGTCGATGAGCGCGAAATCGAGGCGCAGGTCTTTCGCGAGGCGACGTGCTTCCGCGAGCGTGGACGCTTCGGAGATTTCGGCACCGAGGGAGCGAAGATAAGCGGCGAGCCGGCGACGCAGCACGGCGTCGTCTTCGAGCAACAGAATTTCGCAACCGGTGGGGAGAGCGGGGGCGTCGGACATCGCGGCGGGAATCGCGTGCGATGCGCGCGAGCGGCGCAATCTTTTTAGACGGCGGAGGGGAAAGGCGGATGCGCGAGGGCGAGATCGCCCGCGCAATTTCCACTCATTCTTAATCCGCGAAATGCGCGAGGCGCATGAGCCCGTAGCCGATGGCGGCGGTGATCGGAATCGTGAGAACCCACGCCCAGACCATGCGGCCGACGATGCCCCATTTCACGGCGCTGAAACGTTTGGTGGCGCCGACGCCCATGATTGAGGTCGAGATCACGTGCGTGGTCGAAAGCGGCACGCCCATTTGCGACGCGATGCCGATGGTGACGGCGGCGGTGGTCTCGGCGGCGAAGCCGTGCACGGGTTGCAGTTTCACCATTTTGTGGCCCATCGTTTTGATGATGCGCCAACCGCCGGCGGCGGTGCCGGCCGCCATGGTGATGGCGCACACAAGCACCACCCACAGGTGGATATCGAAGGTCGGCGTGTGCAGGAAGTGCAGCCAGCCGGGGAGATTATCGAGCGTGCCGGCCTGCGTGCCGGTGAAGAGCGCGAGGGCGATGATGCCCATGGTTTTTTGTGCGTCGTTGGATCCGTGGCTGAGGCCCATCCAGGCGGCGCTGGCGAGTTGGAGTTTGCCAAAGACCAAGTTGACGAAGCGGGGCGTGGCTTTGCGCAGCGCGATGTACAGGAGCGACATCACGATCGCACCGATGATAAAGCCGACAAACGGCGCGACGAACATCGGCATCACGACCTTGGGCCAGAGGCCGGAGTGGTGCCCGGCTTCGTTGATTTCCGACCAGTGGAGAACGCTCCAATCGCCATGCGCGACCGCGAGCGCCGAACCGCAAAGACCGCCGATCAGCGCGTGGCTGGAGCTGGACGGAAGTCCGAGCCACCAGGTGAAAATATTCCAGATGATCGCGCCCGTGAGTGCGCAGAGCACGGCGGGCATGGTGACGTAGCTGGTGTCGATCAATCCACTCCCGATCGTTTTCGCGACGGCGGTGCCGAGAAGCGCGCCGATGAGATTCGCGAGCGTGGCGAGGATGATCGCCTGACGCGGCGTGAGGACCTTGGTCGAGACGACCGTGGCGATCGAATTGGCGGTATCGTGAAAGCCGTTGATGTATTCGAACACCAAGGCCGCGATGAGAACGAGCAGGAGGAGCGTCATGGTAGGCCCGGCCAGCTCAGGAGTATTTCAGAACGATCTGGAAAACCACGTTGCCGGCGTCGCGACAGCGGTCGATGGACTTTTCCAGCATCTCGAAGAGATCCTGGAGAATCACGGTTTCCTTCGCGTCGTACGGTCCTTGATAAAGATCTTTGATGGCGCCGAAGAGGTGTTTGTCGGCTTCGCCCTCGGCGAATTGGAGGCGGGTATTGGCTTCGCCGATCTGCTCGATCTGAGCGCCTTTGCGAAGTTGTTTCACCATGAACACGACCGCCTCGGCGGCTTTGCTGAGCAACTCGGCCTGCCGGACAAAAATGTCCCGCGGGAGTTTGCCGGGATAGATCGAGATGCGCGCGACGAGCTTTTCGACGGTCTTGGGAATACGGTAGAGCGCGCTCGAGAGGGCTTCGATGTCTTCGCGTTCCAGTGGAGTGACGAAGGTTTTGCAGAGTTCTTCGTTGATGAGACTGGTGATGCGTTTGTCCTTGCGGCGGCTTTGGATGAAATCGTCGAGATCGCCGGCGCTACGGTAGGACTCGATGCGTTGGAGGTAATTCGCGAGGAGCTTGGTGCTCAGATGCGCTTCCTCGGCGCTGGCTTCGAGGAGATCGTAGAACTTCTGGTCTTTGCCGAACAGTTTCTGGAGCGAGATCATGAAGGTTCACCAATAAGGGGGAAACCGGTTCCGTGTGAACCGAAATTTCCACGCCTATCTTATCCTAAAACCTCCGCTTAATCCTGTGATTCGGCGATTCGATCGCGCTGGATCGTGCGCAAAGCGGCGGCCAGCGCAGCGAGATGCGTGTCCGCGGTGTAGTTTTCCAGGAAAAACCGCCGCGAAGCGCCACCGGGACGCGGCGAGCTGCGCGCCTCGCGCAACGCCTCGGCGAGCAAAGTCGGACGTCCCGGTTCCACGATCCACGTGTGCGCGGACGGCAGCATGCCCGGAATCGCGCGCCAACGCGTCGTCACAATCGGCAGATCGTGCGCGAGCGCTTCCAGCAAGACGAGCGGTTGACCTTCGTGCGGATAATGCGTCGGAAAACAAAACACATCGGCTTCACGCATCAGCGCATGCTTCGTGTGTTCGCCGGCAAAACCCACGTAGCGCACCGCAGTGCCGAGCGGCGCGGCGAGCTGGCGGAAACGTTGTTCGTCTTCTTGTGAAAGGAAATGCCCCGCGACCGTGAGATGAAAACAACCGGGCTGACGCGCATGCGCGATGGCGAGCGCTTCGAGGAGTTCGAAAAGCCCTTTCTCCTCGTTGCACAGACCGAGGTAGAGGAGTTTGCACGGCGCGGCGGGATTGCGCGGTTCGCGCGGCGGCGGTTCGCCCGGATCGGGAATGCCATTGGGCAGGATGAACGTCTGGCGCGCATCGAGATCGATCGGATCGCTCGCGAGTTCTTCCGCCAAAACGAGCGATAATGCCGCACGGCCGAGCAGGAGCTTGGTGATCGCGCGTTCGAGGAAATTGGCCTGCGTATCGAGCCAGTGTCCGAGTCCGACCGCGTGCCAGTGCAGCACGAGCGAACCGTTGAGCGGACGTGCGAGCAACATGGCGATCCAGTCGCGATAAAGGGCGCCGCGTTTGCCGGGCGCGGGTACATAATACAGAGGGATCGGGCCGTGCTTGCGTCGAATCCGGTACACGCGGAAACAAGCTACGAGCAGCGAAAAGATTTTTCCGCAGCGCCACCGCCCGATGTCGGCCGCATCGCGCGACAGACCGAGGTTCACGTGAAAAACCTGGATGCCATGCGCGGGCAGCCCTTCCACCAGGGTGCGTACCATGAGACTTTGCCCGTGAACGGGCGGGGGAAGTTGAGCCAGAACGATCAGTTTCATCGGTGGCGAGCCAGACAGGCAGTTTGATAAGTCGGCACGCGCCAGCCACGTAAGAAGTCTTAAAAAAGAATGAATTTTGCAGGGAACCGCCCGCTCCGGCCGTGCACCATGCCCCATGGTTTATCAATCCCTGCTGACGGTGGAAGAGTTTAAAGCCCTCCCATCGCCGGAAAAGCTGAGCGTCCCACTCCAGGCGCTGTGGCACGACGCTCGCGGCGATTGGGAACGCGCCCATATTCTCGTGCAGCAAACCTCGGGTCGCGAAGCCGACCGCGTGCACGCCTATTTACACCGCAAGGAAGGCGATGAAGGGAATGCGCGTTATTGGTACCGGCGGCTGGGATCGCCGCTGCCCACCGAATCGCTCGAAGACGAGTGGCTGGCGCTGGTGCGTGAGTTTTTGAATCGCTGAGCCGCGATCGCGAATCGGGATTGTCGCGCCCGAAGGATGACGCAGCGTGGATGCCACGCGCGCATGAACAAACCGACGACGACAACGTGGACCGCTTGGTGGCCGGTCGCGCTGTGCTCATTGGCAGGGGCGGCGGTTTTTCACTTTTATGGAAATGCCACGCGCGGCTACATCGATACGGCGTCGGCGCTCACCTGGTGGATCGCGCAGTGGTTTGATCCTGCGGCGGAGTCGGAACACGCACCGCTCGTCGTGTTGCTCGCGGTGTGGTTGTTTGTGCGCAATCTGAGGACGTCGCCGACGGATGCGCGCGTGAACGAAGCGATTCCCTCAACAGCGTTGGCGGCGATGCTGGGCGCGCTGATGCTGAATCTCGCGGGCTATGCGATGCAACAAACGCGCGTGTCGCTGCTGGCGATGTTTGTATTCATTTGGGGGATACTGGCGTTGGCGGGCGGCCGCCGCTGGGCGCGAGCGGCGATTTTCCCGGCGGCTTTTCTGCTGCTGGCGACGCCATTGGGTTTTCTCGAAACGCTCGGCGTGGGATTTTATCTGCGACTTGGCGTGACCGAGTGCGTGCATGCGATCGCGAGCGCGTTCGGCATCGATGTCGTGCGAAACGGCACGCAGCTTTTTTCGCCTGACGGCGCTTATCAATATGATGTGGCGGCGGCGTGTTCGGGGATTCGATCGCTCACCGCTTTGGTCGCGCTCGCATGTGTCGTAGCGTATCTGAATTTTCGAGCGTGGTGGCTGCGCATGGCAATCGTCGCCTGTGCGCTTCCGTTGGTCTTTGTCGGCAATGTAGCGCGTGTGCTGACCGTGGTCGGAATGGGCGAGTGGCGCGGACATGAGGCGGGGAAAACCGTCCATGCCTGGTCGGGCTTTGTCGTTTTTCTATTCGTGTTGCTCGGCCTGCTGGCGCTCGTCGCGCTGATGAAACGCTGGCTGCCGCGCGAGACAAACGCGTTGGGTGAAGCGACGGCAAAAGAAAGCGTGTCTTCACCGCTGCCATTGCCGCGTCGTGCATCGGCGATCGCGGGGGCCGTCGTGCTCACCGCGACGGTGAGCGCTTGGGGCGCGGAAAAATTGGGCCGGATTCCCATGCATGCCGATGCGGGCGTGCGACTCGCGGCGGGCGGGATCGATCCGGCACCGCTGCCGGTTTTGCTCGATGGACGCTGGCATGGATTGCCGGCGGAGATCACGGCGGTGGAGCGGGAAACGTTGCCGCCCGACACCGGGTATTCAAGAAAGCACTACACGCGTCTGGGCCGCGCGCAGCAGCAGGTGTTTTTTTCTATCGTGTTGAGCGGGCGCGATCGCACCTCGATTCATCGCCCGGAACTTTGTCTGGTTGGCCAAGGTTGGACGATTCGCGAACGCGACTTGCGCGAATTGGCGTTGCCGGATGGCGACCGACTTCCAGTGACGATGCTGACGATCGAGCGTGACACGACGAGTCCGGCAGGCGTACGCGGAACGGTGAGGGCGTTGTTTGTTTATTGGTTCGCCGGCGATGGCGAAGTCACGGCGACGCATCGCAACATGCTCTGGCGCGCGGCGCGAAATCGTTTGCTGTATGCGCGTGCGGACCGCTGGGCGTATGTCGTTGTGCAGACGCGTGTGGACGGCGACACGGAGGCGGCGTGGCGGCAATTGGAAGACGTTGCGGGGCTCGCGTGGATGGAAATCCGGGCATCGCAAAACGCATCCATCGCGGCCGATTAAAGCCGCGGAGACACAAGCGCTTGTGAGGAAGAAAGGTTGCACTTTAAAGAGTGCCTCCTAGTTTGCCGCCCCTTGAAATCAGCCAGCGCAGCAGCCGACTATGCGTTCCTGATGGCCCAAGGCGACCAGATCCTCTGGCCGCTGACGGCCTCTCTTGTCGTCGGCTTAGCCGGCGGTCTGGCGCTCGCGTGGCTGATCAGCCGCCAGACCCGGCGCCTCGCGAAAGAAGAAGCGGCGCAAATCCTCGATGTCGCTCGTCGCGAAGCCGCGGTGACGGCGCAGGAGTTGAAGCAAAAAGCGGAGGAGGAAATTCAGCAGCGTCGCGCCGAGATTAATCGCGAGTTCGACCGCCGCGAGATCGAGACCGACATCAAGCTCCGCGAGATCCGCGCGCACGAAGAGTCACTCGCGCTCCTCGATTACCAACTCGAACAAAAGCAGGAGCGCCTCGCCCGCGAAAACGCCGCGATCAAGCAAGCGCGCGATGCGATTCGTTCACTTTCGAAAAGTCTGCGCAAACGTCTCGAAGGCGTGTCGCAGATGGATGCCGAGGAAATCAAAAAGACGCTGCGCGAAGAGGTGCTTCTCGAGTGTCAGGATGAACTCCGCGCGTTGCGCCGCGAGACGCTCGATCGTTCGGAGCAGGAACTTCAAAACGAAGCGAAGCGTATCCTCATCACCGCGATGCAGCGGCTGGCATCGAAGCCGAACGCCGACATCACCGCGACGATCGTGCACCTGCCGAGCGAGGAGATGAAGGGCCGCATCATCGGCCGCGAAGGGCGCAACATTAAGTCGTTCGAAGCGGCGACGGGTGTCACGCTGCTCATCGATGAGACGCCGCAGATGGTGCTCATTTCGTCGTTTGATCCGGTGCGTCGTGAAATCGCGCGCGTGGCGTTGGAATCGCTCGTCAAAGACGGACGCATCCACCCGGCGAGCATCGAAGAGTTTGTGACGCGTGCGCGCGAAGAGGTTGACCTCAATGTGCAGCAAGCGGGTGAAGACGCGATCCAGCGTCTTGGCATCACCGGACTGCATCCCGAGATCATCAAGCATCTCGGTCGTTTGAAGTATCGTTTCTCGTACACGCAGAACGTGCTCGATCACTCGATCGAGGTCGGCTTCCTCTGCTCGATGATCGCGAGCGAGCTGGGACTCGATCCCAACGTCGCGAAACGCGCGGGTCTGCTCCACGACATCGGCAAGGGTGTGGAAGGCGACTACGAAGGCAGTCACGCGTTGATCGGCGCGGATCTCGTGAAGCGTCACGGCGAAACGCCGATCGTCGTCAACGCCGTCGCCGCGCACCACGAGGAAGTGAAGCCCGAAACGGTTTACGCGGGACTCGTGATTGTGGCCGATACGATTTCCGCAGTGCGCCCCGGTGCACGTGCCGAGTCGATGACGAGCTACATCCAGCGTCTCGAACGTCTGGAAAAATTGGCACTCTCGCTCGATGGCGTGCAGCAGGCGTACGCGATCCAGGCGGGGCGCGAGATCCGCGTGGTGGTTTCGCCGCAACACGTCACCGACGAAAAAGCGCGCGAGCTCGCCAAGACGCTGCGCCGCCGCATCGAGGAAGAATTGCAGTACCCCAGCACCATCAAAGTCACGGTCATCCGCGAATCGCGTTTCACCGAAACGGCGACGTGAGGGAGCGGCGCGGGTGCGCCGCAAGTGACAAGAGACAAGTGCCAAGAGGAGTGCGGCGGGGAAGTGAGGCGGTTACCCGCATGGAGGCCGGGACGAGTCTTGGAACTTGTTACTTGGTCCTTCGCCCATTTTTCTCCCGCACATGCCAGACGCCTCGATTCTCGAAACATTTCCCAATCCCGCGCCGCATCGCGATTTTCTCATCGATCACACGCATCATGAATTCACGTCGGTGTGTCCGATGACGGGACATCCGGACTTCGCCGACATCACGGTGCGTTACGTGCCGGACAAAACCTGCGTGGAGCTCAAATCGCTCAAGCTCTATTTCCACGCGTTTCGCAACGAAGGCATTTTCTTCGAAGCGGTGACCAACAAGATCTGCGACGATCTCGGAAACGCGCTGAAACCGCGCAGTCTCACGATCATCTCGAAATGGAAAGCCCGCGGCGGCTTCACCTCGGTGGTCACGGCGGAATGGTCGCCGAAAGCCGCGAAGAAAAAGCGCTAAGCACGTTCCGTTCAGAAACGATTTTATCTCAGCCGCGCCAGGAAAAGGCGCGGCTTTTTGTGTTTCGAGGAAATCGATTTGACATACTGTATTAGTGAAGTAATTCACTAGGTGTCATCTCCGCCATGCTTCTTGTCATCGATCATCACAATGGGGTGCCCGCCTACCGGCAGATTATGGAGCAAGTGAAGTTTCAAGTTGCATCGGGTGTGCTGGCTCCGGGGACGGAGCTTCCTTCGACGCGTGCGTTGTCGGCTGAGCTTTCGTTGAATCCGATGACGATCAGCAAGGCTTACGGGCTGCTGGAGCGCGAGGGCGTGCTGGAGCGGAGGCGCGGGCAGACGCTCACCGTGCGCGAGCAGCATGCTGACGATCTTCATGAGCAGAAATTGGAACCGCTTCGGCGGCATCTCGCCACGGCGGCGACTATGGCCCGGCAGCTCGGTGTGAGCCCGACGCAGGCGATCAAACTTTTCCGCGAAACCCTCGATTCCACGTCCAAATGAAAACCCCATCTCCCTTCGTTTCGTCCGAGCCCTTGGTCGTCGAAAACCTGAGCAAGTTGTTTGGGAAACGCACCGCGCTGCGAGATGTGAGTTTTAAAATCCCTGCGGGACGTGTGGTCGGTCTGCTCGGCCGGAATGGCGCGGGAAAAACCACGCTGCTCGATCTCGCGTGCGGCTTGTTGCTGCCGACGGCGGGAGAGATTCGCACGCTCGGATGTGCGGCGCGGGAGCTGGAGTCGGCGCAGTTGAACCGGCTGGGCGTGGTGCGGCAGGAACCGCGCTTTCTCGATTGGATGACGGTGCGGCAGCAACTGGAGTTTACCGCGTCGTTTTATCCGCATTGGGACCACGCGTTGGAGAAACGCTTGACGGAGATGCTGGAACTCGATGGGGCGCGCAGGATCGTGCAGCTCAGTCAGGGCGATCAGCAAAAACTCTCGATCCTGCTGGGTGTTTGTCACCGTCCCTCGTTGTTGCTCATGGATGAGCCGATGAGTGCGCTCGATCCGATCATCCGCGCGCGGATGCTGGATGTGTTGCTCGAGCGGTTGCGGGACGATGGTTGCACGGTGGTTGTTTCGTCGCACCTGCTCGCGGATGTGGAGAAAATCATCGACTGGGTGGTTTGTCTGGATGCGGGCGAACTGGCGGTGAGCGCATCGTTCGACGAGCTGCAGGAAAGCTATGCGGAGTGGACGTTGCACTCGGCGACGGGGACGTTGCCCGAGACATTTTCCGAGACGTGCGTGCTCAGTCATGAAGGCACGACGAAGCTGGCGCGGATGCGTGTGTGCGCAGCGGATACGGCGAGCGAGGCGGAGCGCTTCGCGAGCATGTATCGCGCCGAAGTGAAAAGCCGCGCGCTGAGCCTGGACGAGATGTTTCCGCTGTTGTTGAAGCGACGGGAGCGGAGGGCGAAGTCGTGAAGGCGGGGGCAAAACAGTTTTTTGTTTTCTGGCGTCCGCTGCCGCTTTTGTGGGCGGCGGTTTCGCTGATCAATCCGGTGTTCATGACGTGCTTCCTGCACAAAGCGCCGGAGTCGCTCGCGCGTTTTCTGGGAGCGACGATGCTGCTGCCGCTGGGAGCGGGAATGACGCTGGCACTGATTGCGGGCCGTGTGATTCATCAACCGGCGGTCATGCTGTTGCCAGGCGCGCGGCGCTTTTATCAGAGAGCATTTTTGTGGATGGCGGTGGCGGTCGGTGGAGGACTTGTCGGGTTTGCCGTTTGGACGACGGCAAACGCGTTGCCGGTCGGAAGCGTCGCGGCGCTGGTTTTTCTTTGTCTGTCGGTGGGACTGTTGTGGGAACCGTTGTCGCGATGGTGGGGTTCGACGTGGCTGCTGGCGCTGGTGACGCTGGCGATGTGTGTGGCGGGAATTTTCGTGGTGGAGATCCGCGAACTCGTTGCGGGCAATCCCGGGTGGTTTTTGGCGGCGGCCGCGGCGGCGTTTTTCCTGATGTCGCGGGTGATCTTCGCGAAGGAACGTGTGCGCGAACGTGCGATGACGGTGATGATGCTCTGCGGAGCCGATCTGAAAACGCTGAGCCGGGTCGGACTGGCGCGAAAGAAATGGGTCGCGCAGGACTGGACGCGAGGAGCGGTTGCGGCGACGGACGAGCGGGGCTGGCTGGCGGCGTTCTCGCACGAGTGGTTTGGCGCGATGTCGTGGCCGCGGATCGTTGTGCTGATGTTATGGCTCGTGGGTGTGTGGGCGATGGTGGCGCTCGGGGTGGTGGCGAGTCATGTGAAGCTGACGCAGCAGACGCTCAGCAGCGCGGCGCTTTCGCGAGAATTTTTTGCGCTCGTCTGGAGTGTGGGGAGTGAGCGATCCGGAGTGCCGATTCTTCCCTTCGTCACCTGCGCGGCGGCGCTCTTTCTGTTTCCGTTTGTGCTGACCTATCCGCGGATGACGGCGCTTTATCCGATATCGCGGCGGATGTTTGCGCGACTGGTCATGCGCATGACGATGCGGCAGACGATCGCGCAGGTGGGGATCGTTTTGGCGATGACGCTGTTGGTCGCGTGGCTGGCGACGGTGTTGGCGGGCGAGACGTTTCGCTGGAGAGCGAGTTCGATGCTGGCGGTGCCGCTGGCGCTTTTGCCCGTGCTGCCGTGGATCGCGGGGCTGATGTTGCCGTTGTCTCAGTGGATGACCAATCCCGGCCGCGGCTTGTTGACGCGTTATGGATTGCTTCTCGCGGCTGGCTGGCTCGCAGGACTCGCGAGTGCGTGTGTGCTGAGTTTTTTCGCGGCGCAGTTGCTGACGTGGCCTGGTGTGGTTTGCGTGGTGATCGCGATGTTGCCGGGCTGGTGCTGGCTGAGGAATCGCGTGAATCGTTTTTATTTACTCAGCGATCTTGTCGCGCGAGAGAGGATGTAAGGAAGCGAAGCAGGCGGTTACTAACAGGCACGAGCGTTGTGTCGGTCATCACTTGATACGCACGGCGCGAAGGCTCTCAAAATTTCCCCATGAAACTAAAAAACCTGATTCTCGCGGCTTTGGTCGCGATCTCGTCCGCGGCCTTTGCCGCCGAACCCGCGCCGTTGACGCTTAATGGCGTGTTGACCCTGAGCAATGCCCAGCATTTCGGCCTTGTGAATGACGGTGCCACGCGCACCGGTTGGGTGAAAATCGGCGGCGAGTTCGATGGTTATGTGCTGAAGAGCTACGACCCGAACAAGAAAGAGCTGACCGTCGAGAAAGGCGGCAAAACGTATTTCGTGAAACTCGCCAGCGAGAAGTACGACGGCACGGCGAGCGTCGCTCAAGGCACGAAAGCAACCCTGGCTGATGCCGAGGCCGTCTTCGAATCGCTGCAAATCGAAGAGATGCTGACGCGTACGCTCGAGAAGCAACTCGAGGCGCAGCATAAGATGATGAGCTCTCAGATGGAGAAGCAACTCGGCGGAAAAATCGACGAGGCTGATCTCCAAGCGTTTCAGAAGAAGCTGCTCGATGCGATGATCGAAGCCATCAATCCCGAGCAGATGAAAAAAGACATGGTGCAGCTCTACGCCGAGGCTTTCACCAAGGAAGAGCTCGCGGCGATGGCGGCGTTTAACTCCACGCCGGCGGGCAAAGCGATGATCGCCAAACAGCCGGAAATTCAGGGGCGCGTGCAAGAGCTCATGATGCCGCGCATGATGGCTGCGATGCCGAAAATCGGGCAAATCGGCCAGGAATTCCACGCACAACAAAAAGCGAAGATCGAGTCCAAGGCTGCGGAGACAGACGCTGCGGCGCCCTCCGGTCAGTAAGCCGAAACGATTTGGTTTTTATCTATCAACCGGCGCGGTCGTGAGGCTGCGCCGGTTTTTCTTTTATGAATTAAGCGCGGCGATGACTTGCGGATGCAGCTGCGGCGAGGCGGCGACGATCGAGTCGGCTTTGACGGGATCGCTGCCCGTCCAATCGGTGATCACACCGCCGGCGCCGCGAACGATCGGGATGAGCGCCTGGATGTCCCACGGGTTCATGATTGGATCGAGCATGATGTCGGCCCAGCCGCCGGCGAGCAGTAGGTAGCCATAACAATCGCCCCATGTACGAACGAGCCGCGCGCGCTTCTGCAGCGCATCGTAGGCGGCGCCGTTGCGATACTTGGCGGGATTGAGCGGATCGCTGGTGAGCAGCGTGGCGTTTTCGATCGCTGTAGTGGAGCTTCGGATACGCACCGCGCGGCCGTTGAGCGTGGTCGTCACGCCATCGCCGATCATGAGCTGGCGGAGGATAGGTTGATGAATCGCGCCGAGCACGGGTTGGCCGCGATGCATGAGCGCGATGAGCGTTCCGAAGAGCGGCACGGCGGACATGAACGATTTGGTGCCGTCGATCGGGTCGAGCACCCAGACCCACTCGGCATCGTCGCGTTCATTGCCAAACTCTTCGCCGACGATCCCGTGATCGGGGAATTTTTTGGCGATGAGTTCGCGCAGGAGTTGTTCGGCGCCGCGGTCGGCGAGGGTGACGGGAGAGTCGTCGGACTTGATTTCGACGGTGAGCTCCGGATTCGCGAAATAGGGACGGATGAAATCGCCGCTGCGCTCAGCCAGCTCGATCAGGAACGTGCGATAGGAATCCAGATGCATGGATATCCACGAAACACACGCGCCGGCGGAAATCACGGACAAATCGGCGGGGCGTGGTTAAGAAACCGCCGCTCGCTGCCGGGAGAATTGCGCGCGGACGGAGTAGCCTGATCGTTTACTGGGGTAAATTCCCTCTGCTTTTTTCCGTGTCATCGAAGATATTCCCGGCCACCTCATTGCGCGTCATGCGCTGGACTCACGTGCCCATCCATTTCGTTGATTTCGAGGGGAGTGTCGCGTCTGGAATCCTCGAATATGGCGTGGTCACGTTGCACGGCGGCATGGTGGTCGAAACAGCGACACGGCTTTGCCGTGCAACGGGGCATGTGCGTCCTGAAGACGAGGCCGTGCACGGTCTCAGCGCGGATGCGGTCGCGAGTCAGGCGCCGTTTGCGGACGAGTTTTCGCGCTTCGCGGCGATGCGCGCGAGCGGACCGCTGGCCGCGCACTATGCGCAGGCGGAAAATTCGCTGATCAAGGCTGTGTGGGCTTATCCGCGTGTGTCGCCCGATTTCGCATGGCCGGGAAAGATGATCGCGGACTGGGGGCCGTGGATCGATACGGGCCGGATTTATGCGGAGCTGTTTCCGCAAATCGGCACGGGCAAACTTTCCGAACTGATCGTGATATTTCGTTTGCAGGACGAGCTCGACGCGCTCGCGGCTGAACATTGTCCGGCCGATCGTCGCCGGTATCATGCGGCGTTGTATGATGCGCTGGCGGCTGCGCTGTTGCTCATCGCGCTCGGACGCCGTCCGGATTTTGCGCGCATGACGGTGCCGTGGTTGTTGCAGATGAGCACGGCGAATCCCGCCAAACGCGAGGCGCTGCGGCAGGATGAACTGTTTGAGTTTTAACCGCGGCGACGCGGAGAACGCGATCGTTCGCGAAGCGTCAGGCGCGTTTGGAGCCCCAGCGTTTGTCCTGTTTTAGTTCGAGCGGTTTGGCTTCGATCTCGACGCCGGCGACGGCGGGGTGGGCGCGGAGTTCTTGGAAACGGGCGGCGTTGAGTTTCCAGCCGAGTGCGCTCGATACATCGCTGATCAAAGTCGCGCGATTTTCGAATACCATGCCGATCGAAATCTTCGTGTCGCCGACTTGTTTGTTGAGCGTTTCGCGCAGCAAGCGGAGAAATTCGGGCAGCTCTTTGTGTGTGGGATGCACGAGCCAGGTGACGCGTTTGACGATGCCGGTGACGAAGTTCTCCAGCGGGTAACATTCCTTCACGTTGATGCGTGCGCCCTCCTGATTGACGATGATGTTGCCCTGCACGACGACCAACGCGTTTTCCGCGAGGTTCTGCCCGTAGCTCGCGTAAGCGTCGGCGAACATGTTGAGCGCGATCGACGCCTTCTGCGTGGCGAGCGTGAAGGACGCCCACGGGCGATTGTCTTTTTTCGAAAGACGTTTCGCGATGCTGCCGCAGATGCCGCACAGCCGGAACTCGGTGCGGTCTCCTTGTTCGAGCAGTTCGTGAACGGGGAACGTGTCGATCTCGGCAGCGATCTCGGCGTACGCGTTCATCGGATGGCCGGAGACGTAGAAACCGAGAAGTTCTTTCTCGAATTGGAGACGCTCGGATGACGTGAAATCGTCGTCCGAGTCAGCGGCGACTTTCTGTTTCGGCGCGGCGCGTTTGGTTGTGGGTGCTGGCTCGGCGAGAAGGTCGAGCATGTTGAACTGACCGGCGGCGCGATCGCGCGCTTGCGCGGCGGCGGTGGCGAGCGCGGCGTCGATTCCCTCGAAGAGTTTTTTGCGCGACGCGCCCGAGAAATCGAAAGCGCCGGTTTTCACGAGATGTTCGAGCACGCGCTTGTTGATCGCGCGGCCGTCCACGCGACGTGAGAAATCTTCGAAGTCGGCGAACGGGCCGTTGCGATCGCGCTCTTCGATGATTTTCGAAGCGGCTTGTTCGCCGACGCCTTTAATACCGGCGAGACCGAAGCGGATCTTGTCGCCGACGGGCGTGAAGTTTTCGCGCGATTCGTTCACGTCGGGGCCGAGCACGGTGAGGCCCATTGCGGTGCACTCGGCGATGAAGTGGGAGACCTTTTCCGCGTTGCCGAGTTCGGCCGTGAGCACGGCGGCCATGAACTGCACCGGGTAGTTGGCTTTCAAATACGCCGT
Organism: uncultured Opitutaceae bacterium; assembly: GCA_937958045.1. GTDB lineage: Bacteria > Verrucomicrobiota > Verrucomicrobiia > Opitutales > Opitutaceae > Nibricoccus. Next base: position 15,256 of record CALFXL010000049.1, on the reverse strand, counting down.
CTGGTAAGCGACGACGGCGTAGGCGGCGGAGTGCGATTTGTTGAAGCCGTACTGCGCGAACTTGTTCAACAAATCGAAAATTTCGTTGGCCTTGGACTCGGGGATATTGTGGAGGCGTTTGGCGCCTTCGACGAATTTGACGCGCTCCTTCGCCATCGCTTCGGCGTCTTTTTTTCCCATCGCGCGGCGAAGCATGTCGGCGCCGCCGAGCGTGTAGCCGCCGATGATCTTGGCGCACTCCATCACCTGTTCCTGATAGACGATGATGCCGTAGGTTTCCTTCAGCACCGGTTCGAGGAGCGGGTGCGGATAAACGATGGATGCGGGGTCTTTTTTGCCGCGGGCGTAATCGGGAATGAACGCCATCGGGCCGGGACGATAGAGCGCGGAGATGGCGTTGATGTCGTCGATGTTGGAAATACCGACAAGCTTCGCGGCGTTCTGCATGCCGCCGGATTCGAGCTGAAACACGCCGACGGTTTTGCCGACGTTGAGCAGTTCATAAGTCTTTGGGTCGTCGAGCGGGATGCGTTCGATGTCGAAGTCGGGGTTAGCGGTGCGGCGGACGTTCGCGACGGCGTCGGAGATGACGGTGAGCGTTTTGAGGCCGAGGAAGTCCATCTTCAGCAGCCCGAGTTTGCCCACCGCGCTCATGTCGTACTGCACGGTGACGTCTTCTTCCTGCAACGTGAGCGGGACGAAGTCGTCGAGCGGCTGATCGGTGATGATGATACCGGCGGCGTGTTTGCCGGTGTTGCGCACCATGCCTTCGAGAACGAGGCCTTGGTTGACGATCTTTTTGGCGACGGGATTGCGCTCGATCTCGGTGCGGAGCTCGGCGGATTTTTCGATGGAATCCTTCAGCGAGATGTTGAGCTCGTCGGGGATCATCTTCGCGAGACGATCGGCCTCGGCGAAGGGAAGATTGTGCACGCGCGAGACGTCGCGGATAACCATCTTCGCGCCGAGCGTGCCGTAGGTGATGATGTTGGCGACGCAATCGCGGCCGTATTTGTCGCGGACGTAATTGATGACCTCCTCGCGGCGCCGCATGCAGAAATCGATATCGAAGTCGGGAGGCGAAACGCGTTCGGGATTGAGGAAGCGCTCGAACAGAAGACCGAAGCGAATCGGATCGATGTTGGTGATGCCGAGGAGATACGCGACGAGACAGCCGGCGCCGGAACCGCGACCCGGGCCGACCGGGATCGAGTGATTTTTCGCCCAATTGATGAAGTCCCAAACGACGAGGAAGTAATCCACGAAGCCGGTGACGTTGATGATCGAGAGCTCGTACGCGGTGCGGACGATGAGAAGTTCGTCGGGCGCGAGATTGTTGTAGTCGGGCGGCTGTGGTTTTTGTCCGGCGGGAAGATCGGTCAGCTTGGCGAGACGTTCCGCGACGGCAGGATGGGCGGCGATGGTGTCGTAATCGACGTCGTACCGGTATTTGAGACCTTCGACGCAGAGTTGTTTGAGGTATTCAGAAGGTGAATACTTGCTCTTGATTTCGGCCGGCAGCGGATAGCGGGGATAGCGTTCGGAGCCCTTGGGGAACGGGATCGCCAGATCGCACATCTCGGCGACGAGCTGGGTGTTGGTGATGGAGTCCGGCACCTCGGCGAAGAGCTGGGCCATCTCGTCGCGGGATTTGAGGTAGAACTGCGTGCTGTCGAAACGCATGCGGTTCTCGTCGTCGATCTTTGCGCCGGTTTGGATGCAGAGCATCGCGTCGTGCGGACCGGCGTCTTCGGCGCGGACGTAGTGAACGTCGTTGCTGGCAATGACCTTCAGATTGAATTCCTCGGCGAGTTTGAGGAGTCCGGGGATGATTTTGATCTGTTCGGGGATGCCGTGGTCCTGGATTTCGACGAAAAAGTTTTCGCGGCCGAAGATGTCGACGAAACGCGCGCAGGCGGTGCGAGCCTGTTCCCAGCGGTCGTGCAAAAGGTGTTGCGGGATGATTGCCGCGAGGCAACCGGTGAATCCGATGAGGCCGCCCGCGTATTTCGACAAGGTCTCCCAATCGGCGCGCGGTTTGTAGTAGAAGCCGCGCAGATGCGCGTCGGAAACGAGCTTCAGGAGGTTTTGGTAGCCGGTGACGTTTTTGGCGAGGAGCCCGAGGTGGTAATAACTTTTGCCGTCTTCCGCGCGGCCGTTTTTCTCCAACCGTGACCCTTCGACGAGATAAATTTCGCAACCGATGAGCGGCTTTATCCCTTTGGCTTTGGCGGCGTTGTAGAACTCGATCGCGCCGTAAAGATTTCCGTGGTCGGTGAGGGCGAGGGCCTGCATGCCAAGCTCCACGGCGCGATTCATGAGCCGATCGATTCGGCAGGCGCCGTCGAGCAGACTATAATCGGTGTGGACGTGGAGATGGACGAAGTTCTTATCGGCAGACGACACGGTCCGGTTAGGCAACGGAGCCCGGCCAGCCCCGCAAGCGTGGAGTCCGCGAGAAGGGTGGAAAAAAGCCGTTGACGAGGCGTGAGGCCCTTGGCGTAGTCATGACCTTTTTCCCGTTTCCAATCCTGTCCCGACACATGTCCATCGAAATCAAAATCCGCAAAAACGAGCCCATCGACCGTGCGCTCCGTCGCATGAAGAAGAAGCTCGAGCGCGAGAACATCATCAAGGGTGTCCGCGCGAAGCGCTACTGCGAGAAGCCGTGCGAAAAGCGTCGCCGCAAGGAGAAGGTCATGGCCTTCACCGCGATGCTGCGCCGTCGCCACGCCAGCTAATCAACCACGCTACACGCGTGCCTTCCGATTTTCGACAACCGCGTTCCGACCTGTCGGGACGCGGTTGTTTTGTTTGTTAACATGCCCATATGGGCCGCATTCCTGCTGATGCGCCTGCTTTGTTTGCCATGAGACCTGTCCTCGCCCTTTCGACCAGTTGGTGTTCCTCCCGCCATACCGACGGTTACGCGATGTTGCGCGAGATCGCCGATCTCGGGTTTTCGTACGTGGAGCTGAGTCACGGCATCCGCATCACGCTGGTGCCGGGCATTCTGAAAGCGGTGGAGGAGGGCGTCATCCAGGTCAGCTCGACGCATAATTTCTGCCCGCTGCCGACCGGTGTGATGCAGGCCGCGCCGAATCTCTTCCAGCCGTCGTCCACGGATTATCAGGAGCACGATCAATGGCTGCGCTCGACTCGCCGCTCGCTCGATTTCAGCCAGCAAGTGAAAGCGCGCGTGCTCGTGATGCATTTGGGCAGCGTGCGCTTGGGTTGGTTTAATCCGGTGAAAAAACTCGAAGCGTATTTCGAGCGTCATCCGGGCGTGAAACTCTCGAGCGATGCGCGTTATCTCGCGCTGCGCGACAAAGCGTTGAAGAAGCTGCAGGCGCGCAAAACCACTTACTGGCAGCAGGTGAAATTGAGCCTCGAAGAAATCCGTATGCACGCGGTGGAGCGAGGTGTGTCGCTCGGACTTGAGAATCGCGAGGACGCGGCCGAGCTGCCCCTCGACAGCGATTTCGAAGAATTGCTCGGCGACATCGCGCAGCCGCACACGGCCGGTTATTGGCACGACACCGGCCACGCGCACATCAAAGAGCAGCTGGCGTTGCTCACGCATCGCGAACATCTCGCGAAGAATGCGGATCGCCTGCTCGGTTTTCATTTGCACGACGTCACTCCCGACGGACGCGATCACCAACCGATCGGCTCGGGCCAGATCGATTTCGAAATGGTGAGCTCGTTCTGGAAACCGCATCACCTGCTCACGCTGGAGTTTGGCCCACGTATTCCGGTGGAAGCGGTGAAAGATTCCAAGCGGCGCATCGAAGCGCTGATCGACGCGGCGTTCCCTGCGCAATAAGCGCGGTTGCGTTTGGCCGGGAGCGGGATCATTCCTCCATTCCCATTTATGCACCTCAAAACGATTCTCGCGCTCTGCGCCCTCTGCGGATCCCTGCTGTTACCCCTGCGTGCGGCGGACAACGCCCAAGACACGCTTCGGTCGAAGCTCGCCGCTGTGGTGGAAAACGTGCGCGCCAAACTCAATCAACCCGACATCTCCGAGTCCACGCTCGCTGACGAACTGAAGCAACTCGACGCGCTCGTGCAGGAATACAAGAGCGAGCAAACCGACGAGGCCGCGCAAATACTCGTCGTGAAAGGTACGATCTATCTGCAGGTGCTCGAAGATTTCGACAAAGCTGGCGACGTGTTTCTCCAGTTGAAGAAGGATTTCCCAAATTCGTCGCAGGCGCAGCAGGTCGATAGAATCCTCGAAATGGTGGATAAACAAAAAGCCGCCGCCGCCGCGCAAGCCGCGTTGGCCGAGGGCAAGATGTTTCCCGACTTCGCGGAGAAGGACCTCAACGGCAACGACATCTCCGTCGGAAAATATCGCGGCAAAGTAGTGCTGCTCGACTTCTGGGCGACGTGGTGCGGCCCGTGCGTGCAAGAAATGCCGAACGTGATCGCCGCGTACAAAAAGTTTCAGCCGCGCGGATTCGAAGTGATTGGCATCAGCTTGGATCGCGATGAAGCGGCGTTGAAGAACTACCTCGAAAAGAACGGCATCGCTTGGCCGCAGATTTTCGACGGCAAGTTTTGGGACAGCAAACTCGCTAATCAATACGGCGTGACCGCGATTCCCTTCACGCTGTTGATCGACGGCGAAGGTCGCATCGTCGGCAGGAACCTGCGCGGCGCCGCGCTGGAGCAAGCGCTCGTGAAACTCCTCGGCGAGTAAACATCGCACGAACGCTTCGCGAACAAACTCCCCTTATAAGCACCGCAATCGCGGTGCTTTTTTGTTTGTGCAAAAAATCGCCATTGCGGACGCGCGACGCGGGCGGGAAGGTGAGGCGCATGTCTGACGACGAAATGCGTCCCGATAAAATTGAGAAGCCATCGCCTGCGGCGATCGATCGCTCGCAGTGGGCACGGCCTTGGGCGCAGCTGAAGTACTTTACGTTTCAGCCCGCGATTTTTCCGCGGTTGCTCGGACAGGTTTCGCCAGACGCGAAACCGGGCGACTTCGTCAACGTGTACGACAAGAACGGCAATCTCGCCGGCGGCGGTCTCTACAACCCGCGCGCGAAGATGGTGCTGCGCGTGGTCTCGCACTCCCTTGAGCCGGTGAACGAAAGTTATTTCGAGCAGGCGATCCGTCGTGCGGTGCAATTGCGACGCGAGATTTTCAAGCTCGATGAAACGACGGACGCGTATCGTTTGATCAACTCGGACGGCGATGGTCTCAGCGGGCTCACGATCGACCGCTACGGCGATACGCTGCTATGCGAAGTGTACAGCTTGGGCATCGCGCAACGACTGCCGAAATGGCTGCCGTTGATTCATGAGCTCGCGGGCACGAAGTTCGCGCGCGTGCATGTCGATCACGACATCGGCAGCCTCGAAGGCATCAAGCCGTCGACCTTCAACGAAACAAATGCGGCCGCACCGCAGACGGTGAAGATCCGGGAGCATGGCATTCGCTACGAAGTGAATTTCTCCGAAGGTCACAAAACGGGTTTCTTCTGCGATCAGCGTGAAAACCGTCGTGCGCTCGCGCGTTTCACCCAAGGCGCGCGGGTGCTCGATCTCTGCTGCTACACCGGCGGCTTTTCGCTCAATGCCAAGATCGCGGGTGGCGCGGAAGACGTGACCGCGGTCGATCTCGATGAGAAGGCGATCGCGCAGGCGAAACGGAACGCGAATCTCAACCAGGCGCGTATCAAGTTTGTCCATACAGACGCCTTTGCCTACGCGAGGCAGATGCAGTCCAACGGAGAGAAGTGGGACGTCGTCGTGCTCGATCCGCCGAAGTTTATTTTCACCCGCGAGGAAGGCGGCAACTGGGAGGGACGCCAGAAGTACGAGGATCTTAATCAGCTCGCCATCTCGCTCGTGAAGCCGGGGGGAATTTTTGTGACGTGTTCGTGCTCGGGTTTGTTGAGTCTCGAGGATTTTGAACAGCACGCGATCAAGGCCGCGCATCGTCTGCAGCGCCGGTTGCAATTTTTCGATCGCACGGGGCCGGGCCCGGATCATCCCGTTTATTCAAACTGCCTTGAGAGCCGCTACCTGAAGGTGCTGTGGGCGCGAGTGCTGTGAGAATCGAAAAGCGAGGCGCGCAGAAAGGGAACAGGTAGGCATGCAGTTGGCTAAGCAGTCCTCGGAAAAGAAAGAACACGACCACTCGCTCGAGATTAAAGTTGAAGGAGAACTCACGCGCCTCCTGCACCGGCTCGCATGGCTCGGTCTGTCGTCGAACTTTGTCGTGCCCATTCTGCTCGCGGCGGGCGTGTGGTCACATTTCCCGCCATTGTGGACGTCGTTGTGGTTGGGGGTGATGCTCGCGATCACCGCGGTGCGCTGGCAGGTGAATCGCGTTTTCTTCAGCCGCCCACGTGGCGACGCGGAGATGCCGCTATGGCGGCGATGGTTTCTGATCGGCCTCGCGCCCACGGTGATGATGTGGGCAATCGGTATCGTGCTCTTTTTGAACACCGATGCGTTTCTTCCACGCATCCTCACGGTGTTTGTCGTAGTCGGCATGAACGCGGGCGCGGCGCGTTCGTTATCGCCGGTGGCGAGCTGTCACTGGATGTACATGCTCGGCACCATGGCGCCGCTGGGGTTCACCTTCATGGCCACCACGAAATGGTCGGTCGAAGGCTGGCTGATCGGGATCGCGACTTTGATTTATACCAGCTTTGTGCGCAGCTCTGCGGCGGATCATCTCGCGGATCTGCGCCTGTTTTATCGCTCGTTGTTTGAGAAGGAGGAACTCGTCGAACGACTGAATTTGGAAAAGCAGCGCGCGGAAGCTGCGAATCACGCGAAGAGCGAGTTCCTCGCGATGATGAGCCACGAAATCCGCACGCCGATGAATGGGGTGATCGGCATGCTGCAGCTGCTCGAGGATTCGGAGCTGACGAAGGATCAACGCTTGCAGACGGAGGTCGCGCTCAACTCGGCCAATGCATTGCTGCGCCTGCTCAACGACATCCTCGACATCTCGAAGGTCGAGAGCGGCAAGATGGAGTTTGAGCATATCCGTTTTTCGCCCGCCGAAGTGATGGAGGAATCGGCTGCGTTGATGGCAGCGCGAGCGGACGAAAAAGAGCTTTCTTATTCTGTCTCGATCGATGACTCGTTGCCGCCGCTTGTGATGGGCGATCCGTCGCGCTTGAAACAGGTGCTTGCCAATCTGATCGGCAACGCGGTCAAGTTCACCGAGCGCGGTTCTGTCGAGATGGCGTTAAAAACCGTGGCCACCCGCGACCGTCTTTGCGTGCTGCATTTTAGCGTGCGCGACACGGGCATCGGGATGGATGAGGTGACACAGGCGAAGTTGTTCGAAAAGTTTAGTCAGGGCGACGGCTCGACGACGCGGAGGTTTGGCGGAAGTGGTCTCGGTCTCGCGATCTCGCAGCAACTCGTGCAGCGCATGGGCGGAAAGATCCATGTGAAAAGCCGGCCGGGGAGCGGCTCGGAATTTTATTTCGAACTGCCCATGGAAATCGCGGACGCGCCGCCCGCGGCGCGGCAGGAGCACAATCGCGAAGAGGTGGTTCTGAGCGGACGCGTACTCGTCGTGGAAGATGAGCCGGTGAATCAGCGTGTGATCGCAGTCATGCTTCAGCGTGCCGGTCTTACCGTGACGGTTGTCGAAAATGGCACGGATGCGGTGACACAAGCGCTGGCGGGGTCGTGGTCGCTGGTACTGATGGATATGCGCCTGCCGGGGATCGATGGACTCGAAGCGACTCGGAGAATCCGTGAGCGGCGCCCGCGCGGGACGCTGCCGATCGTGGCTTTGACGGCGAATGCGATGCCGCTCGATCGCGAAGCGTGTCTTGAAGCAGGCATGGACGACTTTCTTACCAAGCCGGTGCAGCGAGACGCGCTCATCAAATGTCTGAAACGCTGGTTGCGGTCTGTATCCAATTAATGGTTACAAACCGCTCCGCGTTATGTGTGGGCATTAAAAAGCCCGCGGCTTCGGGAGTGATGCCGCGGGCGTTAAAAAATAGAACGGATTAGGCGCGGCCGAGATAAGTGCCGTCAGCCGTGGAGACGCGGATGATTTCGCCTTCCTTCACGAACAGCGGGACCTGGACGACGAGACCGGTTTCGAGTTTGGCCGGCTTCTGGACGTTGCTGGCGGTGTCACCCTTGATGCCTTCGGCGCTTTCGATAACCTTCAGGTTCACGGCGGAGGGGAGATCGACCGAGAGCGGTTTTTCGTCGACGAAGAGAATGTCCACTTTGCCACCGGGAGTAAGATAGTTCTTCACGTCGCCGAGCGTGGCTTCGCTGAGCTCGATCTGCTCGAAGGTCTCCGGATCCATGAACGCGTAGGTGCCGCGGTCCGCGTAGCTGAACTCGAGCGAACGCTTGTCGGTCGGGAGGACTTCGATCGTGTCGGTCGAAGCGAAGCGCTGGTCGAGAGCCTTTCCGTAACGAAGATTACGCATCTTAATCTGCACAAAGGCGCGGAGGTTTCCCGGCGTGCGATGCTGGGTCTCCATGACGAGATGGGGCTCGTTGTTGAACTTGATGACTTGGCCTTTGCGGATGTCGTTGGCGGAGGGCATGGGCGGTGGCGTGTTTCGAGTTAAAGGGGTATCCCCATACCGTCGGGAATGCGGGAGTGTCAAGCAACCGGGCCGGCGAACAAAAATAAGTCCAAGGGCTGGTCGTGATGCTCCCGGAGCGCATCATGTAGTGGAATTTAAACTACTGCGTTTCGGAGCGATCGACGGAGATGTTTACCGATACGCCGTGGCGTGCGGCCCATTTCGGATATTTGGACAAAATTTCCTGCGGGCGATCGTCGTACCACGAATAGCCGCTGCGTCTCTCGCGCTCGATCTCGTCTAGGCGGTAACGGATGACCCCATCGCGTCCGACGAAAATGGGGCGCTCGCTGCCGAACTCATAAAAACGAGCCCAGAGAGGCGGGGCCGCCGGATCGGCGATGACGATGCCGTCTCCGCCGGGAGGTTTGGTGCGTTTGAAACGGATGCCCGTGAGACGCGTGCGCTCGAACCACGCGACGGCGCCCTGAACCGCGGCGATGACCTCGGGCGAAGGGTTATCGAGCGACATGAGAAAACGAACGAGTCCTGCACTCTCGTAGCTGGCGTAGCAGGCGGGCTCGAACTTTCGCGCGGATGCGGGCGCGAGTGTTTTCTCGTCGTGTTGTGCACACCAGACGGTGGGCCGGCCGCTCACGACGATTTGCGCGCGCAAGATGCAATCGACGCCGCGACGGACAGCATCGGCTGCGCGTTCGCGACGGGGGGCATCCACAAAACCGTAGGGCGCATCGCCGGCGGCGACATGGCGCAGGAGCTCGAGCACACGGAGAACCGCGTCGTCGTTAAAAGTGATGCGCGAGTAATAGCCTTCGCGGAGAGGGAAAAACTGGGGCCATCCGCCGCTCTCGTATTGTGCGGCGAGCAAATAGTCGATGCCGCGCAACGCCGCGTCACGATGGCGCTCGTGTAGTGACGCGTTGAATACGTTGGCGAGAAAGACGATCTGACTCGTGGTGGCGCCGTTATCGATTGTCGGCGAACTATCGCTGCGACCGACGTGTTCGTCGCGAGCGGCGAGGGCGGCGCGCGCTTGCGGCGTCAACGGCTTGGCCATGTCCACGTTTTTGGGCCATCCGCCGCTCGGATATTGGTACGCCAGCACATTGTCGGCGATGGCGATCGCCTCCTCGGTGGCGTGCCACGCGGCTGGCTGCTGCTTCACATCGGACCAGCGAACTGCAGCAGCAGACGATGAAACCGTGCAGAGAAGGAAGGAGAACAGGGAGAAACAGAGGCGGCGCATCATGAATGAGGAGCTAAAAAAGGGCGCGCCGTCGGTGGCGCGCCCTGGATGAAAGAGAGGGAGATCAAAGATCGGTGATCGGGCTGTATTTCGGAACCAGCGCCTTCATGATGATCCAGCCGATCAAGTAGGCCACGGCGCAGATCGAGAAGACGATGAGGTAACCGGCTTCCTTGCCGACGAAACCGAAGAGCGTCATCTGGGTTTCGCCCGCGTAGTCGAACAGGCGGCCGGAGCCGATGTTGATCAGGAACGAACCGATACCACCGGCCATGCCGCCGATGCCGGTGATCGTGGCGATCGCCTTTTTCGGGAACATGTCGCCGACCGTGGAGAAGATGTTGGCCGACCAGGCTTGGTGAGCCGCGCCCGCGATACCGATGATGATGATCGGGAGCCAGTAGCTATAGGAGCCGAGGGGCTGGGCGAAGAGGGCGAGCAGCGGGATGAACGCGAAGATGAGCATCGCCTTCATGCGGCCGGCGTACGGATTCATGCCTTTCTTGTCCACGAAGTAGGAGGGCAGCCAGCCGCCGATGATGGAGAGCAGCGTGATGGCGTAGAGGACGAAGATCGCGAGTTTACCCGCTGTATCCGAAGATTTGATACCGTACACCGAGCTGAGGTAGGCGGGGGTCCAGAACAGGAAGAACCACCAAACGCCGTCGGTCATGAACTTGCCGATCGCGAAGGCCCACGTCTGACGGTACTTCAAGCAAGCAGCGAAAGACATTTTGCGTTCTTCACCCGCCTTGGCTTCCTGACCGGAAGCAATATCGGCCGCGTGGTCCTGTTGGATGTAGGCGAGCTCGGCGGCGTTTACGTGCGGGCTCTTGTCCGGCTTCTTGTACATGACCATCCAGAAACCCATCCAGACGAAGCCGAGCGCACCGATGATGAGGAAGGACGCTTCCCAACCCCATGCTTTCGCGATGGTGGGGATGAGCAACGGAGCGGCGAGCGCGCCGACGGTGGCGCCGGCGTTGAAGATACTGGTGGAGAAGGCGCGGTCTTTCTTGGGGAAATATTCGGCCGTCGCTTTGATCGCGGCGGGGAAGTTACCGGCTTCGCCAACCGCCAGCACGAAGCGGGCGACAATGAACAGCCACACGCTCACGACGGCGACTTTCGCGACATCGTCGATGGTGCCGATGATGTGACGCGCGCTTTCAAAACCGACAAACCATTCGCCGGCGAGGATGCCGGAGGTGGCGATACCGCAATAAGCGTGCGCGCAAGCGCCGAGGGACCACACGCCGATCGCCCACAGGAAGCCTTTTTTCGTGTCCATCCAGTCCACGAAGCGTCCGGCGAACACCATGCTGATTGCGTAGAAGATCGAGAACGCGCCGGTGATCAAACCGTACTGCGTGTCCGTCCAATGAAACTCCGGGACGATGAAGTCCTTCCAAGTCAAAGAGAGAACTTGGCGGTCCAGGTAGTTGATAGTCGTGGCGAAGAACAGGAGTGAACAAATTGACCAACGGTAATTGGTCATCTTGGTGGTGGCTGCTTGCATAGGGTGTCGGGAGGTTTTGTTTACGACGTGGAGATGTTAGTAGAAGCGGGGCGGCTTCCGAAGCGTGCGCGAGGGCACGCATTTCATCAGAAGCTGCGTGGTCAAGGGCAAGATTATCAGGGCGCAGGCGGTGGAACGGAGTTGGCCGCGCGCGCGGTTTTGGCGGGGATGAAGTTGACTTGGTTGAGGGTGACGTTGCCGGCGTGCTGAAGCACTTCCGTAGATGTCAGGCCGGAGAAGGTGGAGTAGGCGATGCGGATGTTGTCGATTTCCGCATTGTCGAAGCTGCGCACAAACATCACGCGCGGGCTGCCCGTGCTGGTGATGTCGGTCATGCTGACATTGCGGACGACGGGTTTGTGCGGACCACGCGCGCCTTCTTCATAGAGGAGATCAATGGTGAGCACGGCTTCGGCGACGCGACCGATGCGGACGTTGCGCATGTGGACGTTTTCCAACACGCCGCCGCGCACGGCGTTGCTTTTGAAGCGAAGTGCCCGGTCGAGGTTGGGGCTGTCCATCACGCAGTTCTCGGCGAAGACATTGCGGATGTCACCGCTGCATTCGCTGCCGAGGACGACACCGCCGTGGCCATCTTTGAACTCCGAGTTGCGGATGATGATATTCTGCGAAGGCACGGCGAGACGGCGGCCGTCGTTGTTGCGACCGGACTTGATGGCGATGCAATCGTCGCCCGTGTCGAATTTCGTGTTTTCGATCAGCACGTCGGTGCAGGATTCGGGATCGCAGCCGTCGCTGTTGGCTCCATGCGAGATGATGGTGACGCCGCGCACGGTGATGTTTTGCGAAAGCACCGGATGGATCACCCAGAAGGGCGAACGGAGCAAGGTGACGTCTTCGACGAGGATGTTTTTGCAGCGGTAAAATTGGATGAGGGGAGGACGCAGGTATTCACCAAGTCCATACACGCGTTCTTCGGGGAGGCTGTAGTCGTCGGCTTGCTGCATGAGACGCGTCCGGCTGGCACGCGCGAGCGGAACTTTGGGCTTCGTTTTCGCGTCAAGTTTCACCCAGCCCCACCAGTTGTCGTAGTCGGCCTGGCCGTCGATCGTGCCTTTGCCGGTGATGGCGACATTTTCCTGCTCGAACGCATAAATGAGCGGAGAAAAGTTCATGCACTCCACGCCTTCCCAGCGCGTGAAAACGGTGGGATACAATTTCGGATCCGTGAGGAACAGCAGACGCGCGCCCTCGGCGACGTGGAGGTTGACGTTGCTCTTCAAATGCACGGCGCCGGTGTAGAAAGTTCCGGCCGGCACGAGCACGGTGCCCCCGCCCGCGGCATGACACGCTTCGATCGCTTTGCGGATTGCTTCGGAGGAATCCTGTCCATCGACCGCGCCGTAGTTGACTATCGAGAATTGGCGGTCGGGGAAAACGGGGGCTTTGATGCGCGCGAGGATCGCGGGCATCTCTTCGGTCCACGCTTTGCGGCTCGCTTCGTCGGCGAAACGCTCGGGCGCGGGAGCCGCCGGTTGTTGCGCGGCGTAAATTTTGATCGCGGATTCTTTCGGCGCAGGAATGTCGCCGGCACGCGCCGCGACGGAGAGCAAGCGATCGAGTTCGATGCCGGCGAGGACGAAGGGGCCGGTGCCTTTGGCATCATTGTCCACGATTGGTTCGCTGATGTAGTATTCGAAAGAGCCGTTGCGTTTTTCGCCGGGGCCGAGACCCGAGACCTTGCAGCAACGCGTGAGAATCGTGCGGCCGTCGTCGTGCGTCACGATGAGATCGCGGATGATACCTTCGTAGCCTTTGATCACCGCAGCTTGATAAGCCTCGCGCGGCAGGTAGCCGCGATTGATCGCCTTGGCGATGGAGTAAACGAACATCGAGGACGCGGTCGCTTCGAGATAGTTGCCTTCGCGATGACCTTGATCGGTGACTTGCCACCAGAGGCCGCTGGCCGGGTCCTGGTGTTTGATCACGCCATCGGCGACTTTCTTGAAGATCGCGATGATCTCGGGGCGTGCCTCGTGATTGACGGGCAGATGATCGAGCACGTCGACGATTGCCATCGCGTACCAGCCGATCGCGCGGCTCCAGAAATTTGGGGAGCGGCCCGTGGTTTTGTCGGCCCAAGGCTGCACGCGCGCGGAGTCCCACGCATGATAGAAGAGGCTGGTTTTTTCGTCGTAGGTGTGTTCGGCGACGAGGCGGATTTGCTTGGCGACATCATCGAAAATCGCCGGCTCGCCAAAGACGCGTCCGTATTCCGTGTAGAACGGCGAGCCCATGAACAGGCCGTCGAGCCACATTTGATTGGGGTAAATTTTCTTGTGCCAAAAACCGCCCTCGGGCGTGCGCGGATGTGTTTTCAGATGCTCGCGAAACACATCGAGCGTGGCGCGGTAGCGCGGATTCAGCGTGCGATGATAGAGCGAGAAAACCGTTTTGGCCGGCGCGACGTGATCGATGTTATGATCGTCGGGACGGTAGTATTTAATCGTGCGACCATCCTCCGAGAGAAACGAATCTATCGTGGCCTGCACCCAAGGCAGATAGCGGTCCTGGCGCAGTCGCTCGTCGAGTTGCAGCAGCGAATTGAGGAAAAGGAAATTGGCGTAATCCCATTTCGATGTCGCCGCCGACATACGCGTGCCGAGGCGTTCGACTTCAGAATTTGCGAGACGCGCTGACCAGACCAATGGCGATGCGCCTTTGAACTGGGCGGGCGGTTGCGCTTCTTGCGCACGAGCGGTGAAGTTGACCGCCAGTAAAAGGGAAAACGTCGCGAAGCCGCGACCAAAGCGGGTTAAAGCAGGCATGGGCAAGGGGAGATAAAATGCAAACGCGCGCGGGGGGCGTGGCGCTTGCGGCCGTTGGGAGGGCAGACGCTTTGGTCGGCCGGGGGTGGCGTCAAATTATTTCGGACAAGTGTCCGCACTCTTTGTCCGTACCGTACGGGACCCCGAGCTCGCGTCCGATGGTTCAGAAAAATCGCTGGGCTTATTCCGGTTCAGTAGATCGTCGATCTGACAGGAATATTTCGGGAGTCGTTGCAGGCGTTTGACACCAAGAAGGCCCCTTTCTTAAGGATGTTTGCCGTTTCCAATTCTTTGTGAGTACGCCCCAGCCTAAATCTCCCCAGCCACGTATCCGTTCTTCCGCTGATTTTGCCCGCTACGTGGGCCTGGCTCGAACCACCGTCTCGCGCGTTCTCAATGGCCAGCCGGGTCTCAAAAAGAAAACCATCGAGCGAGTGAATCGCGCGATCGAGGAAACCGGTTTTGTGCCCAACGCCTACGCGCTGCATCTTAAGGGCAAACGCACCTCCACGGTCGGCGTTTGTATGCAAAATCTCATGACGCAGACGCTCGTGCACAAGCTGGCGTCTTTGCAGCAACGTCTGCGCGACAAATCGTTTTCGACTTTCATCGAAGTAGTCGACCCCGACAGCAGTTGGAATGTCATCCGCCACTTCCTGTCGCTGCGTGTGGATGCGGTGGTGTTCATCGGTTATTTCGACGAAGCGCAATTGGAGCACCATCTGCGCAGCCTCACCGCGAGCGGTACGCCCAACCTTGTCATCGACCATTTCGGTATCAAAGGCGCGAATACGGTTTCGCTCGATCGCGTGAGCGGCATGCGCGGGATCGTCGAACATCTGTATTCGCTCGGTCACCGCAAATTCGGCCTGCTCGCGTATTCGGATAATGTGCGAAGCACCCTCGATCGCGTGCGCGGCATCCGCGAATCGCTGAGCGAACACGACCTCGATTTCGACAAGTGCACGACTTCGCTCGATCATCTCCATGTTCGTGGAAACGATTTCGAATACGGACGCGCGCTAGCCAAAAGTTTCGCCGAACGCAGCGACATGCCGACGGCGTTCATTGCGCTCAACGACGAGATCGCAGTCGGCGCGATGCACGGTTTCAAAGAAGTCGGCGTGAGCGTGCCGGG
>CALFXL010000048.1 GCA_937958045.1 uncultured Opitutaceae bacterium | reverse complement strand
GGCGTCGCGATGATGATGGGGCGTCAGTCCATCGCGACATGGGCGTTTGCGGGTGTCTCAATGACGACGCGGCGGATGCGGCTGATTTTTATAGGGGCATTTCGCGGGCAATCCCGCGCACGAACCATGCGCCGCGGCCGCCGGTTCCTCGATGCCGCATATCTCGCAGAAGCTGCGCACTTCCTCGTGCCCGATCTCGCGGAAACGCTCCAGCATCTCGCCTTCGGAAATCAACAACTGCGTCTCCGACAACAGCGGCGACGGGCGTATCTCGCGCACCACCGCCACCAGCGCCGATTCTCCGGCGAGGAAGAACGAGATCATGGGGTTTAGCGCACAACGCGACGCTTCATCAACCAAACGGACCGGATGAGTCACCTTGGATTCGCGCATCTCTCGCGTCTCGCTGAACAGACGGTCGAGGGTAGGTTCGATCATGTATCGCAAGGTCTCAGGATTGCCCAAGGCCGTATAGTACGCGCCGTCCCGCAGTGTCAGCCGCCAGCGCCGGCTGATCTCAGAACGGCGGAGTATCATCTCATGGATAAATGCCGTCTGCATTTTTATGTTTTAACAAAAAGCCGCGATTCCCGCGTCGCGGACCTTGTCCATTGATGCGCATATCTTGAAGGCGGGCCACGCGGGGCGGTTGCAGCGGTTTGTAGTTGGTTTATGGATACAACCACGTCCGCGTCCATCGATCCCCCTCGCGAGAGAACAGGATGCGTTCGTGATGCCGAAAAGCGCCTTCCTTCCAGAACTCGATCCGCGCCGGTTTCAGACGATAGCCGGACCAATGCGGCGGTCGGGAAACCGCACCGGCGCCGAAACGCGCGGCGACCTTCGCCACGCCGGTTTCCAGCGCATACCGATGCGGCATCGGTTGCGATTGCTGCGACGCCCAGGCGCCGAGCTGGCTCAGGCGCGGACGCGTCGCAAAATAACGATCCGCCTCGTCGTCCGTCACCGGCGACACGTCGCCTTCAATGCGGATCTGCTTCGTGAGCGGAGCCCAATGAAAACACAGCGCCGCGCGCGGATTCTCGCGCAGGTCGCGCGCCTTGGGACTTTCGAGATTCGTATAAAAAACAAATCCGTCGTCGCCATGATGCTTGAGCAACACCATGCGGACCGACGGCTGGCCGTCCGCGCCCGAGGTCGCGAGCGCCATCGCCGTGGCATCCACGATGCCCGGATGTTTTTTCGCTTCCGCGAACCACTCCTCGAACATCTGCAGCGGCGGCGTGCTCATGGCGGTCACGCTTCGTATTCGGCCCAACTCGAGCCGGTCTCGTGCATGCGGATGCGACACACGCGCACGCGGCGCGCGAGATCTTCCGGCGATTTTTCCAACGCTTCACGGAGATAATCGAAGATCCGTTTCGCCATCAACTCGCTCGTCGGGTCCTGGTTTTGAAAAGGCACCACGCGTTCATACGCCGCGCGATAAAGCGGATAATGGGGATCCGCGGTGTTCAGGCACATCGCGTGGTCGAAGCTATCGATGAAATCCTTGATCAGCGCCGAGACGCGCGAGAAGTCGCACACCATGTCGTTCTCGTCGAGCGTGTCGGCTTCGACGACCACTTCGACGCGACGGCTGTGCCCGTGCGGGAAGCGGCATTTCCCCGGATGCTTCGAGAGAATGTGTCCGTTCTCGACCGAGAAAATTTTGCAGATCCGATACGGCATGGTGTGCGGGTACGAACACCTCAAACACGCCACAGCTGCAGCGTGCGCAGGTAGTTGATGCGTTCAAAAACCTCCGGCGTGGCAGAGCGTTTCATGCTCAGGCTGCCGCGCATCTGATCGAGCGAACGATACTCCTGCTCTTCCATGAAGTGCTTCAGATCGTTCACCAACGTACTCAGATAACCCGGGCCCCATTTCAACAGGCACGACACCACCTGCACGGCGGTCGCACCGGCCATGATCGACTTCACGACGTCCGGATAACTGTGGATACCGCCGCTGACGACCAACGGCATGTCCACTTGTCCGGCGAGGATCGCGGTCCAATGCAGGCGCGCCGGCAACTCCGCGGGAGACGAGAGCTCGAGACGCGCGCGCACTTCGAGATTTTCGATGTCGAAATCCGGTTGGAAAAACCGGTTGAACAAAACCATCGCGTCGGTGCCGACTTCCTTCAACTGACGCGCGATTTGCGGCAGCGACGAGTAGAACGGCGACAGTTTCACCGCGACGGGGATCTTCACCGCGGCTTTCACGCTGCGCACCGTTTCGGCGAGACGCCACTCCACTTCCGCACCGGTCACTTTCGCTTCGGTGGGCAGGAAATAAATGTTCAGCTCGAGCGCGTCCGCGCCCGCTGCTTCGATCTTGCGCGCGTAGTCGATCCAACCGCCGGGATGCGCACCGTTGAGCGATGCGATCACCGGGATCTTCACGGCCGCTTTGAGGCGCTGGATTTGCTCCAGATATTGCTCCGGACCGAAAACAAACTCTTTCGGCTCGGGGAAAAACGAAGCGGCTTCCGAGAAACTCTCTTCGATCTGCTCGCGGTACATCTGATGCGCGAGGCCTTCCTGAAGAATTTGTTCTTCGAAAAGCGAGCGCATCACGATCGCGGGCGCACCGGCGTCTTCCAGCCGGCGCACTTGATCGAGATCGTCACAGAAGGGAGACGCACCAGGGATGATCGGATGCGCGAGCTTCAGGCCGAGATAATTGGTTTCTAGGTTCATGACGACGCCTCCGTTTTACCGTTGGCGAGCGGAGCTGCCGGCGTTGCGTCGACGGCCACGGGCGCCGCTTTCTGCGCCGCCGCGAGCGTCTGATAGAGCGCGAAGCGACGGCGTACATGCGCCTGTGCATCGTTCTCCACTTCTTTCGCGCGGGCGGCATCGCCCTGCTGCGCAATCAAGCGATAACGCAGTTCGTTGCGGGTGAAGTTGACGAGATCCGTCTTCGGCGGCGTGGAGTCGAGCTGCATCGGATTTTCGCCGCGCTCGGCGCGACGTGGATCGTAGCGATACAGCGGCCAGTAACCGGTTTCCACCGCGAGCTTCTGCTGTTCGACGCCGAGGCGCAGATCGTAACCGTGCGCCACGCAGTGCGAGTAGGCGATGATCAGCGCGGGGCCGGGATACGCTTCGGCTTCGCGCAGCGCGGTGACCGCCTGGCCATCGCGTGCGCCGAGCGAGATGCCCGCGACGTACACCGAGCCGTAGCTCATCGCCATGAGGCCGAGATCTTTTTTGCCCACGGTCTTGCCGCTCGCGCTGAACTTGGCGGTCGCGCCCAGCGGCGTGGCCTTCGAGCACTGACCGCCGGTGTTGGAATAAACCTCCGTGTCGAGCACGAGGATTTTGACCGGATGTCCGCTCGCGAGCACGTGGTCGAGACCGCCGAAACCGATGTCGTAGGCCCAACCATCGCCACCGAGAATCCAGAGGCTCTTGTGCACGAGGTGATCGGCGAGTTCCTTGAGTTCGCGCGCTTCGGGCGTGTCGAGCGAGCCGATCGCTTCGCGGAGCTGCGACACGCGCAGGCGCTGTTCAAAGATGCCTTTTTCGGTGGTCTGATCGGCGTCGATCAACGCCTTCACGCGTTCTTCGCCGAGGATGCCCGAGAGCGCCTTGAGCGCGGTGCGGGCGCGTTCGGCGTAACCGTCGAGCGCGAGGCGCAGACCGAGACCGTATTCGGCGTTGTCTTCGAAGAGCGAGTTGCTCCATGCCGGACCGCGATTGTTCGCGTCGCGAGTGTAAGGGGTGGTCGGGAGATTGCCCCCGTAGATCGACGAGCAACCCGTCGCATTGGCCACCACGAGACGATCACCGAAGAGCTGCGTGAGCAGTTTGACGTACGGCGTCTCGCCGCAACCGGCGCACGCACCCGAGAATTCGAAGAGCGGGTCGAGGAACTGCGTGTGCTTCGGGTCGGTTTTGAGCGTCGCGCGATCGGGCGGCGGAATCTTGAGGAAGAAGTCGTAGTTCTCGCGTTCCTTCGCGACGAGCGGAGCCTGCGGCTCCATCATGAGCGCCTTCTTCTTAGGATTCGTGCGATCCTTCGCGGGGCAGACCTGCGCGCAGAGATTGCAACCTGTGCAATCTTCGGGCGCGACCTGGATCGTGTATTTGCAGTTCGGATAGTCCTTCGAGCGGAAGTCCGTCGAGTGGAAACCTTCGGGTGCGCCGGCGAGCGCTTCCGGCGGATAAAACTTCGCGCGGATCGCGGCGTGCGGGCAGTATTCCACGCACTTGTTGCACTGGATACAGAGCGTGGCGTCCCACACCGGGATCTCGATCGCGAGGCTGCGTTTTTCGAAGCGCGAAGTACCGGTCGGGAACGTGCCATCCGGCGGAAACGCGCTGACGGGGAGCGTGTCGCCGAGACCCGCGAGCATCACGGAGGTGACGCGGTTGAAAAACTCCGGCGCATCCGTCGGCACCCTGGCTTCGATGTCCGACCTGGGATCTTCGCTTTCCGGCGGAATCACGACTTCGTGCAAAGCGGCGAGTGCGCTGTCCACGCCGGCGATGTTCTTGCGAACCGTTTCCGGGCCCTGACGTCCGTAGGATTTTTCAATGGCTGCTTTGATGCGTGCGATCGCGTCATCGACCGGGAGAATCTTCGACACCGCGAAGAAGCAGACCTGCATGACGGTGTTGATGCGTCCGCCGAGACCGGCGGCGCGGGCGACCGAAGCTGCGTCGATGGCGAACACCCGCAGGCGTTTCGCGCGGATCTGCGCGCGGGTTTCCGCGGAGAGTTTGCCCCAGACTTCCGAGGCGGCGCCGGGCGCGTTGAGCAACAACGTCGCGCCAGGCGCGGCGTGCATGAGCACGGGCTGCGTCTGCAAGAGATTGAACTGATGGCAGGCCACGAAGCTCGCCTGGCTCACGAGGTACGGCGCGCGGATCGGGTCTTTGCTGAAGCGCAAGTGCGACACGGTGACCGCACCGGCCTTCTTCGAGTCGTACACGAAATAACCCTGTGCATTCAGACCGGCCGCGCCGGCGACGATCTTCAGCGTGTTCTTGTTGGCACCGACGGTGCCATCGGAACCGAGGCCGAAGAACACCGCGCGAATCGCGCCTTCCGGCTCCATGTCGATCGTCTTGTCGTACGCGAGCGAGAGATGTGTGACGTCGTCTTCGATACCGACCGTGAAGGAGTGCAGCGGTTTTTCCTTCTTCAATTCGTCGAACACCGCCACGGCCATCGCGGGCGTGAATTCCTTCGAGGCGAGACCATAACGTCCGCCGATGACGCGCGCCGCGCCGACTTCGCTCTTACCGGCGTGACGCAGCGCCGCGACCACGTCGAGATACAGCGGCTCACCCAGCGCGCCAGGTTCCTTCGTGCGATCGAGCACGGCGATGTGACGAACCGTCGACGGCAGTACGCTGAGAAACGCTTCGGCGCTGAACGGGCGATACAGGCGCACCTTCAACACGCCCGTGCGTTCGCCGCGATGACGATTGAGCCACGCCGCGGCTTCGGCGCAGGTTTCGGCGCCCGAGCCCATGACGATGATCACGCGCTCGGCTTCGGGGTGACCTTCGTAGTCAAAAAGTCGATACGCGCGGCCGGTCAGCGCCGCGAAACGATCCATCGTTTCCTGCACGATGGCGGGCGTCGCGAGATAGAACGGATTGGCCGCTTCGCGTGCCTGGAAAAACACGTCGGGATTCTGCGCCGTGCCGCGAAGCACCGGACGATCGGGCGTCATGCGGCGATCGCGGAAGGCTGCGAGCGCGTTTTCATCGACCATCGTGCGCAGCGTCTCGTCGGGCAGCGGCAGCAAGGTCGCGATCTCGTGCGAGGTGCGGAAGCCGTCGAAGAAATGCATGAACGGCACGCGAGCGCGCAGCGTCGCGATGTGCGAGATCAGGGCGAGATCCTGGGCTTCCTGCGGGGAGCCCGAGGCGAGCATCGCCCAGCCGGTCTGACGGCAGGCCATGACGTCGGAGTGATCGCCGAAAATCGAGAGCGCGTGTGTCGCCAGCGTGCGCGCGGTGACGTGCATGCAGCACGGCGTGAGTTCGCCGGCGATTTTGTACATGTTGGGCACCATCAACAACAGGCCCTGCGAGGCCGTGAAAGTGCTCGCCACGGTGCCGCCCTGGAGGGCGCCGTGGATGGCGCCGGCGACGCCCGCTTCCGACTGCATTTCCACCATCTGCGGCACGCGGCCCCAGAGGTTTTTTTTGCCGGCAGCAGCCCATGCGTCGGCCAGCTCCGCCATAGGCGAAGACGGGGTGATCGGGTATATCGCGAACAGATCGGTGAGTCGGTAGGCGATGGAGGCTACCGCTTCGTTTCCGTCGAGCGTGACCGGTTTGGATGCCGTGGAGGTTTTCACAAGTAGGTATTAGAAAGTGATGTGACGGGAGACGCGCCGATGGGCGCCTTTGACGCATTAGATATAACCCGCGGGCCCCTCAGACCGCTGCGCAGTCTTTGCCCGAGAGGGCGCGTCTTTTGTTAGCCCTCTCGGTCGCGAAATTTTTTCCCAAAAGGGCCAACTTTTTCTCCATTTTGGACAAGGAGTGCGCAGCCAAATTTGCGGCGGCCTGATATGCTCATCGTGGCCCATGAAACCGCTCCCTCTGCACTGCCTACTTCGTCGACTTCGCATGAGCGACGAGATGGCTTTGCTGGAGTTTTTCCGCTCGCATTCAAGGGAAACGGTTTATCAGCGCTACCACTACCCTGTCGCCGAACTTTCGCGCGATCGACTGCAGAAGCTTTTGGGCGTGGATCAGGTGCGCGATGTGGCTTTCGCGATCGTGGAAAACACCGGGGACGGCGATCGCATCCACGCGATCGGTCGCTACTACACGGAGCCCGGCGATCAGATCGCCGAAATGGCCTTCGTGGTCCGTGAGTCGATGCGACGGCTGGGCTTTGCCCTGCGTCTGCTCTACAAGCTCGGCGAAACCGCGGCCGGACGTCTCTCGTGGCTGCGCGCGCAGGTGCTGCGCGACAACGTCGCCATGCGCGGTTTGCTCAGGCCCTTCGCGGCTGAGATGCACACTCTCCCCAACTCGGATGTGGTCGAATACTTCGTCCCGGTCAGCGCCCTCGTCGCGTCTGCGCCGGAGAGTTTATGTCGCTACGCCGAGGTCTCCCCTCGCTAAGCCAGGCGCTCTCCTGCTCTGGCCACGCCTTTGTCTCTTCACATGTCCACTCCACTCACCACCGATCGTATTGTCGTCAAACGCGACGGCAAATCCACTCCCTTCAACGTTGAACGTATCGTGCGCTCCATCGCACTCGCCCTCTTCGCCGCACGGCAGGGCGACATCGAGAACCCGTTGCGGCACGATGCGTCTCGGCGCTACGGGCTCGCCGAAGACGACTTCGCCCGCGCTCGCTCCATCGCCCGCTCCGTCGAATGGGCCTGCGAGTTGTTTTATCAAAAAGGCACCACGCCCACTTCGGACGAGATCCAAGACCTCACGGAAAAAATGCTCGCCGCCGAGGGCGAGTTCGCCGCGGCCAAGGCCTACATCCTCTACCGTTCGCGCAAGAACGATTCCCGCCTCAACCGCTATCCGCACAACGGTCTCCAAGACTACATCTTCATCTCTCGCTACGCTCGCTACAACCCGGAGAAACGCCGTCGCGAAACTTGGGATGAAGCGGTGACCCGCGTCGCCGAGATGCACCATCAACGCTACGCGTCGATCGCAGATCCTGAACTGCACGAAGCGATCGACGAGGCGTTCGAAAGCGTGCGTCGCAAGGAAGTGCTCCCGTCGATGCGCTCGCTGCAATTCGGCGGGGCGGCGGTGTTCGCGCACGAGGCGCGTCTCTTCAACTGCTCCTTCACGCACATCAACCGCGTGCGCGCTTTTCAGGAAACACTCTACTTGCTCCTCGTCGGCTGCGGCGTCGGTTTCTCCGTTCAAAAATGCCACGTCTCACAACTGCCGCCGCTCGCCGCTCGCGGTCACGATGAAGACCTGGCGGTTGTGCATCATCACATCGATGACACGATCGAAGGTTGGTGCGATGCGCTCGGCGCGTTGATGGATGCGTACATCAAGGGGCATGTCATCGAATTCGACTACTCCGCGATCCGTCCGCGTGGCGCTCCGCTGCGCACATCGGGTGGAAAAGCGCCCGGACATCTTCCGCTGAAACGCGCGTTGCAAAACGTCGAAGACATCCTGCGCCAAGCCGCGGGTCGCCGTCTCGAGCCGATCGAAGCGTACGACATCCTCATGCATGTCGCCGGCGCCGTGCTCGCGGGCGGTGTGCGTCGCTCGGCCACCATCGCGCTCTTCTCGGCCGACGACGACAAGATGATGCAGGCCAAGACCGGCAACTGGTTCGAAACGCATCCGCATCGCGCCGCATCCAACAATTCCGCGGTGCTCATTCGCGATCGTACCACGCGCGAGCAGTTCATGCGTCTCTTCGAATGCCAAAAGCAGTTCGGCGAGCCCGGTTTCTTCTTCGCGGATCACGAAGATTACGGCGCCAATCCCTGCGTCGAAATCGGCCTGCATCCCGTTTTCCAGATCATCAGCCGCGACGACATCGCGCAGCTTCACGCGCGCGGCGTGTTCACCGACGACTTCGGCAATCCGCTCCGCATCGGTTCGCGTCTCCACGGTTTTCAGATGTGCAATCTGACAACCATCAATGGCGCGCTCGTGCGCACCGCCGATGACTTCTTCCGCGCCGCTCGCGCCGCCGCGATCATCGGCACGCTCCAAGCCGGTTACACCAACATCCCGTATCTCGGACCTGTTTCGCAGTTGATCAACGAGCGCGAAGCGCTGCTCGGTGTTTCCATCTGCGGCATCATGGACAGCCCGCAGATTCTCCTCGATCCGGAGATGCTGCAAAAAGGCGCCGCGCTCGTCGGCGAAACCAACGCGCAATTCGCGTCTCGTCTCGGCATCCGTGTCGCCGCCCGCACAACTTGCGTGAAACCCGAAGGCACCAGCTCGCTACTGCTCGGCACCGGCTCGGGCATTCATCCGCGTCACTCGCGCCGCTATTTCCGCCGCGTGCAAGCGAGCCGGCTCGATCCAGTTTATCAATGGTTCAAGCAGCACAACCCGCATCTCTGCGAACCTTCCGCCTACGGCAAACGCACGGACGACGTCATCACCTTCCCCGTCGAAGCTCCGCCGGAAGCCCTGCTGCGCGAAGACCTCGACGCCGTCAGCTTCCTCGAACGCGTCCGCCTCGTGCAGGAAAACTGGGTCATCCCCGGCACCAATCACGCCGCGTTCTCGCCCGGCCTCGCGCACAATGTCTCCAACACCGTCACCGTGCGCGATGGCGAATGGGAGGCCGTCGCCGAGTTCATCTGGGAAAACCGCTCGCGCTTCACGGGCGTTTCGTTGCTCCACTTCACGGGCGACAAAACCTACGTGCAGGCGCCGATGGAAGCCGTGCAAACCACCGCCGATTACCAGCGTTGGAATCTGCTTTCGTACAACCCCGTCCCCTACACGGAGCTGCGCGAAGAAGACGATCAGACCAAACTCGCCGAGGTCGTCGCCTGCGCCGGCGGTCAGTGCGAACTTTCCGTCTAATAACCCCCGTGCGGTTCATCGCGAATCGCGCGGAAAATTCTTCTCACGCAAAAGCGCCGCGCATCTCTCGCGCGGCGTTTTTTATGCGCGCGCGTCTGCGTAGCGGATGCCGATGACAGCACGTGCGCAATGAATCGCAATCGACGCGGTGCGCTTTCCCCCATCGCACGTTAGTTTCTTTCCGATCTCCCCTTTCATCGTCATGGCAAAACCCGTCGTCTTCAACAACACCGTACTCCGCGACGGTCACCAGTCGCTCGCCGCCACGCGCATGACCACCGCCCAGATGCTGCCAGCCGCACCGTTGCTCGACAGCCTCGGATTCGGCGGCTTGGAGACCTGGGGCGGCGCCACCATCGACTCGTGCCTGCGCTTTCTGCGTGAGAATCCGTTCGATCGTTTGCGCACGCTGAAAAAAGCCGCGC
Source organism: uncultured Opitutaceae bacterium (assembly GCA_937958045.1). Taxonomy (GTDB): domain Bacteria; phylum Verrucomicrobiota; class Verrucomicrobiia; order Opitutales; family Opitutaceae; genus Nibricoccus. The sequence continues at coordinate 15,817 of CALFXL010000048.1, read as the reverse complement.
CAAAAACGCCGCACCTCATGCTGCTGCGTGGACAAAACATCGTCCAGTACACGAGCTTCCCCGACGACGTCGTCGAAGCCTTCGTCAACGCCACCGCGCGCGCCGGCTGCGATGTGCTCCGCATTTTCGACGCGCTCAATGACACGCGTAATCTCCAAACCGCGATCCGCGCCACCAAGGCCGCCGGCAAACACGCGCGCGGCGAGATCTGCTACACCACCAGCCCCGTCCACACCATCGAGGCATTTGTCCGCATGGGCAAAGAACTCGAAAAAATGGGCTGCGATTCGATCGGCATCAAAGACATGTCGGGCGTGCTCACGCCGCGCGTCGCCTTCGATCTTGTGACGGCGCTCAAACGTGCGACCAGCCTCCCGGTTGTCGTTCACACGCACGACACCGCCGGTCTCGGCGCCGCCGCTTATCTCGCCGCGATCGACGCCGGCGTCGATGCGGTCGAAACCTCCATCACGCCTTTCGCCAACGGCACCGCCCAGCCCGACACCGTGCGCATGCTCGCGCTCCTCGAAGGCCATCCGCGCTGCCCCGACTACGATCGCGCGACGCTGCTCAAGCTCCGCCAGCACTTCACCGAAGTGTATCGCGAGCTCTCGAAATTCACCTCGAGCGACAACGAGCGCGTCGACAGCGACACGCTCGCTTACCAAGTCCCCGGTGGCATGCTCTCCAACTTCCGCACGCAGCTGCGCGAGCAGAACATGATGGATAAGTTCGACGCCGTCATGGCCGAGGTCCCGGTTGTTCGCGCCGCGCTCGGTTGGATTCCGCTCGTCACGCCGACTTCGCAGATCGTCGGCACGCAAGCAATGCTCAACGTGAAGTTTGGTCGTTGGAAAAACATCGCTCCCGCCGCGGCCGATATCGCGCTCGGCAAGTACGGTCGCACGCCCGGTCCGGTCGATCCCGGCCTGCTCGAACTCGTCGTCAAGAAGACCGGCCAGAAGCCCATCGAAGGGCGTCTCGCCGACACGCTCTCGCCGCGCATGTCGTCGCTTCGCGCCGAACTCGCGAAAGCCAATCTGCCGACCGACGACGAGGCCTGCGTGCTCCACGCGATGTTCCCGCACGAGTTTGCCGCGCTGCATCGTCCCGCGCCCGCGCCTGCCCCCGCCGCGCCGGTCACGGTCACGACAAAACCCGCTCCCGCCCCGGCGCCTGTGCGCCCCGGTGCGAGTCGTCAGCTCGGGCTGACCATCAACGGTCGCCGCGTCGTCGCTCAGATCGAGGAGATCGCCTGAGCACCACCCTCTCCCATTTGCTCCGGTAAGCCTGTTGTTTAGTCTGTGTGAAGCTGTAGTTGAACGAAACTGGAGTGAAGCTGTGTAGTTGAATTTCCACTACACACGGAAAGCCCGGAGTTTCCCCTCCGGGCTTTTTTGTTTCTCACCGTCGAAACACGCCTTCACGCACGCGTTTAACCGACAAAAAGAAAAAGTGCCACGAGTCGCGTGGCACTTTTCGGGTTGAAGAGAACTAAACGAACGGGCTCTCCGTTCAGGTCGCGTTCGGTCGCGAGAGCGCGAGGAGTTGTTGCGCGGCGGCGAGCGGCGGGAGCTTTCCGTTGGCCACGGCGAGTTCCGTTTCCGCCAAACGTGCCCGCACGGCGGGTACGCTGAAAAATTCCTGCTTCAACGCCTCGTAGATCAGGCTGTGCATCCACTCGACGCTTTGCGCGCGACGACGCCGATCGAGGATGCCGCTTTCACGCGTGTTCGCAAAATACGCTTTCACCGTTTCCCACACGGCGGCGATGCCGTCGCCGGTGAGCGCGGACGCCGTTTGCGCTTTCGTGGTCCAGCCTTCGGTCGCGGGACGCAGGTAGGACAACACGCGGTTCATTTCGGCGCAGGCGCCGCGCGCGCGCATCTGGTTGTCGCCATCGGCCTTGTTCACGACGATCATGTCGGCGAGTTCGATGACGCCTTTCTTGATGCCCTGCATCTCGTCGCCCGCCCCGGCGATCATGAGAAACATAAAACAATCCACCATCGAACGCACGGTGACTTCGTTCTGACCGACGCCGACGGTTTCGATGAGGATCGTGTCGAAGCCCGCGGCCTCGCACAGCAACATCGCTTCGCGACTCTTGCGCGCGACGCCGCCCAGCGACCCGCCCGACGGCGAAGGACGGATAAACGCGTTGGGCCGGCGCGATAGTTTCTCCATGCGGATCTTATCGGCGAGCACGCTGCCACCGGTCACCGTACTCGACGGATCGATGGCGAGCACGGCGACTTTGCGGCCTTGTTCGCAAAGATAATCGCCGAGCGCCTCGATAAACGTGCTTTTGCCCGCGCCGGGAATGCCCGTGATCCCCACACGCATCGCCTTGCCCGTGCGCGGCAGGATCCGTGTGAGCAACGCCTGCGCATCGTCGCGGTGCGCGGGCGAGTCGCTTTCGATCAAGGTGATGGCGCGGGCGAGGATGGTAGTATCCGCCTTTTGGATACCTTCCACATACTCGTCCACCGACAAGCGCCGGCGCTTGTGCCCGATGTGCCGCATCGTGGAGGTACCCGAGGGCGTGGCGCCCTCGAGTATCCACGTGGCGAAAGAATCATCGGCCTGATCCGGCACCCACTCCGGGCGCGGCTGATGGCAGGCATCTCGCTGCGCTCGCGTAGGGCCTGCCATGATCAATCCTCCTGGAGCAGCAGCTCGAGAATGCGACGGGTGGATTTCGGGATGACCGTGCCGGGGCCGAAGATCGCGCTCGCGCCGTGTTCGAGCAGGAAGTCGTAATCCTGCTGCGGGATCACGCCGCCGCACACGACGAGGATGTCCTCGCGTCCGCGTTTTTTGAGTTCTTCCACCAGCTGCGGAAGCAGCGTCTTGTGGCCGGCGGCAAGCGAGCTCATCGCGACGACGTGCACGTCGTTTTCGACGGCCTGACGCGCGGTTTCCTCGGGAGTCTGGAAGAGCGGTCCGATGTCCACGTCGAAGCCCATGTCGGCCATCGCGGTGGCGACAACCTTCGCGCCGCGGTCGTGTCCATCCTGGCCCATCTTGGCCACGAGGATGCGCGGGCGGCGGCCTTCGCGTTCAGCGAATTTTTCAACAAGGGAGCGAACTTCGTCGATCATGGCGTCTTGTCCGAATTCCGTGCGGTATACGCCCGAGATCGAGCGAATCGTCGCCTGGAAGCGACCGAATTTTTCTTCGAGCGCGCTGGAGATTTCTCCGAGCGTGGCGCGCGCTTTGGCGGCTTCGACGGCGAGCTCCATGAGATTGCCCTGACCGGAACCGGCGGCCTCGGTGAGCGCGGCAAGCGCGGCGCGGCATTTCGCTTCGTCGCGTTCGGCGCGGAGTTTCGCGAGCTTCTTGATCTGCGCTTCGCGCACCGCAGCGTTGTCGACTTCGAGGATCTCGATCGGCTCTTCGCGATCGAGGCGGTATTTGTTCACGCCGACGATCGTTTCCTTGCCGGAGTCGATGCGGGCCTGACGACGCGCAGCGGCTTCTTCGATACGGAGCTTCGGAATGCCGGCTTCGATCGCCTTGGTCATGCCGCCGTACGACTCGACCTCCTGGATGTGGGCCCAGGCTTTTTCGGTGAGTTCGCGCGTGAGCGCTTCGACATAGTAGCTGCCGCCGAACGGATCGACGACGTTGCAGATGCCGGTCTCGTTCTGCAGGTGGAGCTGCGTGTTGCGCGCGATGCGGGCGGAGAAGTCCGTGGGCAGCGCGATCGCTTCGTCGAGCGCGTTTGTGTGCAACGACTGCGTGTGACCGAGCGCGGCGGCCATCGCTTCGAGGCAGGTGCGCGCGACGTTGTTGAAGGGATCCTGTTCGGTGAGACTCCAGCCGCTGGTCTGCGAGTGCGTGCGGAGCGCGCCGGACTTCGGATTCTTGGGATTAAACTGCGAGACGATGCGGGACCACAACGTGCGGGCCGCGCGCATCTTCGCGATTTCCATGAAGAAGTTTTTCCCGATCGCCCAGAAGAACGACAGGCGCGGCGCAAACGCATCGATGTCGAGGCCCGAGCGCACGCCGGTGCGCAGATATTCGAGACCGTCGGCCAGCGTATAGGCGAGTTCGAGATCGGCCGTCGCACCCGCTTCCTGCATGTGATAGCCCGAGATCGAGATGCTGTTGAACTTCGGCATGTACTTCGATGTGTACGCGAAGATGTCGGCGATGATGCGCATCGAGGGTTCGGGCGGATAGATGTAGGTGTTCCGCACCATGAACTCCTTGAGGATGTCGTTCTGGATCGTGCCGGAAAGCTGTTCGAGTTTCACGCCCTGCTCGAGCGCGGCCACGATGTAGAACGCCATCACGGGCAACACCGCGCCGTTCATGGTCATCGAAACCGACACTTTATCCAGCGGGATGCCGGAGAAGAGCGTCTGCATGTCGAGGATCGAATCGACGGCGACACCGGCCTTGCCTACGTCGCCGATCACGCGCGGGTGATCGGAGTCGTAGCCGCGGTGCGTCGCGAGGTCGAACGCGATGGAGAGCCCCATCTGACCCGCGGCGAGATTGCGTTTGTAGAAGGCGTTCGACTCTTCCGCGGTCGAGAAACCCGCGTACTGGCGAACCGTCCAGGGCTTGGTCACGTACATCGTCGGGTACGGACCGCGCGTGAACGGCGCGAAGCCCGGCACCGAGTCGAGCGTTTCGCAGCCCTTCAGATCGTCGGCGGTGTAAGCCGCTTTGATCGGGATCTGTTCGTCGGTCTGCGCGATCTCGGGCGAGGGAGATGCGACGTCCTTCGCGGAGAAGGCGAACGCATCATAATCAAGCGTGGTGAAATCGGGGGCGGGTTTCATGCGAGGGAGAGTTTGGCTCCTGTTTTAGCGAGCAGTTGCGAGAGGACGCTGCGGACGTCGGAACGAATGTGGATGAATTCGTCGAAGCCGGCGGCGCGGAACGTTTGTTCGTGTTCACCCGGATGTCCGGCGAGGACGACCTGCAGGTCGGGCGACACGTTTTTGATCAGGCGGGCGAAAGCCGGTGCGAGCTCGGGATACGTCTCATCGGTCGAGCAAAGCACCGCCACGGGAGCGCCCGAGGCGAGCGCGGACGCCGCGGCGTTTTCCGCAGTGTCGAAGGTTTCTTTGCCGATGGCTTCGAAACCGCCCGTGGCGAAGAAGCCGGCGGAGAAATCCGCGCGGGCCTTGTGCTGCGCGAGCGGCCCCATCTTCGCGAGAAACACACGCGGACGAGCGCCGGTGCGGGTCGCAAATTCATCGGCGGCGGCGCGCAGTTGTTCGAAACCTTCCGCGGCGCGCCACGGTTTGATCGGCGTGATCTTCGGCGCGTTTTCCGGAGCCGCGCCATAAGCGCGCACATGCAGCTGGCCGATCGACGCGCCGATCTCGGCGGCGGCCATCGCTTCGCGCAAACGCGCGGGCCAGCGGGCAGGCAACGCCGTCTTCATCGGACGCGGACGACGCGGGGCAACCTCCGCGCCATGCTGTGCGCGCAGCGCGTCGATTTGCACCATCGGATCTTCGCCCAGCGAATCCTTGAGGTTCGGGAAAAGATTCGTGCCGATGATGCCGAGGCGACGCTTGTCGATCGCTTCGCGTTTTTCCGCGGCCGTCGCCGCAACGAGTTTCTGCGGACGGCCGATCTGCACGGACTTCATGAAGCCGCCGTCGCGCTCGACTTCCTGGAACAGCGCCCACGCTTTGCGCGAAAGTTCGTCGGTGATGCTCTCGATATACCAGGCGCCACCCGCGGGGTCGGCCGGCGACAGCAGACGGAATTCTTCGGCGAGCAGCGTGTGGAGATTGGCCGCGATGCGCTGCGAGAGTTCGTCGCCTTCGACCGAGTCCGTGTCGAACGTGCGAATCTGCAGGCTATCGACGCCGCCCAGCACGGCGGACAACGCGCCGGTGGTCGTGCGTAGAATGTTCACGTGCTTGTCGAGACGGCTGAGATTCCAACGCGCGGTGCTCGCGTGCACGACGGGCCACGCGGCGGCGGGTTCGAGATCGAAACCTTTCAACACGCGCGTCCACAGCGCACGGAACGCGCGGAACTTCGCGAGCTCCATGAAGAACTGCGCGCCCGCGGCGAACTGGAAACGTATCCGCGGAGCCACTACAGCGTAGGAGGCGCCGCGGGCGTTCAACTCGCGCAGATATTCGACACCGGCCGCGAGCGCCAAGGCGAGTTCCTGCACGGCGTTGCCGCCGGCCTCGTGCCAGTGCGAGGCGCCGACATTAATGGTTGAAATTTCAGGCGAGTTTTCCGCGCACCAGTTGGTCCACGACGCGAGATCTTCGAACAGCGCTTCGAGCGTCACCGGCAGCGCGCCGCGCGTGACCCATTCGCCGAGCGGATCGGCCGCGATGCTGCCGCGGAGACGTTTCCACGGCGTGCGCTTGCGACGGGCGAGCGCGAGATATAGCGCGGCAAACGGCAGCGGACTGGCGCCGGCATCGAGGTGCACGTTCGCGTCGTCCGTGGATATCTTGTCGAAGGCCAGGCGCAGATCTTCCAGATCGGCGATGCCGAGGCCGCCGTCCGCGCCCGCGGCGGCGGGATCATCGGGATCGAGGCCGATGCGCGCGGCGCCGTCGGGACGAATCGTCACCGCGCAACCACGGCCGAGCAACTGACGCGCGGCGGCGTTGAAAGAGGCGGTGGTGAAAGCCGTCGGCTCCTGACAGGAGAGCCATGCGCGATCCGCATAGCCCTTGGCGCACACACCGCGCACAAAAGGGGCCGCTCCCGGTTGAGGCGCGTGCTTACCCGAGCCGGGTCCATAGAGAGGCTGCAACGCGATTCCTTCAAAGGTGCGCGTGACGAGCTTCTTTTCAAAAGGCACGCCTTTTAGTTCCGCCTCGACGGCCTGTCTCCACTTTTTGGATACATCGTTTGGCCGTTCTTGCGTGGTTTCCGGAGAGGTGACTGTGCTCATGGTTCCTGAGGGAGGGAGATGATTCTAGCGACGCTCTTCACGAGTCGCTCCGCAGATTTTGTCAAAGGACGCTCACTCTTCGGCAATCGATGCGGAGCAGCTTTTTGCGATCGCGGGAATACTCACCGCATACCCGCCAAACCCTTTCCGATCGCACCTCACTCATGATAACCAAAATCGATCATCTCGGAATCGCGGTTCGCTCGCTCGACGAAGCCGTGACCTATTACGAAAAAACGCTGGGACTGCGTTGTGAACATCGCGAGGAAGTGCCTTCGCAAAAGGTGCGCACGGCGTTTTTCACCGTCGGTGAAGTGCATCTCGAATTGCTCGAGCCCACTTCGCCCGACAGCCCGGTGGCGAAGTTTTTGGAGAAAAACGGCGAGGGCATCCACCACGTCGCTTTCGGCACCGACGATATCAACGGCCAGCTTCGTCAGGCCGCCGATGCCGGTTGCCGCTTGATCAACGAGCAGCCCTTCGAAGGCGCCGCCGGCAAACTCGTCGCTTTCCTCCACCCCAAATCCACCCACGGCGTGCTGACCGAACTTTGCGCGCCGAAAAACGGCTAACCCTTTCCTAAACGTCATGGCCATCGACCCCGTATTGCTAGAAAAACTACGTTCGCGGACCGCCGTCGCTCTCGCTGGCGGCGGCGCCGACAAACAGGAGGCTCGCAACAAGAAGGGACTGCTCACCGCGCGTCAGCGCCTCGAGCTCCTGTTCGAACCCGGCACCTTCATGGAAATGGGGATGCATGCCGAACACGACTGCCACGATTTCGGCATGGCCGGAAAATCCATGCCGGCTGACGGCGTTGTCACCGGCATCGGTTACGTCGATGGACGTCCCGTCGCGGCCTTCTCGCAGGACTTCACCGTCGGCGGAGGCGCGCTCGGTCGCATCCACGCGAAGAAAATCTGCGACCTCATGCGCTACGCCGCGCAAGCCGGCATGCCCGTGATCGGCATCAACGACTCCGGTGGCGCGCGCATCCAGGAAGGCGATGAATCGCTCTCCGGTTACGGCCAGGTCTTCTTCAACAACGTCCTGCTCTCCGGCGTCGTGCCGCAGGTCTCGATCATCGCCGGTCCTTGCGCGGGTGGCGCGGCTTATTCGCCTGCGCTGACGGACTTCCTCATCATGACGCGGAAGAACGCCAACATGTTCATCTGCGGTCCCGAAGTCATCAAAGCCGCCACGGGACAATCCGCCTCGCTCGATCAGTTCGCCACCGCCGAAGCGCACGCCTCGGTCAGCGGCAACATCCACTTCATCGCCGAAGACGATACCGCCGCGGTCGCGCTCTCGCGCCGCCTGCTCTCCTTCCTCCCGCAAAACAACGTGATGGATCCGCCCCATCGCCTCGGCGCGCCCGTCGCGATCGAGCCCGATCCCGGCATGAACGAACTCGTGCCGGCGGATCCGAAAGCGCCGCTCGATGTGCTGAAAGTCATCTCCCGCCTGGTCGATGATGGCGACTTCCTCGAAGTGCAGCGCGAGTGGGCCAAGAACATCGTTGTAGGGTTCGGACGGATACAAGGCATCGTGGTCGGCATCATCGCCAACCAGCCGATGGTGAAAGCCGGCACGCTCGACATCGATTCCTCCGACAAGGGCTCCCGCTTCATCCGTTTCTGCAATTGCTTTAACATCCCGCTCGTCACGCTCGTCGACGTGCCCGGCTTCATGCCCGGTCTCGCGCAGGAGCGCGGCGGCATCATCCGCCACGGCGCGAAGATGCTCTTCGCCTACGCGGCCGCCACGGTGCCGAAGATCACCGTGATCATGCGCAAGGCCTACGGCGGCGCCTACCTCGCGATGTGCAGTCGCGACATGGGTGCCGACATGGTCTTCGCCTGGCCGACCGCCGAAATCGCCGTCATGGGCGCCGAAGGTGCGGTGAAGATTCTCTACAAGAAGGAACTCTCCGCGATGAACGACCCGAAGGCCGAAAAGGCCCGCGAAGCCGAGCTCGCCGCGGAGTACCGCGAGAAGTTCGCGTCGCCGTACGAAGCCGCGTCGAAGGCCATGATCACCGACGTGATCGAGCCGGCCCAGACCCGCGGTGTAGTGGCCATGGCACTACGCAACACGCTCTCCAAGCGCGAAACTCGTCCGCCGAAGAAGCACGGCAACATCCCGCTCTAACCCTCAGCCCACCTTTTACAGGATATCATGAAAAAACTGCGCGTTACCATCGAAGGCAAAGTGTACGAAGTGCTGGTCGAAATCCTCGATCAGGGAACCCCGGTCGCTTCGGCACCGTCGCCCGTTGCGGCTCCCGTCGCGGCCGCTCCGGCGCCCGCGCCCGCACCTGTCGCTCAACCCGCCGCCGCTCCCGCTCCTGCCGCCGCTCCGGTGGCGGCCGGCGCTGGTTCTCTCACCAGTCCGCTCGCCGGCAAAGTCGTCTCGATCGACGTCAAGGCCGGGCAGCAGGTCGCCGAAGGCGATCAGGTGCTCACCATCGAAGCGATGAAGATGAACACCTACGTGTACGCCCACAAGGCGGGCACGATCGGTGCGATCCACGTCGCCGCCGGTGACGGCGTCGAGGAGGGCCAGGCCTTGGTGGAGATCGCCTGAGGATTTTGAGCCATGGAAAAGAGGCCCGTCATCGTCCATCTGAGCTGGGCTCTGCTCGCGCTCTCGGCCCTCGCCGGCCTGGGCATGGTCTGCCTGTTCGTCAGCGGTGAGGGCAATCTCATCGACGAGATGCTCTGCGCGATCGTGCAGCTAGCCTCGCTCGCGGGCCTCTGTCTCCTGGCGCTCTTCCGCGACTCCAAAAACTCCGCGCGGCCGCCGTCCTGAAAACACCACCGCGTCGGCCGCCTTCCCGCCTTTTCCCACCGTTCTCTTTTTCTACATCATGTCTTTCGCACTTTTCACCTCCGCCACACCGCTCCTCGGCCTCGTCGCCGAAAGCGCTCCTGCCAGCCCCATCAGCGTGCCCACCGCGTTGCTGATCATCTTGGGCATCGCGCTGATCTTCGTGGCGAAATCGGTCTCTACCTTGCGCGCTCGCGTCGAAGCCCTCGAAGCCCGGCCGGCCGTGGCGCCGGCTCCTGCTGCGCCCGTCGCGCGCGCGGCGGTTCCGCAAACAGCCGCGTCCGACGCTCCCCCGCCCGAGATCCTCGCGGTCATCGCCGCTGCGGTGCACGTCGCGCTCGAAGGGCGCGGACGCGTTATCGGCGTGCGCCCCGTCTCCGCTGTGCCCGGTGCTGAGGTGATGTGGTCGCTCGAAGGCCGTCGCCAGATTTTCCACTCCCATAAGGTCCGTTAGGGCCCGGTCCATTTAATCCAGTTTCCCCATGAACTCCCTCACCCTCCTCTGGATAATCTTCTGGATAACGTTCGTCGTCGTATCGGCGGTGGACCTGTTCGTCGTGACACACCGACGAACGCCTGTGGGAGTAAAATCAGCCCTGCGATGGACCGCCTTGTGGGTCGCGGTCGCGTTCGGATTCTCCGCGGCGATCTACTTCCTGCACCCCCAAGGTCGTTCGCTCGCGCCGTTGTACATCGCGGGTTATCTGACCGAATACTCGTTGTCGGTGGATAATCTTTTCGTGTTCATCCTCATCTTTTCGATGATGGGGGTGCACGAGAACGCGCAGCCCAAGCTCATCAAGCTCGGCATCTATCTCTCGATCTTGCTGCGCATCGTATTCATCGCCTTCGGCATCGCGCTGCTGCATCAGTTCCACTGGTTGATTTATGTCTTCGGCGGCCTGCTGCTGTGGACCGCGTGGAAGATGCTCACTTCGGATGAAAACGATCAGGTGAATCCGGAGAACAACATCCTGCATCGCCTCGCGTCGCGTTTCCTGCGCGTGCACAGCGACGGCGAAGGCAGCCGCCGGCTTTTCACACGCTCCAACGGTCAGCTCTGCATCACGCCGCTGTTCCTCGTGTTTCTCGTGATCGGCAGCACCGACGTGCTCTTCGCGCTCGACTCGATCCCCGCGATCATGGGCATCACGCAAGATCCGTTCGTCGTGCTCACCTCAAACGTCTTCGCGGTGCTCGGCCTGAACTCCCTGTTCTTCGCGCTGCGCGGCATCATGGGCATGTTCAAGTTCCTCAAGCACGGCGTGAGCCTCATCCTGTTCTTCATCGGTGCCAAGATGATCGCGGGCATCTACGAGCCGATCGAGCTGTGGTTCAAAGACCACTCCTCCATTTCGCTGATCGTGATCGGTGTGATGCTGACCGGCTCGATCCTCATCTCCATCTGGCACAACCGCGCCTACCCCGAAGTCGCGGAATCTTCCTCTCAATCCCACTAAAATTCCCATGAGCACTTTATCATTTGGACTCACCATGCTCGTCGTCGGCATGGGCGGCACGCTGCTCACGCTGTGGCTGCTGACGCTCTTCATCCGCGGTCTCACCGCCCTCCTGCCCCCGCCGAAGAACGGCAACAAACCTCAAGCCTGATTCACCGCCATGCTCGACGCATTTCTCACCGGACTTCAGGGCCTCGCCGAGGGCTTCCTTCATCTCGACGGCGCCAGCCTCGTCATGATCGCGATCGCGGGCGTGATGTTTTATCTCGCCGTCGCCAAGGACGTGGAACCGCTGCTGCTGCTCCCGATCGGTTTCGGCTGCTTGCTCGCCAATCTCCCGCTCAGCGAGCTCATGGATCAAGGCGGCGTGCTGAAAACGATGTACGACTTCGGCATCGGCAACGAATTGTTCCCGCTGCTCATCTTCATCGGCATCGGCTCGATGACCGACTTCACGCCGTTGCTCGCCAATCCGAAACTCCTGCTCTTCGGCGCCGCGGGCCAGATCGGCATTTTCTGCACACTGCTGCTCGCGCTCGCGTTCGGTTTCCCGCGTGAAGCCGCTGTCGCGGTCGCCTCGATCGGTGCGTGCGACGGTCCCACCGTCATCTACGTGTCCAATCTCTTCGCGGGCCTCGGCAAAATCGATCCCTCGATGGTCGGCGCGCTCGCCGTCGCCGCGTATTCGTACATGGCGCTCGTACCGATCCTTCAGCCGCCGATCATGCGCCTGCTCACGACGGAAAAAGAACGCGCCACCAAGATGCCTCCCGTCTCGGGCAAGGTTTCCCAAGCGGCTCTCATTGCTTTTCCGATCGTGGTCACCATTGTCACGGGCATCGTCGCTCCCAAAGGTCTTCCCCTCATGGGCATGGTCATGCTCGGCAATTTCATGAAGGTCACCGGCGCCGTCCAGCGCCTCACCAAAGCCAGTGAAAACGAGATCGCGAACATCGCCACGCTGTTCCTCGGTCTCGCGGTCGGTGGCACCATGGCCGGCGCGACCTTCCTCACCACGCAGACCTTGCTCGTGTTTGCGCTCGGCCTCGTCGCCATCGTGATCGACACCGTCGGCGGCGTCATGCTCGGCAAACTCTGGTACTATCTCTCCGGCGGAAAAATGAATCCGCTCGTCGGCGCCGCCGGCATCTCCGCCTACCCGATGGCTGCGCGTCTGGTGCAGAACGAAGGTCAGCGCTGGAACCGCCAGAACTTCCTGCTCATGCACGCCATGGGCGCCAACACCGGCGGTCAGATCGGCTCCGTCATGGCGGCCGCCATCATGCTCTCCGTCCTCAAGGGCATCGGCATGATTTGAGCAATCGAATCGTTGTATGGAAATTTCCACGACCAATGCCGCCTGTCGCATCGCCGACACCCCGCCGTGGTCGTGTGAAATTTTCGACACGCTCGATTCCACCAATCGTCTCGCGCGCAACCGCCCCGTCTGGCACGCGGTGCGCGCCGAGATCCAGACCGGCGGCTACGGACGCACCGGCCGCCACTGGGTCTCCGATCGCGGCGGACTCTGGCTCTCCGCCGTGTTGCCCGCACCGGGTCCTGCCGCGCGTTGGGCGATCCTGCCGCTCGCAGCGGGCTGGGCGGTCGCAGGCGCGCTCGCGCGCATCGGGGTGAACAATCTCCGCGTGCGCTGGCCCAACGACATCCTCGTGGGTCCCCGCAAACTCGCCGGTTTACTGCTCGAACGTTTCTCCACCGACACCGCGGTCGTCGGCCTTGGACTCAACGTCCACAATCGTCCCGAAACCGCCGATTTCTCGCTGGCGGGACAAACCACCTCCCTCGCCGCGCTGCTGCCAACGGCGCCGTCGGTGGACGATGTTGCGCAACTGATGCTCGCGGCCCTCCGCGACATGCACGCGACGCTGGTACGCGAAGGTTTTGCGCCGATCGCGGCCGATCTCACCGCGCAATATTTGCGGCCTTGCGACGTGTCACTGACGATGAATGATCACTCCACGATCATCGCTCGTTTCCACGGCATAGATGCCGAAGGACGCCTACTTGTGACGACGTCCGACGGCGTGAACCATGCCTTCGCCGCGCACGACGTGTCGCTACTACGCGAGATTTCTTAAGCGCATTTTTAGGCCTGCGCGCAAAATGAAGCGCAGCGTATCGGCGCGAGAAGCCGCATTGCTAAATTGCATTTTGGCCCCGTTTCAGGCCGTTTTGGGCCCCGCATTTTTTGTTCGGCATTGCTTCGGACGCGCATCGTATAAAACTAGATGACATGTCCACGGAAGACCCGGTCAAACGCAGCCGTTTGTTGGTCGAGCAACTCAAACGCTCGCAGATCTACCGCGACTACGAACAAGCGTTTCGCGATACGACTGGCCTGCCCATCAACCTCCGCCCGATCGAGTCATTCAATCTTCCGCACCACGGAGATCCGAATGAAAATCCGTTCTGCGCGCTCATGGCGCGCAGCAATCACTCCTGCGCCGCCTGTCTGCAGCTGCAGCGCCGGGTGGAGGAAGAGGCCGCGCTCGAGCCCAAGACCCTGAAATGCTTCGCCGGCTTGTGCGACTCGGCGGTGCCGATCCGCGTCGGCGATAACCTCATCGCCTTCCTGCAGACTGGTCAGATCTTGCTCCACAAGCCCAACACGAAGACCTTCGCCGCCACCACGCGCAATATCCTCAAGTGGGGCACCGAGGTGGATCTCAAGAAGCTCGAAGAGGCGTTCTTCCAGACGCGGGTTGTCTCCAAAAAACAATACGAAGCGATCCTGCGTCTGCTCACCATCTTCGCGCAGCACCTCGCCGCGCTGAGCAACCAGCTCACGGTTCAGGAAAACAACTCCGAAAATCCCGCGATCGCCCGCGCCCGCACCTTCATCGCCGATCAGTACTCCGAGGAAATCTCCCTCGAGGATGTGGCGAAGCAGGTGAACATGAGCGCCTTCTATTTCTGCAAGATGTTCAAGAAGGCCACCGGCCTCACGTTCACGGATTATCTCGCGCGCATCCGCGTCGAGAAGGTGAAAAATCTCCTGCTCAATCCTAACAAGCGCATCAGCGAAGCCGCCTACGAAGTCGGCTTCCAGTCGCTGTCTCAGTTCAACCGCGTTTTCCGGCGCATCGCCGGAGAATCCCCTACGACTTACCGCGACCGCCTGCACCAAACGGCGGGTTTGTCGTAAGCATTTTTTTGATCGGCGGATAAGGAGCCGTGCACGGTCGAACACAGGCGCCACAGACGGCGTCCACTTCGCGTTGCGCCAGCAACGCCCACCACGCACTCGTCGCCACCCGCGCCGGCTCGTCGAGCGGCGCCTCTGCGTCGAGTACAGACATCAACGCGTCCAGCCCCGTCGCGAAATATGCGAGCAGCGGGTTGAAATGACAGCGACAACGACTCTCGAAATCGCCCGGCGCACGCACGCGCGCGGCCTGGCGCCGCAGCAACAGATCGGACAACTGATCGAGCGTGTCATCCATCATGTAGGTGAGGATGTCCGGATGCCCGAGCGCGCTGCGCACCGGCTCTGCGCGCAGCCGCGATTCCCACTCTTGTTTCAAGTCGGATCGTCGGTCGGTGAGAAGACAAAGGATGCGCTGTCGCACACGTCCAGAATGACAGAATCCACGCAGCGTCGCTCCGCACACATTGCCCAACGCTATGCGTACTTTGCCTCAAAAACGTCTTTCAGAGCAAAAAACGCGCAACGGACGCCAACCCTCGCGCAGCGTGCCGACACCGCAGCCGGTAACCTGCCAGACATGAATCCAGACGCCTTAACGGCTCCCTCCTTTCCGGCTCAACCCGGCCCGGCCTGCACCCGGGCGATTCTCTTCGCACGCGCCTGAGGGCCCGTGCGTATTCGATTTTCAACTACACACCCAGACATGGACATCGTCCCGCTAACCTTGGTCATCAGCCTCTGTTTGACCTTCACCTTCATCGTCTTCTTCGCGCGCGAACAAGCGCGCCGCCGTTTCGGCAGCTCCGAGTCCGAGGCGCTGCTGCCGCTGCTCGAAGAAAACGCGCGCACGACCGCCAAGCCGGACGAGCCGCTGGTCGTCGATTTTTCGAAGCCGCGCCGCAAACGCTGCCAACACCGCCACGCGTGTTCGCGCGGCGAAAACTGCGAGCACCGCTAAGCCCTCGCGCCCGTTTCACCGCCAGCTTTTCGTTCCATGCAAGATCGCAAAATCACGCTCGAATTTAACGACAAGATCGTCCGGCAGTTCCTGCTCGCCACCGTCGTGTGGGGCATTGTCGGCATGCTCGTCGGCGTCATCGTCGCCTCCCAGCTCAACTACTGGCGGCTCAACTTCGACCTGCCGTGGCTGACCTTCGGCCGGTTGCGTCCGTTGCACACCAACGCCGTCATCTTCGCCTTCGTCGGCAACATGATGTTCGCGGGTGTGTACTACTCCACCCAACGTCTCGTGAAGGCGCGCCTCGCGAGCGACTTCCTCTCACAACTCCACTTCTGGGGCTGGCAGCTCATCATCGTCGCCGCCGCCATCACGCTCCCGCTCGGCTTCAGCCGCGGCAAGGAATACGCGGAGCTCATCTGGCCCATCAACATCGCCGTCGCCGCCATCTGGGTCGTCTTCGCGGTCAACTTCTTCTGGACCCTCGCCCGCCGCCATGA
>CALFXL010000047.1 GCA_937958045.1 uncultured Opitutaceae bacterium | reverse complement strand
GGTTTTCCTGGAAAATTCGGAACGAGTATCGGCGCGCGATCCTCGGATTTCTCCAAACGATCTATCGAACCTTAATTATATAATTTCGCCCTTCTATCTTCCGGCCCAAAACGGCGCGATTATTACTGTCAGTCGACAGCCGCCCCCTGAGGTTTTGATGCTTTGATCGAGAGCGGTATGACGACGCTTTTGCAGCGCCGCGTTATCCGCGGGCCGCGCCTCGATCGGGGCGCGCTTCCGGTCGTCGCGGTGCAATCAACCTCCGCATCCTGCGTCCTTTCCTGGTTCATGAAGCCGACTTGCCTCCCCCTCCTTCTCCTCGCCTTAACTTCGTTTGCCGCGGGCATCGCGCACGGTGCGGCGGCCACGACGGTTTCGCCCGCCGCCGATAAGATCACTTATGAGGAGATTCGTGTGGAGGCGCCGTTTGAGATGCCGGTCATTCGTGTGCCGCGGTTTCCCCGGCGCGAGTTTGCGATCACTGACTTTGGCGCCAAACCCGGCGGCGAGGTGAAAAACACTGACGCGTTTCGCGCAGCCATCGCCGCCTGTCACGAGGCCGGCGGCGGCACCGTGGTCGTCCCCGCGGGCATGTGGCTCACCGGCGCGATTCATCTGCGCAGCCATGTGCGCCTGCATCTCGAAAAAAACGCGGTGATTTCCTTCAGCGACGACCCGCAGGATTATCTGCCTGCGGTGCAATCGAGCTGGGAAGGTTGGGAATGTTTTAACTACTCGCCGCTGATCTATGCATTTGGTTGCGAAAACATCGCCATCACCGGTGAGGGCCGCCTCGAGCCACGCATGGACACGTGGAAACGCTGGTCCGGTCGTCCGCCGGCGCACATGGAAGCGCTGAAGCGGCTCTACACCTGGGGCTCCACCGGCGTGCCCGTGGACAAGCGCCAGATGGCCGAAGGCGAAAACAATCTCCGCCCGCATCTCATCCAGTTCAACCGCTGCAAAAACGCTCTCATCGAAGGCATCTCGATCCACCACAGTCCGTTTTGGACGATCCATCTGCTGCTGTGCGACTCGGTGGCCGTGCGCGGCGTCAACGTGCAGGCCCACGGTCACAACAACGACGGCATCGATCCCGAAGGCACGCGAAATCTCCTCGTCGAAAACTGCCGCTTCGATCAGGGCGACGACGCCATCGCCATCAAGTCGGGCACGAATCACGACGGCTGGCGCCTCGCCACACCTTCCCAAAACATCGTCATCCGCAACTGCACCGTGATCAACGGCCACCAGCTTGTCGCCATCGGCAGCGAACTCTCGGGCGGCGTCCGCAATGTCTATGTGCATGACTGCCGTTTCGAGCCGAAGGACCACAGCCCGTTCAACATTCTTTATATAAAAACCAACCGCCGTCGCGGCGGCTTCGTGGAAAACATCATCGTCGAAAACATCGAGGCTTCGAACGCGCAGTTCCGCATGGGCGTCTTCGGCATCGAGACCGACGTGTTGTATCAATGGCGCCGACTCGTCCCCGCGTACGAAGAGCGCCTCACGTCCATCCGAAACATCACGGTGAAAAACATCCGCGCGGGCCGCACCTCCACACCTTTCCGCATCTTGGGCGACAAGGATCTGGCGGTGGAAAACGTGACGCTCGATCGCATCAGCATCGAAACCGTCCGCGGTCAGAAAAACCGCTACGAAAACGCGCGAAACGTCCAGGAAACCAACATCTCGATCGGCAACTTCATCGAAGCTCCCGATAAAGATAATCCCAATCGCTGAGCGACCCGCAGGGAGCGCCGGCGGCCGACGCTTCCGCCAGTTGGCGCGCCGGGGCACGTGTATTCATAAAATAACTACACCATCGACGGCGCCAAAACTTGCGCAACTCGCCGGTCAATTCGCCGACACGAGGCGCTGGATCAAAGTGTCGGCGGCCATGCGGCTCAACGAGCCTCGCACGGGAAAGTTTTCCGCGAGCGCGGTATAGCCGAGTGAATCCGCTTCGCGCTTCAGGAGATTGAGAATGCGCAGGTCATCCGCCTGCGTGCCGCGCACGGCCATCTGCAGATCGAGCGACAGCGCGCGTTTCAGAAACGAAATCGCTGCATTATTCTCCACCGTACCGCTGCCGAGCAGACGGAAATCGGGCGAGATGAGACTGAAGTTTTTGATCTCCGTCGCCGTTTCGCCGGCGCGATGGGCGATATCGAGATTGAGCTGATCGAAGTTCAGATCGACCAGACGACGGATCGTGTCCGACGCGGCGCGCGTGCGCTCCGCGATACGCACGGCGTCTCCTTTTCCCAAAGCACCGCCAATAAGACTCACCGCGCTCGCGAGCTTGGAGAGATTTTCCTGCCCTTTGCCGACATTGGCGGCCAGCGCCGACGCGGCGAAACCGTTGAAGCGACCGCTGCGGCACGTCAGCGCGGCTTCGAGATTGACCGCATCGGCGAAGCGATCGAGCGAGGCGACCGCGGCGGTGACTTTGCCCGTGAGATCGAATTTACCGGAAACGGTCGGCGGCGAGCCTGGATTCGCTTTTTGGAGAAACGGCTCCGGGTCGAAATTCTCCGCGGTGAGATTCATCGCGAGATTGTAGGGCTCAGGCTGACCGGCGTTAAACTCCACCACTCCGTCGGCCTTCGCGCTGGTGCCATCGGGCAGAGACGCGCTGAGAGACTCGATCGAGAGCACTTCGGGCGAAAGCGAGATGGTGCTGTTGAGCTCAACCGGCGGCTGGTCGTTCGCGTAAACGACTTTCTTGAGCGCGAGCTGAACCTTGCCCGAGATCATGTCCCACGGTGCTTTCGTGTCGGGCTGAGGCGCGTCGCCGGGAACCGACGACGCGGGCACTGGATCGGCGGCTGGCTGCAGCGCGGAGAACGTCTGCAGATCCTCCACGTAGAGTTCGTTGCTGCTGAGTTGCGCATCGATCTCCCAACGTTCGCCGGCCGGTTTGGCATGCGCGGCGATGTCGAGATCCGAACGACGTTCGCGCCACTCAACCACGAGCGGCAGATGCGCGCCGATGCGGCCGTCCGCATGATAATCCGCACGCAAATCGCCCGACAGCGTCGGCAGTGCGGAATCATCCCGCGTCCTCAAACCGCCGATGCTCCACGAAGCGGACACTTGCTGCAGCGCGGAGCCGGTGCTGACGTTGAAGTCGAGCTTCACGCTGCCCGCATCCAGGAGGGCAAAATCCTTTGCGGCTGGCTGCTTCAACAAGGGCCCGATCTCCGCCTGAAGACGTCCCGTGGCTTTGATCGGTTGATCGCCACCCGCGGCCTGACCGGCGCGAACGGCGATCTTGAGCAACGAGGCATCGGCCTGGCGTATTGAAATCTCGGATACATCCGACTCCCAGCCCGCAGGCGTGTAACCGCCGGCGCCCGCCACGGAAACATCGATAGCTTCCGCCAGCGCGCTGCCATCGATCGCGAATGAGAATTGATTGAGCGCGATCGGGCTCGCCGTGCGCAGACGCACGCCGCCCTGATCGGCCTTCGCGACCAATTCGCCGCGCAGCGCTTCGCCGGAAAAGGCGATGTTGTCCGGCGCGAACGGACGCGCCCACGCGAGCGGCACTCCTTGCAGCGAGATGCGCAGCAAATCGGCTTCGGGCGCGGGCACTTTCACCTCGCCGCTTTCCGGCACGATTTCGACGGCTTGCAGAGACTCGATCGAAAGCACCGGCTCCTGCGCGCGCACCGCGAGCGAGAGACGATTGATGCGGATGCCGGCCGAGCGATGCATGAGATCGAACTCCGCCTGCGTGCGCAGCCGGCCCAGCGCGGAGAGTCCAGGATAAAATACATCGAGCCGTTCGCCGGAGATATCGGAGCGGCCCGCGATCTGGATGCGCTTGAAATCGCGATCGGCTTCGAAACGCCCGCTGGCTTCGGCCATGAACTCCGGCAGCGTCAGCCCGAGCGCAAACGGCGCGAGATCCGCCGACTCGAGATCGATGTTCCACGTGCCCGTCAAGGGTTCGGACACGGACGCCGACACGGCTTTGAGCTCGATCCATTTTTTCTCCGTCGCACCGGCGATGCCTTTGACGAGCAGTTCGTAGGTCTCCGCCGAACCCTCGCGCGACAACACACTCTCCGCACGCATGCGCGCGCCATTGGGTACACCCGGGCCGGAGGCGTCGGCGTCGTTGTTCAACGCGAGACGGCGAAACGTCCGCGACGAGTCCATTTGCGCGGTCAAAATCGACGACGATTTCAGGCGCGTCACCGGCGCGATGCCGTCCGGGAGAGACACCTCTGTGTTCAGCTCGAAACGGCCTTCCTTGCCGGCACCGAGGCCGCCGCCCGTCAGCACGATCGCGGCGCGTCCAGCGGGCTGCTGCGGTTGCGTGGGGAAAATCAATGTGCCCGCGGCATCAACCGAATCGATCGTCAGATCGACAGGCAGTTCGAGCATTTCAAAGAGTCCCTCGAAACGAAACGGCTCGGATTTTTCGGGCGTTTTTGCCGCGCTTTCAGCCGCCGTTGTCGCCGAGCTCACGTCCAGCGTCCAACCGCGCGCGATGAGCTGACGCACGTGAATTTTTTCCTTCCGCGCATCGAGCAGCGGCATCTCCAACACCAACGACGGAAGTGTGAGCGAGAGACCGGGGCGCTCGATTCTCACGTCGCTCAACTCCACGCGTTGAAGTCCCGCATCGACGCGCCCCAGCTGGATGATGCCCAGCGACGGATCGCCGGTCAGATACTTTTTCGCGGCCCACGTCTGAACGGAAGCGTTGAACGCGAGGATCACGACGAGCGCCAGAAGCGCCACCATCGCGCCGGCGGCAATCAGGAGAACACGAAGTAACTTCATAATCGAAGCGGGACGTGATTAGACGTCCGAATCCGGCGAGTGTTGCGAGCGAATATCTCCCGGGACACGGACGAGGAGTAGCTTAGGGAAGACTCGGACAACTGGCACTAAGTTCCCCGCCTGGCAAATCGCTCCGCCGTGCCGACGACGGAGCGATATCGATCAAGGCTGTACGATAAACGGATCCGCGGTGCCCATCGCTTTGCGCAACGCCGCCACCGCGACGGTGTGGCTGTAGTTGGCGAAAAGCTGATTGTTGCGCGATTCCGTGAGCGCGACGCGCGCTTCCAACACATCGAGCTGCGTGGCGGTGCCGGCCGCATAACGCGAATCGGCGAGGCGCAACGCCTCTTCCGCCTGCGCGACGACCTTGGTCGCGGCTTCCGCGAGTTCCGCGGCTTCCAACAAGGACGAATGCGCGCGGCGCACTTCCACTTCGACCGCGAGCGACGCTTCCTCCGAGAGAAGACGCGCCTGGTTCAGACGCGAACGCGCCTGCGCCACACGGCCGGCGGTCGCGCGACCGTCAAAGATCGCCCAGTTGGATTGCAGGCCGATGGTCCAGCCATCGAGCGATTCCTTGAAGCGGTTCGAGAAGTTGTTCTTTCGAAACTCGTAGCCGCCGACAATCGCGAGATCGGGACGATAACCGGCCTTGGCCACATTCACGCCCGCTTCTTGCGCGAGCTCGATCTTGGCGAGTCGCTTCAACTCCGGCCGATTGGCGCGCGCCTGTTGAATCGCATCGTGCAGATCGTAGCTCACCGGCGTGTATTCGAGCTCACCGAGGAAGGTCGGCGTGCGGTGCGTGTTGACCGGATCGTGATTGAGGTAGCCCATCGCTTGGCGGAGCTCGTCGATGGCGATGCGGAAGCCGTTGCGCGCGCGGATCAAATTCGGACGCGCATTGGCGACCGCGACCTCGGCGCGCAGCACTTCGAAGTTCGAGGAGGATCCCGCTTCGAAACGATTCTTCGCAGTCTGCAACTGCTCTTCGAGCAAGCGCACGTTTTCCTCTTCGACCTTCGTCTGCTCGGCCGCGAAGAGCACGTTGTAATAACGCGTGCGCACATCGAGCAGCGCGGTGTCGATGACAGACTGGAGCTCGAGAAGCGCGGCCTCGCGAGCGAGCTGTTGCGCATCGAGGGCGTTGCGCACGCCGCCGCCCGCGTAGAGCACCTGACGCACTTGCAGCGCGATGCTCCAATACTCCGTCTCGCGCGTACCCGCGTCGGGCGCAGCGCTGTCGGACGACAACTCGCGATCGGTGTACGTGTAGAGCGAATTCACCGATGCGTTGGGCAGCACCTGCGCTTTGATCTCCACGATCAAGCCTTCCTGTTCGCGGATGCGTTCGCGTGCCTGACGGATCGCGAAGTTATTCTCGAGCGCGTAGCGGATCACTGTTTGCAGATCGAGCTGCGTCGGCACATCCGGCGATGACGGCGGAGGCTGCGATGGGCGGGCGCCGCCGTCGCGCTGGGCAAGGGCTGGCGAAACCGCGATCAATGCCGCGAGGCCGAGGGGCGCCACACGGCGCCCACGGTGAAGAAGGTGAGACCACAAGTTCATGCGTGGAAAGGAAGGTGTTATTTAGCGTGAGCGACGGCGGGTTCTTCCAACGGAAGACCAGCGCGCGCAGGATGGGGGCGATTGCGCGAGTGATCGCGCGCGATGAGCACGTACACGGCGGGCACCACGAAGAGCGTGAAGACCGAGCCGATGGCCATGCCGACCACGAGCACCCAGCCGATGCTGTTACGCGCGGCGGCGCCCGGACCCGTCACAAAAATCAGCATCAAGTGACCGAACACCGTCGCGGCCGACGTCATCATGACGGGACGCAGACGTGTCGCGGACGCGCGGCGGATCGCATCGAGTTTGGCGACGCCCTGCTCCTGGAGTTTGTTGGCGAACTCGACGATGAGGATGCCGTTCTTCGCGATCAAACCGACCAGCGTGATCAGACCGATCTGCGAGTAGATGTTGAGCGACGTTTTGCCGAGGAACACCGGCAACATCGCACCGACCAGCGCGAGCGGCACCGATCCCAACAGGATGATAAACGGATCGCGGAAGCTGTTAAACTGCGCCGCGAGCACGAGGAAGATCAGGATGAGCGCGAGGACGCCCGCTTTCCACAAGGCCTTGCCTTCGTTGCGGAGCTGACGCGACTGGCCACCGTAATCGATCGAATAACCCGCCGGCAGAATCTCCGCAGCCTTGGCTTCGAGTTTCTTCAACGCGTTATCGACGCTCGGACCGACGCCGCTGATCTTCACGGAGTTGAGCTGTTGGAAACGGTTCAACGAACGCGGATTCACCGTGTGTTTGAGCGTGGCGATCGTGGAGAGCGGAATGACCTGCCCCTGCGGACCGCGCACGTGGTAATCGAGGATCTGCTCAGCGGTGAGACGATTGACGCGCTCGACCTGCGGAATGACGCGGTAGCTGCGGCCGTCGTTGACGAAGCGGTTCACATAACCGCCACCGAGCATCGAGCCGAGATCGGCGGCGACGCTGCTGAGGTTGAGCCCCATCGACGCGACCTTGTCCTTATCGATGTCGATTTCCACCTGCGGCAAATCGAACTTCAGATCGCTGTCCGCGAAGAAGAAGGTCGGCATACCGCCGCCGGCGTTGGCCTCGGTGTTCGCGAAGAGCACGAGCTGATCGGCGAACTCCAGCATCTCTTTGTGATCGGCCGTGGAGCGAATCACGAACTCGATGGGCATCGAGCCGCCGGAGGGCAACGGATCGGGCGTCGTCACGATGACGTTCATGCCCGGGATCGTCGCCGCGGGGCCTTGCAGCGCCTGCTGAATTTCCACCGCGTGACGCGAACGCTCGGACCACGGTTTGAGCAGCAAGCCGGAGAACGCGAAGCTCGGCGCGGTGATTTGGAACGAATTGTCGTACTCGGGCAACGCGGCAAACATGCGCTGCACTTCTTCCGCGTAGAGGACGTTTTGATCGATGGTCGAAGTCGGCGACGGTTGCAGAATGCTGAACACCACGCCTTGGTCCTCCATCGGCGCGAGCTCTTGAGTGGCCATTTTGTAGAACGGCACGGCAAGCAGCGCGACCAGCGAGGCCCCCACCAGGACTTGCGGCACAAATCCGAAGCGATGGCCCAGGAAGAGGTCGAACATTCCGTAGAGCAGCAAACCGATGACGACGATGCCAGCGGCGGCCAGCAGCACTCCCCCAAAAACGTTCCCCAACGTGGCCACATCGAAAAGCGCGATCACTGCCAGCGAGAACAGAATGGTCAGCGCCGCAATCAGACCGAGTGAAGCGAGCAACAATTGAGGAATGCTCAAAGCGCGGGGCCGCAGCGCGAGCATCGAACCAATGAGGCGTTCGTAGCGATTGCGGATGCGATCGAAGGTGCGGTTGATGAGACCGGACAAACCTTGTTCTTCATGCGCCGCGTCTTTGAGCAGGTAAGCGCTCATCATCGGCGAAAGCGTGAGGGCCACAAAACCGGAAACTGTAACCGCGCCCGCGAGCGTCATCGCGAACTCGCGGAAGAGCGCACCGGTGAGACCGCCTTGGAAAGCGATCGGCGCGTACACAGCCGCGAGCGTGATCGTCATCGAAATGACCGGACCGACGAGTTCGCGCGCGCCGAGGATGGCGGCATCCATGGGAGTCTGGCCTTCGCGGATGTGTCGTTCGACGTTTTCCACCACGACGATGGCGTCGTCCACCACGATACCGACCGCGAGCACGATGGCCAGCAGCGTGAGCAGGTTGATGGTGAAGCCCAACACGAGCATCAGGATCAACGCCCCGATCAGCGAGAGCGGCATCGCCACGAGCGGGATGAACACCGAGCGGAACGATCCCAAGAACACAAAGATCACCACCGCCACGATGAGCAATGTCTCGACCAACGTGCGGAGAATTTCCGTCAGTGCGTCATCGATGTACTGCGTGGCGTCGTAAGCGATGGTCGCTTCGAGACCGGACGGCAGCGCGGCTTGAACTTCGGGGAAGGCTTCGCGGACGCGCTTGATCACTTCGATCGTGCTTTCGTTCGGCAACACCCACACGCCCATGAAGGTCGCGGTCTTGCCGCCGAAGCGCACCTCGGCGTCGTAGTCTTCGGCGCCCAACACGACCTCGGCCACGTCGGCGAGACGGATGATCGCATCGTTACGCTCGGCGACGACGAGTTGTTTGAATTGCTCAACATCCTTGAGGTCGGTGTTGGCGATGAGGCTCATGCTCATCATCGAGCCCTTGGTGGAGCCGACCGCGGCGAGCGCGTTGTTGGCTTGGAGCGCTTGACGCACTTCCGCCGGGCTGAGACCGCGCGCGGCGAGTTCGTCAGGCTTCAACCATACGCGCATGGCGAAAACGCGGCCGCCGAGCACATCGGCGCGTTGCACGCCTTTCACCGACGACAACCGCGGTTGCACCATGCGGTTCAGGTAGTCGGTGATCTGGTTTTGATCCATCGTATCCGAGAAGAAGCTCAGATACATCGCGGCGAACTGGTTGTCGCTCGTCTCCACGCTGATGGTCGGCGACTCCGCTTCGGGCGGCAGCTCGTTGCGCACCTGGTCGATCTTCGCGCTGATCTGCGCGAGGGCGGCGTTGGTGTCGTAGTTGAGCCGCAAATACACATTGATCGTGCTCATGCCGGCGGCGCTGGTCGACTCGATGTAGTCGATGCCGTCGGCACTCGCGATGACACGCTCAAGCTGCGTGGTGATGTAGCCGCGAACGGTCTCGGCGCTCGCGCCGAAATAGATCGTGCTCACCTTCACCACCGCGCTGTCGCTGCGCGGATACTGGCGGGTGTTGAGCTGGAAATAGGCGACAATGCCCACGATCAGGATGGCCAGGTTGACCACCAGGGCGATGACGGGCTTGCGGACAAAGAGGTCCGTGAAACTTTTCGAAATCATGAGAGTTGGCGATTAGCCGCCGACAAAGCCGCGCCGTGCGAGGGTTCGCGCCGGCGTCGGAGTCAGGAGGCGGGAATCAAGTATTGGCGGGTTTGGGATCCGGGCTGGCGGTCGGCTGCACCGAGTTGTTGACCTGCACCTTCGCGCCCTTGCGCAGTTTAAACACACCGGCGCTGACCACTTGGTCGCCGGGTTTGACGGCTCCGTAAACGGCAACCAAGTCGCCGCGCGCGGGGCCCACGGTGATGGGCTCCTGGCGGACGCCGAGGTACTCCTCGCCGTTTTCATCCTTCATGGTTTCGACGATGAAAATGGTGTTGCCGTACGATGCGTAGGAAACGGCGGTGGCCGGCACCACGACGAGTTTTTCCACCTCGGCCAGCTGCACCTCGACGCGCACGAACATACCGGAGCGGAGACGTTCCTGCGGGTTGGCGACGGTGGCCTGGACGGTGATGTTGCGAGTCGACGGATCGACGCCGGCGTCGATCGCGTTGATGGTGCCCGTGAAGTTTTCGTTCTCCATCGAGTCGACTTTCAGAACGACTTCCTGACCGACTTGGATCGAGGACAGGCGGCTCTGCGGCACGTTGAAGTTCACGTAAATGGGATCGAGTTTCTGCAACGGCATGAGCGGGCTGCCGCGGGAAACATATTGACCGGGATTCACGTGCCGGATGCCCACGCGTCCATCGAACGGCGCGCGCACGTGCTTTTTCTCGATGACGGCTTTGATCGAAGCGACTTCGGCCATGGCCTGTTTGTAGGTGGCGTCGGCGACATCGAACTCGGATTTCGCGACCGTGTTGTTGCCAAGCAGGCTTTGGGCGCGATCGAGATTGATCTTCGCGAGACCGGCACGCGCTTCGGCGGCGGCGAGCTGCGCCTCTTCCACCGAGGTGTCGATTTCGACGAGGATGTCGCCGGCTTTGACCAGGGCGCCGTTTTCAACCGGGATGCGGATGATGGAACCGTCGGCGTCGGCGCTGATCGTCACGCCTTCGACAGGCGCGAGCGTACCGATCGCGCGGTGGACGGAACGCCATTCAACCTCCTGCGCTTCATACGTGGAGACGGCCGTCGGAGGCGGCGTATGCGATACGGACATCGCATCCTTGATTTGAGCGGTCTTGACGGTGCCAAGACCGAGTACGAGGACGCCGAATCCGGCGATCACGATAACAAACTTCTTAATCATGGGAGTGGTGCGAAGGCAGAGCCTGTAGGAACGTTGACTGGAAACTCATTGAGCGGGCTGGGCCCGCGCGGTGTTTGGTTGGTGGTTGAGCAGAGTGGCGGCGCGCTGGAGGATTTTGAGCAGGAGTTTGACCAAGGTTTTCCGCTCATCCTCGGTGAGCCCCGCCATCAACAGCGCCATGCGGCGGAAATGGCCGGGCAAAACTTCCTGGAGGCGTTCGCGACCGCGTTGCGTGAGCTGCACGGCCATCATGCGGCGATCGCGCGGATCGGGCTCGCGCGTCACGAGACCATCCCGCTCCAAGGTGTCGATCAGCCCGGTCATGGTCGCGCGCGTGACTCCGCAGAGATCGGCGAGTTCCGCCGGCGTGCTCGGTTCGGGACAGCCGGCCTCTTTGCGCAAGAGCAGCAGGAGCACTGAAAAACGCCCTTGGGAGATACGATGCGCGACCAGATTCTCGTCGGTCAGCCGAAATGCCTCGTCACCCGCGCGGAGCAGGTAGAGAAAAACCTCGCACGCCGACGGATCGAGGTCGGGAAAGGTCTTCGCCGCCTCCATGAGGCACTCGTATCGAGGGAAATCTTTGAGCAGAAGCATCGGCATTTAGATCCGTTCCGAGAATGTAAGGTGGCTTACAATTAGGACACTAATCATCTATTCAAGTTTGTCCTGCGCCTGTTTCAGAAATTTCATCTTTTCCCCTACACCGCCTTTTCGGGCCGAAAAAAACGCCCGTCGGTGAGGACGGGCGTCGAAGAAAATTAACTCGCCACGGCGGCAGCGGGCGCCGCTGCCTTCGCTTGATCGAGCTCCGGAAGGACAACGCGATGGCAGAAGTCGCCGAAGAATTCGCCTGGATGACGTTCGACCGCATAGCGCTTCACGATCGGCGCGAGAAACGCCACGGCTTCGTCGATGGTGACCGATGGGAGCACGAGGCGGTTGAGGCGGGTGCCGTCGTATTTCGCGCCGAGGTAAAACGCGTACTTGTTGGGCGCTTTGCCCACCAAACCGATTTCCGCGAGGAACGGACGCGCGCAGCCGTTGGGGCAACCCGTAACACGGATCGACACCGGCTGATCGGCGAGACCGACTTCGGCGAAGAGCGGTTCGATCTTATCGAGAACGCCCGGAAGCGCGCGTTCGCTTTCGGCGAGGGCTAGACCGCAAGTGGGCAACGCCACGCAAGAAAGCGCGTTGAGGCGCTGACCCGAGCGTTGGTTTTCCTTGGTCAAACCATGCTTCGCGAGGATCGCTTCGATCACGGGCTTCTGTTCGTCGCTTATGCCGGAAATAAGCACGTTTTGCGACGGCGTGAGGCGGAAATCGCCTTGGAGCACCTGCGCGATCTCGCGCAGCGCGGTGCGCATGGGCCAGCCGGGGATATCTTTGATACGTCCGGAAAGGATGTGCAGGCCGAAGAACCACGAGCCGTTCTCCGTGCGGTGCCAGCCATGTGGATCTTGAACGGTTGTGAACTCGAACGGACGCGCCGGAGCGAGTTTCCAACCGAGACGATTCTCAAGCTCAGCGATGAACCATGGCAGTCCACGATCCTGAATCGTGTACTTGAAACGCGCGTGCTTGCGGTCGGTGCGGTCGCCGAAATCGCGTTGGATCGTGATCACAGTCGAACCGACTTCATTGACCTTATCGGGCGTGATGAAGCCGATCACATCGGCCAGACGCGGGAAGGTCGCCGCGTTACCGTGGCTCGTGCCCATGCCGCCGCCAACGGTGACATTGTAGCCGGCGATTTTGCCGTTCTCGACGATGGCGATGAAACCGAGGTCCTGAGAGAAAATATCGATGTCGTTCGACGGCGGCAGCGCGAAGCCGGTCTTGAATTTGCGCGGCAGATAAGTCGCGCCGTACAGAGGCTCGACGTCAGGTTCGCCGCCCGAGACGAGTTCGTCGTCGATCCAGATTTCGTGATACGCGCGCGTCTTCGGCAGGCAGTGGTCGCTGAAGCTTTTTGCCGCCTGATAAATTTCTTCGTGAGCCGCGGAGCGCTCGGGCAACGGCGGCGCCATGACGTTGCGGTTCACGTCGCCGCAAGCCGCGATCGAATCGAGCAGCACTTCGTGCAGACCGCGGATCAACGGTTTCAAATTTCCTTTGAGAACCGCGTGATACTGAAACGTCTGGCGCGTGGTGAGACGCAATTGGCCGTTGGCGGTTTTGTCCGAAAGCGCATCGAGCGCGAGCCACTGGGCGGGCGTCGCACGGCCGCCGGGCAAACGCACACGGAGCATGAACGAGTAGGCCTTTTCCTTGCCGGCCTTCTTCAGCGCGAGGCGCTGGTCGCGATCGTCCTGCAAATACAAGCCGTGAAATTTCGTGAGCTGGCTGTTGTCCTCGCTGATCGCGCCGGTCGACGTATCCGCGATATCCTGCGCAATCGTGCCGCGCAGGAAATTCGAGGCGGACTTCAACTCTTCATTACGAACGAGGGGCTTGGTAGCCACAGGTGCTGAGCTCATGGAAAGGATAACGTGAAGCCTCGGCCGCGAATCTTCAAGGAAAAACTAGTTTCTTACGTCGTATAGTAAAGATAACGCAAGAAACGTACCATTATCTATTTGCGATAGACTCCAAAATTCGCTCTGAAGCTTTTATTCCTTTCGCCATCACCCCGAGGTGAAAACTTTCATTCGGCGCATGCAGATTATCTTCCGGCAAGAAAAGCCCCATCAGCACGGAATCCAAGCCGAGGACGCGTTTGATATCCGCGATGATCGGCACGCTGCCGCCTTCGCGTAGATAGAGCGGCGGATTTCCGAAAATATCCGCGATCGCGGCATCGGCCGCGCGAAACGCGCTCGCGAGCACCGGCGATTGGTTGGCGGGAGTGTTCGAGCGGCCGGGCGGCACGACCACGTAAGGTGTGCCTTCGTGCTGATCGATGATCTCGAAGGTCACGTCTTTCGGCATGCGCTCACGCACGGTGCGATAAAGCAGTCCGCGGATTTTTGCCGGATCTTGATTCGCGACGAGCCGGCAGCTGATCTTCACGAACGCCTTGCTGGGAATGACCGTCTTGGTGCCCTCCCCTTGGTAGCCGCCGCCGATGCCGTTGAATTCCAACGTGGGCAGATAGCGCGTCGCTTCGAACGGCGTGTAACCCTTCGTCGTGTAGAACGCCGGGATGCCGAGAAACTCGCGGTACTGCTCCTCGCTCTGGCCGAGCTTGGCGAGTTCCGCGCGCTCCCACGGCTCGACATCGAGCACGTCGTCATAAAAGCCCGGCACATTCACGCGGCCATCCGGCGTGTGCAATGTCGCGCAGAGTTCGGCGAGCGCTTGTATTGGATTTCTCAATACACCGCCGTGCAGACCCGAATGCAGGTCGGTCTTCGCCCCCGTCGCCACCACGTCGAAGAGCACGAGGCCGCGCAGTCCGCAGGTGATCACGATCTGGTCTTCGCGCGGGCTGCCGGTGTCGGATAGAAACACGAAGTCCGCTTTGCGCAGGCGTTCCTGATATTGTTCGAGAAACAGCGGGAAACTCGGGCTGCCCATCTCCTCCTCGCCTTCGATCATGAAGGTGATGTTGAGCGGCAAATCGGGACGGCGCTCCAGCAGACGCGCGACCGCCGCGATATGCGTCATGAGCGGACCTTTGTTGTCGGCCGAACCGCGTCCATACAAACGCCCGTCGCGGATCTCCGGCTCGTACGGCGGACTCTTCCAGAGGTCGAGTGGATCAGCCGGTTGCACATCGTAGTGGCCATAGATGATCACATGCGGCCATTCGGGATTACCGTGACGCTCGGCCACGATCACCGGGTGCAGCTTCGTGTGCACCACTTCGACCTTGAAGCCGATCGAGCTCAGCAACTCGACGACAAACTCCCGCGCACCCTTCATGCCTTCGTGAAAGGCGGGATCGGCGGAGACACTGGGGTGACGGATGAATTCTTTGAGCTTTTCGACCGGATCAAACATCGCGCGCACCGTGGCGAAAAACCTATCCGCGCGCTAGCTGGAAAAATGTGAAAATACATCATAGTTCGCCGCTACGCGCATGACGCGGGCCGCAACGGTCCGGAGCCCGCATCCAGCCTTCGTCGACGCGCTCAGTACTTCGCGCGAGCGCTCTCGTAGAGCGCCATGTATTGCGGCGCGAGTTTCTCCAGATTGGCGATGCGCTGCTCGTCGCTCGGATGCGTCGAGAACCACACCGGCGTCTTTTGCGCACCGGCATTGGCCTGCGCCATTTTTCGCCAGAACGAAACCGCCGCGCGAGGATCGTAACCCGCGCCCGCCGCGAAACGCAGCCCCACTTCGTCGGCTTCGCTCTCGTGCAGACGCGAAAACGGCAGCGCATAACCGATCGTCGTGCCGATGCCATACGCGCTCAACACCAGCGCGCGCTTCTGCGGATCGACGTCTTTCGCCTGCATGCCGATCTCGGTCAGCGCGGCGACACCCGCGATCGCGTAGTTTTGCGACACGCGCTCCGCACCGTGACGCGACGTGACATGCGCGACTTCGTGCCCCATCACGCACGCGAGTTCGTCGTCGCTTGCCACGAGTTTCAACAAGCCGGTGTACACGCCCACTTTGCCGCCGGGCAGCGCGAACGCGTTCACTTGATCGGATTCGAAAACCACAAATTCCCACTCCGCATTCGGCAGCTCGCGGCCCACGGCGGCAGCGATGCGTTCGCCGACGCGCTTCACCTGCGCATTCGCTTTCGGATCGGTGGAAATTTTTTCTTCCTTCTTGATCTGATCAAACGAGGCGAGGCCCATCTGCGCCTCTTCATTGGGGGTAACAAACATCAATTGTCGGCGGCCGGTTTCCGGCACAACCGCGCAACTGGCATAAACGAGAACGGCGAGGAGCGCGAAAGCGATGCGAAGATGCATGGTGGATAAGAAGCTGCTCAGCAAAGACTCGCACGCAAGTCGCAGGTTCATGAGGAAAATCACAAAGGCAAAACTCCAAACGCCAAAGAAGGGCCTGCTCTCGGAGCGACGCCGCCAAAGTGCGCCTCTACCAAATGCCAAAAAATCCCAGCCGCTTTTTGCGAACTGGGATTTTTGGGCGTTTGAAACTCTGGCGTTTGCGGATTTCCGCGACCGCCACGACAGCCGTGGCTTTAGTGTTTAAAGTGACGCAGGCCGGTGAAGACCATCGCCATGCCGCGTTCGTCGGCGGCCTTGATGACTTCTTCGTCGCGCACGGAGCCGCCGGGCTGGATCGCCGAGGTCGCGCCCGCGTCGGCCGCGGCGATGAGACCGTCGGCAAAGGGGAACAACGCTTCGCTCACGACGACCGAGCCTTTGAGATCGAGCTTGGCTTCGCCGGCTTTCCACACGGCGATGCGCGAGCTGTCCACGCGCGCCATCTGACCCGCGCCGATGCCGAGCGTTTGTTCGCCGCGGCAATAAACGATCGCGTTCGATTTGACGTGTTTGCAGACGCGCCAGCCGAACATCATGCTCGCCCACTCTTCTTCCGTGGGCTGGCGCTTGGTCACGACCTTGAAGTTGCGCGGATCGCCGAGGATTTTGTTGCGATCCTGCACGAGCAAACCGCCGACAACCGAGCGCACATCGAGCAGCGAATCGGCGCCGAGACCTTCCTTCGCGATCATGAGGCGGAGATTCTTTTTCTTCGCAAAAATCGCCAGCGCTTCCTCGCTGAAACGCGGCGCAATGATCACTTCCGTGAAGATGTCTTTGATCTGTTCGGCGACGTCGGCCTCGAGCGTGCGATTGACGACAATGATGCCGCCAAACGGCGCCTGACGATCCGTCGCGAGCGCCTTGTGCCACGCGTCGATCAGCGAGTCGGCGCTGGCCGCGCCGCACGGATTCGTGTGCTTCAAAATCGCCACCGTCGGACGCTCGAATTCGCCAATCAGGTAAGTCGCCGAGGTGATATCAAGAATGTTGTTATAGCTGAGCTCCTTTCCTTGGAGCTGCTGGAAATGATCGTGGAACGTGCCGTAGAGCGCGGCCTGCTGATGCGGATTTTCGCCGTAGCGCAGCGCCTGCGCTTTCTTGAGAGAAATCGAAAACGTTTCGGGAAGTCCGGACAACGTTTCGAGATTCGGCTCGTCGGCCTGCGACTCGAGGTATTTCGAGATGGCGGCGTCGTAGCTGGCCGTGCGCTGGAAAACTTTGAGCGCGAGTTTGCGGCGAAGCGCCGCGAGCTCGGTGGGTTTATCCATCGAAGCAAGCACCGCATCGTAGTCGGCCGGATCGCAAACGACGGTGACGCTTTCGAAATTTTTCGCCGCGCTGCGCAGCATCGAAGGACCGCCGATATCGATGTTCTCGATCGCGTCTTCGAAACGCACGTTGGGCTTCGCGACGGTTTCCTCGAACGGATAAAGATTCACCACCACGAGATCGATCATGGGGATGTTGTGCGCCTTGGCGGCTTCCATGTGCTCGGCCTTGTCGCGACGGCAAAGCAGCCCCCCGTGGATTTTCGGGTGCAGCGTTTTCACGCGGCCTTCCATCATCTCGGGGAAGCCGGTGTGCTGGCTCACCTCAGTGACCGGCAGGCCTTTTTCGGCGAGGAGCTTCGCGGTGCCGCCGGTCGAAAGCAGGCGGAAACCATGGCGTTGCACGAGGGCGGTCGCGAATTCGACGAGGCCGCGTTTGTCACTCACAGAGAGCAGGGCGAGCTTTTCCATAGACGTAAGCGGCGTTTTTGCGCCCCGCAAAAATCACTGGCAAGCGTTTTGGGCGGGCGCGCCGGATGACCGTCCCACGCGGGATGCGCGATTCGCGCGCTGATGCCGAGTCTGGCGTTGCCACCGTCGCGGTTTCGCGCATCGGTGGGCGTTCCATGTTCGAATCGCTCACCGAAAAACTCGGCAACGCCCTCCGCAATCTCCGCGGTGTGGGAAAACTTTCCGAAGAAAACATGGCGGAAGCCCTCAAGGAAGTGCGCTCCGCCCTGCTCGGCGCCGATGTGCATTTTAAGGTCGCCCGCGAATTCGTTGAACGCGTGCAGGAGCAATGCGTCGGCCAGGAAGTCCTCAAAGGCGTCACGCCCGGCCAGCAGATCGTCAAAATCATCCACGACGAACTTGTGCGCCTGCTCGGCGAAGGCACCACCGCCCTCTCCGCCGCGCGCCCGCTGAAAATCCTCATGGTCGGTTTGCACGGCTCGGGCAAAACCACCTCGACCGCCAAGCTCGGCAAGCTCCTCAAAAAACGCGGTTATCGTCCTTTCGTCGCCGCGTGCGATGTGTACCGCCCCGCCGCCATCGATCAGCTCGAGATTTTGGCGAAACAAGAAGAGCTCGGTTTCTACGCGGACCGAAACTCGCAAGACGTCCCCGCGATCGGCACCGCCGCGCTCAACGCCGCAAAAGAGGCCAACGCCGACGCGATCATTTTCGACACCGCCGGCCGCCTCCAGATCGATCACGATCTCATCGAGGAAGTGCGCAAACTCCGCGAGCGTGTGCAGCCCGACGAAGTATTTCTCGTCGCCGACGGCGCGCTCGGTCAGGAGGCGGTCAACGTCGCGAAAGCGTTCAACGACGCGCTGCAACTCACCGGTCTCATCCTCACGAAGATGGACGGCGACGCACGCGGCGGCGCGGCGCTCTCGATCAAATCGATCACGGGCGTCCCGATCAAATTTGTCGGCACCGGCGAAAAGACGGCGGACTTCGACACGTTTCATCCCGACCGTCTCGCGTCGCGCATCCTCGGCATGGGCGACGTCGTTTCGCTCGTTGAGCGCGCGCAGGAAACCATCGATCAGAAAGAGGCCGAGAAAATGGCGGAGAAACTCCGCAAGGCCGAGTTCAACCTCGAAGACTTTCTCGCGCAGATGCAGCAGGTGAAAAAACTCGGTTCCATGCAGAGCATCCTCGGCATGATGCCCGGCATGAGCGGCATGCAACTGCCCGAAGGCGCGGACAAGCAAATGGCCCGCACCGAAGCCATCATCAAATCGATGACCATCCAGGAACGCCGCAAACCCGAGATCCTCAATGGCAGCCGCCGCAAACGCATCGCCGACGGCGCCGGCGTGAAGATCGTCGAGGTCAATCAACTGCTGAAGCAGTTCCAGCAAATGCAGCAGATGATGAAGATGTTCAAAGGCGGCGGCGCTAAAAAGATGATGCGACAGATGGAAGCCATGAAAGCCAAGGGCGGCTTCCCCGGCATGTAGTGCTTTTTTCACTACACGGCCTATCTTTACCGACAAAAAACGCGCCGGACATCGGCGCGTTTTTTATTAGACAAATCAAACCGTGATGTTGTCCGGGATCTCCAGACAGCGCGTGCCGAAGCGCATCAGGAGCGCCTGGCTGAAGCCGAGATCTTCGAGCATCTCGATCGAAGTCGTGACGCACAGCACCACGCGCGCTTTGGGCTTCACCACATAATCGCGCAAGATCGCCTGCGCCGACTCCGACAAATCCGCCGCGGAAGGAATCACGATCACGTGATCCGACGGCACTTGATCGAGCAATTCGCGGCCGCCGACTTCCGGCAACTGGATCTCGATCAGCGGAGCATCGCCCACGATGCGTGCGAGCACCTCGCGAAACGGACTGCGCGGATTGCCCAGCAACGTGAGCGTGGCGGGAAAGTTTTTCACGCGCGCGATTTCTTTCTCGAACGCGAGATCGGCATCGCGCTTGGGCGACTGATCGCCGGAGAGCAGCAGCTGGATTTTGTCGCGAAGCACCTTGGGATCGACCGGCTTTCCATAGATCTCGGCGACCTTGAGCGCTTGGTATTCTTTCGAAAGTTCAGGGGAAACCGTGCCTGATACGATGATCGCCGGAACCTGCGAACGCTCGCGCAAGCGTTTCAACACTTCGGTGCCGCTCGCATGCGGCATGTCGTGATCGAGCAGGACGATGTCGAAGGTGTTCCTTTCCAGATTGGCCAACGCTTCACGCCCATCCGACGCCTGGGCGACTTCGTGCCCTTGGTTGGTGAGCAAAATAGAGAGCACCGTGCGACATACGGTAGAATCGTCTGCGATCAGAATCTTGGCCATGGAGAAAAACGGTGGAGCAACAACCATATCACTCGAAGCGACGCAACTCCTGCGAGCGATTATCGCGGTCAGAGACACAGGAAACTTTTCATAGCTACTCTGCGGCGCGAGTGGACGAACAAGTTGCACTTGGCGTGGGGTGTTCTCCCCGCCCACACTGCGCCATGGCTCCACGTTCCTCCGCACTCAGCGATGTCATCGCATGCGCTTCGCTCGGTTTGCGCGACGGCATTTCGCCGAAACTCATCGCGTTTTCCGTAGCGCTGTGGGTCGGCGCCGTCATGTTGTGGACGCTGATCCTCGTCTTCGCGTGGAGCGTGCTGGAGGCGGTCGCAGCGTTCATCACCGCGTGGGTCTTCCTCGGAATCTTCCGCATCTTCCCCGGCTGGCTGCCGGCATCTGCGCGGGAAAAAATCACGGGCGTCTCGCTCGCCGACGGCGGGCAGGCATTGCTCGGGCCGGTGTTCACGACGCTCACGTGGATTGTATTGGTGGCGCTGATACTGGCCGCCATCTACGCGACTGCGCGCATCGCGGTGGAGTTTTGGCTTATGCCGGCGATCCGCAAAGTCGTGGAGCGTCATTACCCGCCTTTCCCGCAGCATCCACCGTACAGCCTTTTGTCCACCGTCACCAATTTCGCCAAGACGAGCACAGTCGCGGTGGTGCTCGGTCTGCCCTTCTTGCTCGTGCCCGTGGTAAATGTCGCGCTGCTGTTTGTTCTCTTCGGTTATCTCAATGTACGCACGCTCGTGAACGAAGCGCTCGACGGCGTCGCGACCCGACAAGAACAACGCATCGTCATCCGCGCCGCGCGCGGTCGCATGATCGCGATGGGCTCGCTCCTCGCCGGCATCCTCGCGATTCCCGTGGTCGGACTTTTGACCCCCACCGTCACCGGCGCCGCCACGTGTCACCTCTGCCTGCGGGAACTCCGTCGACAGCGCGAAGGAAGCCCCGAACCTCATCTGTAGAGTTTTCCTCATCTAAAAATTGCCGCGAAATTTATCGGACGACGGCGCGGGCAGACGGTGCTATTTTCC
The DNA here is from genome assembly GCA_937958045.1 of uncultured Opitutaceae bacterium. Taxonomy (GTDB): domain Bacteria; phylum Verrucomicrobiota; class Verrucomicrobiia; order Opitutales; family Opitutaceae; genus Nibricoccus. Next base: position 40,507 of record CALFXL010000047.1, on the reverse strand, counting down.
CACCATGCGCCTGTCCGAAAAATTCATGTACGATCGCGTCCTCGCCAGCGATGCGGACTTCAACGGGCGCTTCTTTTTCGGCGTTCTCACTACGGGCATCTATTGCCTGCCCTCCTGCAAGGCGCGCAAACCGCTCCGCGAGAACATCCGCTTTTTTCCCTCGTGCGAAGCCGCTCGTGCCGCGGGTCTTCGTCCCTGCCGAAAATGTCATCCCGATGATTTCGCCCGCGGTGCGGATCCCATGCTCGAATCGATCGAAACGCTTGTCGGAGAGATCCGCGCCAACCCGGCCAACTTCGCCGATGCACGAGCCATCGTCCGGCGCTCCGGTTTCGGCACCACGCGATTGTTCGAGTTGTTCCGACAACACTACCACACAACGCCCGCCGATTTGTTGATGCGCGCGCGACTTGCTCTCGTACGCCGACAACTCGTCGAAACCGATCTTCCACTCGCCACCGTCGCCGCGAACGCCGGCTTCGATTCGCTCTCGGTTTTTCACGAACACTTCCGCCACGACACCGGTCTCTCGCCGACAGCCTTCCGCGCACTGCCGGGTTCGCGCAGCTTTACCCTCGCGCTCCCCGACGACTATTCGGCCGATCTTCTTCGCCGTGCGCTCGCTCGCGACCCACAGAGCATCAGCGAACGCCTGGCGGGCGATGTATTCACCGCGGGGATACGTCTCGCGGACGGTTCGCCCGTCAAACTTCAGCTTTTTATCAACGTCGACTCCGTCGAGGTGTCGTTCGAGGCTTCGCAGAGTTCCGCGGCGGTAGTCGTCCACGCCATCGTCTGTGGCATGCTCGGGCTCGATCAGGACACGGGCGGATTTGTAAGGTTCGCCCGAAAACTCGGGTTTGCGCGGCTCGTGAAAGGCCGCGAGGGGTTGCGCATCGTGCAAAAACCATCGGTCTTCGATGGATTGCTTTGGGCGATCATCGGTCAGCAAATCAACCTCCCCTTCGCGCGACTTCTGCGGCGGCGACTCACCGAACTCGCCGGCACACCGCTCGACGAGAATCTCTTCGCGCTGCCAACACCCGCAGACATCGCTCGACTCTCCTCCGAGCAACTACTTCCGCTCCAATTTTCCCGGCAAAAGGCCAGCTATCTCATCGAACTCTCGCGGCGCATCGTGGAGGGAGCGCTCGATCTCCGTTCACTCTCCGCGCGCTCCGCGACACACGCCGAACGCAGCTTGCTCGCCATCCGCGGGCTCGGGCCGTGGTCTGTCAACTACGTCATGATGCGCTCGCTCGGTTTCGCCGACTGTGTGCCCTACGGCGACACCGGGCTCACTTCCGGATTGCACACGTTGTTCGCGCTCGAAACGCGTCCCGACGTTCAGGCCACGCGCCAACTCATGAATGTCTTTTCACCGTATCGCAGCCTCGCCACCGCGCATCTCTGGCAACTCGCTCACACGCCTTCCCCATGAGTCATATCGTCGTCACGCTTTCCACGTCGCTCGGTCCCTTCACGCTCGCTTTCGATCGCGAGGAAACGCTTCTCGCCACCGCCTTCGGCGATGCGCGCGCCGTTCTTTCGCGGCTGAAGAAACGTCGCGCCTTCGTTGATCCTTCGTGGGAAGCGATCACCGACGAACGGAAAACGAGCGCGGAAATCCGTTCGGTGTTACAACAAGTACGGGCATATTTCGCGGGCGAAGCTATTTCGTGGCGCGTGCAGCTCGCGCCGGCGGAAACGCCTTTTCAGGCCGAGGTGCGCGCCGAGCTGCAACGTATCCGTTTTGGGGATACAAGGAGCTACGGAGAAATCGCACGCACGCTCGGCACGTCCGCGCGCGCGGTTGGACGCGCCAATGGCGCCAATCCTGTCTGCGTGATCGTGCCGTGCCACCGCGTCGTCGGCGCCGACGGCTCGCTCACCGGCTTCGCTTTCGGCGAGGCGATTAAACAAAAACTGCTCGCGCTCGAAGGCGCACGCGCCGGCTGACTTCACCGGCCATTAAACGAATCGCCGTGCTTATGGCAGCTTCGCCTGAACGAGCTTGCTGACGCTGCCGAAGTCGATGAGGCCGGCGTCGGGATGCTTTTTCAGCACACCGATCACTTTGCCCATTTCCTTCTTCGAAGCGGCGCCACTCTCGCGAATGGCGGCATCGACCAGCGCTTCCACTTTCGCGGCGTCCAGCGCCTGCGGGAGATATTTTTCGAGAATGCGAATCTCGTTTTCGTTGGCGGCGACGAGGTCGTTGCGTCCGCCTCTGGCAAATTCCTCTTTGGCGTCGCTGAGGTTCTTCACGGCTTTGCGCAGGGTCGCGATGACGAGCGCGTCGTCGATGGGTTTACCCGTATCCATTTCAGCGCGCTTGATGGCGGCGTCCGCCGTGCGCAGGGCGGTGGTCGTGACGGCGTCGCGGGCTTTCATCGCCGCGATGATATCGGCGCGGAGAGTTTCGTAGAGAGTAGCCATGACGCGAAAGTGCTCGCGACGGGCGCGAGGGTCAACGGGCGAACGAACGCAGTCCCTGCGCCGGCGCCGGCTGAGCTTTCTTCAAAGTTTCGGCTTCGAACAACGACGGCGAGAGCTGCAGCCCCATCGCGGCGGCGGTGACTTCGAAACGCGTTTTGTCGCGCGTGGTGTCGTCGCGGAAATCGCCTTCTTTCACGATCCAGCGGTTGTCGACTTGGATGAAGCTGCCGAGACGCAGCGTCTTCAGCGGCTTGTCGTCGGCGCCGATGAGCTCGAACTGCACGAGCGCGTGGTAAGCGGTGTCCAGATACACACGCACGCCGGCCAGCTGCGGCTGTTGCGCGGCGAGATCGGCGGGCGGATAAAACACAAACACGTGAGCCGGACGATTCGAGCGGCGCACCACGCCTTCGAACTGAAAATCCGTCCAATGAATAAACGGCATCTGCAGATCGAACAGCGACACATGCGTGTCGGCCAGCGGCTCAAACCACGCGGAGCCGGTGACCGGACGAACCTCATTTAAAGGATCATCCGCGCGCCACAGCCAACACGCGCTTTGAGGACCAATCTCCACAATCATGCGTCGCTCGGCGGGATCGCCCGGCCAGAGCACAATGCGGGAAACAGCGCCTTTGTCGTTGCGACTGCCCCAGAGACGTCCGGGGATGCGTTTACTCACACCGCCTTCACGGGGAAGTACGCTGAGTTCAAACTCCCAATAATAATCGCCTTCAATGCCGCGCTGGCGGAAGTCTTCCAAGATCTGACGCCCTTCCTCCTGATCGGGCTGACCGATGCGCAGATACTGCGTCTGCGGACGAATACGCTTCGGCTGTGCGTGCAGCGGCGTCAGTAACACCCCGCCTAAAAGGAGAAGGCAGACGACCCGGGCCGTCTGCCTTGGAAAGATTTTCGAGCGTTTCGCTCGCATAAGCACGCGCTCAGGGCTGAGCCGGCGTCGGCTCGGCGGCCGGGGCGGATTCAGGAGCCGGCGCGGATTCGAGCGCGGGGGCCGGAGTCGCGGCGGGAGCGGTGAAGCTGGGCAGTTCGTCGCCCGACGTTGCACCGTGTTTGTGCTGGTAAATTTGAGCGAGGTAGAGACCGAAGCTGAGGACGAAGAAAGCAATCGTGGCCTTGATGGTCGCGCCCGTGAGGATGTTACCCGTTTCAGCGCCGAAGGTGGCCTCCGCCATACCGCCGCCCATGGCGGCACCGACACCACCGTCGCTCTTCGCCTTCTGCATGAGAACGAGCAGGACGAGGAAAACGGAGATCAGGATCAGGACGACCGTGAAAATGTTGATGAGGATGTTAGCCATTTGAAAGGGGCCAACAGAGCAGGCCGGGCGAAGGGATGTCAACGCCGCCGTTCCCGGGCGGAACGGACGCTTCGCGGCTTAGCGGCAAGATTGTGCGGGCCAAAGGCGCCCGGGAGCAGGTCCGCCACGGTGGTTTCCACGCGTGCATCACTATCGCAAACCGAGATAATCCGCACGGCGGGACCAAATTCAGAGATCACTTGCCGGCAGGCCCCGCAAGGAGCGGTCGGCTTTTTTGTGGGCGTGTAAACGACGACGCAGCGCAACGCGCGCGCTCCTTGCGAGATCGCGGTGAAAATCGCGGTCCGCTCGGCGCAATTGCAGAGTCCGTAGGACGCGTTTTCCACGTTCGCGCCCGTAACGATTTTTCCGTGCTCCGTGAGCACGGCGGCGCCGACCGTAAATCCGCTGTAGGGCGCGTAGGCATGCTTCGCCGCATCACGCGCGGCTTCTTCCAATCGACGCAACTGCACGGGAGTCGGATTCATCGCGAACATCAAAGTGCCAGCTCCGCCCCTTCGAGCGCAAGGAGCCTTCGCTTGGCCTCGATGCCGCCCGGCGCCGAAAAACCGGTCATGCGTCCATCCGCGCCGACAAAGCGATGACACGGGACGAGCAGCGGCCAGGGATTGCGTCCGAGCGCTCCGCCGATCGCACGACTCGCTCCGCGATCGCGACCGAGGGCCTGCGCCAGCCATCCGTAGGTACGCACTTGTCCCGGCGGCACGCGCAACGCGGCGCGATACACGTCTTGTTGAAACGGAGTCACGCGTGCGAAGTCGTACCGCACGTCTCCAAAATCCTGATACACGCCGTCGAGGTGCGCCCGGATGCGCGCGCTCAAATCGAGCACCCACGCGGGCGGGCTTTCGTCGTCGGTCGATTCCCGCGCGGTTTCGGATTCGATCGGCGGCGAAAATCCCGTCACGCCGGCGTCCGACCACGCTAATCGGCAAGCGCCCCAGGTGGTTGAAAACGTGAGCGCGGGCATCGGCGAAATCGCGTCAGCTGGACTTTTTCTGAAACGCCGCCTTCAGCGCAGCCGCCACATTGTGCGGCACGAAGTGCGAGACATCGCCGCCGTAGCGGGCCACTTGTTTCACGAGATTGGAGCTGGTGTAGCTGTAGGTCTCGTTGGGCATGACGAAGATCGTTTCGATCGACGGCTTCAGGTGGCGATTCATGAGCGCCATGTTGAACTCGAACTCGAAGTCCGAGAGCGCGCGCAATCCGCGGATGATGGCGACCGCGCCTTGCTCGACGGCGAAATCCACGAGCAAACCGCCAAACGTCGTGATCCTGACGTTGGGAAATTTTTCGATGTTGGGGCGGATCATCTCGACCCGTTCCTCGGCGGAAAACAGCGGACCTTTGCCTTGATTATGCGCGACCGCCAACGTGACTCGGTCAAAAAGCTTGGAGGCACGGCCGAGCACATCGAGGTGCCCGTACGTGATGGGATCGAAGGTCCCTGGATAGATGCAGTGACGCATTTTCGTGAAAGGATTCTTGCTCGCGTGGTTAATCAGGCTGGTGATCGGACGTCCGTTTCTGAAAGCTCGAACGATTCATGAGCACGAACACCAATAACCTCCCGAAGACGAGGCTGTTTTCACGCTATCTCCGCGCGCGCCAATGAAGTTGAATCTCCCGAATCTCATCACCCTTTCCCGTATCCCTACGATGTTTCTGATCGTGTGGTTGATGTACTGCACCTGGCGCGGCGCGGCCACGCTGGCTTTCTGGATCTTCATCGCGACGGCGGTGGGCGACTGGCTCGACGGCTACCTCGCGCGCCGGCAAAATCTCGTGTCCAACTTCGGCAAGTTTATGGATGCGCTCACCGACAAGATTCTCGTGCTCGGCCTCATGGTGGCATTCGTGGAGATCTTCGATTCGCCGCTGTTCCTGGTGATGGTGCTGCTCACACTGGGACGTGAGTTTCTCGTGAGCGGCATGCGTATGGTCGCAGCGACGCGCGGTGTGGTGGTGGCGGCCGAGCGCGGCGGGAAAACCAAGACCCTCTTCCAACTGATCGCGGTGGGCTTCCTCCTGTTTGTCCCGATGCTCACGCAAGACTTTGCGCCGTTGATGAAGTTCGATGCGACGGACTACGCCGTTGTTCTTCACAGGATCGGCATCGGCCTCTTCATCATCGCGACGATACAAACGGTGATCTCGGGCGTGAACTACCTGAGGAAATATCGTCAGGTGTTTTCGGATACAGACGCATGAGCTTCACGCATCCCGTCTGGCCCCGTTTTCTTCCCACTAAAACGGTGCTCACGCTGGCAACAGTCGGCCCGGTCGGTCGCATGCGCAACGCGCCCGGCACGTGGGGCTCGCTCGCCGGGCTGATGTATCAACTGATTTTCTTCCACTATCTGCATCCGTTGCACGCGGCGTTGCTGACGCTGCCCGGACTCTGGCTGACCGCGGTCATTTGCGGCGAAGCGGAATTTCGACTTGGCCAACGCGATCCCGGACAAGTCGTGCTCGATGAGTTCGCGGTGATGCCGCTGTGTTTTCTCGGCTGGCAAACGATGGCGCGTGCGCTGCCCGAGGCGGATTGGGCTGGACCATGGATCGTGTTGCTCGCGGGTTTCGCCGTATTTCGTTTCTACGATATTTTGAAACCTCTCGGTATCTCGCGTCTGCAAAATCTCCCCGGCGGTTGGGGTGTGCTCGCCGACGATGCGGCCGCCGCGCTCGCCACGTGCGCCACACTTCACGGTGTAGCGCTGGCGTGGATACACTGGAGTTGATCGATCTCTTAAAAACGCAAAGCGACCACCCGTGAGAGTGGTCGCTGCGGCCATTCACCTCGTGTCAGGCTGCCGGTGGGCGGCGGCCGACGATGAACGAGAGGATGAAGAGAACGAGGAAGACAAGGAAGAGGACTTTGGCGATACCCGCCGCCGTGCCCGCGATGCCTCCGAAACCGAGCACCGCCGCGATGAGCGCGATGACGAGGAAGGTGATAGACCAGCTTAACATGACGTTCCTTTGATAACCGATCCTTTATAGGAGCTCCGCGTGCGGGACCGGGGTCACACGCGGAGCACGTTTTGAGCAAGTGGTCGAGAGTCCTGCGTCGCTCACCAGTGGCGTGCACCGGCCGAGCGGCGCTTGAGATTATTCGCCCGCCACCGTGTTGACGATGGTGAGTTCGTTATTCACGTCGCGGACGCCGGAGATGTCTTTGGCGATCTTACCCGCGAGTTCCTTTTCGGCCGAGTTCTTCACTTCGCCGCGGAGCGTGACGACGCCATTACGAGTCGTGACCTCGGTGCGCATGGCGCTCGTGGAACGATTCATCGCGAGCGAGCCCTTCACCTTGGCGGTGATGGACGCGTCGTCGAATTTTTCGCCCGTGGTGCGGCCAGCGTCTTCCGCGCGAGCCATGGCGCGATCGTGGTCGGCGTCGAGCCTTTCGCGTTCGCGATCGATATCGGCCCGGGCGCGGGCGCGATCACGATCGAGGTCGGCGCGGGCATGCGCACGGTCGCGATCGAGTTCGGCACGTTCACGATCAGCGCGGGAAACCACAGTGATCTTGTTATCAACCGACTTCACACCTTTGACGTCGGAGGCGTATTGAGCCGCAAGCGCCTTTTCAGCGGCTGTCTCGGCGGTGCCCGTGAGGGTGACCACGCCGTTCATTACTTGGACGTCGGTGTCGGCGAGGCTGACATTGCGATGATAGAGGAGTGAGCCGCGCACTTTGAGCGCGATCCAATCATCGGAGGACTCCTTCGGCTCGGGTTTTACTTCGAGCTTGTTCACGACGCTAACCACGCCGGGGAGGCTGCGGGCGGTGTCTTCGGCGAGACGTTTTTGATCGTTGCTGTAAACGTCGCCTTTGAGGGTGACGACGCCGTCTTCGGCATCGACCGAGATCTTGGTTTCACGGAGCTCGGAGCGGGTCACTTCCGAGTGCTTGAAACTCTTTTCAATGCGGTCGTCCAAATCGTCATCGGCGAATAGCCCTGCCGGGAGGGCGACAGCGGCGGCGACGGCGAAGAGGCTGGAGCGGAGCGTTTGAGTGGAGGATTTCATGGTGGTGTTTTTTGGGCTCAATGCTGGCCGGAAAAAACAACGGGGAGGCCGACCAAGTGAGGCGTTGAGCGATTGTCCTTCCTCATAGCCGCGGGTGTGCCATCGCCGCCGGAACTTATTCGTTAATAGCTTACTTAAAGTAACTTAAAAAATAAACCGCCCCTCGCTCTCTTCATCGCTTCGCCTCATTTTGCTGCGAATTGCATCCACCGCGAAACTCGCCGCACTGCATCCGGCATTCAGCCCCACCACGCATTTTTACATTCCTGCCCGCACTTCGCCAAATCCCCCGTTACACCTCGCCGCGAAGGGGCCCGTGCGATTTTCTATTTGCCCCTCCCTCGCCCCTACTCTTTCTGCTCCCCCGCAACAGGGGACAGACTCCGGTTGCGCGTTAAAACCCAGCCATGTCACTCCTCCCTTTCAGCAGCCAGCTCATCGCCGATGTCGGCATCTCTTTCGGCGACGAAGGAAAAGGCCGCCTCATCCCCGAGGTCGCCGACGAACTCCGCGGCACGCCCGCCGCCGTCTCCGTGGTCTTTAAGGTCAACGGCGGCGCCAACTCCGGCCACACCGCGGGCGGCATCAAGCTGAACCTGCTCCCCGCCGGCGTCGTGGTGAAAGACGCGCCGCACCTGTGCATCGGCGCAGGCGTGGTGGCCGACCCGCGCAAGTTTTTGTGGGAAGCGCTGCCCTTGGAGAAAAAAGGCCACGCCGTACGCTCGCGTCTGCTGATCGATGAACATGCGATGTTCTCCGATCTCACACACCGCCTGCTCGACCTCGCAGGCGAAGACTATCGCGTGAAAGTCCTCAGCGAAGAACCGCGCGGCTCCACCGGTCGCGGCATCACACCCGCGTTCAACGAAGAGACCAGCCTCTTCCAGATTTTTTATTCAGCCTTCCAAGGTCCGCGTGACGCATTTGCGCAAAAACTCGCCCAACGCGTCGATCGCGCCCTGCGCACGATCCAGCATGTGTACCGCGTGACGCCCGAGACGTGGCACTCGTTTTTCGACACCCTCACCGCCGCCGAACTCCGCGCCAACGCCGAGGGCATCGAACTCGGCTGCTTCGACAAAACGGAATTCGATTTCGCGCAGTTCCGCGGCTCCGAGCCGTTCACGATCAATCTCGAACGCCTCACGGAAGTTTATTGGGACGCCGGCCGCCGCCTCGCTCAAAACATCGGCGAAGTCCGCGAACTCCTTCTCCGCGAAATTCGCGCTGGCCACACCATCATCGGCGAATTCGGCCAGGCCTACTGGCTCGATAAACGCCACGGCTTCACGCCCAACGTCACCGCGTCGCACACCTACACGCCTGAGTTTTTCCAAAGCGGCGGTATTCCGGTGCAACCGATCCACACCTTCGGCGTCGCCAAAGCCTACGACACCAAAGTCGGCACGCACGTTTTCCTCACGCAGATGGACGACGCCCATCCGCTCGCCGTCAAACTCAAGAAAATCGAGTTCGGCACCAGCACCGGCCGCCAGCGCATGGTCGGTTGGTACGACGCCGTGGAGAAAGGCGACGTGCTTCGCTACGGCGGTTATCAAGATCTCATGATCAACAAAGCCGACGCGCTCACCTACAGCGGCGATTGGCACGGAGATCTCCTCATCTGCACGCACTACGAAGACGCGTCCGGCAAAAGCTATCATCACGTGCCGCGCAACGAAGCCGTCCGCAAAACGCTCCGCCCCGTGTACACAAAACACGCCGGCTGGTCCGAAGACATTTCGCACATCCGCCACTTCGCCGATCTCCCGAAAAACGCGCAGAAGTACGTCGCCGCGATGGTCCGCGCGACGCTCGAAGTCGCTTATCACGGCGAAACCTGGCCGAGCACCCTGCCCAACCTCCGCTACCTCGGCGTCGGTCCCGAACCGTCACAAATCATCAAGGACGTCCCGCCAACGGCGGAGTTGGTGAAGTTGTAAGATCAAAGTCTCCACTTCCTTCAAACCGCTTTCAGGCCCACGGTGTCACTTGCCAACGAGAGACACCGTGCCAGATTTCGCTCGTTGTTCACTTCCGGCAGCAACTCCCTCGCTAACAATCGCCGCGGCTTTATGACATCGAGGGATCAGCTGACGCTTCTTCGGCTCACGCCTGCCGATGCGACTCTCATGCCCGCGTGGCTGGCGATGTTTGGCAAAGCGTTTAACGAGCTGCCCACTTATACCGAAGCCCCGCCAAGCGACGCTTATCTTCGCAAACTCCTCGCCAGCGAAACGTTCATCGCGCTGGCCGCGTTGAAAACGGATCGAGTCGTCGGCGGGTCTCGCCGCTTACGAGCTCATCAAGTTCGAACAGGAGCGCAGCGAAATCTACATCTATGATCTCGCAGTCGATGAAGCGCATCGGCGGCAGGGCATCGCCACCGCATTGATCACCAAGCTCAAGAAAATCGCCCTCCAACGCGGCGCTTACGTCATCTACGTGCAAGCCGACTACATCGATCCGCCCGCGATCGCGCTCTACTCCAAACTCGGTCGGCGCGAAGACGTTCTTCATTTCGACATTCCGGTGGAGCCTTGATGCGGCGCATCGGCTCTTCGCGGCTCGCAGGGTTTTCTTTCATGGCATGTAAACAGCCTCGCCGCGCCCGCGAATAATGCTCCAGCTACAGGCGGATACCCCTGCTATGTCCGCGGCCCCCACCCCTCCGAAAACCGCTGGCTCATTCTCGGATCTGATCCGGGAGGAGTACGCTCAACTCAAGCTGCGCGAAAACCCCGGCCGGCCTCAACCTCCGCCCGGCGAATCGCCGCCTCCGGCCGATCCCGACGAGTTCGAAATCGCTTCGTCCGATCTCACGCATGAGCCGTGGGTGCGTTTCACCAAACGCGATCTTTTCGGCATCGCGTTCTCCGGCGGCGGCATTCGCAGCGCGACATTTAACCTCGGCGTTCTGCAAGCGCTCGAACGTCTCGGCGTGCTGCGCCATGTGAACTATCTCTCCACCGTTTCCGGCGGTGGTTACATCGGCTCGTTTTGGACCGCGTGGCTGCGTCGTCGGCGCAACGATCCGCATTCATTTTTCCCGTCGCCGTCGTCGACCGATTATCACATGCGCGATCAACGTGAGAGCGCGGAGATTCGTCACCTGCGCGAATTCAGCCGCTTTCTCATGCCGCGCATGGGCTTTTGGCATTATGAAACGTGGAGCGCGATCGTCGCCATTCTCGGCGGTATGATTCCCGCGATGGTCGCTGCGCTGTCGACCGTCGCGATTGTCCTATACGGGTGGTTTCTCCTCAACGCGGTCGTGCTCAAATCCGGCCCGTGGTGCAGCACGTTCCTTTTCGCGGCGATCACGCTGGTTTTCCACATGACCGCGGAGTTTCTCTGGCGTCGCACCGGCAAGAACGGCGCCGTCGAAACAAACGTCTGGAAAAATGCGCCCATCATCGTCACCACCGCCATCGTCTCCGCCGCAGGTTGGTATTTGGTTCGTGAATACAACTTCGCCCATCTCAACACGCACTGCTGGGCCACGCCCGCGGCGTTTTGGGAGATCGTTTCGCAACCTTCGTTTTTTGGTGATCCCGATTTCCACCGTGCGTTGCTGTTGCCGTCGGTCGCGTGGGTGCTCGCCGCGCTCGTGATGCTCGCGGGTCGCGGCGCCGCCGCGCGCTTGGCGCCCGACGAAGAGGCGGTCACGTGGAATGTGACGCTCGATCGCTCGACCTCGCGCTGTCTCGGCGCCGCGGTGCTTTGCGCGGGTTTTGCTTTGTTGTGGATGGCCGGTCGCTGGCTCCTCGTGCGCAACGGCTCGCTGAGCTTGGGCGGTTCGGTGACATCGGGCGCCGTGCTCGGTGGCGTGTTCTTTTGGTTGCGCGGTTGGCTCACCAAACCAAGCGAAGAAACGCGCGCGACGACGCTCTGGGGAAAATACTCCGAGCGCATCAAACCGATGCTTCCGCAACTCGCCGCGCTCGGCGCGATGTTGTGCATGTTGCTCACCGTCGCATTGCTCATCCAGAGCTTCGGTCACGGCGACTACCTGCTGGCCGGCATAACGACGCCAGCAGTGATCATCGTGGTCACACTGTTCTGTTTCGATCCGGCGCGCATCGGTCTGCACGATTTCTACCGCTCGCGTCTCGCGCGTTGTTATCTCGGCGCGGCGCCGAAACACGGTACGACTCCCTCCCGGGCCACCGTCGAGCAGCCGGACGACGATCTGACGTTTGGCGAGTTGCGCGGAAAAACCGTTTCGCCGGGTCCGATCCATCTCGTGTGTTGCGCGGCCAACAATCTCGCGGGTGATCCGCTCACGAGCTTGTATCGCGGCGCGCGCAGCGTGGCGATCTCGCCGATCGGGTTGTCATTGGGAAATGAATACGCAGCCATGCCGCATCTGCGACTCTCGTCAGCGATCACGGCCTCCGCCGCGGCTTTCAATTCGCAGATGGGACGCGTCTCCATGGATCTCGGCTTCGCGGTGTCTTTCGTGATGAGCGCGTTCAATCTCCGCCTCGGTCTTTGGGTGCCGCATCCGGGCAACGCGTCGAGTCGCATTCGGAAGGTCGTGGGATTGCCGTTTTTCTTCGAGATGCTCGGTCACTCCAAATGCGCACCGCTCGCCAACCCATCCGCAGCGCTGCCCAACGCCGCCGAGAATCCGCCGCGCCACGCCGCGAAAAAACATCGCTTCAGTTACCTGCATCTTTCCGACGGCAGCCACTTCGAGAACCTCGGGCTCTACGAACTCGTGCGCCGTCATTGCCGCTACATCATCGTGACCGACAGCAGCGCCGATCCGGAAGTCGCGTTTGACGATCTCGCGAACACGCTGCGCCGCGTGCGCGAAGATTTCGGCGTGGAGATCGAACTCGATGTCGAACCACTGCGTCCCGGTCCGAACGGTCGCTCGAGCCAGCACGCCACCATCGGCACGATTCACTACGACGGCATGGCGGGCACCGACAAAGGCACGGTCATTTATTTCAAACCCGCACTCACCGGCGACGAGCCCGCGGACGTGCTGCAATATCAAACACGCAATCTCGCGTTCCCCCACGAGGGCACGAGCGATCAGTTCTACGACGAAGCGCAGTGGGAATCTTATCGCCGCCTCGGCGAACACGCCGCGATGTCCGTGCTGCGTTTCGAAGCCGAGCACATGCGCCAGGCGAGTTTCGTGGACAACATGTTCCTCGAGGTCGGCAACCAATGGCATCCCAACAAGGCGCAGCATCAGCAGGTGTTTCTCGAACTCGCGGAACGTTGCGACGCGCTCGAAGACGAGATCCGCGCCAACGCTTCCAATCGTCTCCTCGCCGAACTTTTTCCCGAAGCCATCGCCGCGCACAAGCCCGCCGCCGCTCCCGCGAAAAATGCCGGCGCGCAACCCGAGCGCGACGAAAACATCCAGACGCTCTTCTACCTCATGCGCGTGCTGCAGATCATGGAAGACGCGTTCCTCGGCGCAGAGCTTCAGGAGACGTGGTCGCATCCGATGAACGCCGGTTGGATGAGTTATTTCCAACGCTGGGCCTCCACGCCGTCGTTCCGTCATTGGTGGCCGCTGCTGCGGCCGCTCTACGGCGCGGGCTTCCGCAACTTCGTCAAAGAACGTTTCAACCTGCGCCTGCCGCGGGGCGTTCACAACAAACCCGCCGCGCGCCTCTCACTCAACGTTCCCGATACACTGGAGAAACTTCCCGACACGTACGCGTGGAAACAATGGGCGCTGCGCTTCGGTGCGCCTCCGGCCACGAATCGCAAAGTTCTCTCCTACTCACTCAAGCTCGAAGCTTCGGGAACGATCCCGTCCGGCGACCCGATCGATGTCGGTTTTCTTCTCTATCAAGAAGTCGATGGTCATGAAGGCGCACGCTGCGCGAGCTGGGACTGTCGCGAGATGTTTGTGCCGCCCGCGTTGAGCGGCGCCGGCATTTCTGCGCGTTTTCTCGAAGGCGCGATCGAGTATTTCCGCGATCATCAACCGCACCTCACGGGCATCCGCGTGGACATCGGTTACAACGAGCCATCGACCTCCGACCAACGCTCTCCACGTCCGAACCGGGCTTCACGTCTGGAACGCGTGCAGACGATCAGTTTCTACAAGAGCCGCGGTTTCACGTACCTCTCCAGCGACGAAAGCACGATCCTCTGCTTCGATCTGGAACGCGCCCGCGCCGAACGCACAGCTTTCGCGCGTAAATCTCAGAGAGGCTAAATCGCCCAAACGCTGCGCTCACAAACGCGTCGCAAACGCCCTTCATACCGCGATTGCGCCGTTGGGGAACGTTTGGTCCTGCATCACTACACAAGTTTCCTCGATCATTTCGGCAACGCTCACGCCTGTCCACGGCGGCACCGTTTGCGGCAGCGACGCGAAATGGGCCGTGAGGCGATTTTGGAAAAACATGCGCTCTTCCGGCGTCACCGGCACCCACGTGCGCACCAAATGCGCATACATCTCGCGCGGGGTCAAAATGCGGTGGCCTGCTATAAAATAAAACTCCGTGCCAGCGGTGTTGCGAAAAGCCGGCGTGAATCCCCAAACAAATTCGTGACGGTAGAAAAAATGTCCCGTGGCAAGCAGGTGCCTGGCGATTTCATCGAGCTGTTGACGCGTGTACTTCATGCGAATGAACCGCACGACTGGACGCACGCGGCTCCCCTCTCAGTCCAGCTATCTGCATGCCAACAACCCGTTTTGAGCAAAACTGACCACTCCTCGAAAACACTCCTATCCGACTAATAATTAATAATTTAAAATTAACCTAAGAACATCGCTCTTACGATAGCGGAGTCGACAAAATGGCCCACTTCGCTTTTTTCAGCGCGCCCGACATGACCACCACGTCTCCCGCTTCCACCTCCTCGGCTTCGCGTCAGGATATCCTGCTGGCGTTCGGACTACTGGTGTTCACGGCCATCGTTTTCTGGCCGCCCCTGCGCTGGCTGGCCACGCAGACCTTCGCGCGCGAACAGCTGAAGCAATCCTTCATCTTGGTGGTGCTCGCGGGCATCTGGATCGCGTTCGAAAACCGCCGCGTGCTGCGTCTGCAGCTTCAATTCTCCAATCGCACCCTCGGCTGGTTTGTCGCCTCCTATGCTTTGGCGATCGGCGCGCTTGTATTCAAAACTCCACTACTGATCCTCGCCGGCATCGTCGCCGCGGCCAGCGGTGCGGTGGAATACGCGTTCGGACGCCAGGCGCTCAAACGCACGCTGCCGCTGCTCGCCGCTTTCTCGGTCCTTATCGTGGGTGTATTGCTTTTCCCGATACTTGACTGGCCGCTGCGCAAAATGGCCGGCATCGAGTCCGCCCGTTTCCTCCAATCGCTCGGGCTCTCGTCGCAACTCGCGGTAAGTTCTCCGCCCGACGTGAAGCTGTTTCTAATCGCGCCCACGCAGACGTTTCTCGTGGCGACGGAGTGCAATGGCTTCGGCCTGATCACCTCGAGTTTTCTCCTCGGGCTCATCCGCCTGCTTCATCGTCGCGCCGCGTGGGGCTGGTTTGCGGTGCTTCTACCGCTCTGCGTCGCCGTGGCCTTCGTCTTTAATTTCCTCCGCATCGCCGCGATCGTGATGCTCGCGCCACGTTTTCCGAATCACTACGATGTGCTCCACGAAATCGCGGGCCTCGTGGCGCTTTACTCGGGTCTCGGGGTCGTCTGGGTCATCACCAGCACGCGCTCACGCTGAGAAACGCGCTGTGGGCGAGAACTTCGCCAAAATCATTGCTCCGGAGTCACGTTCACCGGAACCAGTTCTTCCACCGTCCGCAGGATCTGATCGGCGCGGAAGGGCTTTTCCAGATGGCGGATATTTTCGATTCCGCGCTCGGCGCATTTTTCGATCGCCCAATTGCCGTATCCAGAAATCAACAACGCCGGCATGCTCGGCACTTTTTCGCGGAGATGACGGATGATTTCGCATCCATCCGCGCCCGGCAGTTGGAAATCCGTTATCACCGCGGACAGTGATTCGGCATCGAGCGCGGCGACCTCTTCCAACCGTGATGCCACTTCTACCTGATAGCCCGCGTTGGTGAGGACCGTTTTGACCAGGAGACCGATGAATTCGTCGTCCTCAACGAGTAAAATGCTGGGTTTCATAACGCGATTGGGGATCGAGATCCGCATGGGTATTCCGCAGCCGACAATGCGCAAGACAAGCCCTTGTTTATGCCAATGGAGATAAATATTAGCGCGAGCGGTGGTCGGTCCGCGTTTATTCTTCATAGGCGCGCGAGCCAAGCTGTCGGAGACCCCCCGCGGTATTCGAAATGGCACTACACGTCAGCCCGGCGAAGTGGCTAGCGGGAAGCCACCGTTACCAGCGGTCGTAACGCGGACGACCGTAGTGATCGTGCAGCCGGCCCGCATAATCCGGCGTGATGGGATTCTTCGGATCGTATTCCGGGCTGCCTTCGATCGCTTCTCGGCTGAGGTCCACAAAGACCCGATTTTCGCGCCAATCGAGATCCGCGATCCATAGCGGCGAGATCACGACTTTTTTTCCCGGCAACCAGTTGCGCGTATCGATCACGAGATAGCGAATTTCCCACGTGCGATCTTCGAGCAGGAAATCTTCAACATGACCGATCTCGCCATCACGTGCTTCGATGCGGAGTCCGATCGCATCATTCACGCTGCAGAGATGCGGATCGCTATCTTCCGGTCCCACGACAACCGCATCGGATTGCTCCAACGCGAGCGCACCATTGGCCGTTGCCGCAGCGACAGGACTAGGCGGAGGCATCACACCAATCGGTCCCGCAAACGCGATCGTGGTGAAAACCGGATCGGACCAATAATACGGCCAGCCGTAATAATCGCTGAGGCTCGCTTCGTGTTGCCGCGACACCGGTTTGTCCGTGTCGATACCCGGACTATTTTTCACCTGCTCTTTGGTGAGGCTCACCGGCAGCACCTTGTGATCCCAATCCGGCACATCGACCGCGAGCGGCGAGATAAGAACCTTTCGACTGAGCAGCCAGCTGCCCGCATCGACCACAAAGTAGCGCACGCTCCAGAGCTTGTTGTCGAAATAGAGATCTTTGACGTGGCCGATAGCACCATCGCGTGCGAGCAGTTCATGTCGTTCGAGAGTCTTGGCGTTTCTTAGCATGACTTGTCCTCCGGGTTAAAGGTTGGGGCAAAGGTGGAGACGTCTTTCGTGCGTTCTTCTGACATTCATATTAGGCAGGGATGAAAGGAACACAAACGATGCCTGAGCGAATGCGCGTCGGAGTTTGAGACACGGTTCTCATGGGAAATTCTCCCAACCATCCACGCACGTCCATTTTACTCGCGACCTCAGCAAAAACCGGTGGTCCAAAACGCGTATGAGCTCCCAAGACCTTCCGCTTCTCTACGTGAAAACCGGATGCCCCTATTGCCATGAGGTCATCCAATTTATGAGCGAACACGGCATCGGCTTTCGGCAGATCAACGTGAGCAACGACGCAACGGCTTTCGCCGAAATGCAGAAAAAATCCTCTCAGACCAAAGCACCTACGCTCGACTGGCATGGACGCATTCTCGCCGACTTTGGCATCGAAGAACTCATCCCGTTTCTTCAAAGCCAGAATGTGAAACTGGAGGACAGTTGAGGACATCGCAGTGGTTTTCCTCACGACGCCGCGGCGGTCTCCGGCAGCAAAATCACCGGTTCTGTTGGGATCGCATTTGTACGCGGTCGACGGCCGCTTTCAACGATCAAGCGCCGCACCGTTTCGATGCGTTTTGCGTAGGCCGGCTGCTTGAGATAATCCGCGAGCGGAAATTCCAGACGCTCGCACCATGTATCCGCGCCGTAACTACCGGGCAGATTAAAACGCTGCGCCGTTCCCAACAGGTCGCTGGTCATCACCACCGCGAGCTGACACGGCGTTTGAAAGAGAGTCCGGAGCAACGCTTCCTGTAGCCCATCGGTGAGTTGCTCCGGCTCCGGTTCCGTCCAGCCGATGAGCTGGAGGAGGTTCCGAAGATCGGTGGCCGCGGTGCCCTGCGGGTCGCTTTTCGCACGGGCACGCAAGCCGAGATACTGAGCCGCCAGCGGCGCCTGGTCGTGGTTCGCGTACGCGACCAAACTCAATTTTCGCAGCGACGAAATCGGCGGCAGCGACCGGTCCGGCCGCCGGTCGAAATGCGGAAACACGAGATTCGCGAGCGAAAGATCGTCGAGCGTGCGCCGCATGTACTCCGCCGGTTCGCCGAGAATCTCCGCGACCAAATGCATGTCGCCCGCCTCCTGTTGAATCGTTGCGAGGATTTCGCGGCCTTGCAGCTCGTTCATCTTCGCGCTCGCGGGATCCTCATCCGGCCCGGGCACATAACGCGGCATGCGTCCCCCCGTGCGCTGTTTCACTTCTTCTTCCGTATATTTGGCGAACTCCGTGTGACGCGCACCGCCGGGCCATGGGAACATAAACGCGCGGAAATAACCGCGCACGTGATCGACGCGGCAGGCGTGAAAAAACTGGCGCTCGCCCGCCACGCGTCCGCGCAACCACGCGTAACCGGTGGAGCGATGATTTTCCCAACGATAAACAGGAAGTCCCCAATTTTGTCCCCAACGTTCGGAATCTTTGTTCGCGTCCTGCGTGCGCAACGGAGCCGAGCCGACATTCCACTCGAGATCGAACAGCTCCGGATGCGCCCACACATCGACACTGCAGCGCCCGACGCCAAACGACATCTCGCCCATCAAATAAATGCCTTTGCGTTCCGCGTGTTCGCGCACCGCGCGCCACTGTCGCCATGCGACCCATTGAATGAACGCGAATCCTTCGCGCGTGCGCTCGAGACGTTCGCGCTCAGGATGCCGCGCCAACCACGCGTTGGCTCCGGCCGGCGACTGATGCTCAGGACGCCACTCGCTCCAATTCGGGTTTCCTTCATATTCGCGAATCAGGATGCGAAACAGCGTGTATTCAGAAATCCATGACGCGTTTTCGCTCTGAAAACGCTCGAACTCTTCCAACTGCTCCGGTGTTCCCTCGCCGGCGCGAAACGCATGATGCGCCATGAGCAAGACCTGTATCTTCAGCGGCACCACCGAATTGTAGCGCACCACGCCTTCACGCAGCCGATTCAACCAGGACTCCGGCGCCGCGGTGTGGATCATTTCCGCGCTTAGTCCAGGCACCTCCGATTCTGAAATCGCGAGAAACGCCGGCGACAACGCACGCGAGCTGATGGCATTGTACGGACTGTGATCGCCGACCGTTTCATGCACGGGCAAAAACTGCAGCAGCGAAAATCCTTGCTCGGCGCAAAAATCGATCGCTTGCCGCACAGCGAGCGTGTCGCCCACGCCAAAATCATCGGCATGACGCAGCGCGAAAACCGGCGCCAGCAAACCGGCGATGCGTTGGTGAGGGTTAAGACGCATGGGCCGTCCTTCTGCATCCGCGGTGCCAAACGCGCGCTCGTCGTCCACGTCAGAGCGCAGCCGACGCGAAGCGCGAAAAGCGTCTCGTCGCGAGATCGCATTTTGCGGCGTGCACCATTTTCCGCGAATGCAGTTTGCCCGTTAAATTCCTTCACAACGCCCACGGAGCGTGCGTTCCCCCGAGGGAAAACAGCTTCACCGCGAAGTTGGCGCGCGGTGAGCGATGACACGGACATGGCTCCACCCGAAAAAAGCACCGAACTGCATGCGGGCTTAGACGCGAAAAAGAAAACCACCCGCGTGAATCTCGCCATCGCGATCGCAGTCGTGGCGTTCCTCCTCATCGGTGCCGCGCTGGTCGTGTATGTCATGTTCAATCCCCCGCAGCAGCCGGGCGACGGCACGTTCTGAGGTCACTAAACGCACCCTCCATTTCCCCCTCTCCTCACGATGCAAATCTACAAAAACACTCTCGTTGGAAAAGTGGCCTTCGTCACTGGAGCCGGTTCCGGTATCGGGCGCGCCACCGCGAAACTGCTCGCCTTCGCCGGGGCGCGCGTGGCTCCGCTTACACGCAACGAAGAAGACTCCGAATCCGTCTGCACCGAGATTCGCAATGGCGGAGGCGAAGTGCTGCCCGTGATCGGCGACGTCACCAAACCGGAGCAGCTCGAAGCCGCCGTCGCCGCTATTCATCGCCAATGGCAGAAGCTCGATATCGTCGTGGCCAACGCCGGCATCAACGGCTTGTGGGCGCCGATCGACGAAATCACCAGCGACGCGTGGCAAACCACACTCAACGTCAACCTCAACGGCACGTTCTTCACCGTGCGCGCCGCCCTCCCCCTGCTCAAAACCGCGGGAGGGTCCGTCATCATCGTTTCGTCGGTCAACGGCACACGCATCTTCAGCAATCCCGGCACCGCCGCCTACGCCGTTTCAAAAGCCGCACAAGTCGCCTTCTCCAAAAAAGCCGCGATCGAGCTCGCGCAACATCGTGTGCGCGTGAACGCCGTTTGCCCCGGCTCGATCGCCACGCGCATCGATGACAGCGTCACACACAAGGATCTCGATCAGATCAAAATCGAAGCCGAATACCCGAAGGGCACCGTTCCTCTCACGGAAGGTCAGCCCGGCACCGCCGGCCAAGTCGCGCAGCTCATTTGGTTTCTCGCTTCCGATGCATCCAGCCACATCACCGGCACCGACATCTTCATCGATGGCGGAGAATCGCTCCTGATGGGCTGACAAGCTCTCTCCGCCATGACGTCGACCTCCACCATCCAACCCACGCTGCAAATCCTCGCGCGTCGCATCGCCTGTATTGAACTTTTCACTACACAAGCGATCACCGACGCGTTGCGGACGCTTTCGTTCACCAATCATCCCGTGACCGCAGAGTTACTTTCGGACCTCGCACAACTTCACACGCGCCACGCCGGAGCGCTCGCTCGACATCTCTCGGTGCTCGAAGAGAAAGAGATGCTATCGGCCGAACCCTCCGATGGACTGGAAAACAATCGCCCCGCCACGATGGCAGAGGCCGACGAAGTGCTCATCTGGGCGTATACGCGACTCAATCTTCTCGCCGCGCATTACACGCGTCTGCACGCGCTCGCCGGCGCGGCTCACGACAAAACAACCGCGGAGATCGCGCTTGATCATCTGCGCGCAATCACACCTCGCATCATGGCCTGCAGTCAGGCTCTGCCGCGACTTGCCGTGCGCGTCGCAGAAACACGCCTGGGCGAATTGCCCGCCGACGCAGCGGACGCGGCACTCGAAGCCACGCAAGCGGCATGGAAAAACAATCTCGAGCCGCCTGCGACGAGTTGAGTGCGCGAGCAATTCAGGACGCGTTCGCGATGCGCCGCTGCGCAGGGAAAACGTCGCGCAAGGCGAGACTGAGTTTGTCCTGCAGTGCCTGGAGTTCGCGATAGCGAGCGACGTTTGCCTTCGAGGGCAGGCAGCGCGTTTCCTCATCCACCGCGACGACCGCCGAGGTGAAATCGGAAAGCTTCGCTTTCTTCTTTCCTTCGCGCAGCGCCACACACCACGCGGCCTGCAACGCACCGCCGAGCGCCGCGCCTTCGTCTTCCACCATCGCGACAACCGGCACGCCAAAAATGTCCGCCATGATCTGGCGCCACACGCCGGATTTCGCACCGCCGCCGGTCACACGGATTTCCTTCGCCTTCACGCCGAGCTCCGCTAGACGACGCAGACCGTAGTTCATGCCCATCGTCACGCCTTCCATCGACGCGCGCGCGATGTGTCCCGCGGTGAATGTTTTCCCCGTCAAACCGAGCAACACGCCCGAGCCGTCGGGCACATTCGGCGTCCGTTCGCCCGCGAGATACGGCAGCAACACCAGTCCCCCCGAGCCGACCGGCGCCGCCGCGATCGCCGCGCTCAGCGCCGCATGATCGTGCCCGAAAAGCGTGCGCACCTGCTCGGTCACCGTAGTGACATTCATCGTACACAAGAGCGGCAACCAACCGCCCGACGACGAGTTGAACGCAGCGATCTCGCCGGTGGGATCGACCACCGGTTTGTTGGAGTACGCGTAGATCGTGCCGCTCGTGCCGAAGCTCGCCGTGACGACACCGGGCGAGACGTTGCCCGTGCCGATGGCTCCCATCATATTGTCGCCGCCGCCTGCGCTCACCACGACGTATTCAGAAAATCCATACTTTTTCGCGAGCTCCGGACGCAACGTACCCGCCGCTTCGTGCGACTCCGAAAGCGCCGGCAGCCAGTCGGCGAGATTTTTATCGATCGCATCGATGGCGGCCTTCGACCAACGGCGTTTGCGCACATCCATGAGCGCCGTGCCCGAGGCGTCGCCGTACTCCATGAAGTAGTTTCCGGTCAGGTGGAAATTAAGATAATCGTGCGGCAGCAGCACGTGACGCAGACGCTTGTAGTGATGCGGTTCGTTGCGTTTCAGCCAGAGGATTTTCGGCGCGGTAAAACCCGGCAGGAAAAGCAGGCCGGCTTTGCGCAGCGCGGCTTTTTCCCCGCCGATCTTTTTGGTGAGGAGCTCGCATTCCTTCGTCGTGCTCGTGTCGCACCAGAGCTTCGCGGGGCGAATCACTTCGCCCTTCGCGTCGAGCGGCACGAAACCGTGTTGTTGACCCGACACGCCGATGCCGCGCACGCGCGAACGGTCGATCTTGGTCGCGACTTCGAGGATCACCGCGTCGAGCGCCGCGGTCCAATCCTGCGGATGCTGCTCCATGTGGCCGACGGGCAGCCCGTCGATCAATTGATGCGATGCGCGCGCCTCGGCGACGACCTGTCGCGTATCGAGGTCGAGGACGACCGCCTTGGTGCTCTGGGTTCCTGAATCAATGCCGATGAACAGGCTCATGGGATGTGTGAAATACGGGATACGACCCGAGGGGATTTGAATCCCGGTTTCTTTTGAGCCTCGCTGCATCGATTCCAAAACAAAACGCGCGCGAACATTCGCGCATCGTTGCGCAGGCCGCCTCCTCTTCATCCGGTCAACGACGTGCGCAAGAAAATCGTCGTCGCTCCGCGGCCCTCATCAAGCATCGTCGTTCCCGCCGGGATTCTGCACGGGCCGGCCCCTACCCCGCTTCCACCCCACCTTGAACCAGCAGCGAAGCTTTCTTCGCCGCTCAACGATTCGTTTCATCCCCATGCCTTCCTTGAAGCATCTGCTCACCGCCGGCCTCGCCGCCGCGATCGGTTTTGCGTCTCTTGCCGCACAAACCACCGTGTTCGAAGACACGTTCGCATCCAGCACGTTGAATTCGACCAGCCCCGCTGCGCCGACGTCCACCAGCACCGCGTATCAGTTGGTTTCGTCCAAAGCGTGGAATCCCGAGCCCTCGATCAGTGCGGGCAGCCTGAAATTCGGCATCGCCGCCACCAGCTCGGGACACATCGAGGCGCACGCGTTGTTTTCGGCGACGCCCGTGCAGCTGCTTAACGTCGGCGAATACATCGAGCTCACGTTGACCTTCACCAATACCAGCGGCCTCCTGACCAACGCCAGTCACCTCGGCATCGGTCTCTACGACGCGAACGGCGTGCAACCGGTCGCCGGTGGTCTCCCGGAAACCGCCGTCAGTGGCTCGACCACGCATGCCTCGGGTGGCGCCAAAGACTGGAAGGGTTACGTCAACCGCATTTTCTACGCCGGCGGTAACAACAAACTCGTCACACGCCCCGCTCAAACCGGTTCCAACAACACAAACCAAGCGCTCCTGACGGAAGGTAGCAGCAGCCAGAGTTATCAAAATCCAGGTGGAACCAACGTGGGCTCAAATGCGTCGTCCTCCCTGACCTTGGTCGCCGGCAGCCAATACACTTACTCGCTCAAAATCGCGCTCACCGCCGCGAGCACTTATCAAATCGACACCGCGCTCTACGCCGGCACTAACACCTCCGGCACCAGCCTCTACACGCAATCGGGAACGGCTTCCGGGGGCACTTTTATCACCACGGCCTTCGACGCGCTCGCCATCGGCTGGCGTTCGACGGCCACCGCCACCGGCGCCACCGCGATTGAAGTGCATTCGATCAAAGTCGTGACCAACAGCGCGAGCTACGTGCCGCCCACCCCCGCCGCGCCCATAATCACCACACAACCGGCCGACGTCACCGTTACCGCGCCTGCTCCGGTTTCTCTCTCTGTCACCGCCACGGGGGCCACCAGCTACCAATGGAAAAAAGACGGCAACGACATCACGGGCGCCACCGCGTCAACGTTCGTCATCGATCCTTCGTCCGCCGCCGATTCCGGCAGCTACACCGTCGTCGTATCCAACGCCACCGGTTCAGTCACCAGCAACGCCGCGACCGTCACGGTGAATGCGCCGGTCAGCACCGTCACAATCACGACGCAGCCCGTCGATGTCACCGTCACCGCGGGCGAACCTGCGTCTTTTACCGTCGCAGCCACCGGCGACGCGCCGATCATTTATCAGTGGGAAAAAGAAATCGAGGGCACGTTCACGCCCATCCTCGGTGCCACGTCCGCCACTTACGCCCTCGCAAGCACGTCGCCAGCCGACGCCGGCAACTACCGTGCCGTCGTCACCAACCCGCACGGCTCTGCCACGAGTTCACCCGCATCGCTCATCGTCAACGCACCCGTCGCTCCCAGCATCGTCACTCCGCCGTCGTCGCTGAGCATCTCCGTCGGCGCGGGCGCCACGTTCAGCGTCACCGTCACCGGCACCGCGCCCTTCACGTATCAATGGCTTAAAAACGGCACCGAAATCTCCGGCGCCACCGCATCCAGCTACTCCATCGCCTCGGTCGCGGAGAGCGACGCCGGCAACTACAGCGTCCGCGTCACCAACGCCGTCGATTCCGTCACCAGCAGCGCCGCCACGCTCACCGTCAACACCGTCCCGCCCACCGGTACGCTCAAGGTCGATATCAATCGCAACTCCAACAACAGCACCTTCGCGACCGAGCCCGGCTATCAGCGCTGGAACCCCTCGCTCACCAACGACACCGATCCCAGCGGGCTCAACGCCATGACGAAGACGTTCATCACCTCCACCGGTGGCACCGTCACGGTTTCGTTCTCGCAAACCGCGCTCTCCCAAACCAACGGCGGCACCGGCCTCCAAACCAATTGGTATCGCGCCCATGCGGAGACAGATCGCCAGCTCATCGGCGATGGTGTCACCGTCGCGCCCGCCAACCTCGCGACGGGTGGACAAATCCAAATGACGCTCACCGGCCTCTCCGCCGGCACGCACACACTCGCGACTTATCACAATGCGTGGGACAATCTCACCGCGGGCGCCATCGGCCCCATGAGCGTTTCGGTCAACGGCACGCCCGTGGTCGCCAGTGTTCAACCGACCATCCGCGCCGTCTCCCGCGCTGCAGTTGCCACCGCCTTTGTTCAATTCACCGTCGACGGTCCCTCCGATGTCGTGACGATTCTCTTCACCGCGGATCCGTCCGCGCCCGCACCGGCCACGATTCGCAATGTCGTCATCAACGGCTTCGATCTGAATCTCTCCGATCCGAAACGCCGCGCGCACACGCCGTCGCCGTTCGATGGCGACGAACACGCCGACGCCGACTCGGGCAGCGTCACCCTGAGTTGGAGTCCCTCCATCGATGGCTCCGCGGTTTCGCACGATGTTTATTTCGGCACCGATCCGAACGCCGTCGCCCAGGCCACGCGCAGCTCGCCCGAATTCAAGGGCAACCAAACCGCGACTTCCTACGCCGCCGCCATCGGCGACCGCCAGCTGCGCTACTACTGGCGTATCGACGAAGTGGATACAACCGACACCGTCACCAAAGGCGACGTCTGGAGCCTGATCCCGCGCCAGCTCGCCTTCCCCGGCGCGGAGGGCTACGGCCGTTTCGCCCGCGGTGGTCGCGGTGGTGTCGTCGTCAAGGTCACTTCGCTCGCCGACTACGGCGCCAACGAAACGCCCATCCCCGGCACGCTCCGCTACGCCATCGAGCAGGTCACCGGTCCGCGCACGATCATCTTCGACGTCGGCGGCATGATCACACTCGAGTCGCGTCTGACCATAAACACCCCGCGCTCCTACGTCACCGTCGCCGGTCAGACCGCGCCGGGCAAAGGCATCACCACCCGCAAATGGACCATGGGCCTCAGCGGTTCAAACGATGTCATCGTGCGTTTCGTTCGTTCGCGTCCCGGCAACATTTCCGGCGTCACGATCGACGGCATGGGCATGGCCGGCGCCGACCATGCGATCTTCGACCACTGCTCCATCAGCTGGTCGATCGACGAGGCTTTCAGCTCGCGCAACGCCAAGAACATCACCCTCCAGCGCACGATCATCGCCGAGGCGCTCAACGCCGCCGGTCACCAAAATTATCCCGCCGGCACCGAGCACGGTTACGCCGCCTCCATCGGTGGCAACAAGGGCAGTTTCCACCACAATCTCCTCGCGCATAATTACGGCCGCAACTGGTCGCTCGCCGGCGGTCTCGATCTCTACAACGAGTTCGCCGGTCGCCTCGATATCCGCAACAACGTCGTCTACAACTGGGGCAGCCGCACCACCGATGGCGGCGCGATGGAGGTCAATTTCATCAACAATTACTACAAGCCCGGAGCCGGCTCGACGCACTTCTACGCGCTCACGATGAACCACGAGGACAACTTCGGCGGTTCGCAACGCGCGTACTTCACAGGCAATGTCATGCCGGGTCGCTTCGACGAATCCACGCAAACCAACGGCCGCCGCAGCATCGTTTCCAACGGCGTGCCCACGCCCACCTACGAAACGTTCGTGGACGCTCCGTTCTTCGATTCCTTCGTCACCACGCAGTCCGCGTACGAGGCCTACAAACGTGTGCTCTCCGACGTCGGCGCCAATCGTCCCATCGACACCCAAGACACCCGTATCATCACGGAAACGCTCAACGGCACCTTCACCTATCGCGGCAGCTACACCAACAAACCCGGCTTCCCCGATTCCCAAGACGACGTCGGCGGTTGGGAGGATTATCCCACCGTCACTCGCCCCGCCGATTACGATTCCGACAACGACGGCATGCCCGATTGGTGGGAAGAGTTGAAGGGCTTGAACAAAAACTCCGCGCCCGGCGACTTCTCCGAGGCCAACGCAGATCCCGACAACGACGGCTACACCAATCTCGAAGACTTCCTCAACTGGCTGGCCGTGCCCAATGTCGAGGTTCACAAAAACGGCTCCGTCTCCATCGACCTCAGCCAGCTCACGCGCGGCTACACCGCAAGCCCGGTGCACACCGTCTCCGCCGCGCAAAACGGCACCGTTTCGATCGCAGCCGATGGCAAGACCGCGACCTTCACGCCCACCGCAGACTTCAGCGGACTCGCTTCGTTCGACTTCGGCGTGACCGACGCCGAGGCCAGCTCGATGAGCGGCACCATCAACATCCGCGTGCTCCCCAACGCCGCCCCGCCGACCATCGCCACACAGCCCGCCTCGCAATCGGTCGACGCCGGTGGCTCGGTCACATTCACCGTCGTCGCCACGGGTTCGAATCTCACTTATCAGTGGAAAAAGAACGGCATCGCCATCACCGGCGAGACGTCCGCTTCGCTCACATTGAACAACGTCGGCCCGGGCGACGAATCCGCCTACACGGTCGATGTCACAGGCGATGGCGGCACTATCACGAGCGAGGCCGCACTCCTCACGGTCAACGTCGCCCCGCCCGCGATCACCACGCAGCCGTCCGCGCAATCCGTCGCCCTCGGCGGCTCGGCGACCTTCTCCGTCGTCGCCTCCGGCAGCGGCACGCTCACGTATCAATGGCAAAAGAACGGCGCGGACATCGCCGGCGCCAACGAGGCATCGTACAATATCGCGACGACGCAGATTTCCGATCTCGGCGAATATCGCGTAGTCGTCACCAGCCCGGCCGGTTCGGTCACCAGCAACGCCGTCGCGCTCACGCTTAAGCCGCCGGCGTTCGCCGCGCCGGTCGCCAGCGGTTTCGCCGCCAGCGCAACCGGCGGCGGAAATGCCACGCCTGTCCTCGTCGCGACCGCGGCCGACTTCAAGACACATGCCGAGTCCGCTTCGGCCGCCGTCATCGTCGTCGCGGGTATCCTGAATTTGAATACGCTTTCGCCCGCCGGCGTCAGCGTGAAGTCGAACAAAACCATCCAGGGTCTCAACGCCGACGCCACGCTCTCCGGTCCCGTCACGCTCGGCGCGAGCGTCACCAACGTGATCTTCCGCGGTCTCAACTTCACGCATCCGACCGGCACGCCGCTCACGCTCTCGGGCGCCTCGCTCGTGCACGTGCAAAACAGCACGTTCTTCGATGGCGGCGATCACCTCGCCAAGATCGTCGCCGGTTCCGACAACGTCACCTTCGCGTGGTGCGAGTTCTACTTCAGCTCCGCGTCGCTCACGTCGCGCAATGGTGTGCTCGTCGGCAACACCTCGGGTGAGACCAAGGCGATCCGCGTGTCGTTCGCGTACAACTGGTGGTCCGACTTCATCGATCAACGCATGCCGTCGATCACCTACGGCCAAGTGCACCAGTTCGGAAATTACCTCAAAGCCGCCGCCACGCCCAACACCGCCGGCGTCGCCGCGCTCGCCAACTCGCAGCTCCTCAGCGAGCGCAACGCCTTCTCCGGCATCGTCGCGCCCATCGCGAAATCCGGCGGCGGTCTCGTGCGCGTGATCGAGAATCTCTACACCTCGACCTCGACGTCGCCCACCGACGCCGACGCGGTCTTCGTGCCGCCGTATTCCTACGTCACGTTGAAAAACGATACGTTGGCCGCCGAGGTTTCCGCGCAAGCCGGCAACACCGCCGGCGCCGCGTCCGTTGTGACCGCGCCGACCACGACCGCCTCCATCAACGGTCCGTCGGCTCCCGTCGCCAACGGCGCGTCATTCACGCTCAACGCCGTTAGCACACTCAGCGGCACGCTTACGTATCAGTGGCGCCTCAACAACGCTCCGATCAACGGCGCCACCTCCGCCGCGTACACCGTCACCAACGCGCAGACGTCGCACAGCGGCATCTATACTGCCGCGATCACCACGATAAACGGCACCACGATCGTCTCGTCTCCGTTCACCGTGACCGTGAACGCACCCGCGCCCAGCAATCCCAATCCGCCTCCCTCGGGCGGCGGTGGTGGTGGCGGTGGTTCGCCCTCGCTCGGTTTCTTCGCCGCGCTCGCGATGCTTGCCCTGCTCCGACGCATGTGTCGCGCCGCGTAAGCATTCGTCACGTTTCTCCCCCAGGCCCGCCCCCACCGGCGGGCCTTTTTGTTTCAACCTGCACAACTCAAAACGCTTCGCCCATTTGCGACTTCGCCTGCGCAGAGCTTCATTCCGCCACCAGCTGTTTCCGGACGCTCACTTGGTTCACCTCATTCCTCCTATGAAAAAATCCTCCGTGTCCTTTGTTGTCGCAGCCACCGTGCTGGGCTTGTTCGCGTTCACCGCTTGTTCGTCCAACACCTACGATCGCGCCGGCAGCGCTTCACAAAGTCTTCAATCCAGCGCCGACCTCATCGCCACCACCCGCGCGCAACTCAGCCGGGTCGGCGCCTCGCTCCAGCTTCTCAAACGCGACGGTGATCTCGCGCGTTATTACAACATCTTCGTCGAACAGGTCGACGCGTTGGAGAAAAGCGCCGCGGCCGTCGCCGCCAGCGCCACCAAAATGACCGCCAACCAGGCGAGCTACGTGAAGCAATGGACACGCGATCTCGAAAAAATCCAAAACACCGGCCTGCGTCAGGCGAGTCAGGCGAGGCTCGACGAGATTAACGCCGGCTTCGCCAACATCCGTACGCGTTACGAGGAAACTCGCGCCGCCTTCGTGCCTTTTCTCACCGATCTCAAAGACATCCGCACCGCCCTCGGCGCCGACCTCACACCCGCCGGCGCCGAACGCATTCGTCCATACATCGACGACGCCCTCAACACCATCGAGCCGGTCAAATCCGCCGTCGAAAAACTCGCCGCCGATTTTGCGTCTTTCGGCGTGGCGCTCCAACCCGCCACTTCGCCCGAGACACCTTGACGCCATCGCCCGTGACAAACGCTCGCTTTCCCAGCCCGCCCGCTCCGGCGGGCTTTTTATTATTCATCGCTCGTCCGAATCCTTTTCCTCCCGTTCATCCTGTCTCAAAAATTGAAGCTTATGCCGCGCTCCCGCTTCCCGCGCTTGTCACTCCTTCGCTAACGCGTCCCACTCGTGCGCCCGCTCATGTCCGACGCCGTTTCGCCTTCTTCCGCGCCTTCTCTTCCCGCCGCTCCACTCGCGCCTCCGCCCGGCTTCCCCGATGCCGACGCCGCGCTCGAGCGTTTCATCGCGGTCATGGCCGAGCGCAAGATGGAGCTCTATCCCGAACAGGAAGAAGCGATCCTCGAACTCTACGGCGACGCCAACGTCATCCTCAACACGCCCACCGGATCCGGCAAATCGCTCGTCGCCGCGGCGTTTCACTACAAGGCCCTCTGCGCAGGTCGCCGCTCCGTTTACACCTGCCCGATCAAGGCGCTCGTGAACGAAAAATTCCTCGCGCTCTGTCGCGACTTCGGTCCCGACAACGTCGGCATGATGACCGGCGATGCGTCCGTGAATCCCGATGCCGCCGTGCTCTGCTGCACCGCGGAGATTCTCGCCAACATCGCCCTCGCCGGCGGCGAACGCGCGGACTCGATCGGCGCCGTCATCATGGACGAGTTTCATTATTACTCCGATCCATCGCGCGGCACCGCGTGGCAGGTCCCGTTGCTGCTCATGCCGCGCACGCGTTTCTTGCTCATGTCGGCCACGCTCGGCCCGACCGATTTTATCGAGCGCGAACTCACGCGCGTCACCAAGACCCGCGCCGTCACCGTGCGCAGCGATCGTCGCCCGGTGCCTCTCCATTTCGAATACAGCGAAACACCGCTCGCCGAGCGCGTGGCCGATTTGCTCACGTCGAAAAAAGCGCCCGTTTATCTCGTGTACTTCACGCAACGCGATGCGTCCGAGGCCGCGCAATCGCTGATGAGCCTCAACATCTGTTCACGCGAAGAAAAAGCCGCCATCGCCACCGCGCTCGAATCCGTTCGTTTCAACAGTCCGTACGGTCGCGAGATGAAGCGTTGGTTGCGCCACGGCATCGGCGTGCATCACGCGGGACTGCTTCCGCGCTACCGCATCCTCGTCGAACAGCTCGCGCAAAAAGGACTGCTCAAACTCATCTGCGGCACCGACACGCTCGGCGTCGGCATCAACGTGCCCATTCGCACCGTCCTCTTCACGCAGCTTTTCAAATACGACGGACAAAAAGCCGGCATTCTTTCCGTGCGCGATTTTCGCCAGATCGCCGGACGCGCCGGTCGCAAGGGCTACGACGATGTCGGCCACGTGATCGTGCAGGCGCCGGAACACGTCATCGCCAACAAACGCGCGGAAGAAAAAGCCGCGGGCGATCCGAAGAAGGCCAGGAAGATCGTGAAACAAAAAGCGCCCGAGGGGGCCGTCGGTTGGGACGCAAAGACGTTCGAGAAGCTCATGAACGCGCCCGCCGAAAACCTCCAATCGCGCTTCGAGGTTTCGCACGGCATGTTGCTGCAAGTGCTCTCGCGCGACGAAGACGGCTGCCGCGTCATGCGCCGATTGATTGCCGATTGTCACGAAACGCCGCATCGCAAAAAAGCGCTCCGCCGTCGCGCCTGGCAGCTCTTTCGCGCGCTTCTCGATCGCAAGATCATCGACTGGATTCCGCCCGCGCCGTCCGGCCGCAAACTCCGCGTCAACGTCGGCCTGCAGGAAGACTTTTCTCTCCATCAAGCGCTCTCGCTCTACCTCATCGACACGCTACCGAAGCTCGATCGCGACTCGCCCGATTATCCGTACGACGTGCTCACACTCTGCGAATCCATCGTCGAAAATCCCGAGATCATCCTTCGTCGTCAGGTCGACAAACTGAAGACCGAGGAACTCGAGAAGATGAAAGCCGCCGACGTTCCTTACGAGGAGCGCATGGAAAAGCTCGAACAGATCGAGCATCCCAAACCGCTGCGCGAATTTCTCTACGACACGTTCAACGCCTTCGCCGCCGCGCATCCGTGGGTCGGCCAGGAAAACGTACGGCCCAAATCCATCGCGCGCGAGATGTACGAGCGTTACTTGTCGTTCGCCGACTACATTCGCGAATACGGATTGCAGCGCTCCGAGGGACTTCTCCTCCGTCATCTTTCCCAAGTCTGGAAAGTACTGGCGCAAACCGTTCCCGACGATGCCAAGACCGAAGAGGTCGTCGAAATGGAACTCTATTTCCGCGAGCTCATCCGCGGCATCGATTCCAGCCTGCTCGAGGAATGGGAGCGCATGCGCGATCCCAACTACGTCGTCGAAGAACTCTCCGCCGACAAACCCGCGCGTCCATCCAACTTCGACGTCACGCGCGATGTATCCAGTTTTCAACGACTGGTCCGCACCGCGATCCACGGTTTCCTGCAAGACATCGCTTCGCGCTCCTGGGACGCCGCGCTCGATCGTCTCGCGACGCCCGGCCTCAGCGACGATCCCGAAGACCCCGCGCGCAAAGTCGAAGCTCGCAAATTGGAAGATGCCTTCAAAACCTACTTCGACGCTCGCGCTCGCTTCCGCCTCGACCCCGAAGGCCGCTCCGCGAAACACACCCATTTCGATATCACCGACTCCACCCCACCCAACGCCCGTTCGGTCTGGCCTGTCGCGCAAGTCCTCATCGATCCCGACGAAAACAACGACTGGGAAGTGCGCTTCACGATCGACCTCGCCGCCTCCCGCCGCGAAGCCCGCGCCGTTCTCCACTTCGAATCCCTCCACGAAATCGGCAGATAGCATCATCACCCCGCGACAGCCGCTGCACTTCAGGCCCCTTTCCTGCTTCTTGGTCAGCTGATCCTCACAACACAACCGCAGCGTCACCCCATCCTCATGTCGCCGCTCATCGCCTCCACGCTTCGCCGCGTTATCGCCGGCGCGTGCGTTCTTGTCTTCGCAGCATCCTCGCTGCTCGCCCAAGGTTTCTCCACGCAGTCCGCCGAAGAGCCCATGCCGTACGATGCGGACACCATCGCACTCGTGCTCGCGCGAAAATATCTCGAGGGCGGCGACGGCGCGCGGGACGCGTTGCACGAAGCGCTCGATCGCATGGGTTGGGGCGTGCGCAACGAAAAGGGCGATTTGCTGCGCTCTCCGCCCGCCGGCACCGCCACCGGTCTCGCGATGCGCGATTATGAAATCGAGGAACTCACGTGGAACCTCGATGCGTTGCCCGCGATTCGGCTGATCAACTACGCGCAGGTTCTCGCCATCCCGTTCGAAGCCGACGATCCCGAAACGCTCGCGCAAGACATCCTCCTCTCGATTCGCCAGTCCGCCGAGAGCGATCAACCGCAGCAACGTTTCTGGGCGCGTTTCATCGTCGCGCTCGGCCGCGCCAGCGCCGCGAATTACGATCTGCTCGCGTCCGAAGCAGACTTGATCGACCGCGAAAATCTCTCCGGTCCGCGTTGGTCCAAAGACGACCCGATCCTCTCGCCGTCGCCACCACCGAAAAGCACGAAGACCAAGCCCGCCGCCAACAGCACGAAGCAATACGAAACGCGCATCCAGGAGCTCCAAGCCGAGTTGATGGCCGTGCAGAAAAAAATGTCCGCGAGCGGCAACGACCCCGCCGCGCTGATGGCCGCACAACAAAAAATCGTCTCCATCATGACCGAGATCGGCACGGTCTCGCAGCGCATGCAGATGCAGACGATGCGTGAGACCGGCATCGATATGGACCAACTCGTCGAAGCATTCACCGGCGAAAAGGTGAATCTCTCCGAACGGTTTCTCGCCGAGTGGCGCGACCAGCCGCTTTCGTTTCTGCAGATCGCGCTCATCCATCGCGTCATCATCGCGGATCTCCACGCCGCGGCGGAAAAGTCCGCGCCGAAAAATTCCCGCAATCGCTCCGCCGCATGGACGCGTTCGCGGCCGCTTCCTTTGGCGAGCATCGGTTTTCAACTCGCGCAAAACGACTCCGGCTCTTTCGGCAGCCAGCTCGCCGGCGCGGCGGGCGACATCTGGGCGACCGGCTGGGGCGCGTACACGAGCAAGGTCATCGACGCCAATCTCCCCGAGCCCGATCTCAGCTCCGAATACAAAAGCGGCCTCGAACGCTACGGCAAAGCCGCCGGCATCATCAACACGGCGATGGCGTGGTTTAAATCCATCATGTCCGTCGCGCGGCAAAACATCACACTCGAGGTCGAGGACGCGCCGCTCGTACGTACCAAAACCCGACAGGCCGGCCAGCAGCGCACCGTGCGAGCGCGCGTCGCCATCGATTTCCCCAAAAGCGATGCCCTGAAAGCTGTGCGCGCCGCGGGCAATCTCGCCGCGCTCGATCTCCAAGTGCCCGACGGCGGTCCCGCGGGCGGCGCGAAGGTTGTCTGGCGTTTTCGCGAAGGCGCCACCGACACCAAATATCGCACCGCCAAAGGCGGCTCCACGTATCGCCCCGATCTCGCTTTCGTCCAATTCGCGAGCGGCCAGCCGTTCACCGGTACCATCACCAACGACGACGGCGAAACCTCCATCATCATCGAGGGTGCGCCGCAGAGAAAAAATCTCTCCAAAAACGTCCGTCCTTACCCACGCCGCGCCGTCGTCGGCGTCGAGGTCACGCTCAAGGTCGGCAATGTCGTCCAAGACGTGAACGACATCATCAACACGTCCTCCTCCGGCGTCGTCCAGGGATCGCTCGGTTTCCTCGCCGACATGATGCTGCGCACGTCGCTGTTTTTTCAACAGGGCAAGTCCTTCGAGGTAACCGATTGGAAAGAACCCGCCTGGGAGGGTGAATTCTCCATCATCGTCAATGCGTCAGGTTCGAAACGCCAGAAGGCCGAAAAAGGCGGACCCGAGACAGACTACGTCTGGTCGCTCGATCGCCATGTCGAGGGCCGTCTGCACACGCCCGAATGGGGCGAGATCGAAGAGCAGGAAAACAATTACAAGAACAACGCCCGCCACATGCTCGAGGTCGATGGCGACTCGCGCATGTTCCGCCTCGACGACCGTTCCTCCGCGAGAAACGCCAAAAGCCACAATCGCTACGAAGCCAATGGTCCGCTCCAAATCCAGCCGCCCGCACGCAACCAACTCGAACGTCTTTCGCGGGCCGAGCCCAGCGGCAGCGCGTCGCTCACGTTCAACGGTGGTTTCATGACGCTCGAATTGAATCCCTTCTTCGTCGCCGAATGTATGGTCGCGCGTTCCGAATCCAGCTCAGGTCGCAGCGCGAATCAGTCCGGACCTGCGATGCTGAGTCTGCTCGATGCCTTACATCCTTCGACCTTCACGATCATCGAACCGCACGACGACACGCAGGACTACATCGAGGGCAGCAAAACGTTCGATGGGAGCGGCACGCTTCCGTACGTCCCGACTTTCGACGCCACGATCACGATAAAATATCGTCTTTGGAAAAACGAACCGCCGCCTCCAACGGTCCGCTAAGGAGTTCCTTTCGTTCGCTCGATTTCATCGCATCGTTGTCCACATGAAAGCCCCTCGCCCCGCTTCGTTTTTCTCTCTCCGCAATTCCCGTCCTCTCTTCGCGTCGCTGCTTCTCGCTTTCGCACCACTCATGTCCGCCACCACCGAGCCCGCCGTCATTTCACTCTGGCCCGAAGGTGTTCCCAATCTCCGCGCCGATGCGGGCGAGGAGATGACGACCGACAATCGCACGTCGAACATCCACTATCCGTCGCTCACGGTTTATCTCGCGCCCGCGGACAAAGCTAACGGCACCGCCGTCATCGTTTGCCCGGGCGGCGGCTACGTGCGACTCGCGATGGACAAAGAAGGCGCCGAATACGCGCAATGGCTCAACGCGCGCGGCATCACCGCCTTCGTGCTCAAGTATCGAATGATTGAATACGGCCAGCCCGCGCCGCTTCAGGACGCGCTTCGCTCGATCCGCCTCGTGCGTTCACGCGCGGCCGAGTTCGGTGTGAAGCCCGATCGCATCGGCATCATGGGGTCGTCCGCAGGCGGACATCTCACCGCTTCCACCGCCACGCTCTTCGATGCGCCTGAAGGAAAAACCGGCGCTGCGCTCGATGCCGTGAGCGCGCGTCCCGATTTTGCGATTCTTTGCTACCCGGTGATCACCATGACCGAGCCGCATACGCACGCGGGTTCGAAGCGCGCCTTGCTCGGCGAAAATCCTTCGCCCGAGCTCGTCGCACGCTGGTCGGTTGAAAACCAAGTCACCGCGCAAACGCCGCCCACGTTCATCTTCCACACCACCGAAGACGGCGCCGTGCCGGTCGATAACGCGCTCGCTTTTTACGCCGCCCTCAAGCGCAACAAAGTGCCCGCCGAACTCCACGCCTTCGAAAAGGGCGGACACGGCGTTGGCATGCGTCCGGGCAATGGTCCGACGTCCGATTGGCCCGAGCGTCTCGAAGCCTGGCTGCGTCTTCACGGCTGGATCGAGTGATCGCGCAATAGCGCGCGCGCCGTCGCGAGCTTCGCGGGATTGCTCACAAAATACACCGCTTTGATTTTCCCGCCCGCGAACGCGAACGCTTTCACCACCACGCTGCCATCCGCGCGTCGCACGATCGCGCCGATTTTTCCGTTCACACGAACGATCTCCGCGCGCGCTCCCGCGAAGGATTTTTTGCGCACGCCCATATAAAAGCGTCCGATGAACGCCGCGCTGTAGATCGGCTTGAGCGCGGCGCGTACTTTGCCGCCGCCATCCGAATAAAGCACCGCGTCTTCCGTGAGCACGGCGAGAAAACTCTGCATGTCGCCCGTCGCGCACGCGTCCAAAAACTGGCGCACCATGCGCTCCGCTTGTTCCCCCGCCGGCTCTTCGTCCCAATCGCGCTGGCCGAGTCGCGTTTTCGCGCGACGAAAAATCTGACGGCAATTCGCTTCGCTTTTCCCGACGACGTCCCCGATCTCCGCGTATTCGCGATCAAACACTTCGCGCAGCAAAAACACCGCGCGCTCCACCGGCCCCAGCTGCTCGAGCAGGTGCATGAAGGCGAGCCCGAGCGAATCGTTGAGCGCCGCGAGCCGCGTCGGACTCGCCGTGTTTTCATCTGCGCCGACGATCGGCTCCGGCAACCACAGACCGACGTAGTCCTCGCGTTGTCGCCGCGCCGAACGCAACTGGTCGATGCTCAAACGCGTGACCGTCGCGACTAGCCACGCTTTCGCCGAATCGATCGTCGCGACGTCCTGCGTGCGCCAGCGAAGAAAGGTTTCCTGCACCATATCCTCCGCATCCTGCGCGCTCCCGAGCATGCGGTAAGCGATGCTGAAGAGCAGCGCGCGATGTTCTTGGAAGACGTCAGTCATGAGGCACCGCAACTCGGCGGGAAAATCTCATACGCCAAAATCCAAACGCGAAAGAAAAACCAATAACCAATGACACACCGTCATTCGTCGCTCGGCCTTCGTCATTGGTCGTTGGTCATTCGTCACTGCCCAAACCGGATCGGCATGGCGAAGCCAATGCTGAATCGGTTCCAGCCGTTGATCGCGACGATCGCGAGCGTGAGGAGCGCCATTTCTTCGTCGGTGAACTGTTCGCGCGCTTCCTCGAACAACGCGTCGCCCACCGGATTGCCCGCGAGTTTCGTCAACGCCTCCGTCCAACGCAGCGCCGCTTTTTCGCGCGGTGTATAAAGATCGTGCGTCTCCTCCCACGCGTTGAGCAGGTACAAGCGCTCTTCGCGTTCACCCGCCGCTTTGGCGTCGCGGAAATGCATGTCGATGCAATACGCGCAGCCGTTGAGCAGCGATGCGCGCAACTTCACGAGTTCCAGCAGCGATTTTTCGAGGCCGCTTTCGTTCACCGTCTTCTGCAAAGCCCACATCGCTTGCATCGACGCCGGCGAGGCTTGGCGGTAGTTGATTCGTGGATACGGCGCCGCACTCGTCGCGGCGGTTTGAGTCATCGTTTCTGTGTTCATCGTCCTCTGAGACGAAAAAGCGTTTCGTTT
Organism: uncultured Opitutaceae bacterium; assembly: GCA_937958045.1. Taxonomy (GTDB): domain Bacteria; phylum Verrucomicrobiota; class Verrucomicrobiia; order Opitutales; family Opitutaceae; genus Nibricoccus. The sequence goes on along the minus strand of CALFXL010000047.1, from coordinate 2,811 downwards.
TGTGACAGCTGCGCCGGATCGCCCGCTCACCTATTTAGAACATCCCTGCAGCCAACGCCTTCCTCCAAATACGCACCGCCACACGAACGCATTTTCCATCGAAGTGTCCAAACCCGCGCCGGTCATTCGTTGAGTATTCGGGCCGGTTGACCGCCCCAAAACAAAGTCACCCTATGAAACGAAATTATCTCATCACACTCCTCTTGGCATTTGTCGGCCTCAGCGCGTTCGCACGCGCGCAGGAGATGGACCATCAGCAGATGCCGCAGCCGACCGCCGAACACCAGTGGCTCCAGCAATTTGTCGGCGAATGGGAAAGCGAAACCGAAGTTTTTGGCATTCCCGATCATCCGCCCATGAAGGGCAAAGGCACCGAAACCGTGCGCTCCATCGGCGGTTTCTGGGTCATCGGTGAAGGCACCGGCACGATGGAAGGCCTGCCCGGCACGATGACCGGCATCATCACCCTCGGCTACGATGCCTCGAAACAAAAGTACGTCGGCACTTGGGTCGATTCCATGACGGGGATCCTTTGGTTGTACGAAGGCACCGTCGATCCCGCGCGCAAAACGCTCACGCTCCACAGCGAAGGCCCGTGCCCATTCAAACCCGGTCTCGTGAAGTTTAAGGAAACAATAGAGTTCAAGAGTCCCGATCACCGCGTCTTCACGTCGTCTTTCCAAAACGACGATGGCTCTTGGACGCAGATGCTCACCGTGAACCATCGGCGAAAAAAATAATCGCTCCGCCACTTTCCCTCTCGCCCCAGCCGCGCCGTGGACACCCACGCGCGGCATTTTTTGTCCTCAAAAGCCCCGCCCGCCCGCAGTCCACCGGCCATTGGTCATTCGTCACTGGTCATTGGCCATTCCGCCATCCCCCCCTTCGACCCTTCGTCATTCGCCTCCCCCCTCTTTTCACTCTTCCCCCTTCTCCATTCACCCTTCTCTCCATGATTGCTTTTGACCCCGCCGCCCCATCCGCCCTTAGCTTTCCCTTCCAAAAGAATTTCTAATCACACAACTCGCCTCACTCATGTCCGCCGCGAAGCCCACCATCATCTACACCAAGACCGACGAAGCGCCTGCGCTCGCCACTTATTCGCTCCTACCGATCGTCCAGGCGTTCACGAAACATGCCGGTATCGCGGTCGAGACGCGCGACATTTCGCTCGCGGGGCGCATCCTCGCGCAATGGCCCGATAAACTCACCGAAACGCAACGCATCGGCGATCACCTCGCCGAGCTCGGTGCCCTCACGCTCAAGCCCGAGGCCAACATCATCAAACTGCCCAACATCTCCGCTTCGATCCCGCAGTTGAAGGCTGCCATCGCCGAGCTCCAGGCCAAGGGCTACGCGATTCCCGATTTCCCCGAAAATCCCGTCACCGACGAAGAAAAAGACGCGAAGGCCCGCTACACGAAAGTCCTCGGCTCCGCCGTCAATCCCGTCCTCCGCGAAGGCAACTCCGACCGCCGCGCGCCCAAGGCCGTCAAAGACTACGCCCGCAAACACCCGCACTCGATGGGCGCATGGTCGCCGTCGTCCAAAACCCGCGTCGGCACGATGGGCCGCGATGATTTTTATTCCAACGAGAAGTCCGTCACCGTCCCCGCCGCGACCGATGTGAAGATCGAGTTCGTCGGCACCGATGGCAGCACCAAGGTCCTCAAGGACAAGACTCCGCTCAAGGCCGGCGAAATCATCGACGCCACCTTCATGAGCAAGAAGGCCCTCGTCGCCTTCCTCGAAAAACAAATCGCCGAAGCCAAGGCCGACGGCGTGCTCTTCTCCGTCCACCTCAAGGCCACGATGATGAAGGTCTCCGACCCCGTCCTCTTCGGCCACGCCGTGCGCGTTTTCTTCAAAGACCTCCTCGCGAAACACGCCGCCACTTTCGCGGAGCTCGGCGTCGATCTGAACAATGGTTTCGGCGATCTCCTCGCCAAAATCGAAAAACTTCCCGCCGATCAAAAAGCCGCCATCGAAGCCGACATCCAGGCCGCCTACGCCTCCGGCCCGTCCCTCGCGATGGTCAACTCCGACAAAGGCATCACCAATCTCCACGTTCCGTCCGACGTCATCATCGACGCTTCCATGCCCGCGATGATCCGCACGTCCGGCCAGATGTGGAACAAGGACGGCAAACAACAAGACACCCTCGCCGTCATCCCCGACAGCTCGTACGCCGGCGTTTATCAAACCGTCATCGAGTTCTGCAAAAAGAACGGCGCGCTTGATCCGCGCACCATGGGCTCCGTGCCCAATGTCGGCCTCATGGCGCAAGCAGCCGAAGAATACGGTTCGCACAACAAGACCTTCATCGCGCCCGCCAACGGCACCATCCGCGTCGTCGATTCCTCGGGCAACGTTCTCCTCGAACACGCCGTCGAAGAAGGCGACATCTGGCGCGCTTGCCAGACGAAGGACGCCCCCGTGCAGGACTGGGTGAAACTCGCCGTCAACCGCGCGCGTCTCTCCAACACGCCCGCCATTTTCTGGCTCGATAAGAACCGCGCGCACGACGCCCAGATCATCGCCAAGGTCGAGAAATACCTCGCCCAGCACGACACCTCCGGTCTCGACATCAAGATCCTTCCGCCGGCCGAAGCCTGCCGCGCCACGCTCGAGCGCATCGTCAAAGGTCAGGACACCATCAGCGTCACCGGCAACGTCCTCCGCGATTACCTCACCGACCTCTTCCCGATCCTCGAAGTCGGCACCAGCGCCAAGATGCTCTCCATCGTTCCCCTCATGAACGGCGGCGGTCTCTTCGAAACCGGCGCCGGCGGCTCCGCGCCGAAACACGTC
>CALFXL010000046.1 GCA_937958045.1 uncultured Opitutaceae bacterium | reverse complement strand
CTGGAACAAGCCGCTCCACTCCACCTCGCTCGCCAATCTCCACTTCTGGCTCGGTACCGTCGGCATCCTCCTCTACGTCGCCGCGATGTGGACCTCGGGTATCACCCAGGGCCTCATGCTCGGCGCCACGACCGAAAACGGCACCGTCCTCGCTTATCCCAACTTCCTCGAGACGCTGAAATCCATCCGCCTCATGATGCTCATGCGCGTCATCGGCGGCGGTCTCTACCTCGTCGGCTGGGGTCTGCTCGCCTACAACATGATCCGCACGCTCCGCGGCGCGAAGCCCGTCGACGGCTCCATCGAGGTCTTCGTCGAAGACAAACCCGCCGAGCCCCGCCTCGGTCTCGCCGGTGCCTTCATCAATCCGCCGGTGCTCTTCTCCGTTCTCGCTTCGCTCTTTGCCTGCGCCTGGCTCTTCGGCAGCGATCTCGTGATGCTCGGTGGTCTCTTCGGCACCATCGTCTGCGTCATCCTCGCCTTCGCCCACTATCGCGTTCGCGACAGCCAATGGGGCGCTTGGTACGACAAACTCATCGTGAACGTCATGCCGTTCACGGTCCTCACTTTCATCGCCGTCGCCGCCGGTGGTCTCATCCAGATCATCCCGACCACGTTGATCCACCGCGCCGCCAACGTCGAAGACCGTATCCAAACGGTCTATACACCGCTCGAACTCGCCGGTCGCGACATCTACGTCCGCGAGGGTTGCTACAACTGCCACTCGCAGATGATCCGCACGCTCGTGCCCGACGTACTCCGCTACGGCGATTACTCGCGCCTCGGCGAATCCATCTACGACCACCCGTATCAATGGGGCTCCAAGCGAACCGGTCCCGACCTCGCGCGCGTCGGTGGAAAATACAACGACACCTGGCACTACCGCCACATGATGAATCCGCGCGAAGTCTCCGAAGATTCCAACATGCCCAACTATCCGTGGCTCGCGGAGCGCCTCATCGATGTCGGCGCGCTGTACAACAAGATCAAGGTCCAGCGCACGCTCGGCGTTCCTTTCCCGGAAATGACCGCCGAGGAAATCGCCGACGAAGTCCGCTTCCAGGCCGGCGTCATTTCGTCGCGTCTCCGTGAAAACGGCGACGACGTCCCCGCCGATCGCGAGATCATCGCGCTCATCGCCTACCTCCAGACGCTCGGCAAATCCGAGAAGGTCACCTCCCCGGCAGTCACCGCCTCCGCGAAATAATCATCGGTCACTCACATGTTCCGCCGTCTCCTTTTCGAAAACTGGGTGAGCATTTTCACCATCGTCGCCTTCATTACCTCGGCGTCGATCTACGCCTGCTTCGCGTGGCGCGCCTTGCGCATGAAACGCGGGCAAATCGACCGCCTTTCCCAGCTCCCGTTCGAATCCTCGTCCAAAGCGCTTTCCAGCCATGACGCCTGAAACTCCTCGCGATCCCAAGGAAGATCCTATCCGGCACCACGTCTTCGACGGCATCGCCGAATATGACCGCCGCCTGCCCAACTGGTGGCTGCTCACATTCTACGGCGCCATCGCCTTCGCGATCGTGTACTGGTTCGACCGCCAGATCTTCGGCAACCGCAACGACGAGGCCGAACTCCGTCGCGACCTCGCGCGCATCGAAGCGATCAAACTCGCCGACGCGGGTCCGCGCGACGACGCCACCCTCTGGAAGATGAGCCGCAACTCCGCGTTCACCACGCCAGGTTCCGTCACCTACAAAACCACGTGCGCGAGCTGTCACGGCGATTCGTTGCAAGGCGGCATCGGCCCCAGCCTCGTGGACAGCGAATGGCTCCACGGCGGTGAACCACTCCAAGTTGTCGCTACCGTCGACAACGGTGTGCCCGCCAAAGGCATGCCTTCATGGGGCCCCGTGCTCGGCAGCAAGAAAGTCAATGAAGTCGTCGCGTTCATCCTGAGTCATCACACCGCGCCTGCTGGCACGGAATGATGGCGTCAAACGCGAGGGCCGATCCCGAATGCAGAAGAACTCACTCAATAAAACGAATGCGCCGACTCCGTCCGACATTCCGACACGTGCCCCTTCGTCATTCGGTTCTCGGACTTCCGATGCGAAAGCTCGCCCAGCGACTTTCGCGCGGCCCACGCGCGACGCCGTAACCACCATCCGCGATGACGGATCGCGTCTCTTCCTCCATCCGGCCGATGTGCAGGGGCGCTTCACCCGCGCGCGCATCTGGTCCGGCTGGGTGTTGATCGCAATCTACCTTCTCCTGCCGTGGATCGATATCGGCGGGCATCCCGCCGTCTTCCTCGATATCGGCGCGCGACGTTTCCATCTCTTCGGCCTCACGTTCGCGTTCCAAGACATCTGGATGCTGTTCTTCGGCATCACGGGGTTGGGCTTCTGTTTGTTTCTCGTCACCGCCCTGCTCGGTCGCGTCTGGTGCGGCTGGGCCTGTCCGCAGACCGTTTTTCTCGATCATGTCTATCGTCGCATCGAACGGCTCTTCGAAGGCGATCCCACCGCACGCCGTGCACTCGATACCGCTCCGTGGACTGCGACCAAGATTATCCGTCGCGGCGGCAAACACCTGCTCTACGTCATCGTCTCGGCCACGATCGCGCACCTCTTCCTCGCTTACTTCGTCTCCATTCCGCAGCTCTGGGCGATGATGCACGAGGCGCCTGCGGAACACTGGGCGGCGTTTGTGTTCGTCGCGTTGTTCACCGCGATTCTCTACGGAAACTTCGCGTGGTTCCGCGAACAGCTCTGCCTCATCATCTGCCCGTACGGCCGTCTCCAATCTGTCCTCATCGACGACCACTCGTTGATCGTCGGCTACGATGCGAAACGCGGTGAGCCTCGCGGCAAACTCGGCATTCCCGACGCCGGCGCCTGTGTCGATTGCAATCGCTGCGTGCGTGTCTGCCCCACCGGCATCGACATCCGCCAAGGTCTCCAGCTCGAGTGCATCGGCTGCGCCGCATGTATCGATGCGTGTGATGAGGTCATGACAAAAATCAATCGTCCCAAGGGCCTCATCCGCTACGACTCGCTCGCGGGTTTTCGTGGAGAAAAAACCCGCTGGATTCGTCCGCGCGTGGTCATGTACGCCGCGCTTCTCGCCGTCGGCGCCGCCGTCGCCACGATTGCATTTTCCACCGTCCGTCCCGCCAACGCCCAGGTCACGCGGCTCGGCGGAGCGCCGTACTTCGTGGACGATCATTTCGTGCGCAATCAGTTCCTCGTGCGCCTCGTCAACAAACGCGACCACGCGCAACGTTTCGCGCTCACGCTCTCCGATCCGACGCTCATCGTCAGCGGCTGGAACGAACCGATCGAAGTTCCGGCGCTCGCCGAAGATGTGCGTCCGCTCGTCGTTCAAGCGCCGCTCGAACACTACCGCGGCCCCACCGCGATCGTCATGACGCTTTCCGATCCCGACGGCACCTTCACGCTCACACAAACGATCAACTTCACCGGCCCCGCGCCGTCGACGCTGAAGAAGAAAACGCCATGAAATCGAAATCCACTTCCCTCTGGCTCGCCGTAGGACTCGCCTTCGCCGTCCTGCTCGCCTCGTGGGCGGTGCTTTTCTCGATCGCGTCGCGCAATCGCATGGCCGAGGTGCCGCTCGAACACAAAAAACCGGCGCCTGCAAACGCGCCCGCGGGCAACCCCTGATATGGAACTCGCCAGCATCAGCACTCCCGCCGCCGCCTTTGTCGCTGGTCTCACCACCAGCCTGCACTGCGTCGGCATGTGCGGTCCGCTCGCTTGCGCGCTCGCGCCGGCGCGCGGCGATCGTGCTGATCCCGCGACCGTAAACACCGTCTATCAAGCGTCTCGAATTTTTGGGTACACGTTGCTCGGCCTGATCGTGGGCGGGCTCGGCCGCGCGCCCTTGCAGGCGTTCGATGGCGCGCCGCTGCGCATCGGTCCGTGGTTGTTTGCCGCGTTTTTTATCCTGGTCGCTTTTCGCCTCGATAAACGCCTGCCGCGCTTCGCGTGGCTCACGCGTTTCCAATGGCGCATCCAACAATCGCTGCGCGGCCGTTCGCGTCTCACCGCCGCCGCGGGACTCGGCTTCGCCACGCCGCTGCTGCCCTGCGCGCCGTTGTATTTCATCCTCACGATCGCCGCGTTCTCCGGCTCCGCGCTGCGCGGCGCGGAGTTCATGCTGGCGTTTGCGCTCGGCACGTTGCCGCTGCTCTGGCTCGCGCAATCCCGTTACGGCTGGCTTCGTCAAAAGCTTTCTCCGCGCACGCTCACGCGCATGCAGACCGTCCTCGCGCTCATCGCCGCCGGCGTGATGCTCTGGCGCATGCGCAGCGCGTTCGGCTTCAACGGTCCTTCGCTCGAAAACTTCATCTGCTGATCGCATGAGCACATTGACCGCCACCGCTCCTCGTCCGCGTTCGCGCCCTTCCGCCAAGGCCGGCGCCGCCCCGCAGGCGTGTCTTCACTGCGGTTCCCCGTCGTTCGATCGCGAGTTCTGCTGCTCCGGTTGCGCCTACGTGTATCGACTGATCCACGACAGCGGTCTGGAAACGTATTATCGGATCAAGGACACCGTCACCGATCCCGCCGAACAAGCGGTCGCCGCTCCGCGCGATCAAGGCTGGCTCGCCTCGCTGCAAGCCGAAGCCGACCAGGCCGCGGGCAATGCGCGCACCGCATCGCTCACGCTCTCGATCCAAGGCATCTCATGCGTCGGTTGCGTGTGGTTGATCGAACGCGTCTTCGCGCGCCAGCCCGGCGCCGGCACGATCGAGATCAACGCGCAAACAGGTCAATGCCGTCTCAGTTGGATTCGCGGCCAGTTCGATGCGCCCGCGTTCGCGACCGAGCTCCAACGTTTCAACTACCTCGTCGGTCCCGCACGCGCGACGAACGACGGACACTCCGAAAGTCATCAACTCGTGCGACGTCTCGGGCTCTGCGTCGCGTTCGCGATGAATGTGATGTTGTTCGCGCTGCCCGCCTACTTCGGTCTCGAAGCGGCCGATCGCTATGCACATCTGTTCTCCACGCTCGCGATGGTGTTCGCCACCTTCAGCTTGCTCGCGGGCGGCGGTTATTTTCTGAGCCGCGCCGTGCAGGCCTTGCGCGAGCGCGTGCTCCACATCGATCTGCCGATCGCGCTCGGCATCGTCGGCGCGTATCTGGGTTCCTGCTACGGCTGGTTCACGCAAAACGAGAGCTATCAATACTTCGATTTCGTCAGCGGCTTCATCGTGCTGATGTTGCTCGGCCGCTGGGCGCAAATCGCCGCGGTCGAACGCAACCAACGTCGTCTGCTCGCCGAACAACCCGCTCCGCCACGCGTGCGTGTGTACGCCGCCGACGACACGTTCACCGAAATCCCGCCCGAAGATCTCAAGCCCGGTCAGCATTTCGGCGTCGCCGCCGGCCAGACCGTTCCGGTCAACAGCGTGCTCGCGAGTCTCGAGGCGTCGTTTAGTCTCGCGTGGATCAACGGCGAAGCCGAGCCGCGTCTCTTCCGCGCGAGCGAACGTATTCCCGCGGGCGCGGAAAATCTCTCGCGCCACGAGGTCCGTCTGGTCGCCACGCAAGCGTGGGAAAGTTCGTTGCTCGCCGAGTTGATGAAGCCGGTTTCACGCGTCGCGTTTCGCCACCGTCTCATCGAGCGCATCATCCAGGGTTATCTCATCGCGATCCTTTCGTCCGCCGCGATTTCAGGCGCCGTCTGGTGGTTGACCACGGGCGATCTTGTTCGCGCGGGCGCCGTCGTGACCGCCGTGCTGGTTGTTTCCTGTCCGTGCGCGCTCGGGCTCGCCGTGCCGCTCACCGATGAAATCGCCACCGTCGCGCTTCGTCGCCGCGGCGTATTCGTGCGCTCGCCCGATCTCTGGCCGCGCCTCAATCGCGTGCGTCATCTAGTCTTCGACAAAACCGGCACGCTCACGCTCGAAACGCCGCAACTGCGCAATCCCGACGCCCTCAAATCGCTCTCCGCAGAAGCCCGCTCCGCGCTTCTCACGCTGGTCGCCGACAGCCCGCATCCGGTCAGTCGTTGTCTTCACGGCGAATTGCTCGCGCTCGGCCACACCGTTCGCACGCCTGGTGAAGCGACGGAGATCGTCGGCACCGGCGTCGAACTGGGCAACTGGCGGCTCGGCCGTCCGGACTGGGCCTTGCGCAGTCGTATCCATACTTCGAATACAGAAAACGAAACGGTGCTCGCCCACGATGGCGTATTGGTGGCGTCGTTCTCGTGCGTGGACACCGCCCGCGCCGATGCCCGCCGGGAAATTGCGGCGCTGCGTTCGCGCGGACTTTCCACCACGATTCTCAGCGGCGACGCACCGTCCAAGGTTGAGCGTCTTGCGCATGAACTCAGTCTCCCGTCGCGATGCACCGTCGGCGGTCAGTCGCCCCGCGAAAAAGCCGCATGGCTCGAAGCGAACGAGGCCGATCGCTCGCTCATGCTCGGCGATGGCGCCAACGACAGTCTCGCCTTCGATCGCGCGCTCGTGCGCGGCACGCCGGTGATCCACCGCGGCCTGCTCGAACAAAAAGCCGACTTCTATTTCCTCGGGCGCGGCATCGGCGGACTGCGCGCGTTGTTCGAGACCAACGACGCACGCACGCGCACGCAAAACGCGCTGCTGATTTTCATGATCGCCTACAACTGCGTCGCCGTCGGTCTCTCGGTCGCCGGCTATATGCATCCTTTGTTCGCCGCGGTGCTCATGCCGCTCAGTTCGCTGGCCACGCTCGCGATCGTCGGCATCGGCCTTCGCCCGATTTTGCCGGGGCGAGGACAGGCGCTCGCAACAAAATCTGCATAATCGCCGCCAATCGCCGCCGAGAATGCAGGGCGTCGATGTGCGATGTTAACACAGCTGACTTTCCCGCGATGATTTCCGCCGACGACCCTTTCCCGCCCGCGCCCACGACGTCGTGCGCGCCCGATCTTGCGCTTCTCGGCAAATACGCCGCATCCGCTCCTCGCTACACGTCGTACCCGCCGGCGACACAATTCACCTCCGATCTCGCGTCCGTCCGCGTCGAGGACGCCATCGCGGCCGACAATACCGGCGCGCCCCACCCGCTCTCGCTTTATCTTCACCTGCCTTTCTGCGAATCGCGCTGCTGGTATTGCGGCTGCACCACCGTGATCACACGCGATCGCTCCGCGGCCGAACAGTATCTCGGCGCGCTCGCTCGCGAGATCGCGCTCTACACGCGCCAGATCGATCCGGCGCGTCGCGTCGTTCAGCTTCACCTTGGCGGCGGCACGCCGACGTTCCTCAACGCGCGCCAGCTCGATCAACTCACCGATCTGCTGCACGGTTCGTTCGCATTCGATCCCGACGCCGAGATCAGCGTGGAAATCGATCCGCGGCGTTTGTCGCGTCCGCAAGTGGACGCGCTTCATCGTCTCGGCGCGCGCCGCGCATCGCTCGGCATTCAAGACACCGATCGACGCGTGCAGCTCGCGATCCATCGTTACCAGCCGCACACGTTTAACGAGCAAGCCGTCGCCTGGCTGCGCGAAGCCGGTTTCACGTCGATCAATGTCGATCTAATCTACGGCCTGCCGCTGCAAACGGTCGATTCGTTCTCGCGCACGCTCGACGACGTGATCGCGCTGAATCCCGATCGTCTGTCGGTCTTCGGTTACGCGCACGTGCCGTGGATGAAACCGGCTCAAAAGATTTTCGAAGATCGCGATCAACTGCCCTCGCCCGCCGAACGTCTTTCGCTCTGGGCGCTCGCGCATACGCGACTCACCGCCGCCGGCTACATCGATATCGGCCTCGATCATTTCGCGCGTCCCGAAGACGAACTCGCGCGCGCGCAACGCGACGGCTCGCTGCATCGCAACTTCCAAGGTTACAGCACGCGCGCCGGTGCTTCCGTGTATGCGTTCGGCATGTCCGCCATCTCGTCGATGGGCGATGTGTATTTCCAAAACACACGCGGATTGCCCGACTATCACGCCGCGCTCGATGCGGGGCGTCTCCCTGTGCAACGCGGTCTGCGTCTCACGCCGGAAGACGTGCGCCGTCGTCACATCATCATGCGGCTCATGTGCGACCGCCGCCTGGATTTCGCGAAACTCTCGTCCGCGCTCGGCGTGGATTTCCGCACCACTTACGCGGCGGAGCTCACGTCGCTCGAAGAGATGGCGACCGATGGCGTCGTGGAATTTTCCGCGCAAGGACTCCGCGTCACCGAACGCGGCGCGCCGCTGCTTCGTCTCGTCGCCCGTCATTTCGACGCTTACGCCGACGGCGCCGCCACGCGCCACTCGCAAGCGATCTGAGCGCCCGCGCGTTCGGCTCAAAACCATCCGAGTCGGCCCTCCGAAAAGAGGACGTTAAACAAACTCGCCGGCGCACTCGTTTTCCTGCTCTCGTTCGCGCGTGCCCCAAGCTCGTTTGTTACTCCTCATGGCGTTGTTCGCGGCGCCGCTTACCTTCATTCAAACACGCGCGGCGCAGGAAATCTGCACCACGTGCGGCGCTTATGTCGGAGTCACCGGTGACTTCGCGCACCGCAAGGAACCGGCTACTTTGGTCATCGACGGAGCCGGTGAGGACGTTTCCGCCTTCCACGAAGACATCCAAGGTACCGTTTTCACCGTAGGCGTTTCCGGTCTGCCCACCGGCACCTACACCGTCGAGATCCGCGCCGCCGAGACCGAGTTCGAGCAGCCCGGCAACCGGGTCTTCAGTATCCATTTATCGGATACAGAGTTGGCGAAAAACATCGATCTCTTCGTCGCGGCCGGTGGCGCCAATCGGGCCGCGGTTTTCAGCGGCTCGGTAGAAAAAGAAGAAGACGCTCTGCGCGGACCGCTGCGCATCACCTTCACCGCTCACCACGGCCGCGCCAAATTCAACACACTCTCCGTTCGAAACGCGGCGGGCAAACAGGTCGTGACGTTACGCGCGGCCGATCTTCAGGACGCATTTTCCGAAGCCGCCCTGCGCGTTCCGGAAATCTCCACTCCGCCGATCTGGCGCGATCCCGCGCATCCCCTTAAGGAGCGGGCGGCCGATCTCATTCGCCGTCTGTCGCTCGCCGAGAAAGTCGAGCAGCTCAAGAACGCCGCCCCGGCGATCCCGCGGCTCGGCTTGCCCGCGTACGACTACTGGAACGAAGCGCTTCACGGCGTCGCCAACAATGGTGTTGCGACAGTGTTTCCCCAAGCCATCGGCGGCGCGGCGTCGTGGAACCCCGCGCTCTTCCGCGAGCAGGGCCGCATCATCGGCATCGAGGGACGCGCCAAGCACAACGACTACGCGACGCGGAACAACGGCGATTCCAAGTGGTGGGCCGGGCTCACGTTCTGGACTCCCAACATCAACATCTTTCGCGACCCGCGATGGGGCCGCGGCCAGGAAACCTACGGCGAGGATCCGTATCTCACCGCCGAAATCGGCGTCGAATTCGTGCGAGGCATACAGGGCGATCATCCGGACTACATGCTGGCCATGGCCTGCGCCAAACACTTTGCGGTTCACAGCGGACCGGAAGAAGCACGCCATCGTTTCAACGCGGTCGTTTCCGAGCGCGATCTCTACGAGACTTATTTGCCGCAATTCGAACGCGTGGTCCGCGAAGGCCGGGTGGCCGGAGTCATGAGCGCGTACAACGCCGTCAACGGAGTCCCTGCCACCGCGAGCTCCGCATTGCTCACCGATCTCTTGCGCAAGCAATGGGGCTTCGACGGATACGTTGTCTCCGATTGCGACGCCGTGCGCGACATCTATGGCGAGGGTCAGCATCGATTCGTGAAAACCGTCGAGGAAGCCGCCGCGCTCGCGATCAAGGCCGGTTGCAATCTTTGCTGCGGCAGCGACTACCAAGCGCTCGTGCGCGCCGTGCAGCGCGGGTTGGTCACGGAAGCGGAGATCGATCAAGCACTCTACCACACGCTTTGGACGCGCTTCCGTCTCGGTATGTTCGATCCGCCGGAACGCGTGCCTTTCAACCGCTACACTTTGGCGGACAACGACACTCCCGAACATGCGCGCGTCGCCCACGAGTTGGCGCGTCAGTCCATCGTGTTGCTCAAAAACAACGGACTCCTTCCGCTCGAAAGAACCAAATTCAAACACATCGCCGTGATCGGGCCCAACGGCGACTCGCGTTCCATGCTCGAGGGCAACTACCACGGATCCGCCTCGAAACCCGTGTCCATCCTCGAGGGCATTCGCCGCGTCGCCGGTCCCGACGTCGTGGTCACTTTCGCGCTGGGCAGCCCTGTCACCACCAAGCCCGGCACCGCCGCATGGAGCGCGCAGGACAATACCACCACGAGATCCGTTGCCGAACTCAAGGCCGAGGCGCTCGCAAACGCAGCGTCAGCCGATCTCGTTATCTATGTCGGCGGTATTACTCCCGCCCAAGAAGGTGAAGGCTTCGATCGCGACGCGATTGAGCTGCCTGTCGAGCAGTCGGAGCTGTTACGCGCACTCCACGCCACGGGGAAACCCATCGTGATGATTAACTGCAGCGGCTCGGCCATGGCGTTGCCTTGGGAAGACGAACATCTGCCCGCCATCGTGCAGGCGTGGTATCCCGGCCAATCCGGCGGCCTCGCGGTCGCCGAAATTCTCTTCGGCGAAGTCAATCCGTCCGGCCATCTGCCCATCACCTTCTACCGCAGCACCGCCGACCTGCCTTCCTTCGACGACTACTCGATGAAGAACCGCACCTACCGCTTCTTCGAAGGACGGCCGCTGTACGCCTTCGGTCACGGCCTCAGCTATACCACGTTCGAATACTCCGATGCCGAACTCGCGGCGAAGGAATTACCCACCGACGGCACGGTTAAAATTGCATTCACCATCACAAACACCGGCACGCGTGATGGTGATGACGTCGCTCAAATATACTTCCGTCATATAGGATCTCCGATTCCCCAACCGAAACAGGCGCTCTGCGGTTTTCGCCGGGTGAGTCTCAAGCGTGGTCAGTCCACACGCGTCACGCTCGATATACCGACAGAGCGTTTTCGCTATTGGGACACCGACCTGCAGCGCTACGTCGTATCCGCCGGTCGTTACGAACTCCTCCTCGCCACGGCTTCCGATCAAATCGTCGATCGCCTGCCCTTTAGTCTCGTCCCGTAATTTGCGCGCTGTGGCGCCTGCGGCTGAGCGGACTTTATATAAAACGCCGCGTCGGCCCAATCTGCTCCACAGTTAGAATGCGATGGACTTTGTGAGGCCTACCTGAGGCGCGATGTTCAAACTGGAGCGAGCGTCTCGCTCCGTTACCCCGTCGCTTGGAGGTCATCATGATCACGCGTTTATTATCCGCCCGGCTTTAGCTCACTCGCCTCGTTCATCACGATGGCGGCCTTCACGAGCGTTGTCCTGCCGATCGTGCCTCGCTCCCCAACCAACTCTCTCGCCCCATGCTGTCTCGTTTCCTGCGCCCGCTTTTCTTCGTCGCCCTCGGGTTGCTCGCCCCACGATTCGCAGCCGCCGCGGATACACTGAATATCAACGTCCTTCCGAACATCGTGATCGAATCCGCGCCGCCGGTTGGCTCCTTCACCTTGTTCGACGCGACCGGCGTCGCTCCGGTGATCACCGACCCCGCCGACTATCCCGGTGTCCTTCGCGCTGCCGGAGATCTACGCACGGATCTTGCCCGCGTCGGCGCGCCTGCCACGCAATCCACCCCGCGCCGCCCCATCCTCGTCGGCACGCTCAAACGCAGCGCACTCATCGACCAACTCGTTGCCGCCGGCAAACTCGACGCCACCGCGTTGGAAGGTAAGTGGGAGAGTTTCGCGATTGTTACCGTGGAAAAACCAACTCCCGAGATCGACCAGGCGCTGGTCATTGTGGGCAGCGACAAGCGCGGCTCCATCTACGGGATCTACGAACTCTCGCGCCAGATCGGCGTTTCTCCGTGGCACTTCTGGGCCGACGTGCCTGCGCGCCGCCACCGGCAACTGTACGTCAACCCCGGTTTCTATATTTCCGATGAGCCCAAGGTGAAATATCGTGGCATCTTCATCAACGATGAGGCGCCCGCCCTTCGCAACTGGGCCCAGCAGCGGTACGGCGGCATGAATCAGGCGTTCTACGCCGATGTCTTCGAACTGCTCCTGCGCTGCAAAGCCAACTACCTCTGGCCCGCCATGTGGCTCCCTGTCGCCTTCAACGACGACGATCCTGGCAATCCGCGTCTCGCCGACGAATACGGCATCGTCATGGGCACGAGCCACCACGAGCCGATGATGCGCGCTCACCACGAGTGGGAACGCTTCGGCGGCGGTGCATGGAACTACGAAACCAATGGAGAAAAACTCCGCGAATTCTGGCGCGGCGGCATCGAGCGCATGGGGGACTTTGAAAGCATCGTCACCGTCGGCATGCGCGGCGACGGCGACGAGGCGATGTCCGAACACACCGCGGTGCCTTTGCTTAAAAAAATCATCGCGGACCAACGCGCGATTTTAACCGAAGTCACCGGCAAACCTGCCGCAAAGATTCCCCAGGTGTGGGCGCTCTATAAAGAGGTGCAGGATTATTACGACAAAGGCATGCGCGTGGACGACGATATCATTGTCCTCTTCAGCGATGATAACTGGGGCAATATACGTTTTGTACCGCGCACCGATGAATTGGACCGACCGGGCGGGTATGGAATGTATTATCACGTCGACTACGTCGGTGCCCCTGTTTCCTACCGTTGGCTCAATGTCACCCAGATAGAACGCATCTGGGAGCAGATGACGATCACCTACAATGCCGGTGTTCGCGACCTCTGGATCGTCAATGTCGGCGATATCAAGCCGATGGAGTTGCCCATGAGTTTCTTCCTGGATCTCGCGTGGAACCCAGAGGGCATCACCGCCGCGGATTTACCGGCGTACTATACACGCTGGGCCGCGCAGCAATTTGGCGAAGGGCATGCCCACGCCATCGCCGGGATGCTGGCCCTGTATACTAAATACAATGCCCGCCGCACACCGGAGATGCTCACGGCGACCACTTATAGCGTCGCCAATTACCGCGAGGCGGACCGCGTGTTGGAGGAATATATAAAACTCGCCGCGTCCGCCCGTGAGTTAAACGACCGTCTTCCGGTAGAACAACAACCTGCGTTTTTCCAGCTCGTCCTCTTCCCCATCGAGGCCTGCGCCAATCTCCTCGAGATGTATATCGCGGCCGGGAAAAACGCCCACTACGCGGAACGCGGCGCGCCCTCGGCCAATTATTACGCCGACAAAGTACACGAGCTCTTTGAGCGCGATGCCGAGTTAACCCGCCGTTTCCACGAAGACTTACTCGGAGGCAAATGGAACCATATGATGTCGCAGACTCATATCGGTTATACCTCCTGGGCGCATCCGCCGCTCAACCGCATGCCCGCCATCACCTATGTGCAACCGCTCGAAAAGCCCACACTCGGTTTTTTCCTCGAACATAGCGGACAGCCTCGCTGGGGCTGGCTCGACGTGGAAGCCGACTGGAGCTTTGTCCACGATCTGCCCGTCACCGACCGCATCAACGATCAGCGTCATTATATAGAGGTCATCAACCGCGGTCGCGAGCCGCTCACTTACACGATCGCTCCGTGCGAGGACTGGATCACCGTCTCCAGTTCGGGGGGAACGATCCGTTTCGACGAAAAAATCTTCGTTCGTATAAACTGGGAAAAAGCGCCGCTTGGACGCGCCACGGGCGCACTCGTCCTCTCAGGTGCAGGCGAACGTTATACTATAAATGTTCCTATTCGGAACGAATCCCCCAGAGTCGCCGGCTTCGTGGAGAACAATGGCGTGGTCGCCATTGACGCCCACGCCTTCGATCGCGCGACCCACGCCGCCGACGCGCGCTGGATCACCGTGCCCAATCTCGGACGAACCGGCTCGGGAGTGACCATTGCTCCGTCAAACGCGGCCTCGCGCGACACGACAGAAGGAGCGCCACAACTCGAATATACATTTACGCTGCTGGACGGCGCCCCCGTCACCGTTGAAACCCATGTCTCCCCCACGCAAAACTTCCGTTCGGGAGATGGTATCAAATTCGCTATAGCGATCGACGACGAGCCGCCCCAAATCATTAACATCAACGAAAACGAGACGGTCCCCGATTGGAAATACGCGCCTTGGTGGACCAAATCCGTGGGAGATCACATCAAGGTGAAACCATCCTCTCATGGGCACCTCGCCCCAGGCGTGCACACGCTCCGAGTCTGGATGATCGACCCCGGCGTAGTTTTCCAGCGGTTCATTATCCATAACGACAATCTCCGTCCGTCGTACCTCGGCCCGCCGGCCAGCCTCCGAGTCCCGACATCCGGAACTCCGTGAATGTCGTCAGCTCCTCACTAAAAAGCCGTTCCCAACGGGAACGGCTTAAATGTTTCACCTTATCAAACCCTATCCTTAGAACGGCACATCTTCGTCGATGTTATCCGGCGGAGGCGGCGGTGCGGGGCGCTGGCTGCGTTGCGGAGGCGAATAGCGTTCGACCGGCGCGGACTGGTCGAAGCTTTCTTCGCCACCCGACTGGCCGCCACCGGCGCCACGGCTGGAGAGAAACTGCACGTTTTCCAAAACAACCTTCAGCTTGCTGCGCTTTTGCTGGGTTTGTTTATCCTCCCATTGATCGAGCTTGAGCCGGCCCTGGACGAGCGCGGCGCTGCCTTTGGTGAGGTACTTGGCAACGAGTTCGCCTTGTTTGCCCCAGGCCTCGATATCCACGAAAGTCGTTTCGTCGCGAGTCTGGCCGGACTCGTCCTTGAACTGGCGGTTCACGGCGAGGCCGAACTGGCAGATGGCGGTGCCTTTCGGCGTGACGCGGAGTTCCGGGTCGCGCGTCAGGTTACCAACGAGAATGACTTGATTGAAGGAGGCCATGGGGTGCTTGCACGCGTCGGGCCTTAGACGGCCAGAACGAAGGTGCGGTAGACGCTGTTGTTGAGGCGGAGGCGATCCTTGAGGGCGGCCGGGCCGGAGGCCGGGGCGGTGAAGTCCACCTGCACGTAGGTGGCGCCGGTGATCTTTTTGTCGGTCACGCGGACGAAGTCGCGTTTGCCGAGGTTTTCGACGGCGGTGATCTCGCCTTGGACGGCGGCGATCTCGTTCTTCACGCCATCGAGGATGGCGTCGATGGAATCTTCCTTGCCGCGGTTATCGAGGATGAAGGTCGCGCGGTAATTACGTTTGTTTTGGCTCATTGGGTTTCTCTCTTCTGTTAAGTGTGTTCATGGCCTGTGCTGTCCCGCGGTCGAGGAGGATTTGCAGGCCGGATAAATATTGATCGAGGGTCTGGTCGATGATCGTGAGTTGTTCCGAAGTGAATTTTCCGAGGACGAAGTCCTTCATGTCGATTTGCGGCGGGTCTTTGGGCCCGATGCCGAGGCGGTAGCGGATGAAGCCGTCGCCCAGGTGGGCGAGCAAACTGGCGACACCATTGTGACCGCCGGCACTGCCGGTGACCGAGAGTTTCACGCGGCCCAGCTCGATATTGAGGTCGTCGTAGAGCACGACCATCGAGGTGGGCGGGATGCGATAAAAACTGCCAAGGCTCTGCAGCGAGCGGCCACTTTCGTTCATATAGGTCTGCGGCTTCACGAGCAGGATACTTTGCCCGGGAGCGCGTTCCCAACGAGCGGTCTCGGCCTGATAAGCGCGTTGTTTTTGCCAGGTGAGTCCGAGCCGGCGTGCCCATGCGTCGAGGACGATAAACCCGAGATTGTGGCGGGTCTGCTCGTACTCGCGCCCGGGGTTGCCCAAACCGGCCACGAGCGAAATCGACATGATGCAAAGAACAATCGTCCGGGCCGGAGGCGGTCAAGCCGGCCGGCCCGGGCGGAAAACTTACTTCTTGGCCGGGGCGGCGGCGGGAGCAGCGGCCTTCTTGTCGGCGGCCGGAGCAGCGGCGGCGGCGGGAGCGGCAGCAGCAGCGGCACCTTGGCCGGGAGCTTCTTCACCCTGCGATTGCACGCAGGAGACGACCGGCTGGTTCTTCTGGTCGAGGAACTCGACGCCGGCGACCGGCTTCAAATCGCCGACCTTGATGGTCTCGCCGAGCTTCAACTCGGTGACGTCCACCTGCACCACGTTGGGGAGATCCTTCGGCAAGCAGCGAACGCGCAGGAAGAACGAAGACGTTTCCAACACGCCACCCTGGGTCTTCACGCCATAGGCTTCGCCCACGATCGTCGTGCGAACGCGGATCTCCATCTTTTCGTCGGCCTTCACTTCCTGGAGGTCGACATGGAGGTACTTGTCGGTGATCGGATCGCGCTGCACTTCCTGGAGGAACGCGAGGGCCGTGCCCTTGTTGTCCTGGCGCTGGAGCTCGATAAGCGTCGCGGAACCACCGATCGCCTTTAACAAGCGGCCGAATTCGGGACCATCGACGGAAAGCGTCTCGGGATTGGTGTGCTTGCCGTAAAGGATCGCCGGGATGCGATCGGCTTTGCGGAGACGACGGGAAGCGGAGCGGCCCGTGCTGGCTCGAGACGAGATATTGAGGGTGTGTTTTTGTTGGCTCATGGTTTCGTTCCCCCTGTCACCCCGGGAATCGAGGGCAGGCGTAATGGAAAAGAGTGCAGAAAGAACAGGTCCGGAGGCGGTGAAGCAAACAAAACTTTGGAGCCGGGAAAGATTTTCGCTGGGTCCGTAAAAAGGAGCGTTGACAAGAATGAATCCGCGCCTGTGCTTTCGGCCCTCTTTCGCGCGGCAACATGTCGGCGAATACCGATGCCCGGTAGCTCAGTGGCAGAGCAGGTGACTGTTAATCACTTGGTCGCTGGTTCGATCCCAGCCCGGGCAGCCA
>CALFXL010000045.1 GCA_937958045.1 uncultured Opitutaceae bacterium | reverse complement strand
CGTACGCGCCCGCGTCGATCTGATGAACAGCACGCGGTTCCTGCTAAAAAGCTTGAGGCGGCATAGGGGTCAAACTTTGCACTTTGCACTTGGAGAAAACCATACGGTGCCGATAGCCAGTGGGTAACCGCATCCCGACACGGACGCGATATGATTTACGACATGGCCGGCCAGTTGACCAACATCGTGCATGAGAAAAACCGACGCGTACTCGCGGCCAGCCATTACACGCTCAATTCGCTTGGCCGCCACACCGCGCAGACCCGCGAGACTGGCATCAGCGAATCCTAACCGCACCCGGCTTCTCCCAAAGGCCCGCGTACTGCGCGGGCTTTTTTGTATCCATCTTCAATACAACGCGCGCGGCCGGCGAAGAGGCCGACGCACGGGGCGCTCCCGGCGGACCGCCTGGACGTGGAGCGCGCGACGGCAGGCGCGCCCCACGCTGGCGGTATTCAAAACCTCAATACGTGCCGCGGACGCCCAGCGAGTACTGCGGGCCATAATCTTCGTAGTTGGTCAGCGTCGACCAGGCAGGAACGCCCGGTCCGGAAACTTCCCACTCGCTCGGCGCGTTGAGCAGATTGCGCACGGCAAAGAATACGCTGAAGCGCGGCGACACGTGATACTCGACGTTTCCGTCGAGCTGATAACGCGAGCGGATGTACTCGTTCGCGCCGGGGAACTGATTCGCCGTGTCGCGCAACATGCGTCCGCGCCAGTTGAGCAATACGTTTCCGGTCACCTTCGGGAAACGGAAGCTCAGGCCGATGTTGCGCGAACGCGGGATGAACCGGCTCCAGTCCGACGCGCTCACACGCGAGCCCGAGAGCTGCAGATGCGTCATGTTGTACATGAGCGTGAGATGATCGGCCCAACGTCCGAGGAACGAAATCGGCGGATACTCGCTGAAGTTGGCGAGCGGCAGATCCGCGCGAAATTCCCAGCCTTCGATGCGCGCATCCGAAATGTTGATACGCTGCGTGTATTGATAGCCGAGCGCTTCTTCGCCAAGCCCGAGTTCATCGAGCAGCGCCTGATCGGCGATGCGCGTGATCGAGCTGAAGAAGTCGCGGATGTCCTTCTTGTAGTAGTTGAACATCAGCAGACCGTTCTTCGGCAGGTAATACTCGATCGAATAATCGTAGTTCTTCGCGCGCCACGGACGCAGATTGGTGTTCGCGCCGGTGATGAAGCCGGGGATGTTGCCCGAGCTGCTGTTGGGATCGCCGAAGGATAGGTTTTCGCCGACAAAAAGATTTGGCACGATGTCCGAGAGATTCGGACGGCCGATCGTCTTCGCAAACGCCGCACGCACGAGGAGATTGTCGAGCAGATGATACGTCGCGTGAACGCTCGGGTGATAATAGTGGTAATCGCGCGACGCGTAATAACCGCGCGTCTGGTAGAGCTCGGAGTTGTACGCGGCGGAACCCGACGGAAGCAGTTCAGGCCGGATCTGTCCCTGCACTCCGGGTCGCACGGGATCGGTGTCGAGCACGCGTCCATCGGCATCTTTAACGAGCACCGCGTCGGCGTCCTGACGATAGCCCTGGCCTTCCGTCTCGGTGAGTTCGTAACGCACGCCGCCGACGAGCCGCAGCTTGTTCCGCAGCATTTTCATGTCGGCCATGAGATAGCCTGCGGTGATGGTTTCGTGCAGCCACGGCGAACGAATCGCAACATTGCGCGGCACGTCGCCGGCCTGCGACGTGGTCTGCGTCCAATGACTCGGATTGTTCAAAAACGACTGCCGTATCTTGAACGAATCCGGCCATTGCGGACCGGGACGACCGAAGCCAGGACTCACACCCGCAAACGCTTCGTCCACGAATGCGCTCATCTCGTTGTCTTCGTTGTTCGCGATGCCATCCGGGCCGACGTACGTGTAATTGACCGGTGTGTAACGAAGATCGCGCATCAAGTCGTTGTAGCTGCCGCCTGCTTTGAACTCGATCGGCATGCCGAGAACATCGATCGTGCGTCTGATGTTGAGCCGGCCTTCTTTCACGTTGTCGGTCGCGTTGAGACGCTCCGTGCCCGCGGTCGTGAGATAATAATTCGCGAGCGAGAGCTCATCGATGCGATTGCCATCTGCATCGAACACTTCGGCGGTGGCGAAGCGCGCATTGTCGTGATTGATGCCGAGCAGATTAACGCGCGCGACATTCGGCAGGCGCACGCTGACCGTGCGGAAAAAACCTTTGTCGCCGTCGCGCGTGCGATTGTTGGAGTTGGAATAACTCGCCGCCGCTTCCACCCGCCAATCGTCGCCGGTGAATGTCCATGAACCGTTCACCGCGCGTGTGAGCGAGTGACGTTCCTGGAAACTATTGCTCATGCCGACCGAGCCGCCCGTGGCCCCGCCGTAAACATCCGTGCGCGTCCAACTCGCGGGCTGACTGCCGCCGATGTTGTAGTTGATGCCACGCGACGCGGTCTGCTGTTTCGACGCGGTCGCGTTGAAGCGCAGCGTAAACACATGCGCGTCCCACGGCTTGAAATCGAACGCCACGCCGCCCGACGTGCGATCGCTGCGATTGGGCGCGAAGTTCGTGTTCATGTTTGTCGTGTACGGATTGTCCATCGTCGCGCCCGCACTCGTGAACCGCGCGCCGAGCACCGTGCGGTTCTGCTGATAGAACTGGCTCGATTGGGCCGCGGTGACGACATAGCCGAAGCGTTTGCTCACCGGGTGCACGAATTGAAAATCGAACGACGGGAGGATCTTGAAGGTTTCTTCGTTCAGAGGCCCGCGCGTTTTCTCGAAGTCCAACGCCTTTTCGTTCGCCGAGACATACACCGAGAGCCGTCCTTCCATGCGACTGCGCTCAAACGCGGAACGGCTGATGAAGTTGACCGCGCCGCCGAGCAGATTGGCCGACATGTCGGGCGTCGGCAGTTTCACCACTTCGATGCGCGCGAGATTATTGATGTTGGCGCCATCGAGCACGAACTGCCGCGAGGATGTCTGCGTGTTGGCGATGATCGTACTCGCGAGCTGACCGCCATCGAGCGTGACGTTGGTGTAGTTGGGATCGAAGCCGCGCACCATGATGCCTGACGGCGTGTTGCCGTCTTTCACGTCGAGCGAGATGCCGGGGAGAAACTTCACGAACTCGCCGATGTTGCCTTGGTTGATTTCGCCAAACGCATCGGTCGAGACGACGTCTTTGCGATTGGCGGCGAAACGCTGTTCGTTGATCGCGATCGCCGAGGCGTTGTATTCGCGCTCGCTGGCGATCACGAGCGCATCGAGCATCACGACGCCTTCGTCGTCGGTGCGCACTTCCTGGCCTACGCGGACGAGCTGGATGTCGCGCTCGATCACGCGACCGCCTTCGACGATCACCGGTACTTCCATGCGCGCCATGCCGGTGTAAAACACATCGAGCACGACCTCGCCGGCCGGCACATCCGTGAGCCGAAACTCGCCCGCGGCATTCGTGAGCGCTTCGCGACCGGTGCCGCGAACGGACACGCGAGCGTTGTTGAGATAGGTACCGGTGCCGGCATTTTGCACGCGCCCGATGATCGTGCCTCGCGTCGCGACGGACTGCGCCACCGCGCACGGAATCAGCAAACTGGAGCCGAGCACCGCCGCGGATAAAAACCGCAGCAAGGAGGCTCCCGTAAAAAACCCGGCGTCATGCGTCCAAGACCGAAGCTGGCAAGTGCCTGAAACCACACGGCGCCCGCAAGGGGACTGGATTAAGTTCATGGAACAGACGGGGTTGGGGTTTAGGAGGGAATGCCGTTTATTTCATTGAAATAATGACATTTATTCACCGTAGTTTCATGAAACAAAAACGCAAACGCCCACCGCGTTTTTGTCTCAAGCAGCAGCTCTTCCACCCTGCCTGTCGCCGAAAGAACGCCCTCGCGTCGAACGGCGTAAGCGACGCGTCCACACGTCACCTTCGCAGATCAAGACAAGCTCTGCAGCGCGTGTACTTTCGGCGCAGTTCGGCCGACGCGACTTCAGGCGGCACAGCACAGACGAGCTTCACATGCTTCCCAGCAACTCGTCGTCGCACTCAACCGCGCGACTCGCAACCCGTGCGAAGCGCAGCGAAGGGTGACTTTTTGCGTGCGTCGGCTGCGGCCTTGCAGACAATGGCCGTCCTCACTTTGCACTCCGTCGCTTTCGGGCTTTTTATGAGGAAAGTTTTCCTCCGAAAGTGTCGATTCAACCCTTGCCAATCGACGAGGGCAAATTCTCCTTCTCAGACCCTTCTAGCGTCCACCTTTTAGATTTTCGCGTTATGGCCGGCCGCCTGTCTCAGCTTCTCGATCCCTCCCGCATCACGCTCTCCGTACAGAGCGCCAAACGCACCGTCGCCCTCAATGAAGTGGCGCGCATGCTCGACGGGCATCCGGAAGTTTCGAATTTTCAGGGCTTCTACAACGAATTGCTCGCCCGCGAACGTCTCGACACCACCTGTCTCGGCAACGAAATCGCCCTGCCGCATGCGCGCACCGAGCACGTGCAACGCATCGTCCTCGCCGTCGGCCGCAGCGACCAGGGGGTGCATTTCGAGAACGGAAATCAAATCGTGCGTCTGATGTTCGTCCTCGGCACCCCCAAGTCCAATCCCGGCGATTATCTCACTGTCGTCTCCGCGCTCTGCAAAATTCTCAAGGACCCCGCCAATCGCGACGCCTTGATGTCCGCCGGGACGCCCGAGGAATTCATCCAAGCGGTCGCCACGGCCGAGGATAAACTGCTCGCTCCGGCCTGATCGCTTCTGCGATCGCCTCCACATCACCGGCGGCCACATGCGCGACCTCGCCGCCTCATCCTTTTCGCGTAGCGAACCCGGGCTTGCCGCCGGCGCTCCGCGTACGATGCTCGCCATCCTGTCCGCATGATTCGCTCGTTCGTCTTCAGTGAAGGAAAACTCGTCGGCCAAGATCTCGAGGTCGAGGCGCTGCGACTCGTCCGCGCCGACAAGGGTCTCATCCTCTGGGTCGATCTCGAGGATCCCACTGAAGAAGAGATCAAGCTCGTGCTGGAAAATGTCTTCCAGTTTCACCCGCTGGCCATCGAGGACTGCGTCACGCCGAGCTCGCTGCCAAAGATCGAGGATTACGAGGACCACCTCTTCATCGTCATCCACGCGGTGGATTTCAACCGTAGTGAAAAATTCAATACAACCGAACTCGATCTCTTCCTCGGCAAGGAATTCCTCGTCACCTACCACCGCCAGCCGCTGAAGTCCGTCACGTCCGCGATCGAGCGCTGCACCAAGGCCGGCAGCATCGCCCGCGGTCCCGACCGCCTCGCGCATCTCGTCCTCGATTTGCTCGTCGATAATTTCAAACCGATCACCGACGAGTTCCGCTCCGAGCTCGAAGACATCGAAGACGCCGTCCTCGCCGGCGAATCCGAAGAAGATCTCATCCCGCGCCTGCTCGAACTGCGCGGCGAGATCAACCACCTCCGCCAGATCGTGCGCCCGCAGCGCGATGTCGTCAGCCGTCTCGCCCATGGCGACAACAAGATCGTGCGCAGCGTCTTGCTCCCGTATTTCCGCGACCTTCGCGACAACCTCATCCGCATCGACGAGACCGCCGCCAGCTACGCCGATCAGCTGCTGATTTCCTTCGATCTTTATCTCAGTCGCTCCGACGTGCAGGCCAACGACGGTCTCAAAGTCCTCACCGCGCTCACCGCCCTCACCCTCCCCGCCACGCTCATCAGCACGTGGTATGGCATGAACTTCCATCACATGCCAGAGCTGCAATCGCCTCTCGGCTACCCGCTCGCCTTCGTGGCCACCGTGCTCCTCACCGCCGCCATGTGGTGGTGGTGTAAACGCAAACGCTGGATCTAGCGCGGCGCTCAGCCACGCCTGACCAACGTCCCGTAGTCAATGACCCGCGAGGCCATGAACACGATGAGCATCCATCGCCGGACCTCCCCTTCTCCGCGCATCGCGCATCGCGCCACGCATCATTGCCCATTGGCCATTCGCCCTTCGTCATTGGTCATTGGTCCTTGGTCCTTGGCCATTCGCCCTTGTTCACTGGTCCTCGGCCATTCCTTTTCCCCGGAGGTTTCCGCGCCATGATCTCCGCGCTCGTTTATCGCGACAACAAGCTCCTCGCGCAAAACCCTCCCGTCGACACGCTCGCGGCGTTTCGCAACGAGCCCAACGTCATGCTCTGGGTCGATCTCGCGTCACCGACCGACGACGAGATCAAGCTCATCCTCGAAACCCTCTTCGCCTTTCACCCGCTCGCGATCGAAGACTGCGTGGTCGAGTCGCCGCTTCCGAAACTCGAGCCGTACGACGACTATCTGCACCTCGTGTTGCACGCGCTCGATTTCGAGAACGACACCTTTACGACCAACGAATTCGACATGTTCATCGGGAAAAACTTCCTGGTGACTTTCCATCGCCGCCCGCTTCGCGCCATCGAACAAGCACTCGAGCGTTTCGCCAAAGCTCCGGCGTACATCGTGCGCGGCCCCGATCGTTTCGCACATACGATCCTCGACAACACCGTCGAAGCCTACAAACCCGCGCTCGATTCCATCCGCCGCCAGATCGTCGAAATCGAAGAAGGTGTGCTGCACCACATCGCATCGGAAGAGTTGTTTCCGCGCGTCGTCGAGTTGCGCAAGGAGCTCGCACGTCTTCGCCAAGTCGTGCGTCCGCAACGCGAGATCGCCGTCGAACTGCTCTCGGGCAAACACAAGCTCATCCGCGCCGTCATCATGCCTTATCTGCGCGATCTCGTCGAAGAGCTCGGACGCATCGAGGCACAGACCAGCTCATCCTCCGATCAGCTCATTCTCTCGTTCCGGATTTATCTCAACAAATCCAAACACACCGCCAACTCAGGCATTCGCGCCCTCACCGCGATCACCGCGCTCTCGTTTCCCGCGATCCTCGTCTCGAGTTGGTACGGCATGAACTTCAAGTTCATGCACGAGCTCGCCGGCCGCTACAACTACCTCTTCGCGTTCCTCCTCACGCTCGCCGCCACCTTCGCGACCGCGCTCTACATGCGTTCGCGCAAATGGCTTTGAGCGCACGCGCTCAGTGCTCGAACAACATCCGCCACTGTTGCTTCACCGCGTCGGCCAACGGCAACGACGCCAACCACGCCTCGGCCTGGGAGTTATCCGATAATCTGAGCGAGTTATAAATGTGGTACTGCGTTCGCGTGCGCTGACTCTCGTCGCGAATCGATTCCACGACTTGATGGACCAACTCCATTTCTCCTTGCTCCGCCCAATGATGGGCCGCTGTCGCGATCGCATGATCACGCACAGCCCCCGCAGGCAACCCCGCGAGCCATGCAGCCGCTTCCGCATCGTCTTTCGTCAGAAGCGCGCCGGCCACGTCCCGCACCACCATTCCCGGCACCCAATCCGCATGCGCGCTCACCCAACGCGCCGCCGCTGATGGATCGTGGTTACTCCATTTCCACAAGGCCGTCCCGACGCCTTCAGCGACATCCTGACTCTGCACGCCGAGTTGCACCAAGGCTTGCAGCGCGCGCGGCGGATCGCGCTCCGCGATTTCCTCCCAAACCGCCGCCTGCGCGGTTTTTCGAAGAACGGGATCCACCAACGTCTCCACCCATGCTTTGGCCGCCTGCTCGTCGGAGATCATCCATCCGCGCACGCCATCGCGCAGCACGCTCGCGCGGTTCGCCGGTTCGATCCACTGCGTCAACAAACTCATCGCACGCTCCGGCGACGCTTCCAGTCCGCGCCATATCCAATTTTTCAATACATCTGTGGTCTGCTCTTTGCCGAACAATGCCAGCGCGGCTTCGCCGTGTTGCGGCGAACTTTCGAGCAGGGCGATCACACTTTCTTGCGACGCGTAATTATTCCGCAGGCTTGCATGGGTCTGCAACAGCTCCAAACACATCGCCGGCTGCACTTTTGCACAGGCCAACAACAACGCGCGCGGCGACGCTTCGGAAATCTGCTCTGGGTGCTCCTTCAACCAACGAATCGCGCCATCGACATCCGTATCCACCCACGTTTGCCACACGGCAGACTCCGCCGACTCGCGCCGCCAGCCTTCGAAACTCATCGCCAATCGCAGCGCCTCTTCCGGATCCGTGCGCGCGATCGCGCCACACGCGGTCGACAAGCTCGACGATAGTTCTTCGGGCGGCAGCGTCGCAGCCAAGCGTAACACCAGCCGCGGATAATCATCCGAGAGCCATTCGCATACTTGGCGAATCAATCGTGCACGATCTTCCGCCAAACGTTCTTGCGCCAACCACGCCGTGGCCGATGCTTCATCCAGCGTCAGCCACTCGGCTAGCGCCACCGATAGCGCATCGAGGCGGTTGGGAAATCGCGCAGCGTTCAAAATGCTATCGGCCGCGAGCTGCGGCTCACGT
The DNA here is from genome assembly GCA_937958045.1 of uncultured Opitutaceae bacterium. Taxonomy (GTDB): domain Bacteria; phylum Verrucomicrobiota; class Verrucomicrobiia; order Opitutales; family Opitutaceae; genus Nibricoccus. Next base: position 77,832 of record CALFXL010000045.1, on the reverse strand, counting down.
TTGGCCCAATCGGAAACCGCCCGTCTCACCTCATCCGGCGTCATTGTCACACGTCGCTCCATCCACGCGTGCAACTGACTGATTCGTCTCAATGCCTCCGACGCGAGTTCCGCCTCGGTTCGCTCCGCCGTGCGGTTGTCCCGAATTTTCGTTTCAACCAAGCGCTCCACCGTCTCCGATTGGCGTTGCGACCCGGCGGGCTTTTCCCATTGAAACCACGCGGAAACGGCCAGTGCTCCGGCACATACGCCACTCGCAAAAATCAGCCAGGACCTCATCGTGGGCGCACGCTAGTGCACACGCGCTTCCCGCAACAAGCCCCGCTTGTCTAAATGCAACTTTTCCCGCGTCGCACCGTCAGTCCCGTTCGTACCCGGCGTTTTCGCCAACCCTCTTGTTGAACCATGTCCGCCCCCACTCTGCGCACTCTCGCAAAAGCGCTCGGTCTTTCGCGCACCACTGTTTCCGAAGCCCTTCGCGGCTCTTCCTGCGTCAAACCCGCCACGGCCGAACGTATTCGCGCCGCTGCCAAAGCTGCGGGCTATCAGCCCAATCCGCTCGCCGGCGCGGTGATGTCCGAACTTCGGCGTTCGCGCGGTAATGCTTTCCGCGGCGTCCTCGCCGCCGTCGCACTCATCGAATCCGATCGCCCCGGTCATGCCGCTCCATTTTTCCGCGAGATTCTTCGCGGTGCCACCGAGCGCGCGACCGCACTCGGTTTCAAAATCGAACTATTCACCGCGGGCGGCGACACCGGCGTGACGCTCCAGCGCTTGGACCAGATTCTCCAATCGCGCGGCATCCAGGGCGTCATCCTCATGCCGGTCTGGCGCGAACCCGATTTCAGCGCTCTCGATTGGTCGCGTTACGCCGGCGTTTACACCGATTACCTGATCGATCGCCCGGCGCTGCATTCGATTTGCCCCGATCATCACCGCTCGCTTTCCGCCGCGCTTCAACAAGTCGTCGCGCGCGGTTATCGCCGCCCGGGCATGTTTGTGCAGGCGCATCACGACGAGCGGCTTCAATATCGCTGGCAGGGCGCGTTTTTCGCCTTTCAGGAAAATCATCCTGAATGCGCGCGCATCCCGTTGCTTTGCGCCGAAGAGATCGATCGCGCCACCTTTACCGCTTGGTTCAAAAAACATGAGCCCGATGTCGTCCTCGGCCACAACACCGAGGCCATCGAATGGATGACCGCCAGCGGCGCGCGCATCCCGAAAACGCACGGCTTCGTCTCGCTCAACTTGCAGCACGCGGGTGTTCCCTGCGCGGGTCTCGATCAACAACCTGCCCACATCGGTTTGCGGGCGGCGGAGATCCTCATCGCGAAATTACACCGCAACGAGCGCGGCGCTCCTCAGCCCGCTTCGCTCACCACCATTCCCGCGCGCTGGGTCGATGGTCCGACGATCCGCGACAAAGCGCCGCGCGCCGCTGCGCTTGCGATGGCGTGATGCTGGAGCATTTCAAATAAATCTGCAGCCGCTGGAAGCGCCGGCAGTTTACGAGGAGCCGGCCAGCGGCCGGCGCCCCGGCGATCGTTCAACGGCTCGACATGATGGAAAATGCCCCAATGCCGCGGCGCGCAATCGCCGCTCCTCTTCAAACAAAAAGCCGCGGTTGTGAAACCGCGGCTTTTTTGTGAGCGAACGTTTCGCGCTTATGTATCCAAAATGGCGATACCGTGCGCGTCGAGTTTCACGCGGCGCGTGGAACGGCCATCGCCGAGCGTCACCGTCGTTTCCTGCGGCTCGCCGACATTGTTGATGACCACGAGCTTCTTCTTCTTGGTGAAGACCGCGGTCTCCGTGTTCGGATTGCTCGTGTTCCAGATCGGCCAGCTCGCTTCTGCCTTCGCGGCCCAGAAGAGCGCACGATGCAGCAAGCGGGTGTTCGCATAGGTGAACTTAAATCCGCTCAGATACACGCTGCGGCCTTTGCCAAACGCATGCGTGGCCAGACGCGGCGTCTGATCGCGATCCGCCAGCACTTCCGTGTCGCCGCCGAGCACGTAGATGCCTTCGACGTCGCGACCGAGATCGAGCGGTTCGTTGATGTCTTCCGTGATGAAATGCTTCGCCACGGGCGACGCGGGCACGGTGTATTTGTATTTTCCATTCGCGAGACGCTCGCCGCGATCGCGATCGAGTCCGAGCACCTGGGCGAGTTTGAAGAATCGTCCCGGCTGGGCGCGCGCCGACGGTTCCGCGACGCCGATCAAACCGCCGCCCTTCTGCACCCACGCGGTCAAGATCTCTTCGACACGCGGATCGTCCCAATAATGTCCGCCGCTCCACGCGCTGCCTTCACGACCGGCGTTGATGATCACCTTCACGCCCTTAGGCACGCCTTTCGCGACCAGATCGTCGAAGCTGATGAACTGCACGTCCACCGGCAGACCGGCGAGCGATTCGAGGATCTCGTTCAACTCGAGTCCGCGGATGAAGTGCCCCGAGCAAATCCACGCGCGCAGATCGCCCCATGCGGTGAGCACCGCGACTTTGAACGGAGCCGTGTACGGTTTATCGCCGGCGTGGAACGACTTCAGCAGACGGAATTCGCGCGTCAGTTGTTCGATGTAATCTTGGAAATCCGGGAAGGGCTCGACCAACGAGAGGTATCCGCCGAGACCGATGCGATCGATCGGCGCGCGCACGATACCGCGACGCGCGTCGATCCAGAAATTCTTCGCATCCAGCGTGGGATTGCCGCCCGCTTTGAAAGTCGGCTCGCCCTTGAGGCCCGTCGGGAAGAGATACGGGTGCAAACGCAGTTCGTGCGTCTTCACGCCCTTCGCATGCGAGCAGAGACGAACTTCAAAGGCGTTAAACACGCACTTGATCAACCCATCGAAGCCGAACTCCGCAAAGCGCGAGCTGTTCGGCTCCACGCCCACCCAGTGGTCGTCGTAGAAAACGTATGCCTTTTTTGAATACTTGTGCGTGAGGTCGATGCATTTGCGGCCGAACTCGATCACGAAGTCGTGGATGAACTCCATGTAATCGCGATAACGGCGCGAAGGCGCGTTGTGAGTCGAGTTATAGAGACCGCCATTGACGAAATCTTCCGAGGTCAGTCGATAGCCGTACTTCTTCTCGAAGAGCCGCAGCGCGCGCGGGCTCACCGTCATCTCATAATCGCCCCAGTCGGAATAGATGTCGCGCAGTCGCGCGTGGTCCGCGCCCCAGAACCAGGAGAAATTGTAGAACATCGAGGTGAAGCGCACCACCGTCGTGTCCGGATGGTCTTTCAACCACTGTTCGAGAAACGCGAGGATCGCTTTCTGCGTCTCCGGATGCATCGGGTCCACCGCCGCGAGATGCTCGCGATCGCCCCAGTTGTTCGTGAGGTGATTGTACATCGAGATCTCTTCCCAGATGCGAAACGCGAGGAAGTTCACCGTGTAGGTGTGCGCCGGTTTCGCACCGGTGATCGTGACCGTGCCTTTCTTCGCGTTAAAACTCCAACGCGACTTCGGCACCTCCTGTCCCGTCGTGCGATCGAAGACCTGCCACCAGGTCTTCGGCGAATCTTCCGCGTTCACCACGAACTGTTCGCGATAATATCCGTCCAGCAGCGTGATCGTCACCGTCGGTTTCGACGCGACCACCGGGAAACTTTGCAGAAAATTTTGCTGAAGCTTGTTCTGATTTTTGCGCGCCCATGGTTGGATCGAGCGCACCAAACACACGGTCGAATAAATATCGTATCCGGCTTTCACGATCTCGGGCGAGAGCTGCGTGCCGTCGCTGTCGCGAATCGTGTCGGCGCCCCACTTTTTCGCGAGACGCAGCGTGAGCTCTTCGTAACCGGCCTCGCCGGGCAGCGTAAAATCACCAGACTGGAGTGGATCGGATTTCATGGGAGTTTTGCCCCGATGTTAGCACGGCGGACGCGCGGCAATGGCAAGTGGCAAAGCGCCAAGTGTCGGCACCTGCGAACTTACAGTCAGAACCAATCGCCCGGCCCGGGCTCAAGACTTGGTCAACTGCCTCAACGCTGCCACATCCATCGTCGCCAACGAGCGCGCGGGAGCTGTATCCAAATAATGGATGAGGCTCCGCCGCAACTGCTTCACCACGGGATCGTGCACCGAGAGATCCACGCCGCACACCAGCAACCGGCCTTTGCCGACAGACGCTTCGAACGCCAGCGCCAGCCGACGATTGGTCCACCAATCGTCGATCACCGCCACGATCGGCTCCACCGGCGGCAATCGATCGAGCACCAGCGCACCACCGCGCGCAATCACCGGCCACCATTGCCAGTCGCTGTGCGCTTCGGTCGGAAACTCCGCAAGCGCGGGATGCGCAGGATCGCACCAAATGCCCAGCGTGTGCGGCGCCTGCCGTTTTGTGCACCAGGTGTTCCAAAAAATCGGCGTAAACCCGAGCGCCACGTCACCCGCCGCGCGCTCTTTCGGCACCCACCACAACACCGTATCGCCACGTTCTGCCGCTGCGAGCGCTACGTCCGCATCGCTGGTCACAAGCACAGCCTCGGACTCTTCATATCCAATTTCTGGATACACCCAAATGCTCCAGTCGTTGGCGTGCGTGTCCACCGACACTTCCAGCCGATAGCGCGCCGGAGAAGGCAGATGTTTTAGCGCGATATCGATCAGCCCGAGCGCGGTGGTCGTTCCTGTCGGGATCGGACGCGGCAATAGTTTTCCGGACAGAAAAACATTCCCCCGGTCATCGAGCAGTCGCCAGCTCACGTCGCGCGCCAGCAGCGTGTCGGCTCCGTAATGCGCGACCTCGATCTCGGCGCGCAGCGAATCCGCGGTCGTTAATAGTCTGCGTTCGAGCCGTGCCAGCGGCACTGTCGCTCCGCAGTAGCGCCGATGCATTGTCCCGCTCACCGCGCCTTTGCTTTCCCAGAAATGATCGAGAACTCCCACCGGTGCCGTGCCTTGGCCGGGAAAGTCCTGCAGTCCCAGCAACTGAAATCCCGCCATGCGCGGCGTGCGCAGCGCCGACTCGATCTCCTCTTTGTAACAGATCGCCTGCAGCTTCTCCGACGCAGCGATGAAATCGCGCAGCCGATCGTCGAGGCCATTGCGACGCGCGGAGGCTTCGACGATTTCGAAAATCCGCGGCTGCAGATGACCGCGGTATTTTCCTTTGTCGTGGATTCTTGGATACGCGCACCACTGCCCGATCTCGTGAGCGATCACCGGCGCATTTCGCTTCGCCACGATGTCGCGATAATCCGCGGTCGTCGCCGGCGGCTGCGCATTCATCCGCGAAGCCAATCCATCGCCCCATTGATGCCCGCGTGGTTCGGAAATCACGTGAAAATCGTTCTCTGGCAGCTCCGGCCATCCGGCGGTCCCCGTGTACAGGTGACGCGTATCCACATCGCGCATACGCATCACCCACGCGGACAGATATTCGCGATGATGCGGACCGCCCGGCTCATTTCCCGCGGCCATCATCATAAAGCTCGGATGATTCCCATAAGCGCGCACGATGCGCTCCGATTCGCGCAGCGTCCATGCGTCCACCGCATTTCCGTCGCCGATACCCGCAGGTGAATTGAAAGCCAGAACCGCCACCGAGTTCGGCCACGTCGGCGCCTCGACCTGAAGATACAAGCCAAGCTCATCCGCGGCGACAAACGCGGCTTCCGGCGGACACCACGAATGAAAGCGCACGTGATTCAGTCCGTGATCGCGAATCGTCCCAAGAATCCTTCTCCACGGCTCGACATCCATCGGCGGATACCCCGTTAGCGGAAACACGCAACAATCGAGCGCCCCGCGCAGAAACACCGGCCGGCCATTCACGCAGATGCGTCCTTCGTTCACGCCAACTTCTCGCAGGCCAAAGTGCACTTCGCGCGTTTCACCATTCTCCAAGCGCGCGATCAAGCGATGCATCCGCGGCGAAAACTCGTCCCAGCGCGCAGCCGTTTCCGACAACTCGAGCGTCGCTGCAAATCGGCCGTCCGCCTCCGTCATCACTTCCACAACGCCGCGTCCTGCGCGCCCAGGTTCCAGTGTCACACGCATCGGCTCCGTCGCGCCACTCACTTTGCCGGTCACCGCGATCGTGTGTGTAGTGATATTTGGATACACCTGTAGATCGTCGATCCACACGCGTTCCGTCGCCCGCAACTCCACGCGACCGATCACCCCATTCCAGTTTCCCTGCGTGTGATCGCTGACGCTGTGCGCGTTTTCGCCCAGCTCAACCCGCAGCCGGTTATCCACTTCCAACACGAGCTGATGTCGGCCCGGATGCGCTTCGCCGAGATCAAACACGTGTGGCGTCGACAAACTTTCGCCCTGCCCCACTTCGCGTCCGTCGAGCCATACACGCGTCCATCCGTGAGGTCGTTCGAGAAAAAGAATGACGCGTTTGTTCGCCCAAGCTTCCGGGATCTCGATGTCGCGCGCATACCACGCTGGTCCCACATGCACGCGCTCTGGTTGCAACCAAAACGGCAGCGCAATCGCGCCTTCGCGCCGCCACTCAGCAAACTCCGGTCCGTCGAAAAATCCGCGATCGAAAATCGTCCCTGTCCACTTTGTTTCCAGCGTCACCGGTTCACCGATCCGCTGCACCGCGAGTGAGCCCGGGAGAATCGCGGACTCTTTCCATTCCCCGTCTCTCGGAAACACATCCTCACTCGCACGCGCGAGTCGCCATTCGCCCGCGAGCGAAAGTGTGTGAGCGGTGGGATGTATCGGCGTCGTCATAATCGCAGACTCGCTGCTTTCTCACGTCGCATCCACCACGACAACTTTTCCAGTCGCGAACGGTTTGAATGCGTGTGCGCCATCGCACTACTCCACCGTCGAAAAGCGATAAAGTCCGCTGCCATGCCACGGAAGCACCGGCGCAAACTCGTCTCGATACACGCCAAGATCCTTTCGCCGCCACAAATCGCGCACACGAACCGGCCCGCTGAAACCTGCTTCTCTCAGGGCAACCGCAACCGCCAGACCTCGCGCGTCGCCAATCGCCGATGCAGGCACGGCATGCACTTCCAAGCGGAAGGTCCCGCCTCGTGGCTGCTCCATCGCCGCATCATCCATCGCGCCAAACGCAAGGAAGCGCTGAGCGCCCGCAGGCAGTTCGTATTCAATAATTGAATGCGCATGCGCACCGATCCCATAGGCCGCCGGCTGACCGGCGATGCGCATCGGACGGCCACTCGGCCCCTTCTCCGTAGAAACCTCTCCCCAACTCGTTTCGGCACGGGTCCATTTCAAATCGGTCAATCGCCGCTCGCTGCCATCCGCCATGAGCACGCGCGGCTGCGACCACACGGCGTGATCCCAAGTCAAACCGTCGCCGCCGTCGTCAACGACCAGCACCAAACGCGCAGCATCGCGCACCTCCACATCGATGGGCACGCCTTGTCCCGGCGTTTGCCGCGTGATCAATTCGCTCCGCCACGTCGCCCGTGCGGAATCGATCGCCACACGATCGCGCGCATTAAAAAGCGCCACGTATTTATCTTTTGAATACGGCACGTCGGCGATCCATCCGATCAATCCGTCGCGATTGAAAAGTGGACGATTGTTTTCGCTGGCTTGGTTTACCGCGAGCACTTCGTCGTTCGTCAGCAGCGAGAGCGTGAAATCGTCCATCTTCGCCATGTCGCCGCCGTGCATGAGCGGTGAACGTGCGATGCTCCAGAGCGACATCAGTGTGTATTGCTCATCTCGCGTGAAGCGAGTCGTGCGACGGCCAAGATCGAGCACACCGAGTGGCAGCATGTCCGCATCCGGCCACGCTCCGGGACGCCGATGCGGATTCCAGTTTTCAAGACGTTTAAACTGCGAAAACAACGCCGGCCAGTTGTCCCAAAAATCATCGCTGATGCGCCACATGTTCGCGTGCCGCACGACATGATCCACCGCGCTCAAGGCCGTCTCGCCCGGCGACAAACTCAGCACCATAGGACGACCCGTTTTGTCGATGGCCGCACGAATGGCTTCGATCTCCTTTTCGTTGTCGTGATACGGACGACTGATGTCGTCGACCTTCACAAAATCCACACCCCACGACGCGAGCAATTCGAAGACCGAATCGTAATAAGCCTGCGCGCCAGGTTTCGTCATATCGACGCCGTACATGTCCGGATTCCACGTGCAGATGCTCGCGGTGTTTGCGATGTCACGCGCACGAAACGCCGTGCCTTTCACCGGCAGATTCTTCTCCACGGCTTGCCGCGGAATCCCGCGCATCAGATGCAGGCCAAACTTCAGCCCGAGCCCATGCACATGGTCGGCCAACGGCTTGAAACCTGCGCCGTCTTTCGTGGAGGGAAAACGGTTCGGCGCCGGCAAGAGCCGCCCCCACTCGTCCATTACCAACACGGCGTCTTGACGATAATCATATCCCGCGGCGCCCGGCTCATACCACTGGATATCCACCACCACATACTCCCAGCCGTGCTGCTTTAAATGGCGCGCCATGTAGTCGGCATTCGCCCTCGTCTGCGCTTCCGTGACGGTCGTCGCAAAACAGTCCCAGCTGTTCCATCCCATCGGCGGTTTGAGCGCATGCGTGTGATGCGGCAGCGGTGATTCTGCAGAAAGCGTGGCAATGGCGCCGCACAGCAACGCGGCGCGCAGGAGGCGGGAGATTTTGTCCATGGGAAAACGGGAGGGGTGAACGGAGCCGGACGCTCTTTCTCTTCCTCAATCACCGGTCAAAGACGAGCCTCAACCGTGCAGTCCCTGCGACTCAGTAAATCCGCCAGGAGAAAATACCGATGTCGCTGGCCGGTGTCGCATCCGAAAATTGGATACGCACATAGCGCGCGCGTCCTTCATGCGGAACGATACACGGCGAACCAACAATCTCCGAAGTTGCATGCGTCTCGCCAGCGGGGCGCCAGGAGTTTCCGTCGGGCGATAACTGCACCACGAAGTCGTAGCGTTTCCACGCGTATTCGAAACGAATTTCACTACACCTCACCGCCTGTTCCTCGCCGAGGTCCAACTGCAACCAAACATTCTGCGCATCAGACTCCGGCACCCAGCGCGTGGCGTAGTTATCGTTCAAGACGGCGGCCGCGGTATTCAAACCACCCGACGCTTCGCTCGACGCCGTCGCGCGAACAACACGGATCGCGCTCCTGCGCGTATCTTCTCGCGCACTTAACAGCGTTGGCCCCGTGTGTGTCGGCAACACTTTCTGCGGCATGCCCGTCTCATCGAACACCAGCTCGTCCATGCATATCTGGCGATAAGCCGTGTCCTTCACGTAAGGGATCCGATGCCGATGATAAACGATGTACGTGCGATCTTCGTGAAGAAACATCGTGTGATGTCCCGGGCTCACGACTTGCCGCGCACGCTCGGTCGTCAGCGAGGGGCTGGTCTCCACTTCGGTAAACGGTCCTAACGGCGAATCTCCCACCGCGCAGCGCACTTCATACGTGTCCTCCACGGTCTTCCCATCGGAATACATCAGAAAATACCGGCCGCCTCGTTTCAGCATGAACGGCGCTTCGAAGTAATGAGGCGGCGTGACATCCCGTGGTTCGCCATCAAACGAAATCATATCTTCGCTGAGCTTCACCGCGAAACATCGCCCATTCGTCCAATTCCATCCCGAGCCCCAATAGAGATACGCCGTGCCGTCGTCATCCACGAACGCCTCCGCATCGATCATGTGGTATCCGGGACGAAAATTTCCCGGGATCAACGGACGATCACCAAGCGGATTTTCCCACGGTCCGAGCGGATGATCTGCCACGCCGGCCCACACCTCGCTGCCGACGGAAACGTACATGTAGAAACGCCCGCCAGCTCCACGCACGACCGACGGCGCCCAGACCATCGCACCTTTCGACGTCGCACTCGTGCATGCAGCTTTCGTCGGCCAATTCAGCGAGCGATAAGTCCAGTTCGCGAAATCCACCGACTCCCAACATCCCAGTGTCTCGCCGCCCCAAGGATCGAGCGTGGCATACAGGTAAAACTTCCCTTCGTGCGCGACCACCGACGGGTCCGCGAAATACCCGGGCAGGATCGGATTTCGCGCCTCAGGCGCATCCCAGTTCACCGAAGTCTGTGCCGCTGACACCAGATTACTCATGATGAGAAAAACCACGCAGCATACGCGAAACGTTGTCATGGAATTTTGGATACAGCACACTACTCAGCGCCCCAATCCTTCGCGCAACGCCTGTCGTGCGATCTCACGATTTTCAAGCGCCATGGGATCCTCCGGACGCCGCTTCAGCACTTCATCATAACACGCGATCGCCTCGGAGATACGTCCCGTCATCAGCAAACAGTTTCCCAGATTATTGCGCGCCTCGATATGCGCCGGATCGAGGGCAAGCGTTTCGCACAACGAATTGATAGCCATGATGAAACGTGCCTTCTCGTGCGGACATCCATCGACGATAACCATCGGCGTAATTCAATATTGATACTGCTTCGCTTCAAATGCGCACAGTCAAGACGCTAGCACGGCTGCCCACCTGGGACTCGCTCACAGCATTTGTGCTGTGAGGCATAGACTGCCATAGTGAATCATATAATAAAAAGGCCCTCCCTTTTGGGGAGGACCTCGAAAACTAGACCGTTCGGTTTTTTAGAAATCGAACGTCGCCGTGAGGACGAACTGGCGCGGATCAATAATGCGGAACGCGTAAGGCGAGCCGTCATAATTGACAGCAACCGGACGCAGGCCTCCACTCTCAAAGACGTTAGACACGTTGAGCTGAAGCTTCATGCCAACCTTGTCGCGGAATATCCGGGTACGATAGGCGATCCACAGATCAGTGTAGTAGTTCGCATCATCATAAATCGGGCGATTCACGTCCGCCATGTCCATGACAAGTTGACCGGCGTAGCTATTCACCCCTGAAGGTTTACCATAGTATCCGATGACTGCTTTATCTTCCCACCGTTGGCTACCACCCACGGTGAAGCCCTTGAGAGGGCCTTCGGTGAAGTTATAGCTCGTCAGGAATGACCAGCGATATTTGCGCTGGCCTTGCACCGACTGGCCTTGCAGATCGCGGTCAAGCGTCAGCTGCGGGGTAACCACGCCAGCGTAATACGCTTCAGGATTGGCAAAGCCGTTGGCAGTATCGGGGAAGACGTTAGATTGATAGCCATAGGAGCTCCAGAAGTTGGTCAGGTCCACCTCGCGACCACCGAAGGTGGTATAAGAGGTATAACCTTGGTATTGGGGGAGCAGATAGTCGGACGCTTTCGCCGCTTTCCATACGGCCATACGTTCGGCTTCCCAAGGAAGAAACTCTTTCAACACGCTAGCGTACTTGGTGTCCTGTTTGCCGAAAGTAAACTTCATGGTCCAGTTGCGACTGGGATTATAGTTCACTTCCGCCTCTACGCCTTCGGCTTCAGCGTTGCGAGTAGCGCCAAGGGCATAAGGACGAGAAGTGTAGTAGTTATAGGGCAACTTCCATATCTTCTCGGCAGCATCCCGTACCTCCTGTTCCTGCGTGGTGCTGAGGTTGGTGCCAAAGCCATCGGCCTCCGGATCCATCCCCATATTGATCATAGCAATGGTGCGGGCCCAGTTGCGGAAGAGGGTCTCGTCCACGTTGCCAGACAAGCGACTATACACGACAGGAGCCGCGATGTTTTCGTTCGCATTGGACGCCTCGAACCAAGTCACACGACCGAAAAGCTTATTGTCAAACAGTGTGAACTGAATGCCGAAGTCTTTACCTTCACCGGTGGGCTTGGGCAACTGATTACCGTAAAGGTCGCCCAGCGCGCTGGGCGGCGGATTGAAATTATCCGACTCATTGTAGCTGACGCCAAAGCCACGAACAAACTGCCAGAAGAGCGAGCCTCCCTGGGCATTACGTTCGATCGCACTCCAGCCTTGGAAAGGACGGAGCACGCCACCCACCGTGCGAGTGCTGCCCTTCAGTTCGCTGTACGGCCCCCAACGATTGAAGAGGAAATCCCGCTGAAACACACCATTGACATACTTTTGCTGATTGGTGATGGCCGGTTGAATAACATTGCCATTTGCTACAATTGCTTCATTACTCGTAAGAGTTACACGGGCTTTGTAAGTGTCCTCACGGGCGCCAAAGGTGGCGACCAGACGATCATTCCAAAGGTGGCTAGTAATGCCCCAGCTGATGGAATCCACAACGCGTTGGTTACGGCCAGTGTGCGCGTCGAGATCTTCAAAGCCGATGGTCACGCCAAAGCTCTGAAACGAGCTACTATCATAGTCGTACGCGCGGATCTCTCCCGAATACGACATATGATCCCACGTACCGGCATCGCGGGAGACGCGCCCAATGGGGTCCCCAGGAGCTCCCAAGTAGTAGGTACGGCGAAGAGTGGCATTGTTGTTTGGGAAGTTTCTCCAGCCAGTAGGAGAACCGTCGGCGTTATTATTAGAATTCTGCAAATAACGATACTTCGCTGCGTCGTTAGCAGCACCAAGATATGCCAAGCGCTGACGAATTGTTGTGGTCATATACTCGTCTTTGGACCATAGACCCATGACCTGATGGCGCCCCAACCACTTCAACAAGCCATCTTTGGTCGTGAAGTCAGGCGTCCAAGCGAGCATGGCGCGATAATGATCGTCAGCCTGTTCCGTGACGTAGCTGTCCGGATCCTGGTCTTCCAAATAAGGGAGCCCGAAATATGGATTGTCCGAGCCATCGGGGAGTTTGATATTCGTATCAACGAAGAGCGTAGCAACGTTCAGCTGAGCGACGGTGTAGTTGGTGCGCTGCTTGAAGTCCTGACGGAACCAACCTGCGCTCAAGAAGAGATCGTATGGCAGTTGCTGCTCAAACTCGAGGTTCAGGTTCGTGTTCTTCTGCGAACCGAAGTTCATCGAATTAAGGTTCACCTTGCGCCAGTCGTAGATGGACGAGTCGGTGACGCCGGGGTAGCGATAGCTACTCGCGAGGATGCCGTTACCCGCTGCGCTCCACCCTGTGGAAGACGTATAGGTGCGCGTATAAATATCCGCCCACGTAGGATCGGCATGGATCGGGCCGTCGGGCGGAAGAGGAGGATTAGCCGCTGGGTTGCCGTTGTTGCCCCAACTCGTGAGGTAACGATACTGCCACGTTGGCTGGAACCAGTTCACGAGCTGGCCACCCGCGATCTGCATAATACTACGCCCCTGGTTAACCTCGCCAATACCCGGCACGAACAAGACATTCGACGACTGCGTGCCCGCAACCCAGTTAGCGGGAATGCCCCAGCTGTTATTACCGAAAATGTTAATGCCATTATACTGAGTCTTGCCGGCATTCCATTTGGATGGGTCAAAATCCGGACGGGACTCGATAAACGCACGGAGATCATTTGCATAATAGGACGCAGCATTATTAATGCGCATGCTCAGCTCAGCACCGGTATCGTAACTATAGATCTTCTTCGTCGTCGGATCATAGTAAGGCCGGCCGGCCTTATTCCATTCCGACACATAGTCACGGGGGGTGAGGGTATTCGGACGCCGATTGTCGTTGTCGTATTTCTCGGCGTTAAACCTCAAAACGGTTTTGCTAAAGGGCTTGAATGTCACCGCCCCGTAGAAACGGTCCGTTTTGTCGTAGGCCGGCTTGCGATCGAAGCGGCGGTCGTCTCGCAGCACCGCTCCATAGATGGCAAGTTTGTTATCAATCAGCCCTTGGTTGAAATTCAAGCTCGTGCGGAATGAACCGTATTGATCGAAACGAAGTTGCACCTGGGCGGAACGCTTGTTCAACTGCGCCTGAGCCGTGCTTTGATTAACAATACCCGCGGGGCTTCCGAGGCCGAAAAGCATCGAGTTCGGCCCGCGGCTGATTTCAACCGATTGGGTATTATAGGAATCGAACGGCACAGCGCCAATCGCAGGATAATAGTTTACCGCGGAGCTGGGCGCACCAAGACCACGAACACGATTAGCTCCTGCGTTGGTGTAAGACTCGAGAGCGTTGCCTCGGGTACCACCGGCATTCACGTCAAGAATACCGTCGTTACGCATGCTTTGCGTACCCGGTGTATAAGTCATCGAACCTTCCGTATTCACCTCGTAACGGAAGATATCATTGATATCCGTCGAAGCGGTATCCTCCATCTGCTGGAGCGTGATAACCGAGATCGAGGCGCCCAAATCCGCAATGTTCGTGTTCATGCGGCTGCCGGCCAAGGTGTTGGCAGCGAAATAGCCCTGATCTTTGTTCGTCGAAACCGTGAAGGGCGAGAGGATGATCACTTCGTCCTCGCTGGGCACGTCAACCGGGTTCTGGCTGTTCGTGGCGGAGGGCAACGGTTGCGGGCTCACCTGCTGGGCGTACACCAGCGAAGAAGCCGAAAGCGCAAGCATGTGCGCTGCTAGCAGTCGACGTAGCTGTCGACGGGGGATTTTCGTGTTCATAGTTTGGGTTTTCTCCAACTGGAGCAGAATCCAGATGAGTTGGGTTACTCGAGCAGTGATTGAAACCGGGAGGTGTGGGTCCCTGCTGCAGGTGCCGCTCGGGGTAGGGTTCGGGCGGACGCTCTTGCGCAGGTGCGTAAGAAGCGAGTCCCGAGAAAATCAAACAGTACGAATTCCGTAATTAGTACCCGTTGTTTTGATAATAAGCCAAACTCTATTAACGGCAACCGAGGGTTCCCTTAATTAAATACACACGCGGGTTGAGGCCTCGGCGCACGAGGCCTCTCTCTAGTTTCCAAGTGCGTTATGAAATATTCACAGCCGCTGCCGTCGTAGGCTCAGCGCGTTGGCAACCACGCTGATCGAACTCAAACTCATCGCGACACCGGCGATCATCGGATTCAGGAGCCATCCGAAGAATGGATAAAGCACGCCTGCGGCCACCGGAATCCCCAACCCATTGTAGAAGAATGCCAAAAATAGATTTTGGCGGATCGTCTTAAGGACCGCGCGACTGAGGTGCACGGCACGCACGATCGCCTGGAGATCTCCTTTCACGAGCACCAAGCCCGCGCTTTCGATGGCGACATGCGTGCCATCGCCCATGGCGATGCCGACATCGGCCGCGGCCAATGCCGGGGCGTCGTTTAACCCGTCTCCGGCAAAAACCACGCGCTCTCCCCGCTTCTGGTGTTCGCGGACCAGACTTTGTTTCTGCGCAGGCGTCACCCCCGCATGGACTTCCTCCAACGAAAGCGCAGCGGCAATCGGGCGCGCCACCGCTTCGCGATCGCCGGTAACCATCACCACGCGCAGGCCCAACCGCCGCAATTCCGCGACGGCCGCCGGCGTGGTTTCCTTGAGGGCATCTGCCAACGCGATTTCGCCGATCACCAGATCATCGATCGCGACAGAAACCAATGTACGCGGTTCGGCTCCCGCCGTAGCCCGCAGTGGCTCTCCTTTCACGCGGCCAACATACACGAAATGTCCGTCCACTCGTGCCGTCACGCCGGCGCCTGGTTCGGCTGAAAACGACTCCACCGCCGGAACCTCCACGTTTCGCTCGCGCGCCGCCGCGACGATGGCGCGCGCCAATGGATGTTCGCTCGCGCTTTCAGCCGCTGCGGCGAAACGCAGCAACCGCTCCTCCGAAAAACCCGTCGTCGCATAGATGCCCACCACGCGCGGTTTTCCCTCGGTCAACGTGCCGGTTTTATCGATCAACAATGTCGTGGCCAACGACAGCCGTTCCAACGCCGCCGCGTCTTTTACCAACACGCCCGCTTGCGCGCCGCGACCGATTCCCGTCACCAACGCCACCGGCGTCGCCAGTCCCAGCGCACACGGACATGCGATGATCAGCACCGCGACCGCATTCAACAATCCATGCAGGAACGCCGGCTCCGGCCCCACCCACCACCAGATCGCCAGCGTGATCAGCGCCACCGCCAGCACCAGCGGTATGAAGATTGCGGATACACGATCGGCGAGACGCGCGATGGGCGGTTCGCTTTCCTGCGCTTCTTCGACGAGCCGGATGATTTGCGCGAGCAAGGTCTCGGCGCCCACACGTTCCGCTCTCAGAGTAAACGTGCCCGTCGTGTTCAACGTTCCCGCGCTCACCGGGTCGCCTGCCGTTTTATCCATCGGCTCCGCTTCGCCCGTGAGCATCGATTCATCCACGCTGCTCGCACCCGAAACCACCACACCATCGACCGGCACGCTTTCGCCAGGCCGAACGCGCAAGATGTCGCCTTGCACGACTTGATCCAGCGGCACGTCTTCTTCACGTCCGTCGTCCGTCACGCGATGCGCGATGCTCGGCGCCAGTGCCATCAGCGCGCGAATCGCCGCGTCGGTGCGCGCATGCGCGCGCTGTTCCAAAATCTGCCCCAGCAACACGATCGTCGTGATCACCGCCGCGGCTTCGAAATACAGCGGGGCTCCGTGCTCACCACGCAGCGCGGCCGGGAAATGGTCGCCCCAAATCACCGCCGCCGCACTGTAGAAATAAGCCGCGCCGGTGCCCGTCACCGTGAGCGTGAACATGTTGGTGTCCCGTTCACGAATCGATTTCCACCAGCGCCGAATAAAGAACCGGCCGCTCCAGAAAAACACCGGCGTGGTCAGCGCGAATTGCAGCCACCCGTTCAGTCCGTGCGCGAGTGTATCCACTTTTTGGATAAGCGCGGGAAACACCATCTCGCCCATCGCGAGCGCCATCACGGGAATCGTCAGCACCAGCGCCACCCAGAAGCGCGGCCTCAGCACCCGCTCGTGCGGTAATCCCATGTACACCGGCTGCAGAGCGGCATCACCGGAGTTTGCTGATTCCATCGTCGAGCTGTGCGTGTGAGCGGACATATCGCGTGATACGTACACAGGATGCGCCTCCCGCGCGAACTCGTTTGGTTGCAACGCGGAAATCTTGTTCATCTTTCCGCATATTTCCCTCCTCAACTCCGCGACAGGCGGTCATCCTGCATCGTTCATGGCTCGTCTCGGCACCATCGCCACTCTTCGCGTCAACCGCATCGCCACGCCCGGCGTCTTTCTCGACGGCGGCGAACTCGGCGAAATCCTCCTGCCTGGTCGCTACGTCCCTCGCGGCACGCTCGCAGGAGAAGCGTTTCAGGTGTTCGTGCACCGCGACTCCGAAGATCGCATCGTCGCCACCACCGAAACTCCGCACGCGCAAGTCGGCGAGTTCGCATTCCTCCGCGTCACCAGCATCAACCCGCGCGTCGGCGCTTTTCTCGATTGGGGTCTCAGCAAAGACCTCTTGCTGCCCATGCGCGAGCAAGCGAAGCCCGTGCGCGTCGGCGACTGGGTCATCGCGCATGTGTTTATCGACCCGCGCACCGATCGCATCGTCGCCACGACGCGTCTCGAGCGTCACTTGCATCGCACTCCTCCCGACTATCGCGATGGGCAGGCGGTGCAGGCGCTCATCTACGGCGAAACCGAACTCGGTTTCAAAGCCATCGTCGAAGACACGCACCGCGGCCTGCTCTATCGTCGCGGTCTTCCGCACATACCCGCGATCGGCGAAAAACTCACCGCCTACATCCACGCGGTGCGCGACGACGGCAAAATCGATCTCACGCTCGACGAACCGGGCTATCAACGCGTCGCTCCTCTCGCCCGCCGCATCCTCGACGAACTCGCGGCCGCCGGCGGACGTCTTCCGCTCAACGACGCTTCTCCGCCCGAGTCGATTCGCGAGACATTTGGCGTGAGCAAAAAAGCCTTCAAGCAAGCCATCGGCGCACTCTATCGCGACCGCGTCATTCTCATCGAAGAAGACGGTATCCGCCTTCCGAATACACGTCCGGCCATCCGCAAGATCCGCGCGCCCGGCACGCCGCCGCCTCCACCGGAGGCTTGATCATCGCGAGATTTCCCGTCTCGCCTTCCCCGCCAGCTCCCGGGAAAACAGCATGCTTCATGTCCTCCTCCGAACTTCAGATCGAAAAACTCACTACCGGCACCGGCCGCGCTCCCAAGAAGGGTGAAGCCGTCACCGTTCATTACACCGGCTGGCTCACCGACGGCACCAAGTTCGACAGCTCCGTCGATCGCGACGAACCGTTCACCTTCATTCTCGGTGCCCGACAGGTCATCGGAGGCTGGGACATCGGTGTCGCGCAGATGAACATCGGCGACAAAGTGAAACTCACCATCCCGCCGCATCTCGGTTACGGCGCTCACGGTTTCCCCGGCGCCATCCCGCCCAACGCCACGCTCATCTTCGAAGTCGAGCTGCTCTCCATCGGCTGAGCACGCGTTTCGCTTTCAGGTTCAGATCACGCGGCGCGTTTTTCACCGCCGCGCGTGTTGTTTCGATCCATGCCCGCCCGTCTCACGGTTCTCCTTTATTACAAATACGTCCGCATCGACGATCCCGCGGCGCTCGTTCGCGCACAACGCGAACTCTGCGAATCGCTCGGCCTGCGCGGACGCATCCTCATCGGCACCGAGGGCATCAACGGCACACTCGCAGGCACCGCCGAAGCCACGTCCGCATATCAGCAAGCGCTGCACGCGCTGCCGGAGTTTTCCGATATCGTTTTCAAGATCAGCCACGCGGAAACGCAGCCGTTTCGTCGTCTCGAAATAAAAGTCCGCCGCGAGATCGTCACGCTCGGCGCGGGCGACGAACTCGATCCCACCCGCGACACCGCGCCGCATCTGCCGCCGGCGGAATGGAAACGCATGATCGAGGAGGAAGACGTGGTCCTTTTCGATGTGCGCAATCGCTACGAATCCGCCGTGGGCCGCTTCAAAGGCGCCATCACCCCGCCCATCGAAAACTTCCGCGATCTCCCGCGCGTCCTTCCGCAGTATTCAGAACTGAAGGACAAAACCGTCCTCATGTATTGCACGGGCGGCATCCGTTGCGAAAAAGCCTCCGCGCTTTTCCGCCAGGCCGGTTTCAAAAACGTCTTCCAACTCGAAGGCGGCATCGTCACCTACGGCGCACAGGTGGGCGACGCACATTGGGAGGGCGATTGTTTTGTTTTCGACGATCGCATGACGATCCCCGTCGGCACTCCAGAACCGAAGGAACCGATCGGGCGCTGCGAACACACCGGCCGCCCCACACGCAATGTCATCAACTGCCTCCACGATCCTTGTCACAAACTGATCGTCGTGTCCGAGGAAGCCATTGCCGAAGATCCCGACGCCCGCCTCTGTCCCGACTGCCGCCGCGCCGGCCTCACCAGCGCCACCGCCGACTACGTCGGCAGCCCCGCACGTACGGCACGTTAGCTGCGACCAACTCGTTTCTCCCGCCCCATGCCAATCGTCCACCTCATCCATGGATTTCTCGGCGTGGGAAAAACAACCTTTGCGCGTCAACTGGAGCGCGCGACGGGCGCCATACGTTTCTCGCCAGATGAGGTGATGTCCGCGCGTCACGGGATCGATCCGCCGGCTGAACATTTCGCTGCGCACCACGCGATCATCCTGGCTGAGCTCGACTCCGCCTGGCAGGCGCTTGTTCGCAGCGGACGCGATGCGATTCTGGACTACGGTTTCTGGAAACGCGCGGAACGCGATGCCATCCGTAGCGCCGTTCATGCCGCCGGCGCGACCCATCGCCTGTATTCAGTTTTCTGCGACGAAGCGACCGCCCGCGCGCGTATCCAAAATCGTAATACCGATCTGCGCGGCAGTCTTTTCATCGCGCCGGCCACCTACGATCTTCTCAAAAAACACTTCGAGCCGCTGGCGCCCGATGAGGTCCACGTACCCATCGAAACGCATGTCCCATTGCGCCACACGCGGTTTTGACTACCGTCCGTCGTCTATGCTGCAAACTCCCCCATCCCGCTCTCAGTCCGTTTCTTCGCTCACTCGACGCGATGCGCTGCGTTTCTTTGGGATCGCCGGCATCGCTTCGCTGACGCTTCCTGCGGCGGCTCGCGCTCAGGAAACCACGCCGTCCGCGCAACCGTTACGGCAGCCTGCGTTTTATCGTTTTTCGATCGGCAGCTTCGAAGCGATCGCCTTTGTCGACGGCGGCTTCACCGCTCCGCTCACGCAAGTCGCCATGTGGCCCGGCTACTCGGCCGATGATGTCGGCGAAGAGCTGCATCGCGCTTTCGTGCCTCGCGATATCGCCCGGCTCGTGTTCAATGTCTTGCTCGTGCGCATGGGATCCGAGCTCGTGTTGATCGATGCCGGTTGCGGAAATCTCTTCGGCGCAGCCGGCGGTCAACTCGCGGGCCAACTCGCGGCGGCCGGCGTGAAGCCGAGCGACATCACCGCCGTCATTCTCACGCACGCACACGGCGATCACATGGGCGGCTTGCTCGACGCCAACGGCTCGCCGGTGTTTTCCAAAGCGCGTCATTTCATCGGCCGCCGCGAATACGATTTCTGGATGGGCTCATCGCCTGCGCTTCCGCTCTCGGTAATTTCGGATCAGGAAAAACAAGAGACCATCGCCGGCGCGCGCGCACATCTGCAGGCGATCAAGTTCGAACGTGTGAAAGCCGGCGATTCACTCATCGAAGGCCTCGAGATCATCGATGCTCCCGGTCACACGCCCGGTCACATCGCGCTCTCATTCACCTCGGGCAACGAACAACTGCTCCATCTCGTGGACGTCGTGCATCATCACGCGATTTCGTTCGCGCGACCGGATTGGGCGATTCGTTTCGACACCGAACCAGAAACCGCCGTCGCCACGCGCAAGCGCCTGCTTGATCGCGCCGCCGCCGACCGCGTGCGCATCTTCAGCGGACATCTTCCGTTTCCCTCGCTCGGATACGTTCGCGCGGTCGCTCGCGATCGTTACGAGTTCATACCCGAACCGTGGCGCGTCGCGTGAGTTTCCCCCTACGCAAACCAGCTCGAGTCTCCGCATCGCTCGGCGCGGTTCACGCGGGCGGCGTGCGTTTTTGTGCGCCTTCTCGCTCTTCCGGAGTCGCCGTCGCCGAACGTCCAGGCGTCGGCTCATCCGCCGAGGGCTGTTCGCGCAAGATCGCCTGACCATGCGACGAGACCCGTCCACTCGTCGCGTGACGGCTGCGAGACGCCGCGAGCACAAACAGCACGATGCCCAGCACCACGAGTAAGCCGATGGCTAATAAGTAACCCATTCTACAACCTACCGCTCCGCCGCAGATGCGCCATCGGGGCGTCCACGGCTCGGCACCTCGGATGCTTCCCGGCATGACGACACACGGCGAAAAACTTGTCCTGCTCATCACCAGCTGACTGCCTGTCGGCCTCCACTTGCCTCTCTCCACACTTCCTCTCCCTTCAACCTCCACCGCGGCCACGGATCTTCGACAACTCGGCGCCCGCATGCGTCAGCATTGGTTGCTCAAGACCGTCGGTATCAGCGCATTCATCACGGTTTTCTTCATCGCGTACTTCCGCCTGCTGAAGGCTCCCATTTTTCCCGTCACCGTGATGCCGGTCACTTGGCTCGATCATGTGATCGCGTTTAATCCCTATGCACTCGTGATCTACCTCTCACTGTGGATCTACGTGCCGATTGCGCCGATCGCTATCGCGGACAAACGCAAACTCTACGCTCTGGGCTGGGAAGCAGGCGGCGTGGCGATCGTGGGACTCGGGATCTTTTTGTTTTTCCCCACGATGATTCCGGCGCTGCCGATCGATTGGGCACGCTATCCTGGTTTCGAATTTCTCAAAACCGTCGACGCCGCCGGCAACGCCTGTCCGTCGCTCCATGTCGCCTTCGCGGTGTTCACAGCGCTTCGTTTTGACGAAACGCTGCGTGAACTCCGCGCACGTGCGGTTTTGCACGTGGGCAACTGGGCATGGGCGCTCGGCATCGTCTATTCCACGCTAGCAATTAAACAGCATGTCGCGGTCGATGCCTACGCCGGCACGTTGCTCGGTGTAGTGGGCGGACAACTACACTGGACGCGCTGGTTTTCCGGACGCGCCACGGCTGCGCGATAAGGCGCGCAAACAACGCCCCAAAACTCAGTGACCGCGACGCGTTTTGTTGCGGGCGGCAACCATCTGCTCGTGCTGGGCTTCCTCAACGCCTTCGAGCGCTAGTCGTTCGACCGCTTCTTGTTCATCGATGTCCTGCACGGGACCTTTTTGGTTCTCATGAAACGCAGGCGACTCCGATGGATCGCGCGAGATCGCGCCGGTGCTTTGGCCATCGTCGTTGAGCGTGGGTTTCACGTTTTCGCCGGTGAGTTCCGCGATCGCTCTTTCACGATCTTCCGCGGTGGGATGCCCGCTGCGTCCCTCGATCGAAGCGAGCTCGCGCGCACGTCGATCGACATCGGCACCCGTGATGCCGCCTGAGCCCTGTCCTTTGAGGATGATTTTTCCTTGGTTGGTATTCATAGAATCTAGGAGGTTGATGACCGAAGTCGGTTGGTGCGTGCGCGCGATGATCGCGCGCGTGATGATTTTCTCCCTAGCCGGACAGAAGTGCCTTTGCGCTCCGCGCGTTTCGACGCGGCGCCGAGTTGACGGCGCAAAAAATTCAACACCGCGCGCTCCATCGGCGTGAGGCTGTGGCGCGGCACACGATCGGCGCGGGTCTTGAGCACCTTCACCGTCAATCCATCG
Source organism: uncultured Opitutaceae bacterium (assembly GCA_937958045.1). GTDB lineage: Bacteria > Verrucomicrobiota > Verrucomicrobiia > Opitutales > Opitutaceae > Nibricoccus. The sequence goes on along the minus strand of CALFXL010000045.1, from coordinate 55,396 downwards.
AGATAACCGTTCAGCACGAGCGGATGGATGTAGGATTTGCGACAGATCGCGGGTGTGTTGCCCAAGCGTTCGGCCACGCGCTTGATCGCGCCGAGCATGTTTTTCTTCGCCTCGGCGGGCGTCATGAAAGGCTCGAACTCCAACAACGCTTCGGCGGCCAACACTGTCGCCGCCCACGTGCGAAAATCCTTCGCAGAAAATTCCTCGCCGCCGATCTCGCGCAAATACGCGTTGATGTCTTCGGAGGCGATCCGCTGCACGCCATCTTCTTCGTCATCGTACTGAAAGAGCGTCTGCCCCGGCAGATCCTGCGCCTCGCGCACGATCTTCGCGAGATGCGGATCGTGCAGATCGATCTCGTGCTGTTTGCCGCCTTTGCCGCGGAATTGGAAACGCATCGTGCCCGCGCGCACTTTCACATGCCGATCGCGCAGCGTGCTCAAACCAAACGAACCGTTTTGTTTCGCGTATTCTTCATTGCCCACGCGGATGAGCGTCGTCTCGAGCAAACGCGTCACCGCGGCCAGAACCTTCTCGCGCGGCAAACCAGGACGCCGCAAATCGCGTCGCACCCGTTGACGCATACGTGGCAACGCGCGGCCAAACGCGAGCATGCGTTCGTACTTCGCTTCATCACGCACCTCGCGCCAATCGGGATGATAGCGGTGTTGTTTCCGTCCGCGTGCATCCCGCCCGGTCGCTTGCAGGTGACCATTGGCTTGCGGGCAAATCCACACATCGGTCCATGCAGGCGGGATCGCGAGACTGCGAATTCGCGCGAGCGTCGTCTCGTCTTTCACCGTTTTGCCGGCGGCATCGACATAACGAAACGCGCGTCCCGACGGCACTCGGCCAATGCCGGGCAACTCGTCGGTGACGTAGCGCAATCCCGCGGATTTCGCGGCGGCACCGGCGCTTTCCATGAGAGCGATCGATGGCATGGCGGCGAAAGCGCCTGTTATTTTCCGAGCAGACGCAGGACGACAAAGAGCACGATCGCGCCCAACAAACCGCCGCCGAAAAGCAGGTACAAGAGCGACCAACCAATGGCGGCAAACGGAAGAAGTGTAGCGAGTATCATAGGAAACGTTTTTGAGGTTAGCCGACGCCGCAGAGGCGCAGCGCGGCGAGGTTTGCCTCTGTCTTCGCTTAGTGCGTGCCATTGCGGTCGATCGACGGCTCGCGCGTCGTGCGTCTCGCCACATCAAGACGTTCTGTGATTGTTTGCGCGCCGTCGTTTATTTCTCGCACGCTTCATCGGTGCGTTTCTGCAACGCAGTGTTCGCGGCCTGACTGCACAATGCCGCGTTCAGCTCAACGCCGCCGCCGCCCATGCGGGCAGCGGAAACGCCTTCTGCTCCGCGTAATCGTTCAGGAGATTCTGCACCCACAACCGTGAGCAGTGGCAATCGGCCAAGCGCAGCATTTTTTCTCCGTCGCGATCTTCGATCACGTAGCGACCAATCTCAATGCGCAGCGGCTCACTCTCACCGTGCAGCAGACAACTCATCTCCATACGTCCGCGCTTCGAGTCGATGCGTAGATCTTCGAGCCGGCCATAGCGCGCCAGCATGTCGTTGAGGTAGACTCGCGCGGATTTTCCGGCGAGCGCGTCTTTAGCTGCTCGAAACATGGTGAAAACACTGCGCCGCGAATGCGTTGTCGTCACGTCTTCCGGCGAGCGCTCTCAAGCTACGCGCGTTTCAGCGACGTCAACTGCGACGGATAAAATTCGCCCGTGCGCGCTCGTCGGCGCCGCGTCGTGGCGAACTCCTCCCACAACTCCGTGTCCGCCCCGCACATCAAACTCCGGCTCTATGAAATTTTCCGCCACACATCTCAAACGCTACAAAGAAATCGCCACGCTCCTCTGGCGCTACGGACGTTCTGACCTCGTTCGTCAGATGACGACGGAAGATGCGTTTGAGTTGAACGCCCTGCCGGAAGACTCGTCCGCCAAAGGCTCGCCCGAACAACTCGCCGATGATCTGGAGGCGATGGGGCCTGCCTACGTGAAGCTCGGCCAGGTACTCGCGGGCCGCCCAGATTTGCTTCCCCCCGGTTACATCCAGGCGCTGTCGCGGCTTCAGGATAAGGTGAAACCGTTCCCGTACGAAGACGTGGAGCAGATCATCACGACGCAGCTCGGCGTGCGCATCTCGAAGGCGTTTTCGTATTTCTCGCCCGAGCCACTCGCCGCGGCTTCGCTTGGCCAAGTTCACATGGCCACGTTGCGCGATGGGCGCCTAGTCGCCGTGAAGGTGCAGCGTCCGGGCATTCGTCAGCAAATCGCCGAAGACTTCGAAGTGTTGGCGGAGATCGCCGCGTTTTTCGACAAGCACACCGCGGTCGGGAAACGCTATCGCTTCGTCAACGTCCTCGAAGAATTCCGCACCACCATTGTTCAGGAGCTCAACTACGAGCGCGAAGCGCAAAACCTTATCAAGGTCGGCGAGAATCTCGCCGCGTTCGAATCGATTCAAATCCCGCAGCCGATTCCCGACTACTGCACAGGCACGGTGCTCACGATGGATTTCGTGCGCGGCCGCAAGATCACCAAACTCGGTCCGCTGGCACGACTCGAGATCTCCGGCACGCATTCGCTCGCGGCGGATTTGTTTAAAGCGTATCTGAAACAAGTGCTCGTCGACGGGATTTTCCACGCCGATCCGCACCCCGGAAATGTCTTCGTCACGGACGATCATCGCGTCGCGCTGCTCGATCTCGGCATGGTCGGTCACACCGGCGCCGCCATGCAGGAAAACCTGCTCAAACTCATCCTCGCGGTCAGCGATGGCAAAGGCGAGGAGGCCGCGGAGATCGTCGTGCGGCTCAGCGAAAAACTCGACGACTTCAACGCGCTCGAGTTTCGACGACGCATCGGTCAGCTCGTCGCGGTTCGGCGCGATCAAGGACTCGAACAACTCAATGTCGGCCGCTCGCTCCTTGATCTGAGCCGCAGCGCACACGAGAGCGGTCTCTACGTGCCCGGCGAACTTACTTTGCTCGGCAAAACGTTGCTCCAACTCGACGAGGTCGGTCGCATCCTCGATCCCGATTTCGATCCCAACGCCACGGTTCGTGAAGAAGCTTCCGCGCTCATGGCGCAGCGAGTCCGCAAAGACCTCACTCAGGGCAACGCCTTCAGCACGCTGCTCGAGATGAAGGACTTTGTCACCAACCTGCCCGCGCGTCTCAACCGCATCATGGACGTCGTCGCCAACTCCGAGCTCGAAGTGAAAGTGAAAGCGAACGACGCGAAGCCATTCGTCGACGGCATGCAGAAGATAGCCAATCGCATCACCTGCGGCCTCATCCTCGCCGCCCTGATCGTCGGCGCCGCACTGATGATGCGCATCGAAACGCCGTCGCGTCTGCTCGGTTATCCTTCGCTCGCGATCGCCTGTTTTCTCGCCGCCGCCGCCGGCGGATTTTGGTTGGTATTGAACATCTTCATCCACGACCATCGCAGCAAAAAGAAAGACCCGCGCTGACTCGCTCACGCGCGATCAACTGCACGCCTTTTCGCCGCGCAAACTGCACGCGTGCGTTCTTTAGCGGCCTGCAATTCGCGCCGCTTTGCGATGCGCGCAAAATCGAGGAGACTCGTAAGCTTTTAGCGGCAAGCAACAAACGGAACGTCCCAGCCGCATGGCACATCGATAGCAAACAAAGGAGCGGCATCACTTTGTTTTATGAAAACCAACTATCTGCCCCGCGCCTTCGTTACCGCCATGCCCGTCCTGAGCCTGCTCGCGCTCACCGCGTGCGTCGCTCCGTCCACTCCGCCCCGCCCTGCAGTCGCGTATCCCGTAACGTATGAGATCCCCATCGGAAACACGCAGGTCCGCGCCAGCACAGGCGCTCAAAATCTCCAAGTAAGTCCGAGTCAGGACGTCGCTGTGACACCCGGCCAGACGCTCTACTACCAGGTCGCTTCACCCATCGATGTCGTCGTGAGCGTCTATGAATTGCCCACGACTTCGACGCCTTCCGCACGCCTCGCGCATTCGCAAGGCACACAATTCACATCGTCGATCACGCCGTCCTCGTCGGCGCTGCGCTTCACCTTCAGTGCCGCGCAAGCCAACACCAGCGGCACGCTTCGCTTCACTTTGTCCGACACTCCACTCGCGCCCGCCGTCGCCCCGCAAGGCACCGTGATCACGCCCTGATCGCGCAACCGTCGCGTAGTTAATTTTTGAATACACACACCGGACCACATGAACTCAACTCCGTCGAACGCACCGGACGTCAGCGTCAATGCCATTATCCGCGCGTATTTTCCTTTCCTCGCGACTCCAACCACGCCCACACAATCGAACAGCGTCCAATCCCCTGCGTCCGCCAACACGCGAACTATTCACGCGTCGGCATCCCCTTCTTCCCGACTGCACTTGGTGCACTAAAAACACACGCGCGTTGCGAGCAGCTCGCTCGACACGCGCGACGTCGTTGTGAAAATCGGGCCGGCCGTTCTCCGCGGCCGTGCATGCGTTTCTCAGCTTTTGCCTTTCTCGCCGGCGTCCTTGCGGCGCTCACCGCATCCATCCACGCAAATCCGCCCGAGGCGATCGCGTGGTCCAGCACGCTCGATATTCCCGAGCGAGCCATCCGTTTGCTTCCGCCCAGCGATGCGCTCGCGGAATCCGCACCCGCACCGCTGGTGTTTTATCTGCAAAACCTCGCTGCGCCGCGGATCGGTGCGGAGTCGGATGACACGCTCATCGCCGAGCTGCGCGCGAGCGGGCATTTTGTAGCGGTCCTCGACTACGAGCAGCATCCCGACGCGCGCACGCCGTGGCTCAATCGCGATCTCGGCAAACTGCGCGACGATCTTCGCGCGCGTAAGCTCCTCGCCGATCAACCGATCGATCACACGCGCGTGTACGTCGTGCCGTCGGGACACCGCCTCAAACGCGATGTCGTTTTCTATCGCGCTGACGGCCGCACGCTCGCGTTCGATCTGATTTATCCATCCGGCATCTCGCCACAATCGCCGGGATGCGTGCTCGAGTTTTCCTGCGATAACCGCGATCGCATGGGCAACACATCGCTTTCGATTTGCAGCGATACCCTTCTCGATGGGCTCGCGACGGACGGCTTCAGCGTTGCGATGGCCGATCATCCGGTAGCCCCGCCTTACAAAGGCCTCGATGCGATGCCCGACTCGGCGTGGAAAATCAAAGCTGCGGTCCGCACGCTCCGCGCCGAGCTAAAATCACTCGGTCTGAGCGACCGCATCGGCGCCGCCGGTTTCTCCCGAGGAAGCGGCATGGCGTTGATGCTCCTCACCACCGAAGGTATGCCTGAATTCGAAGGACACGGTGAACACACGGACGAAAGCAGCGCCATCCAAGCCGCCGTGGTGATGTCCGGTCGTTTCACTTATCTCGATCTCCTGGAAACCGATCACATGATTCCGCGCTACGAGCAGGTGTGGGGACCGCGCGAGACACACCTCGACATTTGGCGACGTCAGGGAGCGCTCGATTATCTGCAAACACCGACAAAGCCGCTCTTCCTCACCATCAACATTACCGAAGCGCCCGATGCGCTTCATCAGATGAAAGTGCTTCGGCAACGACTCGCCGAGCTCGGCAACGACACCGTTTTCATGATGGAGCGCACACCGCGCGGACACAAAGTCACCCTTGATCCCGATATCCTTCGCGAAATGACGCATTACCTGCGCCGCCAGCTCGGGATCGCCGGCGGCCCGCCGGCAACCCCCTGAAGCCTGCCAGCGGACGGCGCTCCGCCCCCCGGACGACTAAGCCTGCCCAAAAAAAAGGCGCGTGCGGATTCCGCACGCGCCTTCAACTACGGCATTAAGTTTAGAAAGTCACACGCACGCCACCGAGCGGCACTTCGCGCGGACGAGCTTGGGCAAGACGTTCGCGAGCTTCGAGACGACGGGCCGCAAGCTCAGCCACATAGGCGCTGGTCTCGCGCCAGGCTTGGTTCAGCAAATAGCTACCTCCAACGAGGCCGGTAACCGCCCCCATAAAATGGAGCCAGAGCGTCTGCGAGCTGCTGGGATCATAACCGGCGCCGTTCATCCACGGCAGCACCTGCATGACCGTACCCAGAAGAAAGAATCCGATGGCGTTGGCTGTATTCATATCTGCCACCCTTTAAGCGATGCCTATGCCAACGGTCGCCCGTCAAAATTTTCTATTATCAATCAATAACTTACAAACAACATAAGGGCTTCACCCCGGTTAACAACCTTGCATTTGGCATGACGTAAAAAATCGCGTTCTTGCAGGCTGCAAGAAACGTCCGCCCAAGCGGCAAGTTTTTCCCGGATCAGAGATCGCCAAGCTGTGGCCGCAGCACGATTTCCTCGACCACCGTGCGCCGTCCCAGTCGATAAATGTCGAAAAACGCCTGCGCCACGTCCTCTGCGCGCATGATGCGGCCCGGTTTCACTTCGCCACTTTTCGCCCACGACGGCGACCACGTCGCACCGGGATGCACACAACACACGCGCACGCCTTTGTCGCGCAGCTCTGCGCGCATCACTTTGCTCAAACCGGTGACGCCAAACTTCGCCGCGCAATACGCCGCGCTGCTCGGATATGCGTCGAGTCCCGCGATAGAGCTCATGTTGAACACATCACCGCGTCCACGCGCCGCCATCGCCGGCACAAACGCGCGCGACATCAAGAACACGCTGCGCAGATTCGACGCGATCTGCTGATCGAACGCCTCCACACTCGTCGCCGCGAACGGCGCCGGACGAAATGTGCCCGCGTTATTGATCAACACATCGACGGCCCGAAACCGTTTTATCACCGCAGCCCGGATCGCCTCCACATCGGCTTCCACGCTCACATCACCGGGGAAAACCGCGACATCGCCCGCGCCGAGTGCGCGGCATTGCTCCGCGACTTTCTCCAGCGTGCGCGCCGTTCTCGCCACCAACGCGAGCTTCACGCCCGGTAGTTGCCGCGCGAATACACGCACGATGGCCGCGCCGATGCCTTGCGATGCACCTGTGATCAATACGACCGGTTTCTTCATAAAAGCTAGAAGCGGTTTCCTCTCGGGAACTCGATCAAACGCTTCGCACGCACAACGCGGCTCGTTCACTCCTACCGCCCGGGTGCATGCATTCGCGTTTCGATCGCGGCCAAACCCTCAGCACAACAGCGACTCGAAGTTCATGAAGTCGGCGACGAAACCGCCCTTCACGCCTTTGCAGATCACGCTCACGGCGTCGTGCGAATGCAGCGATTCGAAATGCGCGCACGCGATGAGGAAATCCTTCACGCGCTTCTCGCGATCGAACTCCCGATAGAGCAAACGCGCCGCATCTTCGACGAACTTCAGATTTGCGCCGTTCAACTCGGCAAACGCCTGCTCGTCTTCGCGCTTCACCATCACCTGCGTCTCCGTCTGCAACGCGCGCTCGCACAGCGCGTGAATGTCTTCGATCCAGATTTTTTCACCCTCGGTTTCCTCGACGATGATGCGCGCTTTGCTGCGTTGTGAATGCGGCACCGTATACGCGCCGCGTACATCGCGCGCGTGTTCCGACAACTCCGCGGAGCACGGACACGCCGATGAATATACGAAATCGAAATGAATGAAACGGCGGTAAGCCCCGTCGCGCGTCATCACGCCTTCGAAAGCGACGTTGTAGAACTGATAGCCATCCAAACCGCTGCGCAGGCTGCGCTGCAGCATGGGATACGAAAACCGGATCTTCAGCCGCGCATCCTTGCTTTCCACCTTCTTCAGATACGCGCGCAGGATGCGGCCCATCCATTCGCCCGTGAACACGTCATCCTTGTGTTCATAAAACGAGCGCACGATGCGGCTCATGTTGATGCCTTTCAGTTCGGCTTCGAGCGACACCGTCCCTGTCACGCTCGCCTCGAGCGTGAGCACTTCGCGCGACTTCGTGCGAAACTTCAGCGGCAGGCGGAAATTATGCACGCCGACCTGTTGGATCGGCACATTCGCGCCCTGAATCGCATCCTGCGCCGCCTCCATCATGTCAGGCATCGACGCGCGATATTTCGCATCGGGCTTAAACGAGGCATCGTATTTCCGCGCGATTTTCGGCGGCGTGCCATCGGCCGAGCGGTGCAGATACATGGGCTTTTTTTTCATGGTCGTTTTTCGTTTCGGCGCGGGGGGACGATAACCGCGCTCACCGGTCGCAAACCGCGTCCGGAAAATGTTCAGCCGGCGTCGGGTCCGTAATACTCGGCGAAATTTCGCGGCGTCTCAAACAAACGCACGCAATGCAACGTCGCGCCTTTGAGCCGCGGCGCGATTTCGTTCCAAAACGCGATCACCAGATTTTCCGTCGTCGGCAGGATGCCGCGGAGAAAATCCACTTCGACATTGAGGTTCCGATGATCGCAGCGCTCCACGATCGTCTCCATCAACAAGCGCTTCAAATCGCCGAGTTCGACGATGAAGCCCGTGTGCGGATCGGGCCGGCCTTTCACGGTCACTTCCAGGACGTAGTTATGTCCGTGCCAGTGCGGATTGTTGCACATGCCAAAACGTTCGCGATTCCACGCCTCGTCGAAATCCGGATTATGCAGACGGTGAGCGGCGTTGAAATGCACCTGTCGGGTCACCAGCACCACACCCGGCAACGAGCGGCTGGAAGGACGCCCGGCGGAGCTGGCTGCGGAATTTTCGGCGGACATAAGTGCGCCAGCCAAAGGCACTCGCCCGTCCGGGTCAAATTCGCAACGAGCTCCGTCTTGCCAAGACCGCCCCGCGGTGCTTCCACACCCGGCGACGATGAGCATGAAGTTTTGTATCCTTGGCAGCGGCAGTACGGGCAATTGCGCTCTGCTGCGCTCGGCCGAGACCCGCGTGCTCGTCGACGGCGGTTTTTCTCCACGCAAAACCGCCACCCTGCTCGCCAGCGTCGGCGAATCGCTCGACGCGATCGACGCCGTTTTCCTCACGCATGAACACGGCGATCACGCCGCGCTCGTGAACGGACTGCATCGTTATCCGCACATCAAGGTTTTCGCCAATCCCGCGACCGCGCGCGTGCTCCAGCAACGCCTCGAATTTCGCGTGGACTGGCAACTCTTCGAAACCGGCGCGCGCTTTCGTTTCCGCGACCTCGAAGTCGAAAGCTTTTCCGTGCCGCACGATGCGCAGGATCCCGTCGGTTTTCTCTTCGCCACCGGCGCGGACGATCTTTTTTCGCCACGGCGCCGTCTCGCGTGGCTCACCGACCTCGGCCACACGCCGCAGCACATTCACGAGCGTATCCGCGAAGTGGATATACTCGCGGTCGAGTCCAATCACTGCGCCGACATGCTTCGCGCCGATACGCGCCGGCCGTGGTCGCTCAAACAACGCATCGGCGGTCGCCACGGACATCTTTCCAATCAACGCACGCGCGCCTTCCTCGAAGAAGTCGCGAGTCCCAACTGGCGCCATATCTTCCTCACCCACCTGAGTCGCGACTGTAACAGCCCCGATACCGTTCGGCGCACATTCGACGGCGCGAGCTTCACCACGCGCTGCGCACTCTCGATCGTTGAGCCCGGCGCCAGCACGCCGCTCCACGACTTCGCATAATTTGCGCAACGTTGCGCGCGAAATGCTTCCACACAGGAGCTTGCTGAGCTGGACCGTTTCCGGCAGCATGTCCCGTTAAATCTATGCACGCATCCGACGTCTCGTTTCGCCGCACGAAAATCGTTTTTACTCTCGGCCCCGCCACCGAAAGCGAGGAAATGCTCGAGAAGATCATCCTCGCCGGAGGCGATGTCGCCCGCCTCAACATGGCGCACGCGAAACACGATTGGGTGCGCACCGTCATCCGCCGCATCCGCGCCGTCTCCGCCAAGATCGGCCGCGAGATCGCGATCATGATGGATATCAAAGGCCCCGAGATTCGCACGGGCAACGTCGATAAACCCATCGAGCTCAAACCCGGCGAGATTTTCGACTTCACCGTGCGTCCCGGCGACGCGCGCGACCAGTCTGAGGAAATTCGTTCCGTCGACGTCAATTACCAGAATCTCATCAACGACATCAAAGTCGGCGACACCGTCCTCGTGGACAACGGTCTCATCCGCCTCGAAGTTCTCGAAAAAGACGACGCGCACATCCGCTGCCGCGTGCTCATTCCCGGCGAACTCAAATCGAAACGCCACATCAACCTCCCCGGCGTGAAGGTGAACCTGCCGTCGTTCACCGAAAAAGACCGCGCCGATACGCTCGTCGGTATCGAGGAGGGCGTCGATTTCATCGCGCTGTCGTTCGTGCGCGAAGCGAAGGACATCGAGGGGCTTCGCGAATTTCTCCACGCGAACAAATCGAAGGCGCAGATCATCGCGAAAATCGAAGACCAGTCCGCGATCGAGAATCTCGAGGAGATCGTGAAGATCACCGACGCGCTCATGGTCGCTCGTGGCGACCTCGGCATCGAATGCCCGTTCGAAGAATTGCCGATCATCCAACGCGCCGCGGTGCACGCCTGCCTCACGCACGGCAAAGCCGTCATCATCGCCACGCACATGCTCGAATCGATGATTTCGTCGCCGATGCCGACGCGCGCGGAAATCACCGACGTCGCCAACGCCGTGCTCGAACAAGCCGACTGCGTGATGCTCTCCGGCGAAACCACTGTCGGCAAATACCCGATCGAGTGCGTGGAGATCCTCGACAAGATCTCGCGCCGCATCGAACGCGAGATCTCCGACACTTACAACGAACCCGCGGTCTTCACGCAGGAAAAAATGAAAGTGCTGCGCTCCGCCGTCGTCATGGCCAACGAGCTGCCGAACGCGCACATCCTCACGTTCACGCGTCTTGGTTTCATGGCGCGCGGCCTCGCCGCCCTCCGCCCGCCGCGCGCGCCCGTGTACGCGTTCACGCCTTCGATCGATACGCTTCGTCAGCTTCGTCTGCTTCGCGCCGTCGAGGGCTTCCTGATGCCCTTCGCCTCGGATCCGGATGCGACCATCAGCCACGCGATCTTCGAACTTCAAAAAGGCGGCCGCGTAAAAACCGGCGACAAACTCATCGTCGTCACGGATATCATCTCCAACGATCGTCTCGTGGACTGCGTGCAGCTCCGCACCGTTCGCTAACAATGCCTCCACGTGCTGTCGCGACGCGGGCGCGGCAGCGCGATCATTCTTTCGGCAGAGCGAGTTCAAAAATCGCTCCGCCAGTCGGCGCATTTTCCACCCGGACGCGTCCGCCGTGCGCTTCGACAATCGCGCGCACCATGCTGAGTCCCAAACCGAGACCGCTCTGAGAGCGGCTTTGGTCGCAGCGATAAAGCCGCTCCCAAATGCGCGCCTGCTCAGCCTCGGGCACCCCCGGCCCGGTATCGCGCACGGTTAGCACCGCTTCGTGATCGCGGCTCTCTGAAGTCACGGTCACCCCGCCGCCCTCCGGCGTGTATTTGAGCGCGTTGTCGATCAGATTGGCCACCGCCTGACGCACACGCGTGCCATCGGCCATCACCGGTGTATCCACAGTTTCGATACGCAACTCGATGGATTTCGCCGCGGCCACTTCTTCGTAGAGCGAGCCCGCGCTGCGGGCGATCTCGCCCAAGTCGCACCGAGTGCGATCGAGCTTCAGCATGCCGACTTCCGCTTCGGAAATTTCCATGATCGCGCGCAGCAAACGCAGCACTTCGTCGGAGCGCTCCACACAATCGGCCAGCGCTTCGTTTTTCGCCGAGGCGTCGTCACCGGCGAGCGCGAGTTCGGCGGAGCCGCGCATGCTCGTGAGCGGTGTGCGCAAATCGTGCGCGACGTTGTCGAGCGCTTCACGCATCGCGCGAAGCAATCCCGCGTTTTTATCGAGCACGGTGTTAAACTGGCGCACGAGGTCGGCGATGTCGTCGTTTCGCGACGGCTCCGGCACGCGCGCATCGAACGACCCCGTCGCCACAATCCGCCGGGCGGTTTCGACCACTTGCCGCAACGGCCGCGTCGCCCGCCGCGCGACGATCACACCGCCCGCAAAACCGATCAGCACGACGCCGCCCGCGAGCCACACGAAGATGCGCCGCAGCGGCTCCAGCAATGCCGTGCGATTGTCCGTGCTGCGCGCGACTTGGAGCAGCAGGCCATCGGGCAAAAGCGTGGAGAGCACCGCGACATCTTCTTGTTCATCGAGCGGCACACGCACGGTGAGCGTGGCGCGTTCGGTCCAACCGCCCCAGCCGTCCGGCACGGCGATTTTGGTGACTTCTTCGGAAATCCAATCCGGCGGCACACTCGCCCACACGACACCACGGCGCGACACGAGCCGGATAAACAACGACCGCACATACGGCGCGCGGCTGTCCTCGTACACACGCTCCTGAAGTCCGCGCAGCCCAAACGCGCCGTATACATCCGCGTATTGCTGCAAACGCAGTCGCAGCGCTTCGTGTTCGCGTTGCTCCAATTGCCGGCCGAGCAGCCAGTACATCAGGCCGAACATCGCGCTGAATCCCACGGCAAACACCACCGCGAACCACACGCTCAGCCGCACCGCCACCGACCGTCGCAAATGGGAAAACGCATTCATGGCTCACTCGCCGCGTTTGAACACGTAACCGACGCCGCGGATCGTCTCGATACGGGTTTTGTCCGGATCGATTTTCGTGCGCAGCCGATGCATGAGTACGTCGACGACATTGGTCTGCGGATCGAAACTGTAATCCCACACGTGCTCGAGGATCATCGTTTTGGTGACGGGCCGTCCGGGATTGCGCAGCAGATATTCGAGCAATGAAAACTCGCGCGGCTGCAGCTCCACCAGCGCGCCGTTCACGGTGACCTTGCGCGCCACGAGATCCATTTCCACGCCATTCACCGAAAGACGCGTCGCTTCCGGCGTGCGCGTGGAGCGGCGGATGAGCGCCTGCAAACGCGCTGACAACTCCGCGAACGCGAAGGGCTTTGTCAGGTAATCATCGCCGCCCGCCTGCAGTCCTTTCACACGATCTTCCACGCTGGAGCGCGCGCTCAAAAACAATACCGGCATGTCCGCGCGATTCGCGCGCAACCGTTTCACGAGGCTGAGTCCGTCGAGTCCGGGCAGCATCACATCGACCACCGCGGCGTCGTACGGCGTCGTGCTCGCAAGCGAGAGCCCCGTGTCGCCGTCGGGCGCATGGTCCACGGCATAACCTTCCTGCTTCAGGCCTTTGACCACGAAGGAGGCGATTTTGGCATCATCTTCGACCACGAGAATTCGCACGGAAACACTCTGATTGGATACGTTCATCGAAGGAAAGCCAAAGGTGGCACGCGCCCTCGTCGCGTCGTTGAATTCGGGAAAATCCAGACGCCTGAAAATCCGTTCCTCCAAGAAAACGCCCCGGATCTTTGCAGAATCCGGGGCGGCCATCACTTCAACACAGCAGCCTGTTAGTAGCTATCAGGACGCTGAAATTTATTCCTCTTCGCCGGTTTCATCGACCACCACGAAGCGGGTGCCGTTGCGATTCCAGATGCGGAGCAGGGTCTTCTTCGACTCTGCGTTTTCCGTGAGGCGCACGGCGTCTTCGGCCGAGCGAACCGGCTCGCGGTTGATCTCTTGAATGACATCGCCCGGTTGCAGTCCGGCAGCCGCCGCGGCGGAGGTCGGATCGACTTCGGTGATCAACGCGCCTTGCACACGGGCCGGAATTCCAAACTCGCGGCGAACCGACGGTTCGAGATCGGCAACACCGACGCCGTTGAGCGTGCCTTCGCTGGAGGAGCCACGAGCCGCCGCCGCCATGTCCTTCGGCTGCTCGGCGATGGTCACTTTAAACGTTTCCACTTTGCCGCGACGCACGACTTCGATCGGCACTTCGGTGCCCGGCGCCACAGCGGCGACCGCGAAGCGAAGCGCACGGCTGTCCTTCACATCCTTGCCATTGAACTTCGTGATCACATCACCCGGCTCGAGTCCGGCCTTCGCCGCGGGACCACCGACGGCCACTTCGGAAATCAGCACGCCGTTGCGGTCTTTGAGCAAAAATTGTTTTGCGAGCTCATCGGTGATCTCCGGCTGCATCGTCACGCCGAGATAACCGCGCACGACTTTGCCCGAGCGCACAAGCTGCTCCATCACGCTGCGCGCGAGATTCGACGGGATCGCAAACCCGATGCCCTGAAAACCGCCCGAGCGGCTATAGATCGCGGTGTTAATGCCGATGAGGCGACCGCGCACATCGATGAGCGCGCCACCGGAGTTGCCCGGATTGATCGCGGCATCCGTTTGAATAAAATCTTCGTACTGCAGGCCGAGCGCCATGCTGCGACCGAGCGCGCTCACCATGCCGCTGGTGACCGTCTGGCCGATGCCAAACGGGTTGCCGATCGCGAGCGCGAAATCGCCGACTTCGATCTGATCGCTGTCGGCAAAGGTGATCGCGGGCAGGTCCTTCGCGTCGACCTTGATGACGGCGATGTCGGATTTCGGATCCGCACCGACGAGCTTCGCTTTAAACTCACGACGATCCAGCAACGTGACCTGGATTTCGTCGGCGCCCGCGACGACGTGATTATTGGTCAGAATATATCCATCGGCGCTGACGATCACGCCGGAGCCGAGCCCGCGCTGTTCCGGCTGACGCTGCATACGCCCGCCACGCTCGCTATCGAGCGGCGGCAGACCAAAAAAGTCGCGCCAACGCGGATCGCTGAAAATCGGCGGCAGCTCCGGTGCCGGCACATTTTTGGCGCGCGCGGTCACATTCACCTGCACCACGCTCGGCGCCACTTGTTTGATGATGGGTGAATAGCTCGCTGACTCGCCCACCCCAGAGCGAGCCAGCGGCTTTTCATCTACTTTTACGGACACTTGCGGCTTACCCTGATCGGCGGACCACGCGACGACAGACATCGCAAGACCCGCCGCAGCCACCAACCCCACCGTCGACCAAACCCTGCGACGGCTGGAAACTGAAGAAGTATGAGTGTTCATCATGACTAAGAAAGTGGGTTAACGTTCGCTCGGAACGTCCCCACTATCGCACATCTTCGTTTCCCGCTCCTTTCAGCATCCTTACATTTTTGTAAGGTTCGCGCATGCTTTCGGCGCGGCGCGACACTCAACTACGCGGCGTCCGCGAGTCGCTCACTGCACACCTTCGCGCTCGAGCAGCTCCGTCAAATCGTGTTGTCCGGGATAACGCACGCGCTCCGGATCCGGATGCACGCGGCGAATCCACACGCCTTCGATGCGTTCGGGATATTTTTCCGACACCGCCGCGAAGATCTCCGGATCGGCCTCGCCGTCGTCGCCGATCAGCAAGAAGCGCACATGCGGAAAACCCGCGAGGATCGTATCGATGTGCTTGCGCTTATAGGCCGGCGTATCCGCGAGCGAATCGCCGCGCTCGGTGGAAATTTCCTTCAAAATCAAAACGCCGCGTGGAAATCCGTTCGCGCGCAAAAATCGCCGCACGTTATCGGTCAGTTGTCGTGGGGTTCCGGATACAAAAAAAATCGGACTCGTCTCCGGCGCGGGATTTTTCGCCGCGATGCGTTTATAGAGCTCCGCCAGTCCCGGCACCGGCGTGCGCATTTCTCCCGGCACGAGCAGACTGTTGCCAAGCAGACGACGCTTGCTGGTCACTTCGCTGACGAGAATCGTGTCATCGATATCGGAGATGATCCCGAGTTGATTACGCGGATCCGGCACGAGCAGCCCCGCTTCGCTGCTCGCCGCGGGCACGGACTCGATTTCATGCCAGCCGGGCGGGAGCGGCAGCGGTGTGTTGGAAACCAGTTCCCAATAACCATGATCGTCCGCTCGCAGCGTCCACGTGAAATCGTCCACTCGCCACGACACCGCGCCTTCCTCGCCACTGGTGAGCAGCAAGCGCGTGTTGCGATAAAGCGCCGCCAGGCGACTGGTATCTTTCTCGGGGGGTTGATGACGTTCCGTCACCCGACCGGAGAACCGAAAGCCGGTCGCCCCCACCCAACCGTCGTCGACGATCGTGTGCCAGGCATCATCGGCATAAATGCTCACGGCCATGCTGAAAAAGAGAATGCGAAACACCAACGTGCGAAAGCCGGAGTGGAGTGGCAGAATCATGACGAAAAGAAACGTGCGTCAAACGGCGGCAGCAATGTCGCGCGCGGCCTGCGGACGTGCGATCGCTTTCGCCGCCGCCGCCATCCGCTGCAAGCGCGCGCGATCCGCCATCCAGCGTTCGAGTTGATACGCGGCGTCGCCCACGTCGTAGAGCCGCACCGCCGCGCCCGCCTCGAGCAGATACTCGCAGTTGCGCTGTTCCTGCCCGGGGATCGGCGCGATCAACGCCGCGGGTTTTCCTTTCGCGAGGATTTCGCTCGTCGTGAGCCCGCCCGGTTTGGTGACGATCAAATCCGCCGCGTCCATCCATTCGTGCATGTTGTCCACAAATCCGCGGACCGTGATCGACGTCGAAAGTTGCGCGGCGACTTCGCGGCAGCGTTTCTCCATGTCGGCATTGCGCCCCGCGATCACCACGATCGACAACTCGCTGCGCGCGCCGCGGAACGACTCCAGCGCCTCCACCGTCGGCCCCACGCCAAACCCGCCCGAGAGCAACAACACCGTCGGTTTCTCCGGCAGACCGAGCTTTTTGCGCACGGCGGCGGCAGCGGTGCGTTGAGCAAACACCGGATCCACGGGGATGCCCGACACGCGAACACGCTCCGCGGGGAAACCTTTGCGCTCCAATTCGCGCGCCGCCGATGGCGTCGCCACGTGATAGTAGTTGATATTTGGATACACCCACAGCGCATGCGGACTCACATCGGTCACCACCGCATGCACGGGCACATCGAGCCGCCCGCGCCCTTTCAGATCGGACAACAACTCGAGCGGCAGAAAATGCGTGCACACGATCGTCCGTGGCGACGTTTCTTGGAGCAGTTTTCGAAACGGCACCGAGTTCGCTTTGTTGAAAGCCAGCCGCGCGCGCGTGCGTTTGCTGGTGACGGGACGCACGACATCGGAGCGCTCGTACAAATAGCCCCACAACTCCGGCGCGCGCTGCACGAGATCGATGTACGACTTTACATACATCCGCCGGTAAAGCGCCGGTGTACAATCGAGGATATCGACCACTTGCGGCGCTTCGCCTCGCTCGCGCAACGCGGCGGCCACGGCCTGCGCCGCCCGCGTATGTCCCGCGCCCGCCGTGGCGTGCAATATCAACACCGGTTTCTCCCCGTCGCTGGATGTCGTCATCGAGCCGCCATTTCAGCCCAGCGCCTCTCGCGAATCAAGCCGCCGTCGCCTGCGCTCCTTGACGCAACCGCCGCTCTGGCGTTGCTTGCGCGTCTCGCTTCATCGCCCGCCGCCCGCGCGTGCGATATCCGACTTTCACTCTTCACTATTCACCCTTCACTTTTCCGCCATGTCCGACGCTCCTATTCCCGTCACCGTTCTCACCGGCTTCCTCGGGGCCGGTAAAACCACGCTGCTCAATCGCATCCTCACCGAGCAGCACGGCAAAAAAATCGCCGTCATCGAAAACGAGTTCGGCGAGGTCGGCGTGGACAACCAGCTCGTCATCCAGAGCGATGAGGAGATTTTCGAGATGAACAACGGCTGCATCTGCTGCAGCGTGCGCGGCGACCTCATCCGCATCCTCGGCCGCCTCATGAAGCGCAAGGACCGCCTCGACGGCATCCTCATCGAGACCACCGGCCTCGCCGATCCCGGCCCGGTCGCGCAGACCTTTTTCACCGACGACGAGATGCGCGCGCGTTTCCGCCTCGATGGCATCGTGACGCTCGTCGACACCAAACACATCCTCCACCACATCGACGATTCGCCCGAGGCGAAAAAGCAGATCGCGTTCGCCGACGTGCTCATTCTCAACAAAACCGATCTCGTCAACCCCGCCGATCTGGAGGCGCTCGAAGCGCGTATCCGAAAAATGAATGCGGCCGCGAAAATCCATCGCGCACAAAACGCAAACGTGCCGCTCAATGCCGTGCTCAACGTCGGCGGTTTCAATCTCTCGCGCGCGACCGATCTCGATCCGGAATTTCTCGAACCCGATTATCCTTTCGAATGGGCCGGCGCCTATCCGCTTCCGCAAGGCGCTCACGAACTCGTCATCGGCCACTGCGATCACGATCACGGCGATGACCATGATCACGACCACGATCATGACCATGGCGACGAGCACGATCACGAGCATCACCACCATCATCATCACGGCAATCCCGGCGAACTCGACATCGTGGTCCTCCCGCTAAAATCGCTCGAACAGGCCGACATCGACGCCGCCATCAAGACCGCCGTTGTCACCTTCTCCGATTGGGAAAATCGCCTCAAAGATGGCGAAACGTTCACCGCCGGCCCGCAGCTCCAGCGCCTCCTCCTCAACGAAGAAAACGGCCGCTATCTCCTCCACACTCCGACCGATGGACACTACCTCGTGTTCGAAGGCTGCGGCGAACACCCGCTGCACATCCACGTCGGCAGCCAGCTCGTGAAGCCCGTCTGGCAAAAAGATTTTCAGCACACGCATTCGCACGAAGACGATGTTTCGTCGGTGGGCATCAGCGTGCCGGGCGATCTCGACGGCAAAAAACTCAACGACTGGATCGGCAATCTCCTCAGAACCAAAGGCGGCGACATCTACCGCATGAAAGGCGTACTCAGCGTAAAAGGTTCCAACAAGCGCCTCGTCTTCCAAGGCGTGCACATGCTCTTCGACGCCAAATTCGACCGCGAATGGGGCAAGGATGCCCGCACCAACACCCTCGTCTTCATCGGCAAAAACCTCGACCGCGCGGCGCTGACCGAGGGGTTCAAGAACTGCTTGAGCAATTGACGAAAGTACTGGCGCGTCAAAGACGCTCCGCGGAGCAAAGCCAAACGCGATAACGTGTGAGTCGTCGCAGCGCGAATAGCAGCAACTTCCCGATCAGCGTTTAGCGAACTTCCCCGCCGTCGCCACCAGCGCTTCGGCGAGTGATTTCACCGACCGCAACGTCCGCTCCTCCGTGAGCACGCCGTCGGCATCGAATGCCTTGTGCGCCTGCGGCAGCATCGTGTTTCCCGGCACCACGTGACAGCCCAGATGCAGCAACAACTGCTGCGCCATTTTCAGCGAACGGATGCCACCCAGCGCGCCGGGCGACGCCGACAACACCGCCGCGACTTTCCCTTCGAATGGGTTCTCATCCGCGCGGGAGCACCAATCGATCGTGTTCTTCAGCAGCGGCGTGATCATCGAATTATACTCAGGCGACGCGATCAGCAGCGCATCGTGTTTCCCGATCAACTCGACGAGTCGCGTGGCCGCGCCCGGCATCCCTTTCGCCTCCTCCCAATCGCCGTCGTAGAGCGGCATCGCGTAATCGTTCAAATCGATCAGCGTCACGTCGGCGCCGGCGTCGCGCACCGCGTGGACCGCGACCGCCAGCAGCTTCTTGTTAAACGATTCCCGGCGCGCACTGCCGGAGAATGCGAGAACCGTGGGAAGAGTATCAGCCATGCTCGCACGAAACGCCCGTCGCCCCTTTCCGCAAATCACTCGGCGATCCCTCGGGCTTCGCCGCTCGTCTCCACCGAACGCGCTGCCCTTTGCAGGGTGAACTCCGTCTCCTCCTCACCGCGCTATCGCGCGCTAGACGCTCCTCCTCCTCTACACGGAAGGGACAATGCTCCGCGTTGTTCGCTTCGCGCGTTTCCCGGAGCTCCGTCTTATGCGGCGGTTGCGGAGCAACGTCCTCCCTTAGCCTACGCTCCTCTTTAATCGCTCGCTCACCTCCCTCGCTTCTCCCGTCGTTGCCGAAAATTCCTCTTGGCGTTTCCGTGCATCTCCGCGTTTTTGCCCGTTGCCGATGAATCTCACCAAACACTGGGCTGCTGTCCTCGATGATTATGCCATCGACCTCGCATGGTCGCCCGACGGCGAACAACTCGCCGCCGCCTCGGCCTCGGGGCCTGTATCGATTTTTCAACTACGCGACGGCGCGCGGCTCCATGATCTGCCCGGACATGACGACGGTACCAATTGCCTCGCGTGGAAACCCGCGGCGGCTTCTGACAACCGCATCCTCGCCACGGGCGGACAAGATGGCGCCGTGAAATTCTGGGACACCACCGCCGGCCAACACACCGCCACCGCCGAGCTCGGCAACGCCTGGGTCGAACACCTCGCCTGGCGTCCCGTCAGTTCACCTGCGGCCTCGGCTTCCGACTCAGCCCTCACCCTTCACTCTTCCTCTTCCACCCTCGCCGCCGCGGCGGGACGCGATCTTGTTTTCCTCAACGCCGACGCTTCCTTACGCCATCGTTTCAAACCCGCTCCGAAAACGCTTTCGGCCCTCGCCTGGCACCCGCAAGGCGGCGCGCTCGCTGCCGCATATTTCGGCGGAGTCTGTCTTTGGGACGCCGACGATTTCCACGCGCAAAAAGAATTCGCCTACGCCAACGGCATTCACGCGCTCGTCTGGTCGCCCGATGGTCGCTGGCTTGTCTCCGGCAACCAGGATCCGAGCGTGCATCTCTGGCTACCCGAGGAAGACCAGGAGTTTCACATGAGCGGCTACGAGGGCAAGGTGAAGGAACTCGCGTTCGACCGCAGCGGCCGCTGGCTCGCGACGGGCGGCGGACGCGATGCCTGCATCTGGGATTGCTCCGGCGCCGGCCCCGAAGGGCGCGAGCCCGCGATGCTACCGCACGACGCGAAAGTCTGCGCGGTCGCTTTTCAGAAAAAATTCGGACTGCTCGCCACCGCGTCGCAAGACGGCGCGTTGATGCTTTGGAGTCCCGAGCGCAAACAACCGCTTCGCGCCACCATCAAGATGCCTGCCGCCGCCACGAAGATCGCGTGGTCGCCGGACGATGCCTATCTCGCGATCGGCACCGAGAAGGGCGTGGTTTACGTCCTCAAGTGCGAGGCCTGATCGCTTGCCGCGATTCTTGCTCTCCGCGCCATCCGACGCTGCGCAGCACGCTCAGAAATCGTACCCGATCAAAAAGCGCAGTCGCTCGTAATCCTGCACGCGCGAGTCCGGGTTGTTTTTGCGCAACTCATGTCGCACGCCGAGGCTCAGCGAATCCGTGAGTTTCTTCGACAGCTCAAACTGATTTTCCCAGCCCTGCGTGCTCTCTTTGATCGAGTAATACCACATGCCGCGTTCGGTGATGCTAACGCGCCACGGCAGATGGAATTCGCTTTCGAGGAAAGCGGCTTCGACGTGCTCGGACGATTTTTCATCCGTATCGAGCGACCACACATTAAAGAAATTCTCGGCCACACCCACGCGTATCTGCACGCGAGGTTTTTTGATGAGGATCACACCGGCGCCGAGCTGTTGATGAAGGAGCAAATACGGAAAAGGCTGAAACGAGCCTGAGTTCACCTTGTCGCGCTCGAAGGTCGCGCGATACAGCGTGAAGTAGCGGTTGCCCCGCCAGTCGTGCCGCCACGAGCCGGTGCCTTTCAACATATCCACCGTCGTGCGCTCCTCCTCTTCGCGGTATTCGTACCGCAACTCCTGCTGCACTTCGTCCTGCGACCACGTGCGTCGCAACCGCCCCTCGGCCAGAAACACCGTGCGCTCCTGCGAGTCATGCACCACATCGGTCGAGACCGCGATACGTCCATTCCACGGTTCCCACCACCGCACAATGCCTTGCTCCATCTTTCGCCGCCACCGCGTCAGCAACTCGTCGTCCGACACCGGCTGTCGTTCCTCCGTCGGCATCGGCGCAACAATCGGGGGCGGTGGCTGCGACGTGATTTCCACCGTCGCTTCGGACTCGTTCACGCTGAGATCACCGAACCGCGTGGATTGAAAAACGATTTTCCCGTTCTCGCGTCGCACGAACGTGCCCTGCACACGATCGCCGTCTTTAAAGATCAATTGATCCGCGCGCGCGCCGCCCATCTGCCCAAGTGCGATTCCGAAGATGAGGAGCGTCAGCCAGCGATGCATAGATGCCGCGATTTCGACCGCATACCGTTTTCTCCGGGAAATGTCGGCTGCGTTTACGCGACTTCGCCTGACCTCGTGTTTACGGGCAAAGTTCCGACTCATGACTTCCTAAAAAAACTCGTTGCGCACGCACTCTCGTATTTCACGCACGATTGATCGCGCGCCCACTTGACGAGTTTGGCATACTGGCGCCTCTCAGTCCTGTCACCGTGCCGACGCTCACCGATATCCGCTGTTTTTTCCACCGCTTCCTCGCAGGCGGAGCTGCGGCGTTGGTGCTCACGTTGAGCATTCTCGCGGCTTCGCCCGAAGCGCATGAGCAGGTGCATCACGACTGCTGTCACGAGGAAACGCATCAATGCGCCGTCGTGCTTTTTGCGCACGGCATCTGGACCGATCTCGCACCTGTCGCGATCGCTCCACCCGCCGAATCGTGGCAAACGCCCACGCATGCTTCTGCCGACAACGTCGTCCTGACGCGTGTGGCGCATCGTTTTCCTCCCGGGTGCGGCCCGCCTGCGGCCTGAGCAACGCCTAATTTTCTTCCCGCTCACGGACTACGTGCGCGCGTCTGCGCCGTGTCCCTTGGCTCCGCCCTGCGCGCAGGATGCCGCAGTGTATCCACGCGCTCACTACATCCGCATTCATGCACCTTCGTCCCTTTCTCCCACTTTTGCTCACGCCCGTGCTTCTGCACGGACAAGCGTCGCCTCCGACGCATGTTCATTCGCCGGCCGACGAACCTGTCGCCCTCGAAAACATGATCGTGACGGCGACTCCCTTCCGCCGCGCGCAAGCCGATCTCGCCACACCGACCTCCGTGCTGGCCGGCCGCGCGTTGTTGCTCGAAAGCCAATCTTCGCTCGGTGAAACGCTGGCGCATCAGCCCGGCGTCGCGGCCACTTACTTCGGCCCGGGCGCCAGTCGTCCGGTTGTCCGCGGCCTCAGCGGCGATCGCCTTCGCATCGCCGAAAACGGACTCGGTTCGCTCGACGCGTCCTCCACGAGTCCCGATCACGCGATCGCAACCGATCCGCTGCTCATCGAGCGCGTCGAAATCGTGCGCGGCCCCGCCACCGTTCTCTACGGCGGAAATGCCATCGGCGGCATCGTCAATGTCATCGATCATCGCGTGCCTTCTTTCTTGTCCGACGCGACGGTTGAAGGTCGTGCCGTCGCGCGCGTTTCATCCGTCGATGACGGCAAAAGTGGCGCGGTTTTATTCGAGGGTACGCAAGGCTCTCTCGCATGGCATGTCGATGCGTACCGTCGCGATCACGACGATCTTCGCATTCCCGGCTTCGCTTTCTCCGAAAGCAAACGCGCGGAAGAAATCGAACACGCCGAACATGAAGGCGGACCCACGCCGGTGTTTGCACGCGATCGTCTGCCAAACTCGCGTCAGCAAGCGCAGGGTGGCGCCACCGGATTCGCGTGGATACATGCGCGCGGTTTCGTCGGTGTCGCGCTGAGCGAACATCGCGCCGACTACGGCATTCCCGCAGGCGCGCACGTGCATGCGCACGACGAGCACGATGACCCGTCACACGAACACGAAGAACACGACGTGCGCATCGATCTGCGCCGCCAACGTCTCGAGCTTCACGGCGAAATCAATCAATTAACCGGACCGTTTCGCTCCGCGCGCTTCAAAGTCGCAGCCGCCCGTTATCGCCATTCGGAACGCGAAGGCGCCGAAACGGCCGCTGTATTCAAAAACCAAGGACACGATGCGCGCGTGGAGTTGATGCAAACGCCGGTCGGTCAACTCAGCGGCGCCATCGGTCTGCAAAGCTCACGCGATGCGCTCAGCATCACCGGCGAAGCGGCGCTGATGCCGTCCTCGCGCACGCTTCGCCATGCGGTGTTTGCGTTCGAGGAAATCGATCTCGGACAAGTCTCCTGGCAGGCCGGCGCTCGCGCCGAGTCTCAAGAGATTTCTCTGCGCGACAGCTCCCGTCGGAGTCGGCGTCACGAGACGTTCACGTTTTCGACAGGCGCCGTGTGGACGCTCTCACCCGCTTGGTCGATTGGTTCGACGCTCGCCCGCACCGAACGCGCGCCCAACGCGCAAGAGCTCTACGCCAATGGCCCGCATGCCGGCACCGCGTCGTTTGAAATCGGCGACGAACGCCTCGATCGCGAACGTTCTCTCGCGCTTGACCTGAGTCTGCGTCGTCGCACGGGACGGATCACCGGCGAGATCACCGTTTTCGTGAATCGATTTTCTGGATACATCTTCCCGCGCGCGACCGGTGCCGAAGAAGATCACTTGCCGGTTTATCGTTACGCCCAACACGACGCCGGGTTTCACGGTGCGGAAGCCGAGGTGCTGTTTCACTTGCACGAATCTTCGGCCCATACGTGGGACTTTCGTCTCGCGGGCGATTTTGTGCGCGGCCGGCTGACCGACGGCGCGGGCAATCTGCCGCGCATCACACCGCGACGTTTGACCGCAGGCATCGACTACCGCGGCGGCCCTTTTTTCGGCGGCATCGAGGTGCAATGCATCGATCGCGCGCGCCATCTCGCGGATGACGAAACGCCGACCGACGCCAGCACGCTGCTCAACGCATCGCTCGGCTGGCACTTCGATGTCGGTCGGTTCGCCTGCGACTTATTCATGCGTGGTCAGAATCTCGCCAATGAAGAAGTTCGCCCGCATGTGTCTTTCCTCAAGGAAGTTGCCCCGCTGCCGGGAAGAAATGTCGCCCTCGGTCTGCGCGTGAGTTTTTGAGTACAATCCAATCGCTGGTGGATGTGACCAAGGACACATCCGCCGGCGCCTTCCAACGCCAGTCTTGCTAAACGGAGCGATTTTCGTTTTCGTTCGAACACTCACTCAAATGACGTCCTTCGCTCACATCGCCCGCGCCATGATCATCGGCATGATGATTATTATTCGCACCCGGCCCGGGCACGGAGACGTCGCGTAACCACATTTCGAATACGCATCGTTCCCTTTCACGCCCCGGGCCTAAAGCCCGGGGTTTTTTGTTGTCCGCATTTCTCAATGAACTCCGAAGCCCTTACCTTCGACACCGTCCGGCAGGCGCACGCGCGCATTGCCGGAGGCCTGCGCGCCACTCCTTGCGCGGTCTCCCGACCGCTCAGCGAACTCGCGGGCATGGGCATCATTTTGAAGCACGACTACCAGCAGTTCACCGGTTCGTTCAAAGAACGCGGCGCGCGCAACGCCCTGCTGTCGCTTTCGTCCGCGCAACGTTCGCGCGGAGTCGTCGCGGCGTCCGCCGGCAACCACGCGCTCGGGCTCGCGTATCACGGCGCGCAACTCGGCATCGCCGTCACGGTCGTGATGCCGCGCAACGCGCCGCGCGTGAAGGCCGAGCGTTGCCGTCAACTCGGCGCGCATGTCGTGCAGCACGGCGCCTCGTACGATGAATCGGCCGCGTTTGCCGTGCGCTTCGCGGATGAAAACGGTGCGACGTATGTGCATCCGTTCGACGATCTCGCGGTCATCGCGGGCCAAGGCACGCTCGCGCTCGAAGCGCTCTTCGCGTTTCCCGACGCGGACGCGTTTGTCGTTCCCGTCGGCGGCGGCGGTCTTCTCGCCGGCGTCGCCACAGTGGTCAAAGCGCTGCGTCCGGATGCGCTCGTGATCGGCGTCGAACCCGC
Organism: uncultured Opitutaceae bacterium; assembly: GCA_937958045.1. Lineage (GTDB taxonomy): Bacteria > Verrucomicrobiota > Verrucomicrobiia > Opitutales > Opitutaceae > Nibricoccus. The sequence goes on along the minus strand of CALFXL010000045.1, from coordinate 29,858 downwards.
TCACGCGCCCGGACTCGCGGTCGCGCTCGACGCGGGAAAACCCGTGCGCGTTCCCGTGAGCGCTTCGCTCGCGGATGGTCTCGCGGTTGCGCAAACGGGTGAAAAAACCTTCGCGCTCGCGCGCGCGTTGGTGGATCGCGTCGTGACCGTGACCGAAGACGATCTCGCCGCCGCGTTGCTGCATCTTCACGAAACGGAGAACATCGTCATCGAAGGCGCTGGCGCCGCCGCACTCGCCGCCTGCCTCGCGGGCAGACTTCCCGAGCTCGCGGGACGCCAAGTCGTCGTACCACTCACCGGCTGCAACATCGATCCGCTCATTCACCACCGCGCTCTCGCGCGAGCCCGCGCCTTTACGTTGGCCGCGTGACGCGCAGTGAATGCGTTAACCAACTCCCGCCACAACTCGCCGTTCGCGCGCACGAGCTTTTCCTCTCGTGTCAGCGACGGCGGTGTATTTTCTCAGCCCCACAGTTATCTCAAAAAACGGGAGTCCCGCATGGAGTACGAATTGCACACGGCGATCTGGGATGACGTCGAATCCGGCGCGATTTGGATCAGTCCCACACCCGCTTCAACATTTACCTCGCGCACGATCGTTCACGTGCGCAACGAAGACAATCACCGGTCAATCCGCTGCGAAGCCAAGATGGTCGACGAGTACTATCTCAAACGTTTCACCGAGCAAACTGGCCATACCGTGGACGAGACCGCGCAGCATGTCTTTATCAACGCGTGGTACCGAAAGGCGTTGGGGCTGACCACGCGCCAAGGTCCGATAAAATTGGCGATCGTAGCTGATGAATCGCTCCCGGGAAAACTCCGTGCGTGTCTGCAACACCCGCAAGTGGTGGTGCGCATCGCGACGGTCCTCGGCTTGTGGAGCGTAGCGCTGGGCGTCATCAGCCTCGCGCTCGGCATTCTGTCGCTCGTGCGCTGACCGCGGGGAGACATAGCGCAGGTTGGGGACAATGCTCCGCATTGTCCGCCACACGGTTTTCTTCGCGAAACGTGTTGATTAAGCGAAGCGCGCGCTCACTCCAACCCGAAGACCGCCTTTACGTAATTATCCACCGAGAACGGCTGCAGGTCTTCCGCTTGTTCTCCCAGGCCGAGGAAATAGATGGGCAGTTTTAGTTGGCGATAAATGCCCACCAGCGCGCCACCGCGACTGGTGCCGTCGAGTTTCGTGACGACGAGGCCCGTGAGTCCGAAGCTTTGGTGAAATGCTTTCGCTTGCTCGATCGAGTTGGAGCCGAGCGAACCATCGACCACGAGCCAGCGATGCTGCGGCGCGCTCGCATCGTGTTTCTGCAGCACGCGACGGATCTTCGCGAGTTCCTCCATGAGATTGCTCTTAGTGTGAAGTCGGCCCGCCGTATCCACGATCAAGAAATCGCGATCGCGCGACTTCGCCGCCTGAAATGCATCGAACGCCACCGCCGCCGAATCCGCGCCGGTGTGACTCGCGACGATTTCCAGGTCGAGTCGCGTCGCCCAGGTCTTGAGTTGTTCCACCGCCGCCGCGCGAAATGTGTCGCATGCCGCGAGCGTGACGCTCTTGCCTTCCTGTTTCAGCTTCCACGCAAGTTTCGCAGAGGTCGTGGTCTTGCCCGAACCGTTCACGCCGATCATCGCGATCACTGTCGGTTTGTTGGCCGCTTCCGTCAGCACGCCTTCCGAGCCGGCGAGCACGCGTCGCAGGACTGCGGCGCCGATTGCCGCCGCCTGCTGACCGTGCAGCTCTTTGTCTTTCTTATAGGCGGCTTTGATCTCGGTGAGAATTTCCTCGGTCGTCTCGACGCCGAAGTCCGCCGTGTAGAGCGCTTCCTCGAGCGTTTCGAGCGACGACGCATCGATCGGTTTCTGTCCGAAGATCGCCGCCGTCTTCGCTGCTATCGCCGAGACTGTTTTGGCGAGACCGTCTTTGAATTTTTTGAAGAGACCGAACATGGGGAAATGACCAATGACGCCGCGACCGATGACCAGTGAAAAACCCGCTGCGGCGAAATCGCCCGATCCGCTCGCCCGTGGATCACCGGCCCATGGGCGCCGGGCGTTTCGCGGCGGCTACTCGCTCGCGGCTTTGCGCGAATCGCGTCCGAGCTGATCTTTCAAGCGATCGAGGATGCCGTTGATGAAGCGCTTAGCGTCGGCATTGGAGAATTGTTTGGAGAGATCGATCGCTTCGTTGATCGAGACGACTGGCGGGATGTCCTTGCGATAGATCATCTCGAACATCGCGAGACGCAGGATCGCCAAATCGATGCGGGCGATGCGGTCGAAATCCCAGTTGTGGGCGAGGCCTTTGATGCGCGCGTCGAGCTCGTCGATGTGCTCGATCACGCCGTGAATCAGCTCTTCACCAAAGGCGTAATGCTCGCGCGGCTTTTCCTGGTTCTCGAAAAAGTAGCGTAGGTCCTCGAGCAGGTTTTCCGGAGCATTGATGCTCCAGGAATAAAGATACTGCATGGCGGCGACGCGACCGTCGCGGCGTTGGGCAAACAAGGCTTTGCTCATTGGGAAAGGGATTTTTTGAGGGCGGCCATCTCCAGCGCGGAGCTCGCGAATTCGCCACCGCGGTTGATTTTGCCGAGACAGCGCTCTTCGGCCTGCTTCTTGTTCTCGGCGACGACCACGCCATTGATCACCGGCACTCCCGCATCGAGCGCGACGCGCTGCAAGGCCTGCGTGGTGGCATCGGCGATCAACTCGTAGTGGATCGTATCGCCTCGGATCAGCACGCCGAGCGCGACGACCACATCCAGCCGATGACGTCGCGCCAGCAGTTGCGCGGCGATCGGCAACTCGTTGGAGCCCGGTACGCGCACCACATGGAGGTTCTTTTTCTTCACCCCCGCGGCGCGCAGCTGCTCCGTCACCTGCTCCAGCAGCGCATCGGTGAGGCGTGAGTTGAAACGCGCCGCCGCGACGCCGATTTTGAAAGCGGCACCGTCGATGGAGAGTTGCGCAGGAACGTCGAGACTCATGTGATGAATGGAACCGATGTGTCTGCTCCCAGCAACGAGCCGGGGCAACTCAATTTCCGCCCCGTCCGACACTCCCGCACAGCCAGGCATTCGAATCATTCATACCTCTAGTCCAGACTTTATCCGCCGCATTTACCCAAAAGCTTGCGCCGCTAGTGCGCGCCGAAACAGTGACGCGCGAAATGCGCTTCCGGATCGAACATCGTACGTCCTACCACTACGCCGGCACCGCCTCGGAATCCTTCATGGAGGCCCGTCTCACGCCGGTCACCGACGCGCAGCAACACGTGGTCTCGCGCCAGCTCGACACCACGCCGCCCTGTAACATCCACACGTACACGGACTACTTCGGCAACATCGTCGAAACGTTCTCCATCGTTCATCGCCATCGATCGCTTCTGCTCATCAGCCAATCCGTTGTCGAAACGCATCCCGTGTCCCCGCCGCCCGCGGCATTGGAAGTCACCCTCTCCGAAGCGCGTCAAATCTACCAAAGCGAGCGACTGCAGTTGTGCGAATTCCTGATGCCCTCGCCCGCCATCGACGTTCCCCCGGAAGCACACGCGCTGGCCGCACAATTTTTCCAGCCCGCGTCGCCCATCGGCCCTTCGTTGCTCGCGCTCAACGAATGGATCAAAACCAATCTCGTCTACGAAACTGGCTCCACGCGCATCGACACCCCGGTCGCTGAAGTTCTCTCGTCGCGTCGCGGCGTTTGTCAGGACTTCGCGCAATTGATGATCGCTGTCCTGCGCGCCGCCGGCATTCCCGCGCGCTACGTGACCGGCTACATCGAAACCGAAGACCAGCGCCAAGCCGCGGAGGGCTCACTCGATCCCGCGCTCATCGGCTCGAGCGAGAGTCATGCCTGGGTCGAAGCGCGATTGCCCGGCGGATTCTGGTGGCCGCTCGATCCCACCAACAACTGCGTCGCCGGAGAACGGCACGTGAAAGTCGCCATCGGCCGCGACTATCAGGACAGCACGCCCACCAAGGGCGTCTTCAAAGGCACGGTGTCCGACCGCCTCGACGTCCACGTCGTGATGCAACGCGTGTAAGCGCGTCCACGCGCCTGATTCAGACCGATCTCGCGCGTATCCAAAATTAAACTACGCGCGGGTTTTCGCGGTATCCTTATCCGCGGAAGTCCACCACGTGCGATTCGATGGCTTTGCCGTCTTCGCCGATCAACGTCAGGTAAACTTTGAAAACAAACGGCGGACGCACGATCACGTTGCCGCGCAACGAGCCGTCACCCTCAGGATTGAGCACCGAACGTTCTTCGCCGGATGTGTTCACCGGCTTCCAACGAGTCGTCGCGCGCACCGCGTCGGCGGAGGCCGGCTTCTTCTTCTCGTCGTAGAACGAGAGTTTGAAAAAATTCCCCTCCACCGTGAGCGACAGATAACCGCCGTTCTTGCGTTTGATCACCGATCCCGGGAGCACGATCTCCTCTTCTTCTCCGGCCGCTTCTTGAGCGACCATGTTTGCTCGCGCGGGGCGTGCGAGCACCGGAACGATCATTCCAACAGAAGCAGCCATCAGCAATGACTTGCCCAAGGCGGGGTGTATCTTCATGCGCCCCAAGCTAGTGCCGGGCAAAGTCCCCGCAAGCGGCTTTCTGTTAAGCCTCAGTAAAACGACGAGTTGCCGAAGTCGGCTGAAAGGAAATCGAACCACTACGCGCGGCCCTGCAGCCTCGCCTTAAGCTCCTTCCAACGCGCGAGCCGCTCGGCGATCTTCGCCTCGGGCCCGAGTGTTTTCGGCGTGTAGAGCGTGAGCGGTTTCTCGAGGTAATCCTGTCCCGAAATATTCTCGGGATAATCGTGCGAATAACGATAGCCTTTCCCGTGTCCGGCGCGCTTGCTGGCTTGGCCGCCTTTATCGCGCAACGCCGTCGGCACCGCTTGTATTGGCTGTGTGGATACAGCTTGTTTGGCCGCGGCGAGGGCTAGCGTGATCGAGTTGCTTTTTTGCGCGCACGCGATGTGCAGCGTCGCATGCGCCAGCGCGTATTCGGCTTCCGGCAGACCGACAAACTCACACGCTTGATGCGCAGCCACCGCCAGCGGCAGCGCCAGCGCATCGGCGAGGCCGACATCCTCCGACGCCAAAATCACGAGACGCCGCGCGATAAAGCGCGGGTCCTCGCCGCCCGCGAGCATCTTGGCCAGCCAATACATCGCCGCATCCGGGTCGGAGCCGCGACAGCTTTTGATGAATGCCGAGATCGTGTCGTAATGCTCGTCTTCATCCGCGTCGTAACGGATGCGTCGTTCGCGCGCGAAAGCCTCGAGTTCCCTTGCGGTTATCTCGGACCTCTCCGGCAAGCTCAGCACAATCACTTCGAGCGAGTTGAGCGCGCGCCGCAGATCGCCGTCGCACAACACTGCGAGATCGGCCAACACCGCATCGTCCGCCGTACAACCGCGCGCGCCAAGTCCGCGCTCCGAATCGCTCAAGGCGCGCTTCAACACACCCGCCACCGCCGACGTCGACAGCGGCTCCAATCGAAAAAGATGACTCCGACTCAACAGCGGCGGATTCACATAGAAACCGGGATTATGCGTCGTCGCGCCGATCAAACGCACATGTCCTTCCTCGACATCGGGCAGCAACAGATCCTGTTGCGATTTATTGAAGCGATGCAGCTCGTCGATGAACAACAAGGTCGGTCCCTGCGCGCTGGTGCGCCGTGCGTTGGCTAAAATTTCGCGCAACTCGGCGACGTTCGACATCACCGCGTTGACGCGTACGAAGCGGCTCTTCGTCTCCCGTGCGATGACTTCCGCGAAACTCGTTTTTCCGCATCCGGGCGGCCCATAAAACACGAGCGAACCGAAGCGATTCGTCGCTATCAGACGTGGCAACAAAGCGCCTTCCTCCGTCAGGTGCTCTTGGCCCACGATCTCGCTCAACGTACGCGGCCGCATCCGCGCCGCCAACGGCTGATGCGCCGGCAGCGGCGCCGCTGCCCCCGACTGTGTGCGAGGAGCAGGAGCAAAAGCGTCTCCAAAAAGATCCGATTGTTCAGCGGCACTCATGACGCCCGCCATTAATGCAGCCACGCGCCCAAAGAAAAGAAGCGCCGCACGATTTTTCTCAGACCGGCCGCAACCGCATCGACCCGCCCAATAAAAAAGCCGCGTGGGGAAACGCGGCTCGTGCAGCTGGGATCCGGCCAATGCCGGGGTACGTCAGGGCTTCTTGTCTTCTTTTTTGCCGCCGTCGCACTGGCTCTTCTTGGAGCACTCAGAACAGGATTTGCCTTCGCCCGCCTGAGCTGCGCCGGCGAACAACATCGAGGCAAAGCCGAGGGTAAGGAGGAGTCGGAGGAACTTCATAAGTATCGTTGACGATTTTGGGTTTAAGAAACCCGGCCAATGCGGCCGGTTATCGCGCATAATACGGCCTTACGATCTGCATCCCCTCAACTTTTTTCAACCGGCCCGTCCGGTTGCTCGACAGGGCACGTGAGCAAATTCTCACACTGCCGGGTTCGGTAGCGCGAAAAAGCGTCGCGCGTTCTCCGTCGTGCGGCGCGCAAGTTCGTCGTAAGAAACACCAAACACTTCCGCCGCATACTCCGCCGTGTGTCGCACATAGCCCGGCTCATTGGGTTTGCCGCGATGCGGCATCGGCGTGAGATACGGCGCGTCGGTCTCCAACATCAATCGATCGAGCCCCTGGTGTTTCGCCGCGTCGCGAACATTCTCGGCGGACTTGTACGTGAGGATTCCGGTGAACGAGCCGTAGCCACCGCGACGCTTGAGCTCTTCCATTTCCGCAGCGCCTTCCGAAAAGCAGTGGAAAACCACCTTCCGCCAATCCACGCCGCTCGCGTCGATCATCTCGACGCATTCGCGAAATGCTCCGCGCGAATGCACAATCAGCGGACAACGCAATTTCGCCGCGATCACCAGCTGCGCCGCAAACGCCGCGCGCTGCCAGCGAAAGATTCGTTCCGCCGCTTCCGGGTTGTCCTTCGGCAGATGAAAACGATCGAGCCCGCACTCACCGAGTCCCACCGGCGGCGGCTCGGAGTACTGGCTCCAAAACAACTCGATCTGCGCCACGGCCTCCGCCCAATTCTCCTCCACGGAGCACGGATGCAACCCGACCGTGAAATAGACTGAGCCGGGATTCTCCGCCGAGAGTCGGCGATAGAGTTCCCAGTCGTCCGGCGATGTCCCGATCGTGATCATCGCTTCCACATCCGCCGCTTTCGCGCGCGCCAGCGTTTCCGCCAGCACGCCTTTGCGCGCAAACGACTCGAGATGCACATGCGTATCGATCAAACCCATACGCTCGCAATCCACCGCGTCCGCTCGGATCGACGCCAGCCAAATTTTCTCACGCGAATCCCGGCACGTCCGCCGGATCGTATGCCGGCTGCGCACCATCGCGACTCGCCACAAAAGCACCCAACGCACACGCGCGCCGCAGCCGTTTCTCCCAATCGCGTCCATCGTCGCGCAACACGCCGTCGAGCAGCGCCGCCGTAAACGCATCGCCTGCGCCGATCGTGTCGCGCACGATCACCGAGGGCGAGGGAACCCGCACCACGTCGCCGTTCGACCACACAAGCGCGCCCGCCGCGCCGAGCGTCACGCAGACAGTCGCGCAGTCGTACTGCTCCGACAAATATAGCGCGTGCTTTTCCGGACCGGCACTCGCGAGATCTTGCGGCGACAATCGTCGCGCTTCGTCTTCGTTGACTTTCAAGATCGTGCTGCCGCGGACCCACGGATCGAGCGCGCTTACGTCGTCGAATGGCGGCCGCAAATTCAGATCGCAAAGGCGCACGCGTGGTCGCGCTTCCAACCAGAGGCTCAGGCACTCGCGGTTCGCTTTTCCGCGCAAAGCCAGCGATCCAAACACCAGCGCTTCCGGCGCCGGCTCGCCCGCTTGCGGGCGAGCCGTGATCGCGTCCCAAGCGACGTTTTCCCGAATCTGGTAACTCGCCTGCCCCGCAGCGTCCAAAGTCACGTCGACCGCGCCCGTCGGCAGATCGACGCGACCGATCGCGCTCGTGTCCAAGCCCGCGGCACGCACCCGTTCACACGCTTCATCCCCCCACGCATCGCGGCCCAGCGCCGAGACCAAGCGCACATTGTTTCCGAGACGACGCAGATGATACGCGACGTTGAGCGGGGCTCCGCCGAGAAAACGTCCGTGCGGAAGCACGTCCCACAGGATCTCGCCAAAACAAATGATCGGGCCGGGCATGCCGCAGTGGAAAAGCGCCTGACGAAAAACGCAAACCGCGTCCGGCGCTTAACGCAGATAAAGCGGTCCGTAGCGTTCGCGCAGATAGCGCAGCAGATAACGCGGACTCAACTCCTCGCCCGTCGCTTCGCGCATCAATGCGAGCGCATCGAGTCGCTTGCCGCGCGCATGGATCGTCTCACGCAGCCAGTTGAGCAACCAGCTGAAATCGCCGCGCGCAAAATCCTCTTCGAGCTGCGGACGCAGCGCGAGCGCACGATACCAGAGTTGCGCCGCCATCATGTTGCCGAGGCAGTAACTCGGGAAATAACCAAACGAGCCATCGCTCCAGTGCACGTCTTGCAGCACACCTTCGCGATCGTTCGACGGCGTGAGACCGAGCAACTCCTGCGACGCTTCGCGCCACGCCTGCGGCAAATCCGCCACCGCGAGTTCGCCCGAGAAGAGTTTTTTCTCCAACTCGAACCGCAGCACGATATGCAGGTTGTACGTCACTTCATCGGCATCGACGCGGATCAGCGTCGGTTCGACGGCGTTGATCGCGAGATAAAGTTCATCCGAAGAAACCGCGTCGAGACGCCCCGCGAACGTTTCGCGGAAAGCCGGTTCGAAGAAACGCCAGAAGCCGCGACTGCGCGCGACTTGGTTTTCCCACAAACGGCTCTGCGCTTCGTGCACGCCCATGCCGGCCGCCTGGCCGAGCGCGGTGTGATGTTGATCCGCCGCGAGGCCTTGTTCGTAGAGTCCGTGGCCCGTTTCATGAATCGCGCTGAAGAGCGAATCGAGCGGATGATTCTCGTCGAAACGCGTCGTCATGCGAATGTCTTCACCCGTGCCCGAGCAGAAGGGATGCAGCGAAACATCGATGCGTCCGCGGGCATAATCGAAACCGATCTTTTCCGTGACCGTGCGCAGAAACGAGCGCTGTTTTTCCACCGGAAAACCCCGCAGCAAATCTCCCCGCGTCTTCACCGGCGATTGCACGATCTCGCGCACGAACGGCACGAGCCCGGCTTTGAGTTCATCGAACAAACGCCCGATCACCGCGGCGTTCATGCCGGGATCATGTTTGTCGATCATGTAGTCGTACGGCGCGTCTCCAAAATTCAAATACGCGGCTTCGCGCTTCGCGAGTTCCAGGTTCTTCGCCAGAAACGGCGCGTAGCTCGAAAAGTCCGCGCGCTTCTTCGCATCGGCCCAGGCGTGATAGCCGCGGCTCCCCTGCTCCGCCTTTTCGCGGACGAACTCCGACGGCAGCTTCGTCGCGCGATCGTAATCGCGACGCGCCCAATGCAGCACGATGCGCTGATCGTCGCTGAGCTCGCTCGCGCGGCCTTCAAGCCATGCGAGCAACTCCCCGACGCGCGGATCGCTCATGTTTTCGTGAATCGTGCCGGCGATGGCCGCGTGTTGTGCCGCGCGTTGCGCCGCGGCGCCGGACGGCAGATTCACCTGCTCGTCCCATGCCAGCAGCTGGCTGACGGAGTCCAGCAACTGGCCGCGTCGCAGACGGCTATCGAGTTCGCGAAATGCGTCGGATGTATTCATAAAATGGATATGTGAAACGCCGCCCATCACAGCGCGAGCGAAAGCCGGCGGATATTGTCGCACACGATCGCGGCGGCCACGCCGGCATTGAGCGACTCCGCGCCCCCGAAGCGCGGGATCGTCACCGTTTCGGTGATCGTTGCCTTCACCGCAGGCGACAACCCGCGGCCTTCACTGCCAATCACCACCACCGCCGCGTCGAGTCGCGGCAGCGTATGCACATCGCGACCCGCGAGATCGCAACCGAGCACCGGTACGCGCAAGCCAGACAGCGCCGGCGCCAGCGGCGCGGAAACAATTTTTACGCGACTAAACGAGCCCATGCTCGCGTGGATCACTTTCTGTCCAAAAACATCCGCGCATTCGGGCGAACAAAGCACGCGATCGAAAGCGAACCAGTCCGCGATGCGCAGCAGCGTGCCGACGTTGCCCGCGTCTTGCACGCCATCGAGTGCGAGCGTGAAACCTTGATTCAGTTCGTCCTTCGCGAGCTGCGCGCGTTCGATGCGCGCCACGAGAAAAACTGTCGAAGGCGTCGGGAAATGACTGATCCGGCTCATCTCCGCTTCGGAGATTCGACGCACGCGCGGATGTTCGCCCTGCCACGCCGGCGTCGCCAGCAGTTCTTCGAACGGGAAATTCTGCGCGAGCAGCTCTGCCACGACTTTTTCGCCTTCGACCGCAAACACACCTTCCGCGTCGCGGTGTTTTTTATCGCGCAGGGAGCGCAGTCGCTGGATCTCGGCCTTGGTCAACATCGCGCGCAGCATGGAGGGCACATTTGCCGGATGGCAAAACTTCACCTCAGTCCGCATAGGCAGCGCCCGCCATGTTCGAAAATTTTATCAAACACGCACCATCGCGGCGGTGCGCGCTTGCGAACATCGTCCTCGCCTCCTGCCCTTGGCGCCATCCGCGCTTCCGGTTTCCATTCCAGCTCACGGAGATCTCCCGTCTTCCGACTACGCCAAAATCGGATGAAGAAATCCGGCAACGCGCCGATGATTAACCATTGCCGACTCTCCGGCTTCAACCTCCCCATCGACCTATGCGATTTGTATCCGTCGTTTCTTCCGTTCTCACCCTGGCCTTCGTCACCGGGCTCTCCGCTCAATCGGGCGAACTCGAACGCATCGTGCCGAAATCGGTGCGCACAATCGCTCCCGTTTATCCCTACGAAATGCTGATCGAGGGCCGCGAAGGTCGCGCGGAGGTCGAGTTCACCGTCGAATACTCCGGTCGCGCCGTCCTCGCTTCCGTCGCCAACGCGACCGATCCCGCTTTCGCGAAGGCGTTGATCGCGGACATCGAAGCCAACGAATTTATCCCGCCGCGCATCAACGGTCAGCCGCGTATCTCGCCGGCCATCGTGCGTTATGTTTTCAACAGCACCGCAGGTCTCGACGAACGCGCGCGTCAGATCCTCGCCGAGCTCCGCAAGCCCCGCCCGAATCTCGCGAGCGAAAACCAGCTCGATAGAAAGCTCACGCCGCTTCGCCAGGACGTGCGTTATCCGTATTCGATTCTCACCGACGGTGTATCTGGCGAGGCCACGCTCGAGATCGTCGTCGATCGCACGGGCCGCGTGCTTTTCCCGCGTATTGTTTCCGCCACTACGGACGACATCGGCTACGCGGCCGCGACCGCGGTTTCGCGCTGGCGTTATCCGGCGCCTATCAAAGGCGGCCAGCCCGTCGATGCGCGCATCCAAGTGAAAGTCGCTTACGACGCCTCCAAGATCGCGACTTCCTGGTAAGCCTCGCGCGAGCCACGTTTTAATCTCAGCGCCGTTTTTCGTCACTGCCGACGGAAAACGGCGCTTTTGTTTTCCGCGTCTGCGCTTCCCTCCGCGCGTAGTCTGGCGTAACGTCACGGGCGATGAAACGCCTCGCCCCGTTCGTGCTGATCGCGGTCCTCGTGACCGTCATCGTGTCGCCCTTGCTCGCGGCGACGACCGATACCCCGCCGCCGACCTCGGATCGTTCTCCCGCCGCCGGCATTCTCGCCACCGTCACGTCGCTCACCGGAATCGCGATCTCGCCGCTGCTCGGCACGGGCGGACTCGGTTTTTATCAATGGTACAAAGCCGACACGCCCGAAGAAAAAGCCCGACTGCCGTGGTTCGCGAAGCCCGCGTTTTTTGTCTCGGCGTTTTTGCTCGTCGGACTCTGCGCCGCCAAAGACGCCTTCGGCGCGCTGGTGCCCCCCGGTTTTAAGAAACCGCTCGATGTGCTCGAAACGGTGGAAAACAAAGTCTCCGGACTCGTCGCCGCCGGCGCAGTCGTGCCGATCACCATCAACGCGGTGAACTCCTGGATGTTTGGCGGGCAAGACGCCACCGCCGTCGCCGCGATTTCCGGCTCAGGACTCGCCATGATGCCTTGGGGCGCGGCCGATCTGAGCTGGCTTCTCAACATCCTCACGGTGCCGTTCGGCCTCGCGATGTTTGCGGTCGTGTGGATGGCATCGCACGCGATCAACGTCCTCATCCTCCTCAGTCCGTGGGGCGCGATCGACGCCGCGCTGAAGGCCGCCCGCACGAGCGTGCTTGGCGCGCTCACCGTCACCGCCACGCTCGATCCGAAAATCGGCGCGATTCTCTCCATCGTCGTGATCTTGCTCGCGTGGCTGATCTCCGGCTGGGCGTTCCGGCTCATGGTGTTTGGCACCGTGTTTTGCTGGGACTTTTTCACGCTCCGCAAACGCCGCTTCAAACCCGAGCCCGCCAGCAACCGCCTGTTTAGTGGCGCGCGGGTGAAAGGTGTGCCCGTGCGCACTTACGGACGTCTCGTCAACGAACCGGAAAACGGGCGTCTCGTGTTCGTGTATAAACCTTGGCTCGTACTGCCCGAGCGCAGCGTCGTCGTGACGCCGACCGACGAACCGTGCATCGGCAAAGGACTGTTTTTCTCCACCATCCGCGAAGGCTCGTTCACCTTGTTTCTGCTGCCGCCGCGTTATCGCGGGCACGAAGAAACCATCGCCACGATCTACGGCTTCGCGGGGGGCGTGAAAGACGCCGGGCTCATGAAAGCCTGGAGCGCAATGCGCGAACTTTTCGGTGGCGCAGCCACGCGCACGCAGATCGCTTGAGTCGCAAAAAACGCGACCTGTGCGCCGGCTTCATCGACAGCGCACAGAGGCGAAATGCCTCACGCCGGATGCTCGATGGAGCCGGCGTTGGCTTTGCGTTGATGGATCGCGATGCCATTGCCGTCGGGATCTTGCACGACGGCGATGCGGCAAACAGGCGAATCCATCGGCTCCAAAATAAACTTTGATCCCACGGCCTTGAGCGTGGCGATCGCCGCATCGAAGTCTTCCACTTCCAATGCCACTGCCGGACCATCCGCGGACGGTTTCCACAAATCGGAGGATTTCACGACCGCCAGCGTGCAGGCGCCGATGTCGTACTCGATCCAGCCTTCGCCGAAGGCCGTGCTGCACTTCAAACCGAGAACATTTTCATAAAACGCGCGGGCGCGCGGGACGTCCGTGACCGGATAACCAACAAAAGCAACTTCTGAGACTTTGACCATAATAAGGATGGGTTCGCCTCAACATACACATCGCCGCTGACAACGGCCTGTCAGGAACCTTTTTCTTTTCGTCCCATCCATCGTCCGGCGCGTCCGCTCTCTCATCGACACTCAACTGTCCGCGCAGAAAATGAACTTTCCATGTTTCGCCGGGTTCTTCCTTTCCTATTCACCATGATGCCTCTCGTTTCCTCCGCCAACTCTCCCACAAGCCTCGTTTTCTTCGGCACCTACACGCGCAAGGAAAGCAAGGGCATCTACGCCGCGCGCTTCAACTCGACCGATGGCTCGCTGAGCGCCGCGCAACTCGCCGCCCCCGGGTCCAATCCCACCTTTCTCGCCATCCACCCGCGCTTGCCTGTCCTCTACGCGATCGGCGATCGCAAAAACGAAAAGGGCGATCCCGAGGGCGTTCTCTTCGCGTATTCCATCGACCGCGAATCCGGCGCGCTCGCCGCGCTCAACTCGATTCCCGCCGGCGGCGGTCCGCTCTGCTACATTCACGTGCATCCTTCCGGCGCAGGCATCGTCGTCGCGAGTTATCACGGTGGATACGTCGCCTCGTATTCCCTTTCTCAGGACGGCAGCCTCGGCGAACTGCGTTCGCTCATCAAACACACGGGCAAGGGCCCGCATCCGCAACAAGACGCACCGCATGCGCACTGCATCGATTTCGCGCCGGGCGGCGAAATCGCTTTTTCCGCCGATCTCGGCGCCGACACGATCTTCCGCTACCGCTTCGATCATAAAAACGCGACGCTCTCCCCCGAAGGCGAACCTCATCTCACCCGCTCCGGTGCCGGTCCGCGCCATTTGGCCTTTCATCCGAATGGACGTTTCGCCTACGCGATCACCGAACTGCGTTCGACCGTCACAGTCTTCGCGCTCGATGACCTCATGACGCTGCGCGAAATACAGGACATCGATACGATCCAAAGCGATTTCACCGGACGCCGCTGGGGCGCGGAGGTCGTTATTCATCCGAACGGAAAATTCCTCTACGCCTCCAATCGCGCCGATCACGAGAGCATCGCCGTTTTCTCGATCGACGAAAACTCCGGCAAACTCACCTTCGTGGCGCACGCGCACGAGGGCATTCGTCATCCGCGGCATTTTGCCATCGATCCTTCAGGCCGCTGGCTGCTATGCGCCAATCACGACGCGGACGACGTCTCCGTGTTCGCGATCGACGAAAAAACCGGCCGGCTTACGCCGACCGGCAACGAAATCGCGGTGCCATCATCGGTGTGTATTTTGTTCGCCCGATGATCGCGCCGTTTTTCAGGCGCTCGCCACGGTGAAGCGACGGCGGACGTGCTGAGGCTTTTCCAGCTCGTCCACAATCGCCAGCGCCAGGTCGTCCACGGAAATGCCCGCCGGAAGATCGCCGTCCATCAACAAATCGTCGGCGCCAAGCCGATAACGACCGGTACGCTCGCCCGGGTGCAAATTCGCCGGCGGCGAAATGAACGTCCACTCCAGCGCCGCTTCCTGGCGCAACGATTCCAGCGCATCGCGCGCACCGAGTGCGCCTTCGCGCCATTCGGCGGGAAACTGCGGCGTATCCACACCTTGAATACCGGGCGCGACGAAGAGGCTCCCCGCCCCGCCCACTTCGAGGTAGCGCTTCACGCCGCCATTTTTCACACCTTCTACGATCGCGGCATGCCCGCGACCGTAGAGCGCACGAATTTCCGGCTCTTTCCAGCCGGGATTAAACGCGCTCACCACCGCATCGTGGTTGCGCACCGCCGCAGAGACTTGCGACGCGTCGTAGGCATCGGCGCGCACGACCGCAAGATTGGCCGACGTCGTGTACTTCTCCGGATTGCGAGCCAGCGCCGTCACCTGGTGACCACGCGAGAGCAGTTCTTTCAAAACGGCCGAGCCAACAAAGCCCGTGCCTCCAATCAGTGCGATTTTCATGATGAACAGAAAGGATATTGTCGGTTTCACTGCCCGCCGCGCAACCGGCAAGCAATCCCGTCGCCGTCGATCACGCGCAATCCGCCGTCCATTTCTTCGCAGTAAAAACCGTCGGCGCGCGCGCGTTCGGCGATTCGCCTGAGCTCCGCGGCATCCGCGAACTGAATAGTGAATGATCGCAACCCCGCGGTGTCCGGCTTCGCGGGGGAACGGCTGCGCCATACGTTTGCGCCGATGTGATGATGATAACCGTCGCGCCCCAAAAAGAGCGCTCCGGGAAAGTTTCGCTGACGTATCGAAAAACCCAATACACCGCCGTAAAACGCCTTCGCGCGCTCGAGATCGGAAACGCTCAAATGCACATGCCCAATTCGCGTCCCGGCGGGCAACCAATCTCCACGGCCTTGCTCGCCCGACTTGATCAAGGCGCCCAAGTCAACCGCCTCCGTGTACATCGCGACATCGCCATTCGCCGCCATCGGCCACAAGTCGTGCGGACGATCGACGTAAAGCTCCACGCCGTTGTCCTCAGGATCCTGTAAATACAGCGCTTCACTCACGCCGTGGTCTCCCGTGCCAAACGGTATCGAGCGTTCGATCAACGCCCGCGCCACGCGTCCGAGTGATTCGCGACTCGGATACAATACCGCGAAATGAAAAAGCCCCGCCGCTCCCAACGCGCGTTCCCTCGCCGCGGGATCTGATTCCAGCACAAGAAGCGCATGCGCGGTGCCTGGCACCGCAAACACGACGCGCCCGTTTGTTTTTTCCTCCGGCGCGACGCCCAAGACCTGCTCGTACCAACCGGTGACGCGAGCGAGGTCGCGGACGCGCAAGGTCACCTCGCTCAACTCACAAGAGCGAAAGAAGTTTTCGGAAATGCCCATGCGTTTTAAAGCCGCCGAAATAAAGCGGCTTGGGGCATTTACGCGAGACGTTGTGCGAGAAAGCGCGTCACGCCGCCAGCGGATTACTCTTCCCGCGACGGTGACATTCGGTTGGCAGTTTCTGCACGAGAAAGATCAAAACACCGTTGGGATCGCGCACGGCGAAGCGTCGTTCGTCGTCCACCTCCTCGCAACCCCACGCAAGCTCCACGCCCGCCTCCGTGAGACGTCGGTGTTCTGCCCAGACATCCGCGACCGCGAGCGTGAACCAAAATCCACGTCCGGCGACGGCCGGGATCAGCTCCGGCGGATGTCCATCGGTTTCTTCACGCAACACTTCGAGCTGCACGCCCGACTCGTGCACGAGCCGCAGGCGATGATTGCTCTCCTCGACGGTGCCGAAGCCGAGGTGTGTGGTATAAAAATCCCAAGTCTCGAAAAAACGGGAGGTAACAATCCCCGGATAAAAAGGCGCGAGCGGCGGCAGATGGATCGAGCTCTTCATGGTCGTGAGTCTGCCACAGCCTGCTGACAACGGTCTGTCAGCAGCGCGGGTGGCGATTAAAATTCTCCATCCGCAAGCGCGCCGACCGGCTCCATGCGATAACGCGCGACCAAGCCCGCGATTTTCTCGCGCACTTTTTCCCGCAATTCAACGGGAGCGACCGCTTCGGCTTCGCTGCCAAACGAGATCACCCAGCTCGCCAGCCAGTCGAGCGACTGCGTGTACACGACAAATTCGGCGCCGCCATCGCGCACTTCTTCCGGCACGAGCGTGGCATAACTTTCGCGACGCGCGCGCGGTTGCGCTTCCTTCGCAAACCAGATGCGCGCCGGAATTGTATCCGTTTTTTGCATACTTTCCTCGAGATGTCTCGCGAGGGAGAAGTCGTCGGGCGGCGAAAAACGCTCGGGCAGTTCTTCCATGCCGCGGATGCGATCCACGCGAAAATGCCGGAAGTCCCGCCGCAAGCGGCACCAGGCCACCACGTACCAAGAGCCGCTGTGAAACACGATGCCGAGCGGTTCGATTTCGCGGATCGTTTCCGTATCGCGCGCGATCCCGTAATACCGCAAACGCACGACCTGCCGCTGCATCACCGCGCGTTGCACCGACATCAACACCGGTTGCGCTTGCGGATCGGCGTGGCCGCACGTGCGTTCCATCACCACGGTGTGCCGCGAAAAACGTTCCACGTGATCTTGCCGGTCGCGGGGCAACACCGCGCGCAGTTTGTCCAACGCTTGCTCAAGCGGACGTTGCAGCGACGCATCGCTAAAGCGTTTGGCGATCTCGCCGCTGACAAAGAGCGCAGCGGCTTCATCGGCATCAAGCATCACCGGCGGCAGGTGATAACTTTTCACCAGCGAGTATCCCACGCCGGCTTCGCCCGTGATCGGCACACCGCCTTCACTGAGCGCCGCGATGTCGCGGTAGATCGTACGCACGGTCACCTCGAAATGCCGCGCCAGCTCCTCCGCTTTCACCACCCGGCGGCCCTGCAGATACATCACGATGGCGACAAGACGATCGGTGCGGTTCATGTCGCGACTTTTGGCCAGCTGCCCTTCCCCGCGCCAGCAAGTTCACTGCGCAAACAATAGAAATGTCCGCCGGCTGCAGTTCGTTTGCACCGCAGCCGGTGATCCTGCACTCAGCGCGAATGCGGAGCCGCTTCACTGGGCAACTTCATGTCCAACGCGAAACGGCCGCCGCCCAAAAGGAATAAGGCCAGATAGCCACCGAGGAAGAGAAACGCCATTTCACCGCTGCCCGGGCCGCTGAGTTGCGCGTTGTGCGCGATGAAGAATGCGATGCCCATCGTGATGGCGCCCAACGCCGCGCCGAGCCGCGTGAACAATCCGAGGATCAACAAAATCGATCCGCCCACTTCGCCGACAAGCGCGAGGCCGTAACTCGCTTTGGGACCAAAACCAAACGGGTCGATGAAGCCGGAGGATTTCTCCGCGAAGCCGATCACCTTGGGCCAGCCGTGCAGCACCAGCATGGAAAGTCCCAGCCACAGGCGCAGCAGCAACAAACCGAGATCCGCGCTCATCGGGACAAACCGCAGTTGGAGAAATTTCAGGAGCAATTTCATGCCTCAATTCCACCCCACTCGTCCGACCGAGGCAAGTGCCGCGTTCGTCCGCCAACTCAGGCCTACTGGTTCAGCACTTCGCGCACCGTCGCGAGCAACTCCGCCATCGTGAAAGGCTTCTCCAACGTGCGGCTGACACCGAGTACGCGCGCGATATCAAGCAAGAGCTCCCGCCGCGTCGCGCCGCCACCAGAAATAGCGATGATCTTGATCTCGGGCGCGAGCTTGCGGATGTGACGGATGACTTCCACGCCATCGGAGCCCGGCATCACCATGTCGGTGATCACGAGATCCACTTTGTTGTTTTTCAAAAGATTGATCGCCGCGCGTCCGTCCTCGGCCGGATACACAGTATACCCATAACGCCGCAAATACCCCGTCTGCACCGTGCGAAGGGTTTCGTCATCATCGGCCAGCAAAAGCTCGATTCCCCTCCCGATCTCAGAGGAAGACGCTTCGTCGCTTGGCGCGGAGGTACCATCGGTGGGCGTGCGCCCTGGGGCCTGATCGGGATCCATCATTGTTCGCATCTCTGGCACGAGGTGATCGCTTGCGCAAGTCCGCTGAGCATATCACCTAGCATCGTTTGCACGCGGTGGTCGTATCAATTTTTTTAATACGTTCTGAATCGCGCGGCTCATGGCTGCCGCCGACAGCGGTTTCACCAGAAGACCGCGGAAACCTTTCGCACGCACTTTCTCTTCCGTCCACGTGCCGCTAAATCCACTCGCGAGCAGCATCGGCATGTCCGGCCTGACCGCGAGAATCTCACGACCGAGATCGATGCCCGTCATGAACGGCATCGTGAGATCCGTGATCACGAGATCGTAGGCGTCGGGTTGTTCGCGAAAACGTTCGAGCGCGAGCACGGGCGAGCTCATAACCGTCGGGCGATAATCCAAGCGCTCCAACAATTGGCGGATCGAGTGACAGAGCGCCTCTTCATCATCCACAAACAGGATGCGCTCGCCGTGACCGCGCTCGAGCGTCGTGCCATCGGTCGCCGCCACTTCTTCCGCATCGATGCTTTCAGGGAAATAAAGTCGGATGACAGTGCCCGTCCCCACAAAACTATCCACCGTCACCACGCCTTCATGATCCTGCATGATTCCGTGAACGACCGACAACCCGAGTCCCGTGCCTTCGCCCGGTCCTTTGGTCGTGAAGAACGGTTCAAAGGCATGCTTCAACACGTCGGGAGCCATGCCCTCGCCGGTATCGGTGACCGTGATCACCGCATAACGGCCTTCGCGTAATCCCGGATGCAGACGCACGAGGTCTTCCCCCACCTCCACGGATTGCAGCGCCACCGACAACCGTCCCGGATGGCCGCGCATCGCGTATTGCGAATTGGTGCACAGATTCATCAACACCTGATGCACCTGCGTCGGATCGGCCAACACCATCGGGGCGTCCGGCGAGAGCGAGAGCTCGAACGCGATCGTCGTGGGCAAGGTCGAGCGAATCAAATTCATCGCCTCCTCAATCAACGGCTCCAGACGAAGCGGCTTGCGCTCTTGTTTGCGTTGCCTGCTGAAGGTCAAAATGCGTCGCACCAAATCGCGCGCGCGATTGCTCGCCGCCTGCACTTGCTCGAGATGCTGACGAATCTCCGCGGGGTTTTCGATGTCGAGCACGGCGAGTTCCGAGTACGCCATGATCGCCGTGAGGATGTTATTAAAATCATGTGCGATGCCGCCCGCGAGCTGGCCGAGCGCTTCCAATTTCTGCGCCTGCCGAAGCTGCGATTCGAGTTCCTGTTGCCCGCGCTCCGCTTCCACGCGCGCCGTTTGATCCTGCAACACGCAGAGAAAATAATCCGGCGAGCCGTCGGCCTTGCGAATACAACGCACCGCGATGCTCGCATGCACGATGTGACCATCTTTGCGGACGTAGCGTTTTTCCAACGCGTACGAGTCGATCTCGCCGCGCAACGCACGCTCGAACAACACCGGTTCGCCATCGTTGCCCTGCGTGAGATCGCCCCAGCGTTGCGCCATCAACTCGTCGCGCGCGTATTCAAAAATCCGACACAAGTGATCGTTCACTTCGATCCAGCGGCGATCGGGGCCGATGATGGCCATGCCGACCAGCGGCGACTCGAAATAACTGCGGAAGCGCGCTTCGCTCTGCCGCAGCGCGTTCTCCGCGGCCAGCTGTTTCGTGATGTCGCGCACGACATACACCAAGCAACGACGACCGCCGATCTCCACCGGCTCGGCGGAAACCATACACGGGCGAGGCGGACCCGAGAGCGGCTGCGCCATCGCCGTGAAATCTCTCACCGTGCCTTTCTCCTGCAGCGTTTTCACCAGCTGCTCGCGCGCTTTCAACGACGCCCACAGTCCAAGCTCAAACGATGTCCGTCCGATGACTTCAGACGCCTTGCACGCAAACAATCGCTCGAAGCCTTCGTTCACTTCGATCAGACGCCCCGTCTCCATGTCGGAGACGACGATCGCATCGGGACTCGATTGAAACACCTTGAAGAACTTCTCCTCGGAATCCTGCAGCGCTCGCTTCGCGCGTTCCTCCTCTGCGATATCGCGTGCAAATCCGGCGATGCGAACGATGCGGCCGGTTTCATCGCGAATCGGAACCAAGAACGTGTGGAAGATTCCCGCGCCTCCTGGCAATGCGAGCACGTCGGTGTACTCGATCGCGCGATCTTCATCGAGGCACCGGCGATAGTTTGCGTTCAACGTCGCCGCCACATCCGGCGGCAGCAAATCCTGCGGACGCCGCCCGTACACGTCGGTGAGCGACACCCCGATCATCGCCGCCGCCGCCGGATTAAACTCCTCGAACGTAAACTCGCGCGATGGCGTCACGCGGATCGAAAACATCGCCTCGGTCGTGTGAGAAAAAATCTGCTGCAAGCGCTCCGCCGTCGCGCGCGCCGAGCGCTCGGTGTTGATGTTCTCCTCGAGCAAAAGACTGTGCGAGACTTGGTCCGCGACGTGCCGCGCGAAGGCATTTTCGCTTGGTGTCCACGTTCGCCGCGCACGACTCTCCAAACAAACAACGCCCACCACACGCGCCCGAATGCGCACGGGCGCATCGAGAGTCGCAACAACACCCGCAGGTTCGAAGTAACTCGCCAGCATGTCGCGCATGCGCTCATCAGTGCGCACGTCGCTGACGGCGATCGTCATTTCCTGCTCGAGCGCTTTGAAATACGACGAATCCTCGACGCGTTTTACCGAGGGTTCAGGCACATCCTCCGTGCTGTCAGACAACGCCGTGCACACCAGCGTGCCGCCGAAATCGTCGATCATCCACACGCTGGCGCGATCGGCGTTCACTGCGCGTGCAGCCAGTCGGACGATTTTCTGCATGCGCGTTCCGAAATCTGCCGCGAGCTCGCCGCTCCCCTCCGCCATTTGCAGCAGCGCCGTTTTCTGCACCTCCGTGCGTTCCTGTCCCATCAACCGCGCACGTTCGTCCTGACGCCGACTTTCCACGTCGATGACGGACACGACCACGTGCCGCTTCCCGCCGACATCCAAGGTATTCCAACAAGCCTCGATCGGATGCTCGCGACCTTCCTTGGTAACGATCCACAAATCCGGCGCGCTCCACTTGAACGAGGAGCCTGCCTCGGAAAATTCCTTCTTAAACGCGGCCAGGCGCGCATGCAGGCGCGGCGGCGTGAGCGCCTCCAACGAAAGTTTCGACAATTCCTCGCTCGACCATCCCGACAACCGCTCCGCCTCTGTATTCGAAAAAAGGATACGCCACGAATCGTCGATCACGATGACGGCGGTGGGCGACGACTCCAGGATGGCGCGCAAAAACCCGCTATCGCTCCACAGAGCAGATGGACTGTTCGGTTTTTTGGGCACAGGGGTGAACAACGCCGATCCGCCACGAAAAACCTCGCGTTGGCAAGGGCGCGCTTGCCCGCGAGGTTTCGTGCAACGCGTTACGCTTCGATTAGTTTTCTCTCGAAGCCATCGGCTCCAGCTCGCGCTGCTTTTTGGACTTTGACGGAGAATCCGTGTCGGACTGTTCTCGGTCCTCGAAATCCCTCGCGCTTTGTAGAGCGGCCTTGCGACCTTCCACCAAGGCGCGCAGATCGGCCACGGCAGATTCGAGCACCGTCGCCTGCGAGCTGAGCGATTCAGCCGCGGCCGCGGTTTCTTCGGCGCCGGCGGCATTGCGCTGCGTCACCGTATCCATCTGCGACATGGCCGTATTGATCTGGCCGATACCTGCGCTCTGCTCGTGCGAGGCCGTGGCGATCTGGCCGACGAGATCGTCCACGCGACGCGCTTTATCGACGATTTCGCGGAGCGCTCCGGAAACCTTCGTGCAGAGCTCCACGCCGCGTCCGCCCTTCGCGATCGCGTCCTGAATTTTCTCTTCGGTTTCTTTCGCGGCGGTAGCGGAGCGCTGAGCGAGCGAACGTACTTCGTCGGCCACCACAGCGAAACCGGCGCCGGCTTCACCCGCACGCGCGGCTTCGACAGCGGCGTTGAGCGCGAGGAGATTCGTTTGAAATGCGATTTCGTCGATCGTCTTGATGATCTTCGCGATGTTATCCGAAGAGCTCTTGATCGCATCCATCGCCTCCGTCATGAGGCCGACTTCTTGGACGCCCGCTTCCGCGGCTTTGCGCGTCTGCGATGAAAGTTCTTTCGCGGTGCCCGCGTCGTTCGCGTTGCTGCGCGTCATGCCGGCCATCTCTTCGAGCGAGGCGCTCGTTTCTTCGAGCGATGCCGCCTGTTCCGTCGCGCCGCGCGCGAGCTCCTGGCTGGTCGAAGCAATCTGCGAAGACGCGGCGGCGACCTCGGAAGCACCTGCGGAGAGCGTCGTCGCCACCGCCTTCATGCGACGGCGTACATCGACAATGATGAAGAGTGCGATCGCCATACCAATCACCAAGGCACCACCCAAGCCGGACAACACACCGCGGGTGGCTGCGCTCACGCGGGTGTCGATATCGGCAGCGGTTTCCCGCGCACTTTTTTCGTTCAAGTCGACCAGCGCTTCCAGCTTGTCAAAATAGGCCCGGTACAAGGGATGAAGCTCATCATCGATGCGCCTCGCCATTTCTTCACGCGAAATGGTGCCATCGGCTTCAATCAACGCGCGACGCAAGGCGCCGTAGCGTGCACGCGCCGCGTACGCTTCGTCCTGCAGCGCTTTTTCTTTAGGCGTGGTGACCAGCTTCGCATATTCCGCGAAGATCGCGTCCATACGTGCACTATTCTGGCGGATCTCCTCGGCGAGCGCTCGTTTCTCCTCCTCGGTGGCCATCACCAACATGCGCTGCGTATGCAGATAATTCGTCAGGTTGATCGTCTCGAGCTCGTAGGTGTCGATGATGCCAGGCAGCTCGTACTCGACCACTTGGTGCATGCCTTTGGATATCTCCTGCAGGTGGTAAACGGCAAACAGGCCGAAAGACGCGGCAATGAGCAACAGCGTTGAAAAGCCGGCCAGGATTCGCTGGCCGATAGTCCAGTTTTTCATAGGTGACGGGAAAAAGTTTAACCACAAACGAGCCGCAGGCGGTTTCTCCGCGCATAAACGCAAAAAGGCACAACAGGGCCGCGCACTCTGAGCATGCGATCCTGCTGTGCCTTCGACTTGCAGGCCCTTACGTCCTGCCGGAGAAAGCCGCCCACAACTCGTTTGTGGGCCTTGCCTCAGGTTGCGGCACGATCCCGCCCCGGCTTTAATAGTTTCTTTTAGCGCAAGGACTTTGGGCCCGGATTGATCAGTCGCTCCAGCCGATAGCGGAGGTCCGCGAGCTCCTTGCTCTTGAAATTCTGTTTTGTGCGCTCGAGCACGTCGATCGCGTCGCGCAGGGCGGCCGCGTACTCCAGCGTCATCGCCACCTGCGCGTCGCTTTTCTCATAAAGCGCCATGCTCGCCTCGAGATTCGTCAGCAACCGAATCGTCTGACGCAGCATGATGCGAAAATAACTCCGCGGCGTCTCTCCTTCACGCGCATGACGAATCTGCCGTTCCAGCTCGGCCAGCTCTGAGCTCCATTGCTCCAGCTGTTCGCGACCGGAACGCACCATCCGACGCTGACGCGCTTCATCCACCGCTTGGCCGAGCACGCGATTCAACTCCGCCGAGTTCGGCGGCTTCGTGAGATACGCCACGATCGACAACCGCACCGCCCGCGCCGCGGTTTCCACCGTGGGATTTCCCGTCAAGACCACCACCGGCAAACCGGGCGCCAACACGGCTGCGCGTTCCACCAATTCCAGCTGGGTGTTCCCGGTCATCTGGATGTCCGTCAGCAAAACATCGTACGTGCCCGACGTCAGCGCCTCCTCCGCTTCCGGACCGCTGGAAACACACTCACACTGAAATCCAGCGCGACGAATCAATGCCGACAACCCGCGCTGCACCGCTCGGTCGTCGTCGGCAAACAACACCCGACCCGGCTCGGGTGCAGAGATATCGGTCACACTTTGCATGGGTAAAAATGTTTCGGAGCCGAAATAAAAGGCAAAAACATTGCACATTGCCAGCTCCCGCGCATCGCGCGTCAGCTGCTGCGCAACGATTCCAACTCTTCCCAGCGAGCAAAGGCAACGGCTTGCTCACGCTCGATTTCCGCGAGACGCGCCTCGGCCGCAGTCACCGCGTGGCGGTCTTTCTGATAGAAACCGGCATCGGACAACTTGGCGGCGATCTCCGCTTGCTCGCGTTCCAAACTCTCGATCTTGGCGGGCAACTCCTCGAGTTCCTTCACCTCTTTATTGGTGAGTTTGCGCGGGCGTGCGGGCGCGGCGGATTGTAGTTTTTCTTTGGATACAGCAGCCGCCGTCGCCGCTTTCGCGGTCTGCGCGGCTTTTTCCTGTCTGGCCTTTTCGTTCAGCCAGTCGGAGTAGCCGCCGACGTATTCGCCGATGCGCCCATCGCCTTCAAACACGAAGGTGCTGGTGACGACATTGTCCAAAAAATCGCGATCGTGGCTCACCACAAGCAACGTGCCCGAATACTCCACGAGCAGGTTCTCCAAAAGATCCAGCGTCTCGGCATCGAGGTCGTTGGTCGGTTCGTCGAGCACGAGCATGTTGGCCGGTTTGGTGAACAGACGCGCGAGCAAGAGCCGGTTGCGTTCTCCGCCCGACAGCACGCGCGCGGGCGTGCGCGCACGATCCGGCGTGAACAGAAAATCCTGCAGATAGCTGATCACGTGACGCGTGCGTCCATCGATCGTCACGGTGGGATTTCCATTCGCGATGTTGTCGGCGACCGAGCGGTTGTCGTCGATCTGATCGCGCAACTGGTCGAAGTAGATCGTCTCGAGATTGGTGCCGATTTTCAACGAGCCACCCGTCGGTTGCAATTGGCCGAGGAGCAATTTGATCAACGTCGATTTGCCCGCGCCATTCGGCCCGATGATGCCGATCTTGTCGCCGCGCGTGATCGTCGTGGTGAAATCTTTCACGAGCAATCGGCCATCGGGATACGAGAAACTCACATTTTCCGCGTCGATGACTTTCACGCCGGAACGCTCCGCCTCCGCCATGCGCAGGACGACATTGCCCTGACGTTCGCGACGCGCGCGTCGGTCCGCCCGCATCTTCGCCAGCGCCTCCAAACGCGCCCCCGAACGCTTGCGCTGCGCGCTCGGTTTGCGCCGCGACCATTCTTCTTCCTGCTCCAGTTTTTTATCGAAGGCCGCCTGCTGTCGCTCCTCCGCCTCGAGGCGTTCCTGACGCCGCACGAGGAACGTATCGTAATCGCACGCCCAATTCGTGATCACCGCGCGATCGAGTTCCACGATGCGCGTCGCGAGTTTTTTCAGAAACGCGCGATCGTGGGTCACGAAGAACAGCGCCAACTTTTCCTGCAGGAGAAAGTTTTCCAGCCAAAGGATCGAATCGAGATCGAGGTGATTGGTCGGCTCGTCGAGCAGCAACAAATCCGGCTGTCCCGCGAGCGCGCGTGCGAGCAGTGCGCGGCGTTTCAACCCTCCCGACAACTCCGCAAACTCCGCCTGCGGATCGAGTCCCGTCTGCTCAAAGAGTTTCTCTAACCGAATGTCGCGCTCCCAATCTTCTTCGTGCGCCGAGGCCGAGCGAAGTCCCGCGGCCACGATGTCGTAAACCGCACCGCGCAAATCGGCGGGCACTTCCTGCTGAAGTCGCGCGAAATGAGCCCCCGGCTGACGCGACACAACGCCCGTGTCGGGTTTCATGTCGCCGGTGATCACCTTCATGAGCGTGGATTTTCCCGCGCCGTTGCGCCCCACAAGACACACGCGTTCGCCCGGATCGACCTGGAAATTCACGTCCTTGAGGACATGCGGGCCACCGAAGCTGAGATTCACATCGAGAAGGTTAACAAGAGCCATGAGCGCCAGGAAAGTTGGGCGCGCGTCCGAGCGTTGCAATGCCGGCGTCAGCCTATCCCCGCCGTCTGCCTGGAGCCGCGTCGTTTGCGCGGGCGATTCATTTACTTCGCTCCGGGACGGCAGGATATCTGGAAGCGAGCTTGCCTTCCGCACCGTTCACCCGAACGTACGTTCACGCGAACGCCATGCTCACCGAACGCCAGGAAGCCGTCCTCGATTATCTCCGCGATTACCAAGCCCGCGAAGGGGTTCCTCCCTCCACGCGCCAGATCGCCAAACATTTCGGCTTCACCAGCCAGACATCGGCGGTGCAGCACCTCCGCGCCCTCGCCAAGCGCGGCCTCGTCGAGCAACTCGCGCACGGTTCATGGGGCGTCAAGAGCCGTGAAATCCAAACGCACTTCGCCGAGATTCCGGTGTATGGCTCGATCCCGGCGGGCTTCGCCGACGAGCGCGAACAAGAGACCCACGAGACGCTCGCGATCGATCCCCGCCTATTCGGACTTTCCCCGAAAAAACGCTACTGGGCCCTCGTCGTCAGCGGCGACTCGATGATCGACGCCCACATCGTCGACGGCGACGTCGCCTTGCTCGAAAAGCGTGAACCGCGCCCCGGCGAAATCATTGCCGCCCTCGTCGACGGTACGACCACCACTTTAAAACGCTACATCGTCGAAGGCCGCCGCGCGCTCCTCCGCGCCGCCAACCCGCGCTTTGTGGACATCATCCCCGACCGCCTGGAATGCCAAGGCGTCCTCGTCGGCCTCATCGGCCGCGGGAAACGGTGAACATTATGACACCATGGGGCGCATAGCGCCTCGCCCTTGATATCCACGGGCGTCGGATGAACGGGCAAAATAAAAAGGCCCGGCCTATAAGGGCCGGGCCTTGCATCAGAGATGGAACAATAATCAGAACGTAGCTCTCACGCCGACCACCACGTTCACACCCTTATGCTTGTGGCCGGTGTAGTAAGCATACTCAGGCATGACACCGGTGAACACATCGCCCGTCCGGGTGCTCGTGCGCGAGTTGAGCACGTCGCTCGCCGAAGCAAAAAGACTATAACGCGGCGACAGAATGAAGTTCGCATCCAACTTCAATCGAAGATTATCCTCGAAGATATTATACATCTGGATGCGGCGTGCGGTCCCGCCGGTAGGCGTGAAGTTCACGGCGGATGAGCGGGTCAAGCCCCCCTCTTCAAACACGCCCCGCGCCTGAATGCTGAAGCGGCGCATGCTGAACGACAATCCGCCGGTGTACTTATCGCGACTAGGCAGCTTGGCGATCCAGCCTTCCGTGGGCGTCGTGGGCTCCGAACTTGCCGGATTAGACCGATGAGAATACGTCAGGAACATATCCAGACCGCGCGCCCACGAACCGAAGATCCCCAAGTTTTGGCGGATATCAACTTCGATACCTTTCGCCTTGGCGGTGCCCGCGCTATTGACGGTGGAGCTTAGGGTCCAATTGGCGTAATCTGCGGGAGAAAGCCCAAAGGACTGAAGGATCGTCGCGTATTCGGGGCTGTCGGCAAACACCTGAACCTCCTCGTGAAGGTCCTTAATATCTTTATAGAAATACGACACGGCCACACGGCCGCCGCTCTTGGTGTAGTAAGCGAGCTCACCATTCCATGAATTGACGATCTCCGGAAGAAGACCCGGATTGGACATCGTAATCGTACCGCCGCTGCCCAGCGATCCGTCGGGATTAAGGTTCTCGTTGATGTTCAAGCTGTTGCCGCCGGTGAGAATACCGCCCCGGGTGCCGTTTTCGATGTTAGGCAGCTTGGTCTCACGACTCCATGCCAGTTTTGCCGTAAGGTCATCGGTGATAGAGTACGACAACTGCACTTGAGGGACCTCGGGTTCCTTGCGCTTCTGATCGATGGTGCGGGTACGCAGACGCTCCTGCGCGAGCTGGAAGTTGTTGTTCTGATTACCGTTCACTCCGCCGGGCCCGAGAGCCAGCGCATCCGGAACGATCGCTCCGGCGGCAACCATACGAGCCCGCAGTGCTGTGTCTGTAATAACTGCATCGCGGGCATAAGTGCCACCGCCGGCAATCGGACCGGTGCTGCCGTCATATTTGACGCCGTTAATATAAACATCGTCGGTGTATACCATGCCGTTCGGCAAACGCACATAGTTGAACTTGCTATCTACATACGGCTGATAGCCGACCACTTTCGCCCGTTTCTGGCGGACGCCGGTGATGACGGAAAGGCGGTTGTCAAAAAACTTGCCTTCGAGCATGCCGAAGTAGGCATCGGCTGTCTCTTTGAGCGATTTCGTCTGAGTTGTCCGGCTATTGTAGTTACCAATGGTCATGCCAACTTCATAGTCCTGATCGAATAGCTCCGGATTCGCTTTGTAGATATCGTACAGCTTATAGGTGCTGGCCCATTGCTGTGGCGCGCGAAGGCCATAAATCGGATCGGTGCGATATTCATCAAGAAGGTCCGAGGAGGTCAGCTGCGGGCCCGTGTAACGCATTTGAAAGCCCGTGCCGCGACCCCATTTACGGGCATCCTTCGTCTGCCGGTCCACGCCGACTTTGACCGATAGCGGGAACGAGAAGAAATCGAGATCCCGACGAACATGAAAGGAGAACTTATCCTGAATGTCCTTTTGGAATGCTTCACCGGACTTGGCGTTAAGCGTACTGCCCAAAACCCAGTTTTCGAGCTTCGACGCGTCCAACGCATTACCGGCGCGATCCCAAGTCAAAATCTGGCCCGGGACACCTTCACGGATGTCTAGATAATCGATGCGGCCTGTCTGCATCGACAAATCCAAGCCTGAGAAATGCTCGTTCGCCTCGTCAGTATATTTACCGTTCGAGATGGCGCGGCTCGCGTTGGCATCGACGGTCCAGGGACCACGACGATACTGCAATTTGACATATGCTTGCAGCGTATCGCCCTCTTTATCGCGAGAGTCGATAGTCATGCTGCTGTTATGCCCAGGATTAAACGTCGGCGACAGTTGATACTGGTAGCCGCGCACGAAATCGCTCGACCAGTCCTCCGCTGCATTGATGCGAAACTCGGCCCGGCGACTTACATTAATGCCGGTGTAGGTGGAATATTGTACATTGGCGCGCACCGTGAGGTCTTTGATCGGGCGCCAATCCACGCGAAAACTTCCCGATTGGCTGAAGTTATTCCACGGCTGGTCTGTAATCTGGACACGCTCAAGGTGTGGGTTATCATAATTAACCCGTCCATTTGCGTTCGAGATCTGGTGATTATTAACACCGCCAATCGGCGTAAGGTTGATCGTCTGATTGGCCGTTTTCCA
>CALFXL010000044.1 GCA_937958045.1 uncultured Opitutaceae bacterium | reverse complement strand
TCGATCAGGCGCGCGGCGGAGCGGAAGGTGTAGGTTTGGGGAGAACCGCCCGCGGCGGCGTCGGTGAGCGTGATGACGGTATCGGGCGCGAGCGCGGCGTTTTCCTGGATGGTTTTCCAGCGGGCGAGGGGCGGCACCCAGAAGACGTTTTTCTCGGTGTAGTAGTCGCGGTCCTCCAGTTCGGCGGCGATGGCCGCGGCGTAGGCGGCGTCCGATTCGTAGTCGGCGCGGTCGAGAAAATAGTCGCTCTTCGGGTCGCGGAAGGCGGCCTCGAGCTCCTCGCGGCGGAGGTCGAAGGCGTCGGAGACGCTTCTTGTCGAGATCGTCGAGGAAGGCTTGTTCGGCGGAAGTGGGAGCGGAGGAGGTCACTGGTGTGGCGGAAAGAGTTAGTGAGAGCAGACGTGAAGGCCGTACGATGTGGCAAATACGCTCGCATCGTAAGCGGCTGAAGTGCTCAAAGCGGCAGCCGCCTGGGACATGGGCTCCTCCGGGGTAGGCATCTGCTGGAAGCGGCGAGTCAGAAGCGTGACCGGGCAATGTGCAACGATGTTTCGCTGGGTTCCGAGTGACCGGATTCGGTTTCAAGCCGGCCAGCTTCATGGTCTATCGCAGGCTTCCGTTCACTCGCTTCTCCTGAAAAACGTTCGCTGATTCTCACGCTTCCCAAGCTCTCTGCTCGCGGCTGCGCGTTGATGACAACGCAAGCTTTCACGGGCTTTCGTATTTGTGGAAGTCCTCAGCCTGACCATTGGCCAAGTTTTCGAAATGGCGGTATCGTCGAAAAACTCGGCGCCCGTCCACACACCTCGAATGTCGCTGATTTGAGCCCAAATCCCCGATTTTTCACCGGTCCGAAAACTGACGTAACCAAGTCTGGTTCAATGGCGGAGAGGGAGGGATTCGAACCCCCGGAACCGTTGCCGGCTCAGCGGTTTTCAAGACCGCCGCAATAGACCACTCTGCCACCTCTCCAGAGACAGCGCGCACATTGGCAGAAGTTCTGCGGCGCTTGTCCAGCTTTCAGCGGAGATTCCGGCGCGCGTTTTGTGGAAACAAAAAATGCCACCGATTTCCGGTGGCATTTTGAAAACGGAGCAATGCGGTGAACGCTTAGAGACGCGCGAGGAGTTTTTCCTTGAGCGCGGCTTTCGGCTGCATGCCGACAAACTGTTCGACGACCTGACCTTCCTTGAAGAGGAGCATCGTCGGAATCGCGCGGATGCCGTATTCGGAAGCGATGGCGCCGTGATCGTCGACGTTCACCTTGGCGATGGTGACTTTGCCGTCGAGCTCGGTGGCGAGCTCTTCGAGGATCGGGGCGATCGCTTTGCAGGGGCCGCACCACGGGGCCCAGAAATCGACGAGCACGGGTGTGGCTGCGCTGGTGGCGCTTTTGAAAGTGTCGGTGGTCAGGTTGGCGATTTTTTCAGACATGAGGATTGGTTGATGAGGACAGGAATGAATCGGGAAGGCGGGTTTTCGCAAACTTCGCGCCGCAGCTGACTCAGCGGGGCGTGGATTTGTGAATGATTTCTGCGAGCTCGGCGCGCTCGACTTGGGAAAGGTGTTTTCCGCGGAGCTTCAGCTCTTCGAAGGTTTTCACGACGGTCTCGGTCATGCGTTCGTGGGTTTCCTCCGATCCACCGACGATGGCAAACTGCTCACCTTGGGTGATGCGTTTGTGTCCGTCGTCATTGTCGAGACCGACGCCGAGCAACGCGGCCGGGCCGGGAGGATTTTTCGACGAAGTGCGTTTTACGGGCTTCTTGCTCACGCCAACAACGTGTCCGGCTCGGCGGGTGTTTCAAGAGCGTTCTCCGGTGCGGGCGGAGGCGGCGGTGCGTCTTCGCGAGCGGAGACGAGGATGTCGTCGAACGCTTCCGTTTGCTGCACGCGCAATTTGCCGAGGCGGGTGAGCTCGAGCACCGCGATGAAGGTGGCGACGAGCACGCGCAGGCTGGTTCTTTCGGGAAACAGATTGGAGAAAATAAACGACTTCTCTGTCTGGATGCGCGCGAGGATGTGCTCCATCTGGTCGGACACGGTGACCTGTTCGTCCTTGATTTCGCCGACCACCAATTTCTCGGCGAGGCGGCGGAGGACGATGTTGAACGAGTTCCAGAGGTCGATGCGGTCGACGTTCTTGAGCGGACGCTCGTCTTCCGAGGCTGTTTGAAGCGGAACGTAGCGCGGGAGTTTGTCGCGCTGGAAAGTGGCGAGGTCGTCGAGCTCGCGCGCGGCTTCCTTGAACTTCTTGTATTGGAGCAGCTGATGCACGAGTTCCCAACGCGGGTCCATGGGCTCGTCGTCATCGGCATTGGGATCAACGGCGTGATGGCCTTTCGGCAGCAGCATGCGGCTTTTGATCTCCATCAACGTGGCCGCCATGACAAAAAACTCGCCGGCCACTTCGAGGTCGAGCTGCTGCATCGAGCGCAGCACATCGAGGTACTGACGCGTGACGGCTTCGATCGGAATATCGTAGATATCGATCTCGTTTTTCCGGATGAGGAAAAGTAGGAGATCGAGCGGGCCTTCGAAGGCCGGAAGTTTGATGCGATAATCAGCGTCGGGAACCACGGGGCGTCGATGGTTGGGCGGCCGGGGCGGCGGGCAATGGAAAAAATGCGAGACCGCGGGCCTCGTGAACCCCCAACCACCGACGCCGAACATCGAACGCTCAAGGGGATGAAGGCTCTGCGGGCGGGCCCAGATCGCTAAAATCGGTTAGCCAGTGCGGCGGAAGGTGGCGAAGAAGAAACCGTCGGTGTTGTGGAGTGCAGGAAGAAGCGTTTGAGCGGGAGCGGCTGGGGTAAATTCCGGATGCGCCGCCAGGAAGCTCGCCACAACCTCGTCGTTTTCGGTGCGACTCAGCGAGCAGGTGGCGTAAACCAACGAACCGCCCGGACGAACATAAGTGGCGAAGCGGGCGAGGAGTTCGCGCTGGAGCTTTGCGGCGGCGGCGATGTCATCCTCCGTGGTGCACCATTTCAAATGCGGCGAGCGCCGCCACGTACCGGAACCGCTGCACGGTGCGTCGACCAAGACGCCGTCGAACAAGCCGTCAGGTATTGAGGAAATGGATACGTTTTGCAGGCCGGCTCGCGTCGCGCGGGTTTGCAGTTCGGCGAGTGCCGCCGGACGGATGTCGTGGGCGATCACCTGGCCGGTCGGGCCGAGAAGACGGGCGAGTTGAAGCGTTTTTCCGCCCGCACCCGCGCAGGCGTCGAGCCATCGGCCGCCGGGCTCGGGGCGCACCGTGGCAAGGATGAGTTGGGAGCCGAGGTCTTGAATCTCGATCAAACCCCGCGCGTAAGCGTCGGTTTGCGTGACATCGACTTCTTGGAGCAGTTCGACCGCGTCGGGAAGCGCGGACGATGTTTTCCAGGGCCAACCGAGACGTGTGAACTCCGCGAAGACCGCGTGAGGCGTATCCGTTTGCAGGCGCAACCAGAGCGGCGCGCGCGTGTTGAGAACGTCCAGATTGGGCGGAACGAAAGCTTCGGGACAGTGTGCGCGAAACCACTCGGGCAGCAGTGAATCCTTGGCGAGATCGCCGAGCAGGACGGCTTTTTCCGCAACGGAGTTGCAGGCGGAAGGCCAATCGGGCGGAACAAAGGCAGCGCGGAAGGCGCGCGTGGCGGACAAGTCCGCGGCGAGCCAAGCGACGCAACGAATGGCGTCGTCATCGGAGCGTGCGAGGGCGGCTTCGATCCAAGGCAGATGACGGATGGCCGTGTATAAGATTTCCCGATACAAACGACGATCGCGTGAACCGAAGCGACGTTCGCGAGCGAGTCGTTGGTGGATGCGTGCGGGCAGACTGCGATCCGTCCGGATGTGCGGATGCAGTTCGCGGAAAAGCGAGAGAAACGTGCGAGCCTGATTGGCGGCGTGGGCGTTCATGCGGGGAGGAAGTTCCAAGGGCCAAGGGGCAAGTGACAAGAAGCGAGCGGCGAAGCGGAGAAGATGCCGGCGGGCCGGCGGCGCTCCCGGGTTAGAAGCCCGCGAGATTCACCTGAATGTTGAAGCCGAACTTACTCTCGCGACGCTGACCGTTGTAAAGCGAGATGCCGTAGCGGATGCTCCAGAGATTGTTGATGTTCTGGTGCAATCCGAAGGAGCGCTCGATGAAACGATTTTTGCGGGCGTCGAAGTGGAGGCGCGCGTACGTCTGCCAGACTTCATTAAGACGATACTGACCTTCGCTCACGTATTCGTGGAGATTGCGGCGCAGGAAGTGATTGCCGAGATAGAGCGACCACGCATTGCCGTCGCGCAGCGTGAAGCCGGTGTTGAGTTCGCGTAGCGTGAAATCCTGCGGCGTGACGCTTTGATAGAGATTAAACTCGAGCCAGTGAACGGGCGTGAAAGCGAGCTCGGCATGGATCGCCGAGAAATCTTTTTCGCCCGGTTCGGTGTCGGGCAAAAAATCGACCGCGAAGTTGGCGCGAAGAAGATCGCGCGAGCCGTAGCTGCCGTCGCGCGTCTGAAAGGTGTTGTCGAGTCCGAGCCGGAGCGTGTTGGTGGCGCGAAGTTCGTCGATCGCGCGTTGTTCGCCGAGGCCGAGCGGAAGCAGGTAAGTTTGAAAAGCGAGGTCGTCGATCGGCGGGATGTATGCGCGGCCTTTCGAGCCTTCGGGGATGTAGCGATACGACAAACGTGGTGTAACCAAATGTCGGATACCATCGATGCGCCAGCGCTCGTTTTTGTAGGCGAAGACGGCGCTCGCTTGCAGGTTGGCGTCGAAGCCCACTTCGCCGAGAACGCGCGTGTAGTCGTCTTTGCCGCCGGTGGCGCGAGCGTAGTGCGTCACACGCGCGCCGGCGACGGGCGTGAAGTTAAACCACGGACGCGGCGAGATAGGCCGCGAGAGTCCGTAATACGCATCGAAGCGGTCACTGCGGAGCGTTTCGCCGATGGTGACGGCGTCTTCAATCAACACGGCCGCGCTGGTTTGCGCTTGTTGATACACACCCAATCCCAAAGTGGACGGGAGCAGATCGAAACGCACCTCGGGCAGACGTTGTTGCACGCGGTAATAGCGGTTGGGCTGCGCGCGCGCGAAGACCGAGAAGATCGCGTTGTCGCCCGTGTGCGCGAGTTCGACGAACGTGTCAGGCTGCTGAATCGGATAAAATGTCGCTGGGAGAAAATCGCGCGTGATCTCGGAGTCGCTCCAATAAGCGAGTTGCCCATGCAGCGAAAGCGATTCGCTGAAACGCTGACGATGCGTCCATTCGATGTAGCCGCGATCCTTCGGCACCGGACGATCGAGGATGTCGGTCAGGCGCTTGCCGTAGTCGTGAATGTAGCCGGTTTTGAGATGTCCTACGGCGGTGCGATCGCCGTCGCCGCGGCGATAATACGCGCCAGGGCCGAGCAAAAGACCACGCTTCGAATACAGACTAATATCGCCGCCGGCCCACACGCCCGACGCGACGGGCAGACGCGTGCCGACGCCGGCAAACGCGCCCAAGGTGCCGCGATAGCCCGCGTGCGCGTCGAGCTGGGAAAAGAGCGGTTGGCTCAGCGTGTGTTCGTACGTCAGGAAGCGAACGGGGGTGAGCCAGCCGACGCCGATGCGCGCGTTTTCCGCACGGATACTTTCGTCGTGCCGATAGATGACTCGGTCGGCTTTGATCGACGGACCGAGATAGCGCGGCTCGTAGTAGGAGAGGGTGGCGTGGCTGACGATGAGTTCGTCGAGTGAGCCTTCCACCGTGGTGCCGGAAAGATAATAGGGGAACTCGCCGATGCGCATGTTGCGGACCGCGATCGTTTTTTCGCGCAGGCGATAAACGATTTCTTCGGCGAGCAAACGCTGGCCGGCGCGCGTGAGGCGGGCGTGACCGCGGGCGGTGGCGATGTAACGCGTGTGGTCGAAACGGATCTCGTCGGCTTCGAGCACGGCGCCTTCATAAATGATCCTCGGCGATCCGGTGTACACGATTTCGCCCGTGGCGGCATCGGTGTCGAATTGGCGAGCGGTGAGCTGAAATGATTCCTCGGCACGAAGCGAGAGGAGCAGTGCAGCGGAGAAGAAAAAACAGAGAAGGCGGCGGGTCACGGTTTTGTCCGCAGCAAAACGCCCGGCTGCGCGCGAGCAAGCTTCCGCCGAGAGATAAAGGATCGCGGACGAAACGGTTTTTTCTCTTTTCCGCCCCAGCGGTGCCGCTCATGGTCCGCGCGGCGCTGTTTTACCGTCCTATGCCCAACGCAAATTCCCGCAAATCTTCCGTGCATCACGATATGGCTCCGCTTCGCGCAGAGATCCGGTCGCTCGGCACGGCCTTGGGCCGTGTGATCAGTCAACTCGAGGGGCCGGATGAGCTCGATCGCGTGGAGACGTTGCGCACGCTCGCGAAGGCGGCGCGGGCGGGCGACGAAAGCGCGGGAGCAAAACTTGCCGCCGAAGTCTCGCGCCTGACGCCGCAGCAGGCGTTCACGCAGGCCATGGCCTTCACGCTGTACTTTGAGCTCGTGAATTTGGCGGAGGAAAATTTCCGAGTCGGTTTGATCCGCCGTCGCCGCGCGCTGCGTTTGCAGGCCGAGCCGAAATCGGAGCCGATCCGCGAATCGATCGAAGCGGCGATCGTGGAGTTGAAAAAGCTCGGTGTAACCGAAGCGGAGATGCAGTCGCTCGTGGACAGCCTTGATATCGAGCTTGTTTTCACCGCACACCCGACGGAGTCGAAACGCCGCACGTTGCTGACGAAGTTGCGTCGATTGGCCGTGCTCTTGCGCAATCGCGCGTTGCCCGAACCCTGCGACCCCGAACTTATCGATCCGGCCTCGGTGGAGCGCGAAATCGTGTCGCTCTGGTTGACCGATCGCAGTCGCACCGAACGGCCTGAAGTGACCGACGAAGCGCGCACAGGATTGTGGTATTTCGAAACGGCGCTCTTTGAAACATTGCCGCAACTCCATGCGGATCTTTCGCGAGCGCTTGCGCGGCATTTCCCCGGTGTGAAAGCGCCCGCGCGCTGGTTGCGCTTTGGTTCGTGGATCGGCGGCGATCGCGACGGCAATCCCAACGTCACCGCGGAAGTCACGGCCAACGTGTTGCTCATGCATCGCCGTCTCGCCGCGGAAAGATTGCGGATGGGCATTTATGAGCTGAGCCGCTGGCTGACGATCTCCGATCGACGCGAGCCGTTGCCGGGATCGATTAAAAAACTCCTCCGCGAAAGCCGTCAGCTGTCGTCGCTGATCGCGCAACTTTCCAGCCGGTATCCACACGAACAATACAGACTCTTGCTCGCCGGTCTGCGCGATCGACTCGATCAAACGGTGAACGAGGCCCGCACCGGCCAGGCCCTGGCTGAAGAATCGGTGGACGCGGATCATTATCTCACGGCCGACGCGGTGAAGGAGACGCTGCAGATCATTCACGAAGCGCTCGCTTCGGGACGCGGCGCGGCGCTGACGGGCGGCGAATTGCAACGCGTGCGCGGCTGGGTGGAAGTGTTTGGGCTCCACGCGTCGCGTTTGGATATTCGCCAGCATTCGGGCCTGCACGAAGCGACGGTCGCCGAATTGCTTGGGCGCGCGGATTACGCGAAACTGTCGGAAGCGGAAAAATGCGCGTTGCTCGCGGGCGCGATTCCGGGAGCGCGTCCATGGGCGCCCGAGAAATTTGCGCGCATCAGCGACACCGCGCGTACGGTGATCGCACCGTTGATTTTGACCGGGCGCGTCGTGGAGCGCTTCGGCAGCGAAGGCCTTG
Source organism: uncultured Opitutaceae bacterium (assembly GCA_937958045.1). GTDB lineage: Bacteria > Verrucomicrobiota > Verrucomicrobiia > Opitutales > Opitutaceae > Nibricoccus. The sequence goes on along the minus strand of CALFXL010000044.1, from coordinate 106,777 downwards.
GCATTTATATCATCAGCATGACCGACGGCGTGTCGGACGTGCTCGAGGTGTTGTGGTTGATGGCGATTTCCGGCGCGGCGCCGATGCCGATCGCGCCGTTGTTCGAAACGCTCGATGATTTGAATCGCGCGCCGGAAATTTTGGGCGCGTTGTTCACGCATCCGGCCTACACGCACGAACTCGCGAGACACGGACGTCATCAGCACGTGATGCTCGGTTATTCCGATTCCAACAAAGACTGCGGTTATCTCGCGGCGAATTGGGCGCTCTACAAAGCGCAGGAAGAAATCGCGCGCGTGTGTCGCGAACATCATGTGCGCACGACGCTTTTCCACGGACGCGGTGGCAGCATCGCGCGCGGCGGCGGTCCGGCGGCAAAGGCGATTCTCGCGCAGCCCGTCGGTTTGCGCGACGGCTCGATTCGCGTGACCGAACAAGGCGAAGTGCTTTCGACGCGTTATCACGATGCCGACCTCGCCCATCGCATCCTTGAGCAGATGGCCTACGGCGTGTTGCTCGGCGCTCATGCCGCGAAAAATCATCAGCCCGCGCCCAAAGAATGGACGGATGCGATGGAGACGATGTCCGACGCGAGCGTCGCGGCCTATCAAGCGCTCGTGCACGACGACCCGGAGTTTTTGCTGTTCTGGAAACAAGCCACTCCGATCGACGAGATCAGTAACTTGAAACTCGGTTCGCGACCGACCTTCCGTCGCAACACGACGAGCGTGGAAGATCTGCGCGCGATTCCGTGGGTGTTTTCGTGGATGCAGAGCCGCTTTGTTTTCCCGGGGTGGTTTGGACTCGGCACGGGATTGCAAACGCTGCTGAAACGCGGCCCGAGCGGGAAAAAACTCCTGCGCGAGATGTACGCGAACTGGCCGTTTTTTCGCACGATGATCGACAACGCGCAAGTGACGCTGACCAAGGCCGACATCACGATCGCGCGTCTTTATGCGGATCTCGTGGACGACGCGCGCATCCGCAAACGCATCTTCACCGTGCTCGCGAAAGAGCTCGAGCGCACCGAAGCGGCGATTCTCACCGTGAGCGGACAAAAACAGCTCCTCACGCATGAGCCGGTGCTTTTGAAGTCGGTACGTTTGCGGAATCCGTACATCGATCCGCTCAACTACATCCAAGTGGAGATGCTGCGCCGGCTGCGTTCAGGCAAATTGACCAAGGATGAAGAAGACGCGACGCGCGCGGTGATCGAGCTCACGATCAACGGCATCAGCGGCGGTCTGAAGAACACCGGGTGATCTCCGGACAGCACGCGGGGTAACATCCGGTCCTCGACTTGGCATGTTTCCTGTATGTATGGAGCGAGTGGCGCAGCCAAATGCGCGCTAGACGCCGCTGCACATCCGGACATTTTTCCCAATAACGAACTCCCTGTTGTGATCATCTCGTCCACCGAACTCGCCTCGTTTCTGAAAGCCACCAACGCCGCCCCGCACAGCTTCCTCGGAATGCACCGGGCGAAAAAGGGAAGGACGCAAGGCGTGGTCGCACGCGCGTTTCTTCGCGACGGCGCTTCGTGCGAAGTGGTGGAGCTCGCGACGGGCTCGGCTTTTCCGATGGAGAAACTCGCGCCGGAGGGATTTTTCGAAGTGTTCATCCCGAAGCGCGCCGAGGTTTTCGCGTATCAACTGCGCGCGGTGTATCACAACGGTGAGACGCGGCAGTTTCGCGATGCGTATTCATTTCTTCCGACGCTCGGCGATCTCGATCTGCACCTTTTCAACGAAGGCAACGATCACCGCATTTATGAAAAACTCGGCGCGCATCCGCGCGTGATCGACAACACGCCGGGAACGTCTTTCGCGGTTTGGGCGCCGTCGGCCAAACGCGTATCGGTCGTCGGAAATTTCAATCATTGGGACGGCCGTTATCATCCGATGCGTCCGCTCGGCGCTTCCGGTGTATGGGAAATCTTCATACCGGGCATCGCGGAAGGAGAGCTCTACAAGTACGAGATTCTGGATCAGCAGGGGCGCATTCATCTCAAGACCGATCCGTATGGCGCGTATTTCGAAGCGCCGCCGAACAACGCCTCGATCGTGTACGATCCGTGCAAATACACGTGGGGCGACGCCGCGTGGCTTGAGCAACGTCGCGCAAACGCCGGCAAGCTCGATCAGCCCATGTCGATCTACGAAGTCCATCTCGGCTCGTGGCGCCACAAGGTCGAAGCTGCGGACAAACTTTTCTCCTACCGCGAACTCGCGCCAATGCTGGCGGATTACGTCACGGATCTAGGATTCACGCACATCGAGATCATGCCGGTGGCGGAGCATCCGTTCGACGGATCGTGGGGGTATCAGGTAACTGGATACTACGCTCCCACGCAGCGTTTCGGCACACCCGAGGATTTTGCGTTCTTCGTGGATCACATGCACCAGCGCGGCATCGGCGTGATCATGGACTGGGTGCCAGGCCATTTCCCGCGCGATGCTTTTGCGCTCGCCGAGTTCGACGGCACGCATCTCTACGAACACGCCGATCCGCGCCAGGGCGCGCACATGGACTGGGGCACGTTGATTTTTAACTACGGCCGCAACGAAGTGCGCTGCTTCCTCGTGGCCAATGCGCTCGCGTGGTTCGATCGCTATCACATCGACGGTCTGCGCGTGGATGCCGTGGCGTCGATGTTGTATCTCGATTATTCGCGCAAAGAAGGCGAGTGGATCCCCAACCAGTACGGCGGTCGCGAGAATCTCGAAGCGATCCACTTCATGCGCACGACGAACGATCTCGTGCATCATTATTTCCCCGGCGCAGTGATGATCGCGGAAGAATCGACCTCATTTCCCGGGGTGAGTCGCCCGACGAAAGACGGCGGACTCGGCTTCGACTACAAATGGAACATGGGCTGGATGCACGACACGCTCCGCTATTTCCAGAAGGAGTCGATCTATCGAAAATATCACCAAAACGATCTCTCGTTCGGCATGCTTTATCAGTATTCCGAAAACTTCGTGACGGTGTTTTCCCACGACGAAGTCACGCACGGAAAAGCCTCGATGCTCTACAAGATGGGCGCATGGCACATCCCGGAAAAGGCCGCCAATCTGCGCGCGCTGTACGGACACATGTGGGGCTGGCCGGGCAAGAAATTGCTCTTTATGGGCTCGGAGTTTGGCCAGTCGCGCGAATGGAATTACGCGGCTAGCCTCGATTGGCATTTGCTTCAGTATAAAGATCACGACGGTATCCGTCTGCTTATTCGCGATCTCAACCGACTCTACACACAGGAGCCGGTCTTGAGCATGAACGATTTCAGCCCACAAGGATTTCGCTGGATCAATTGCAGCGACGCCGATGCGAGCGTGATGGCATATCTGCGCATCGATCCATTCGAAGAAAACATCTTCGCCGTTGTCGGCCATTTCACGCCGGTGATCCGGGAAAATTATCGCATTGGCGTGCCGCGAAAGGGTTTTTGGCGAGAAGTCATCAACACCAACAGCGAGCACTACGGCGGCAGCGGCCTCGGCAATGGCGGCGGCGTCCACACGGAAGATGTTCCTTACGACGGCCACAGCCAAAGTCTCTCGCTGACGTTGCCGCCTTACAGCACGACGATCTTTAAATGGTCGGCGAAGTAGTGGTGCCGAAGTTTAGCGGAAGATTTCATTGAAGATAACGAAACGGTCGGCGCTGTTGTATCACCGTATACCGGGAGCGCCGGCGGCCCGCCGGCAATTTTCGAGGAGCCGGCCAGCGGCCGGCGCTCCGAGAGGTACCCATTCAATGGCTGCGATATGATTGAATTCGCTTTAGTTTCGAATCGCAGACCTTAGGCCGAGAACAATTCCGCGATCACGTCTTCGAGCGGCACATCTTCGATCGTGATATCTGCAACGGGGCCGGTTGAAAGGATCTCCTGCGACAAAGCGATGACGGCGTCCGCCGGTACCGTCAGCGTGAGGCCGCCGTCGTCCGAACGCGCCGGCTCGCCGAGCGACGATTTCCACCCGGGCGGAAAAGCGGCGGGATCTTGCGGGAGAAACTTGATGATCTTCTTACGGCTGCCGGAGCCGCTTTCGAGTCGATCGAGTGAGCCGTCGTAGATCTTGCGGCCTTTGTTGATCACGATGACACGCTCGCAGAGCTCTTGGATATCGGCCATGTAGTGACTCGTGAGCAGGATCGTGACGCGATACTTGCGGTTGTAGGCGCGGAGAAAGTTGCGCACCGCTTTCTGCGATACGACGTCGAGGCCGATGGTCGGTTCGTCGAGAAACAGCACCCGCGGGCGATGCAACAGCGCGGCGATGAGTTCCATCTTCATGCGCTCACCGAGGGAAAGTTCGCGCACCATCACGTTGAGCTTCGCGCCGACGCCGAGCAGCTCGACGAGCTCCGACAACGTCTCACGATACTGCGCCTCGGGAATTCCGTAGATGTGGCGCAGCAAAACAAACGATTCGATCGCGGGAAGGTCCCACCAGAGTTGATTCTTCTGTCCGAGCACGAGCGCAAAGATGCGCCGATAAGCGTTCTCGCGTTTTTTAGGATCGAAGCCGGCCACGCGCGCGGAGCCACTCGTCGGAAAGATCAGCCCGGAGAGCATTTTCAGCGTCGTGGTTTTGCCCGCGCCATTCGGTCCGAGGAAACCGACAAATTCGCCCTCGGCGATGTCGAAGGAAATGTCGTTGGCCGCGGCGATCTCTTCGAAATCGCGTTTAAACAAACCCGTCACGCCGCCCCAAAAGCCGGGTTTCTTTTTGTATGTGCGGAAAACTCGGGTGAGGTTGTGGACTTCGATCATGGAGCGGGCGAGTGAAACGCAAAATGGCCGCAGCGCAAAAAGGAAGTGCGTACCGCGAAAACGAAACCATGGACGGACACGATCACCATTGAGGAAGCGCGGCCATCTGCTATGCGAGGACCAGATGAAAAAACGCCTTTTCAGGATGCTGGCCATTCTCATCGCGCCCACGGCGGGAGTCGCTGACGAGCCTGCGACCGAACCTCTTGTCGTGGCAGACGACGCGTATCAGCGCGTTTTCGAAGACCGCCTCGGACCGCACGAACCTGTTTATTTCATCTACGGTAACGAGCCGCAGGCGGCGAAGTTCCAGTTCAGCTTCAAGTATCGATTGCTGGGAAAAACGGCGCGCTTGTGGCGGGAAGTGCCGGCTCTGCGCGGTCTGTTTTTCGGTTTCACGCAACGCTCGCTGTGGGACATCCGCGGCAATTCGAGCCCGTTCTACGATACGAGCTACATGCCCGAGCTGATGATCGAAACGCAGGAGTTCCTGAATCGCGACTCAACGAAACGCTTTCACTGGCTCGGCTATCAATTTGGTCTTCGTCACGAGTCCAACGGACGTTCGGGCGAATCTTCGCGGAGTCTCAACAGGGTGTATGTGCGCCCGGGCGTATCGTTCGGACGCATCGGGGGATGGAATGTCGTGCTCGCACCGCGAATCTTCGCGTACGTCGGCGATCTCGAAAACAATCCCGACATCGAAGACTATCGCGGCCATGTGGAGTTCATGGCGGTCGTCGCGCATGGCGATGGCCCTTCGCTGATGTTGACGGGACGCGCAGGACGCGGCCGCGGCAGTTTTCAGGCGGATCTGACGTTGCCGGTGCGCGTGGACTACCTGGCGGATTTCGCCACGTATTTCCTTTTTCAATACTGGGACGGCTACGGCGAAAGTCTGCTCGACTACGACCGACGTTCAACGGCGTTTCGCGCCGGATTTTCGCTCGTGCGTTGAGTGCTCTCGAACGCAGCGACAAACTCAGAGTGTGCAGAGTTTTTTGAAGTCGAGCACGCTGTGACTGATGAAGCCTGCGTTGAGCGCGGCGCGGTCGCTGAGCGGCCCGTCGGACGGCGTGATGTCGTCGCCCAGCTTGAAAATAAAACTATGCGTGCCGTCGTCGGCTTGCGGGCTGAAGAGCCCCGGCACGATCACTTGCGCTGGCACGGTGCGTCGAATCTCGGTCGCGTCCGTGCACGGGAAAGGGAAATTGATGTTGTGGAGGATGAAGCTGCGCGCGGGCGTTTGCGCGACGATGCCGGGGAGCATGCGCACGGTGTGTGCCGCGGCGGAGCGCAGCGCGGCCATCACTTCGTTTTCGGGCTCGCCGCTCGATTGCTTGAAGCGATCGAAGGCCGCGAAACTCAAATGCTGCGACAACGCGATCGCTGGCAATCCGTGCACCACGCCTTCCCACGCGCCGGCGACTGTCCCGCTGGCGGGGATGAAGCTCAGCGAGGCATTGAGACCGACATTGATGCCGCTCACGACCGCGTCGGGTTTTTCCGCGAGCAAATGCGCGAGAGCGATGTTCACACAATCGCTCGGCGTGCCATCGACGACCCACGTGGGACAACCGAAACCGCGATCGGCGGCGGCCGAGTGCACACGACGATGACGCGATTTCGCCGCGCCGATCCAACTCTGCTCGGACTTCGGCGCGACCACAAAAAGCTCATGACCGGCGTCGCGCAGCGCGTGAACGAGGACGTGGAGGAAAATGCAGTCGAGACTGTCGTCGTTGGTGATCAGCAGGCGCATGCAGACATGGCCGCAAATCCCGCGCCGCGGGCAAAGAAAAATCCGCCACAAGCGTCGCGCCTGCGGACCACCCGTTGGTGTGTGTTAGCGGGAACGGATGATTAAGCTGCCATTTACGGTTTCAGCAGTAATTTTGGGGCCGCCTTCACCCACGCGGATGTGACGGTGCTTGCGGGAACCCTCCGTGAAGGAGGCAGAAAAATCGCTTGAGATACGTCCGTTGACGACGCGTGCATCCAGTTGAAACCCGGCATCCTCAGGCAGGCTGATCGTACATCCGCCATTCACCGTTTTGGCGGAGATGCATTCATCTCCCTGTAACTGCAGCAGATTCAAAGAGATGCCTCCATTGACAGTGCTGGCCCTGATTCCGCCGATTGTATCGGAAACCTGAATGCCGCCATTGACGGTGTCGGCCTCGATCTCACCGACGAATCGACTGACACGGATCTGCCCGTTAACCGATTTGAGGTGCAGTTTATTCCCCTTACTCGGGATTTTCACGCGGTAATCAACGCGGGGGTTTCCCGAGCGCAGCATCCACCAGCGCCTTTGGTGTTTTGTTTTAACAGCGACACCCTTTGGCGACGACTCCACGCGAACTTCGATGCGACCGAGATCGGTTTCATTTTGTCCGTGTTTGACGCCTTCGATCAAAACTTCCGGCTGATCCCAAGTTTCGACGACCACTTTGCCGTTGATGTTTTCCAGTGTGAACGTGTGCGTCGGTGAAAACGGCAGTCGTTGAGAAAACGACTCGCTCACGGCGGCCAGCGCCGTCGAGCAGATTAATGCAAAGGCGAACGAGAGACAGGCGACCTTCATACGCCGAGATAACACTGTTCCCGGAGGAGAGGTTACAACGGTTGCGAATCAGCGGCTGGAGGCTGGCTCGAGGGAGGATTCCGTCAGTGTACGGAGAAAGGCGACGAGCGCTTTCTTTTCGTCTTCGGTGAGACCGAGACCGCGATCGCCGAAAGGCACGAGTTCCGGAGCGAGTGTAGGGGAGTTTCGGATACGGCTGGAGTAGTGTTCGACGACCTGCTCCAGCGTGCCGAAGCGGCCGTTGTGCATGTAGGGCGACGTGAGCGCGACATTGCGCAGCGACGGCGTTTTGAATGTGCCGGCGTCCCTGGCATCGCCCGTGACCTCGCCGCGACCATTGTCGGCGAACGCGCGATCGAGGCCGTTGTTGCGGAAGGCAAAATCGGAGAACAGCGGGCCGGCATGACATTGGAAACACCCGGCGCCGCGCTTGCCCGCCGCGGGGTCGGGCAGCGTATGAAACAGATCGTGGCCGAGTTGTTCTTCAGGCGTGAACGTCGCCTCGCCGCGCATCACCTGATCGTAGCGAGAATCGTATGAGACAAGCGTGAGGAGGAACTGCTCCAGCGCGAGACCGATACGCGTCAGGGTGATTTCCGGAGAACCGAAGACGGTTGCGAACTGAGCGCGCAGCGATTCATCGCGATTCAACTCGGCTTCGATCGTGGCGGGATCGCCGTGCATCTCGATGGGATCCGTGATTGCTGCCAGCGCTTGATCGCGAAGCTTCGGGCGGAGACCGTCCCAGCCGAATGACGAATGCCAGGCTTGGTTAAACAGCGTCGGCGAATTGCGAATTCCCTGGATGCCGTCTGCGCCGGTGCTGAAGGTCTGCCCGTCGGAAAAGGCGAGCGCTTCGCGATGGCAGTTGATGCAGTTCTGCCGATGACGCGCGGAGAGACGACGGTCCGCGAAGAGTTGTCGGCCGAGTTCGACGCCTTGCGGTGAAAGCGGATTATCGTCGGGCAGCGTCGGCGCCGGCCACCCGGCGGGCGGACGTGGAAAAATGGTATCCACGGCGTGGATACACGTGAGGAGGGCAGAAAGCAGACCGACAATGAGGACGACGCGAGACACGGGACCGACTGGGGCTTACCAAGCAGGACGCTGTGTCTTTTGACGAGCCTGCGATGCACGGACGGTCATCTGTCACGCGGTGCTTGACGCGTGCGGAGATCGGCGACGCCTTGGAGGGCATGGCAACGCCGAGCGAAGAGAACTTTAACGACTACAAGAAGGCCGAAAAGAAAGCGCTGGAGCTTTTGAAGGAGATGCGTGCGGTGACGCCGAAGAAAGTAGATATCGAGCTCGCTCTACTCGTGGCGATTTTCGAACTGCACAAAGGCTCTCTGCCCGCGGCCACGGTGGCCTCGATCATCCAAGGTCACATCAAACAGATCCTGCCGTTTTATTCGACGAAAGATCCGCAAGGAAACTGAGCAGACCCAACGCGCGATGCCTCCGCGTTGGGCCTGTTTGGAGGATCGCGTCAGCGACGACGCCCCGATGAGGCGGCGGCTGCGGCAGCTTTCAGCTGCGAGAGCTCTTCCTGCACGGCGGCGAGACGCGATTCGGCTTCGCTGAGTTGTGAACGGAGTTGATCGGCTTCCTGGCGAAGCGAGGCCCCGGCTTCTTGCGCGGCTTTCTGGACTTGGGCGGCGGCGCTTTTGGCCTGACTCACTTCCGCTTCGAGACGAGTGATCTGATTGCGGGCGGCGTCGTATTGCGTCTGCAGTTGTTGCGAAGCGGTTTTGGCGGCGTCGAATTGCGTGCGGATCTGATCGCTGCCGCTGCGCAGCTCGTTGAGCTGCGTTTGGAGGGCGGTTTGATCGGATTCGGCTTTGGCCTGAGCCGCGGCGAGTGAGGAGCGGGCTTCCTCCAGGTCGCGCTGCAGTTGCGCGCGTGCGCGTTGAGATTCGTCGAGCTGCGCCTGAACCTCCGCGGTTTGAGCTTCGGCGGTGCGTATCTTTTTGGGGAATACGATCAGCAGACCGATCAGAACAATGATGAGGAGAACAATGAGGACGACAGGTAACGGCGAGCGCGCCGGAGAGGTGGTGCGGGCAGGAGGGGGATTCATGCCCTCAACGTACTTGTCGTGAGGCGGTCGCCCATCGGGCGGCGCTCCGATTTCCAAGTGCGGAAAACCCGGAAAATAAAAGGCCGGCACGCAGTTACGCGAGCCGGCCTGAAAACGCGGAGAGGCGCGAAGCGGTTTAGCGGCGGGCGGCCGGGAGGGCGCTGCGGCCGGCGTAAACGGCGTTCTTGCCGAGGAGCTGCTCGATGCGGAGGAGCTGGTTGTACTTCGCGGTGCGATCGGTGCGGCTGAGGGAGCCGGTCTTGATCTGGCCGCAATTCGTCGCGACGGCGATGTCGGCGATCGTGGCGTCTTCCGTTTCACCGGAGCGGTGCGAGAGGACGGCGGTGTACTTGTTGGTCTGCGCGAGGCGGACGGCGTCGAGCGTCTCGGTGAGCGAGCCGATCTGGTTCACCTTGACGAGGATCGAGTTGGCGGTGCCGGTCTCGATACCTTTCTGGAGGAACTTCGTGTTGGTGACGAAGAGGTCGTCGCCGACGAGCTGCGTGGTGGAGCCAAGTGCGTCGGTGAGTTTCTTCCAGGTCTTCCAGTCGCCTTCGGCGCAGCCGTCTTCGATGGAGACGATCGGGTAGTCTTTGCAGAGCTTGACGTAGAAATCGACGAGCTGGTCGCCGGTGAGCTTCTTGCCGGAGCTCTTCTTGAAGACGTAGGTCTCGTTGCCTGTGTAGAACTCGGAGGAGGCGACGTCGAGGGCGAGGTAGATCTGCTTGCCGAGCTTGTAGCCGGCGTCCTTGACGGCGGCGGCGATGGCGTCGAGGGCGGCTTCGGCGCTGTCGAGCTTGGGTGCGAAACCACCTTCGTCACCGACGGCGGTGGAGAGCCCTTTTTTCTTCAGCACGCTCTTGAGGGCGTGGAAGATTTCGGTGATCGCCTGGAGGCCGTCCGAGAAGCTCGTGAAGCCGTGCGGCATGATCATGAACTCTTGGAAATCGATGGGAGCATCGGAGTGCGCGCCGCCGTTGATGACGTTGGCCATCGGCACGGGGAGGGTCTTGGCGTTGGGTCCGCCGAGGTACTTGAAAAGGGGCTGGTTCAACGCGGCGGCAGCAGCCTTGGCGTTGGCGAGCGAGACGGCGAGGATGGCGTTGGCGCCGAGCTTCGACTTGGTTTCGGTGCCGTCGAGTTTGAGCTGGATGGCATCGATCGTGAGCTGGTCGAGAGCGTCTTGGCCGATGAGGGCGGGAGCGATGACCTTGGTGACGTTGGCGACGGCCTTGCTGACGCCCTTGCCGAGGTAGCGTTTCTTGTCGCCGTCGCGGAGCTCGATGGCTTCGTGCTCACCGGTGGAAGCTCCGGAAGGAACGGCAGCGCGGCCGACGTGGCCGGAGGCGAGTTTGACGTCGACTTCGACGGTGGGATTACCGCGAGAGTCGAGGATTTCACGGGCGATGACCGAGGTGATCGTGGTGCTCATAGTTGGGAAATATCAGGGAAACACGCGCGAGCGTGAACGCGCACTGAAAAGCAGACCGGCGGCGAGGGGAAGGCGAAAAGCGGGGACGCGCAAAGGTTCGCAAAAGATGCATTGCCCGCGCGAGGGCTCGGGAAGCGGTCAAAGCGCAGGGCGGCGGATGCCAAGAATGCCCTAAACGACGCGGAACGGCGCGCTTTATTCGAGCATCAATTCAGCCACCACTTAAAGACGTGGCCGGGATCCCAGTAGGTCAGCAGGAGGCTGCAGGCGAAGGCGAGGAGGCTGATCACCAAACGTACGAAGGCGCGGCGGCTTTCGCGTTTGGGCAGGAAAAATCCCCACATGAACGTCACCGAGCACGCGGCGAAAAACAGGCCGAACATCGCCGGTAGTAGAAATTCGGATACATCGTGCACAAGGGCCGCCAGACCATTCAGGCGGGTGGGCGCGTCGACCGCGGGCAGCGGCGAGTGCCCGAGCTGCATGCTGGCGGCCAGCCAGGAGAGAAAAACCGGCGCGGTGATGGTGAATCCCGCGACGATGGCGAAGTTCGCGAAGACCAGGCAGCGTTTGCAGCAGGCAAGCGATGCGCACGGGCGCAGCGTGTGGCCTTGGGTAACAATACTATCCATCAAAACGGGAGCGTTGGGGAGTTGAGGCCTCCGGACGCTTCAAACGAGCCCGACTTTTCGAAGAACGCGTTTGAAGGGACCGGGCGGGGGCGGATGAAACGAATTGGGAAGCTGGTGGATGAAACCGCGGGCGAGCGCGATCTGGATCGGGGTGGCGCCATCGTAGTTGCGGACGCCGAGGTTTTGCGGAGTGAAAAGCGCCACCGGGATCTGGTCAAGATGCCCTTCGTAAGCGGCGGCGTGCAGCGGTGTGTCGCCGTGATCGTTGCGACTGAGCAAGAGATCCGCGGTCAATTCACTCGATGGGATTTTATCGAGTTGCCCCATCTCGGCGGCGGCGTGGATGACGGTGTAGCCCGACTTGCTTGCGAGTGCGAGATGCGGGCGTACGAGGAACGCCACAGGGATTTGCTCAAGTCGACCCGCGATCGCTGCGGCGTGCAGTACGGTGTCGCCGGCACTCGTGGTGGCGGTGAGCGCCGGTGCGCCGAGCAACGCGGGTGGGATTTGCTGAAGATTGCCGTTAAACGCGGCGACGTGGAAAACGGTTTCGCCGGAGGTGTTGGTGAGGCGAAGAAGATCGAGCGTGAGGAAATGCGCGGGGATGCGATCGAGCGTTCCGTTTTCCGCGGCTTCGTGCAGCAACGTGTTTCCGAGATCGGTGCGGCTGCGAACGACGTTCTCATCGACGAGTCCGGCAGGAAGCTGATCGAGGTTTCCATGGGCCGCCGCGACGTGGAAAACCGTGTAGCCGGAATTGCTGCGCGTGAGGAGATTTTCGGCGGTGAGCAGTTCCAGCGGGATCTGTTTGAGAAATCCGCCAACCGCAGCGTGGTGCAGGGGCGTGTAACCGGAATCGTTCGGAAGCAGCAAATACTCGGTCGTCAGAATCTCGCGCGGCAGGATATCGAGTTGGCCGTACTTGGCGGCGGTATGCAACGGCGTAGTGCCGGCGGCATTACGCCGGACCAGGTGATCGAGCGTGAGTGCGGCGGCGTCGGGGGGTGAAAGCAAATGGTCGCGCAGGGCTGCGTGGAGTTCGTCGACCGTCATTCCGCTGCCTAGAAATGATGTATGTTTGCATGGGGCAATCCAAAAGGTCCGGGCATTGCACAGAGCGTCCGGGGATTTCGATTTGCCAAAACGCTGGAGGAAAACAGCCTCGCGCTTATGAGCGACGTCCAGCCTGCCCCTTCCGCTTCATCGCCCCCACGTGATTCGATCCTGTTGGTCGACGACGAGCGTCCCATTCTCGACATGTTCAGTTTGGCGCTGGAGCCGCTTTTCGATGTCGCGACCGCCACATCGGCGCGCGAGGCGGAATTTGTTCTGCGCAAGAAGAAGTTCAAGGTAATCATCTGCGATCACCTCATGCCGGGTGGCAACGGCATGGGTTTTCTGGTGCGTTGCCGCGAAGAGTATCCGCACATGCAGCGCATCTTGGTGACCGGCTATATGAAACCCGAAATCCTGCTGCGCAGCGTGAACGAAGCGGCGCTGTATCGTTATCTGCTCAAGCCGGTGCAAATGGCGGATCTGCGTCGCATCGCCGAAGACGCAGTGCGCGCGCACGATCTCGCGGTGACACTGCGCTGACGACATCGTCGCTGAACGCGCTTCTCGCGAAGAAGCCTCAGCGTTTAAGCTTCGCACACAAGTAAGGCGCAGTGGGGGAATTTTTCACGCGAAGCAGACCGTCGAGCGGACCTTGATACAATAACTCGCCGCCTTCGGGTCCGCCCACCGGACCGAGCTCGATGATCCAGTCGGCTTCCGCGAGCAGATCGAGATGATGTTCGATCACGACGACGGTGTGACCTTGATCGACGAGCGAGTGCAATACGCGGATGAGTTTTTCGCAGTCGCTCAAATGCAGGCCGATCGTCGGCTCTTCGAGCAGGTAGAGATTGCGCGGTTGTTCGCCGCGGCTGCGTTCGCGGTAGCTCGCGAGACCGGTCGAAAGTTCGGTGACGAGTTTCAGTCGCTGCGCCTCGCCGCCGGAGAGCGTTGGCGAGCTTTGTCCGAGCGTCAGGTAGCCGAGGCCGCAATCGACCATGAGCTGGCAGACTTGCGAGAGCTGCGAATGGAAATCGAAGAACTGCGCGGCTTCTTCGAACGTGAGCTGAAGCACCTGGCCGATGTTTTTTCCTTTCCACGTGATGTCGGCGAGATCGGCACTGTAACGCGTGCCGCGGCAATCGTCGCACGGCAAATACGTGTCGGGCATGAACGCCATCTCGAGTTTGATGCGACCTGCGCCCGCGCAAGTTTCGCAACGTCCGCCGGCGGTGTTGAACGAGAAACGCGACGCGGAGTAACCGCGCATTTTCGATTCGGGCAGCGACGCGAAGAACTGACGAATCAGATCAAAGATGCCGAGATACGTGGCGGGCGTGGAGCGCGGCGTTTTGCCGATGGGCGACTGATCGACCTCGATGACAGACTTGAAGTGCGCGGCGCCCGTGAGTTCGTCGAAGGGCGGAAGAATTTTCGATCTTGGATTCTCGATTTCTTCGGAAACGTAGCCGGTGGCCTTCGCAAAATCGCGTCCAGTCAATCGCGCGCTCTTCGCTTTGATCGCATGCGTGACGGCGGGATTGAGCAGGTCGCGGAAGAGCGTGGATTTCCCCGCGCCGCTCGGGCCGGCCACCATGACCAAACGCCCGTGCGGCAGACGCAGGTCGAAGTTTTTCAAATTACGCAGACGCGCGCCGGTGAGCGTGAGGAAAGCGGGGGAATGATCCGTGACCAATGAAGACTGACCAGTGGAAGGAAGCGCTGCGGATTTTTTGGCCGCTGACTTTTTTGAAGCGGCTGCAGGCGCTTTCTTTGGCGTTTGGGTTTTGCCGTATTGAATTTCCCGATACGCGCCGCGCAGCGGATGCTCGATGCCGCGTGCGAGGAAGAGCCCGGTGAGGGATTTGTCGCTGGCTTTGATCTCGGCGGGTGTGCCGTTGGCGAGCAATTCGCCGCCATGCACACCGGCGGCGGGCCCGAGATCGATGATGCGGTCGGCGCGCTCCATGAGTTCGTCGTCGTGCTCGACCACGAGGAGCGTGTTTCCTTTTTCGCGCAGCGATTGAAGCGTTTCGATGAGGCGGTCGTTGTCGCGCGCGTGCAGGCCGATCGAGGGCTCGTCGAGCACGTAGAGAACGCCGGAGAGATTCGAGCCGAGCTGCGCGGCGAGACGGATGCGTTGCGCTTCACCGCCGGAAAGCGTTTCGGTCGGACGATCGAGCGAAAGATAACCGAGACCTACGTGATCGAGAAAACGCAGGCGCTCCTCAATCTGCGGCACGATATCTTGCGTGATGAGACGTCCGCGCTCGTCGAGATCGAGATTGCGAAGATGCGTGAGGAGCTGCGACGGCGTGCAACGCAGGAGCGCGGGCAGGGAAATCGCCGGCTGTTTTTTGAGGCGCAGTTTCACCGCGCGCGCGATGCGGTTGAGGCGCTCGCCATGACACTCCGGGCAAAGCTGACCTTGCTCGGAAACGTCGTCGGCCGACTCCACGCCGAATGCGCGCAGGCGCAGCGCCGCGGCGGCTTCGTCGTTGCCGGCGTTTTCGTCGTCGAGCTGCAGCATCCACGGGAAAACGCGACCGTGTCCGCGGCACGAAGGGCACCAACCGCGCGGCGAGTTGAACGAGAAATGTTTCGGATCGAGTTCGGGAAACGATTCTCCCGTTTTGCTATCGGTGCGCGTGGTGGAGAACCACGAAAGCACATCGCCCTGCGGCGTGATGAGGAAACACGAGCCTTTGCCGAGACGCAGGGCGGTTTCGAGTGCGGCGCCGGGCTTGGGGTCGGTTTTCAGATCGGCGACGACGACCTCCACGTCGTGCTCCTTGTAACGATCCAGTTTCTGGAATGTATCCACTCTTTGGAGACGTCCATCCGCGCGCATCAACGTGTAGCCGTGATCCTGCATCCACGTGACGATGGGCTGGTGATGGCCTTTGCGGCCGCGGATCAACGGCGCGCAGAGATAAAGATGTTTCGCCTTCTTCGCATTCGGCGAGCCGTGCATGACGCGCAATAGCAGCTTCTTCAACTGACCGAGCGACAGCGGCTCCACCGGATGATCAGTGTCGGGATGATGCTGCACGCCGAGCCGCGCGTAGAGCAGGCGAAGATATTGCGCGACCTCCGTGATGGTCGCGACGGTCGATTTGCGCGAACCGCGCGTGACGCGTTGCTCGATCGCGACAGTTGGCGGAATGCCCGTGAGGCGATCGATATCGGGCCGCGGAAGTTGTTCAACAAACTGCCGCGCATACGGCGACATCGACTCCATAAAACGTCGTTGGCCCTCCGCGAAAACGATGTCGAATGCCAAGGTCGATTTGCCCGAACCGGACACGCCGGTGACGACGGTCAACTCGCGATGCGGAATCGCGACGGAGATGTTTTTGAGATTGTTTTCGCGCGCGCCTTCCAGCCGCAGACTCGAGGCGTTTTCGATTTTGGATTCTCGATTTTCGATTCCCGGACTTGCGGCGTGATAAGGTGCGGGAGCTTCCGCGGCGAGAAGCTCAGGCGTCGCACCGCGTGCGTGCTCATCGAGCGCAGCACGGAGAAACGGGCTCGTCGCAGTTTTCGCGCGAGCGATGATTTCGGGCGGACCTTCAGCGACGATACGACCGCCGCCGGCGCCGGCTTCGGGTCCGATCTCGAGGATCCAGTCGGCGGATTTGAGCACGTCGAGATTATGCTCGATCACGATGACGCTGTGACCGCGATCAACGAGCGCATGCAGCACGGAAAGCAGGCGCTTCACATCGTGGCGGTGGAGGCCGGTTGTAGGCTCGTCGAGCAGAAGGAGAGCGCCTTGGGGGAAATCCGATGGACGAAGGTTGAAGGCGGAAGAATGACCAGTGACCGATGACGAGTGATCAGCGGTAGAGGCGGTGGACGTTTTGCTGCGGCCCGAGTTTCCTAGTGCTTGGCTTTTTGAGGTTTCTTCGGTGAAGCCGGAGAGATAACGCACGAGTTTGAGACGTTGAGACTCGCCGCCGCTGAGGGTGTTGAGCGGCTGGCCGAGCGTGAGATAGCCGAGTCCGACCGCTTGCAAGGTCGCGAGACGACCGCGGATCGCGGGATGCTCGGCAAAGAGTTCGACCGCGTCGTCCACACTGCTCGCGAGAAGTTCCGCGACAGAGCGATCCCGCCATTTGATCGCGAGTGTTTCAGGTTTGAAGCGACGACCTTCGCAAACGGGGCAGGGAACAAAAACGTCGGAGAGAAATTGCATCTCGACGCGTTCCGAGCCGAGTCCCTGACAGTGATCGCAACGACCATCGCCGCTGTTGAACGAAAAGCTCGATGCGTTGAAGCCCGCAGCCTGCGCGGCCGGCGTGCGCGCATAAAGTTCGCGGATGAGATCCCACGCTTCGGTGTAGAGCGCGGGATTGGAGCGCGGCGTGCGCGTGAGCGGCGATTGATCGACGAGCACGATCTCGGAAAACTCACGATAGAGTGTGATCTCGCGAATCGATGCGGGATCGCCGGTGAGTTCATGACGCCGCGTGAGCAGCCCTTGATGGATGACGCTGTCGAGCAGCGTGGATTTGCCGGAACCGGACACGCCGGAGAGACAGACGAGGCGTTGCAGCGGAACCGAAAACGAAAGGTCGTTTAGATTGTGTTTCGTCGCGCCAACGAAACGCATGCGCGGCGTGTCCGCATCGACCGCGCGACGTGTAGTGGGAATTTCAATACGTCGCTGTCCCGAAAGATACGCGCCGGTGATGCTCTGTTTGTCGCGGAGCATGCGGGGAACATCGCCTTGAAACACAACATTGCCGCCACGACTGCCCGGCTCGGGACCGATCTCGATCACATGATCGGCCGCGCGGATCATCGCTTCGTCGTGTTCGACGACGACGACGGTGTTTCCCGCGTCGGTGAGCGAACGGATGATCGCGATGAGACGATCGATGTCGCGCGGGTGAAGCCCCACGCTCGGCTCATCGAGCACAAAGAGGGTATCGACCAAGGACGTGCCGAGACACGAGGTGAGATTCACGCGCTGCACCTCGCCGCCTGAGAGCGTTTTGGACGGGCGATCGAGCGTGAGATAATCGAGGCCCACTTGCTGCAGATAACGCAGGCGGGTGCGGATAGAATCGAAGGCGAGCGAAGCGCTCCGCGTTTCCTCGATTTTCGATTTTTGAGCCTCGACTCTCGATTGAGAGATCAGGGAGAGGAGTTCGCCGACCGGGATTTGGTAGAGATCGGGAAGCGTTTTGCCGCGCCATTTCCAGCAAAGCGATTCGGGTTGGAGGCGCGTGCCGCCGCAACTCGGGCAGGGATTGTAGGCGCGGAAGCGGGAGAGAAAAACGCGCACGTGCATCTTGTACGTGTTTTTCTCGAGCCACTTGAAAAAGCCTTTGATGCCGTACCAGTAGCGCGGCCAGGTTTTGCCGTTTTCTTCGCCGTAGCCCGGCTCGCCCTCGATCACGAATGCGCGCTGTTCCGGCGTGAGCGAATAAAAGGGCACATTGGTCGGGATCTTTTTCTTTTTCGCGAAAACGAGCAGGTCGCGCTTCGACTCGCTGTAAACTTCGCCCTCCCAGCATTTGATCGCGCCTTCATCGATCGACTTCGACTGGTCGGGAATCGCGAGGCGGTAGTCGATCTCGATGACGCGTCCAAAACCACGACATTGCGGGCAGGCGCCGAGCGGTGAGTTGAAAGAAAAAAGAGCCGGCGTGGCGGGGCGAAACGTGCGTCCGGTTTTCGGCGAATGCAGTCCGCGCGAGTAGTGGGCGAATTCGCGGAAACCTTCGCCGTCGGGCTCGAAGAGATGGACTTGGTTTTGTCCGAAATGCAGCGCGGTTTCGACGGCTTCGAGAAAGCGCACGCGGTTGGCTGCGTCGATTGTGATGCGGTCCTGGACGACGAAGAGGTGCGTCGAACGCTCAACGCTCAACGCGGAACGCTTGACACTGAATTTGCCGGAGGACGCGGGAGTACTGGCGGTTTCGGCCAGCAGGTCGTCGATACGCGCGACCTCGGCACGCTCGGCGATCGGCAACAGCACGCGCACGTAGGACTGGCCTTTGAGGTTTTTAAGGATTTCGGTCCATGAAAGGTTGTCGGGTTTGGCGACGCGAAAACCGATGACGACGGTCCGGCCCGGCTGACTGGCGATGGTTTTTTCCCAGATCGATTGCGGGGTGTCGTCTTCGACTTTTTCACCCGTTTCAGGATCGAAACATTCGGCGACGTGGCTGAACCAGACTTTGAAGAAATCCGTAAGCTCGGTCATCGTGCCGACGGTCGAGCGCGACGTTTTGACCGTGTTGGTCTGCTCGATGGCTATCGACGGGCGGATGTTTTCGATGGAGTCGACCTGCGGTTTATCCAGCAGATCGAGAAACTGACGCGTGTAGGCCGAGAACGTTTCGACGTAACGTCGCTGTCCTTCGGCGTGCAGCGTGTCGAACACGAGCGAAGATTTGCCGGCGCCGCTCAGGCCGGTGACGACGATGTACTTGCCCAGCGGCAGATCGAGGTCGAAGCCCTTCAAGTTGTTTTGGCGCACGCCGCGCAGGCGGATGCAATCGGCGGGAGCAGGGGAGACGGGAGAGACGACGGGCTTGGCGGAACGTTTGGACACAGGACGAACACGGATGCTCACGGAGCGACGGAATTCAATCGCGCGTTCCAAATCCGGCGCCTGTGCGCGCAGATTGCCGACAGGACGTTGTCAGGAAGAGAACTTGCGCACCCGAGACATCGCCCGACGGGGATTTTTCACACTCTTTGGACTTGGGCAAAAACGGGAAAACCCTTGACCGTTTTGCGATTCGCGCCGTCATCCCTTTCTTTTAACGGCTGTGAAACTGACCGACTTTGGTAACCAAACGACCTTCGAACGTGAACGCCCGCAGGGCCTCGCGGGGATAAGTGCGGAAAAGCAGTTTAGTCCGTTCAGCGTCAGCGTTTTTGCGGGGGTAGATCCAGTTTTCCATGTCCGATAAACTCACCCACGAATGCGGCGTCGCGCTCGTCCGCCTCAAAAAACCACTTTCCTTTTACCAGGAAAAATACGGTTCGCCGCTATGGGGCTTCACCAAGCTTTTCCTATTGATGGAGAAGCAACACAATCGCGGCCAGGACGGCGCGGGCGTGGCCTGTGTGAAGCTCGATATGCCGGCCGGCGAGCCGTACATGTTCCGCGAGCGCTGCGTGAAAGCGAACCCGCTCGACAAGATCTTCAAGACCTTGCTCGCCCAGTACAACGAGCTGGTCGAAAACGGCACGATCCACCCGGAGTTCGCCGACACAGTGAAGAAACACTTCGACTTCGGCGGCGAATTATTGGTCGGACATCTTCGCTACGGCACCTCGGGCGGCTACAACATGAGCTCGTGCCATCCGTATTTCCGGCGCAGCTCGTGGCCCACGCGCAATCTCGCGCTGTGCGGCAACTTCAACATGACCAACACTGCGGAGCTCAATGCGAGCCTCATCGCGCTGGGTCAGCATCCGATCTTCGCCACCGATACGCAGGCGCTGCTCGAGAAAATCGGTTTCTACCTCGATGAAGAACACGAGGACACTTACCGCGCCCTCCGCGCCACCGGCATGCGCGGCGAAGAGATGTCGCGCAAGATCAGCGAAGACATCGACATCGCTCGCGTGATCACCCGCTCCGCCCAGAAGTGGGACGGGGGTTACACGCTTTGCGGCCTGATCGGTAACGGCGACGCGTTTGTCGCGCGCGATCCGGCGGGCATTCGTCCGTGCTGGGTATACGAAGACGATGAAGTGGTGGCGTTTGCTTCGGAGCGCGCGCCGATCATGACGGTTTTCGACGCCGCGGTGGATCAGGTGAAAGAAGTTCCGCCCGGCCATGTCGTTGTGGTGAAACGCAACGGCGCCGTGAGCACGACCGCCTTCACCGCGCCGCTTCCACGCGCCTCGTGTTCATTCGAACGCATCTATTTCTCCCGCGGCAACGACATCGACATCTACGAAGATCGCAAGGCGCTCGGCGCCAAGCTCGCCGATCAAGTGCTCGAAGCGGTCAACCACGACTGGACCAACACCGTTTTCAGCTTCATCCCCAACACCGCCGAAGTTGCGTATTACGGCCTCATGTACGAGCTGCGCGAACGCCGTCGCGATGAGGTGAAACAGTCCATCCTCGACGCGTCGCGCAACGGCACGCTGAACGAGTCGTTGCTCGACGAACTCATTCTCCGCAACTGGCCGCGCAGCGAAAAAGTGGTTTCGAAAGACATCAAGCTGCGCACCTTCATCGGCCAGGAAAGCATGCGCAATCAGCTCGCCAGCCACGTGTACGACATCACGTACGGTTCGGTGAAAGCGGGGCAGGACAATCTCGTGTGCGTGGACGATTCGATCGTGCGCGGCACCACGCTGCGCAAATCGATTCTGCGCATTCTCGCGCGCCTCAATCCGAAGAAGATCGTGATCGCTTCGACCGCACCGCAGATCCGTTATCCGGATTGCTACGGCATCGACATGTCGGAGCTCGGCAAATTCATCGCCTTCGAAGCCGCGGTTTCACTTCTGCGCGAGCGCGGCAAAGCCGATCTGCTCGAGGAAGTTTACCGCCTTTGCCGCGATGAAGTGGCGCGCGGCGGTCTCGTGAATCACGTGCGCAAAATCTACGAGCCGTTCACCGCCGACGAAATTTCGGCGCGCATTTCGGAGATTGTCCGTCCGAAGAGCATCGAGTGGAAGGGCGAGGTTCAGGTGATTTTCCAAACCATCGAAAACCTCCACGCCGCCGTCCCGGCGCACACCGGCGACTGGTATTTCACCGGCAAATATCCGACGCCCGGCGGCTATCGCGTCGTGAATCAAGCTTACGTTAACTACTACGAAAAAGGAGACGGACGCTCTTATTAAAATCTGAAACGCGAAGATCGAATGCCGAAGCGAAAACGCCGAGGCTTCCGACTCTTCGGCATTCTGAATTCCGATTCCCCCATGTCACTTTCCTACGAATCCTCCGGCGTTAACTACGATCAACTCGATGCGTTCAAACGTGCGTGCCAAAAAGCCGCCCGCACCACCGCGCCGTTGCTGGCTCAGCATGGGTACGCGGAACCCGCGACCACGCGCGGCGAGAGCGCGTACTTGATGGAGGCGGAGGATCATTTCCTCGCGCACGTCGAAGAAGGACTCGGCACGAAGAACCTCGTGGCCGACGCAGTGTACAAGCAGACGGGGAAGAATTTCTATCGCGAGATCGCCATTGATACCGTCGCCACGATGGTCAACGACCTCATCACCTGTGGCGCGTTGCCTGTCTCGATCGCGATGCACGCGGCGGTTGGCGATTCCGCCTGGTTCGCCGACGAAGCCCGCATGACGGCGCTGGTCGAAGGCTGGGCGCACGCCTGCCGCCAATCCAGCGCGGTGTGGGGCGGTGGAGAAACGCCGACGCTTCGCGGTATTGTGAACGCGGATACAATCGTGCTCGCCGGTTCGGCCATCGGCAAAATCGCGCCGAAGTCGCTCCGCATTTCCGGCGAACTGCGCGATGGCGACCAGATCATCTTCCTCGCGTCGTCCGGTGTTCAAACCAACGGCCTCACGCTCTGCCGCCAGATCGCCGAGCGTCTCCCGCAAGGTTATCAGACGCCGATCGGCTTCGGAGACTCGCGCACGTTTGGCGAAGCGCTGCTCGCGCCCTCGGTCATCTACGTGGAGTTTATTCGCGAATGCCAGCAACGCGGCATCGAGCTCAACTACGTGGCGCACGTGACCGGTCACGGTTGGCGCAAATTGATGCGCCTCGAAGAGCCTTTCGTGTACGAGATCTCCAACGTGCGTCCCGCGCCCGCGCTCTTCCAGTTCTTGGAAAAAATGGGGCCGGTTTCGACGCGCGAGATGTACGCGACGTTTAACCAGGGCGTCGGTTTCGCGGCCTACGTCGCGCCCGGTTTGGTGGACGCAACGCTCGCGGCCGCCGCAGCCGCGGGTTACGATGCGTGGCACGCCGGCAGTGTGCGCAAGGAAGGCAACCGCAAGGCGGTCGTCATCCCCACGCTCGGCCTCACGTACGAAGGCGACACGCTGCAAGTGCGCTGAGGCGCGACCTCACGCGCGCGACGTACTCGCGAGCACGCGTTCGCGCACACGGCGCGCATGCGGCAGCCAGCGTCGATGACGCCAGCGGCGGTACATCAGCACACCGCGCAGCCATTCGTCGCACATCATCGCGATCCATACGCCCGGCAATCCCCAGCCAAGTTGCAGTCCGAGCAGCCACGCGAGCGGCACCCACACGCCCCACATCGACATCAATCCGAGAAAGATCGGAAAGCGCACGTCGCCGGTCGCGCGCAGGCAGTTGATCACGACGATGTTTAACACGCGTCCCGGCTCGAGCAGCAGCGACATGCGCAGCAAAAGCGTGCCGCCCGCGATCACCGCCGCATCCTTGGTGAAAATTCCCAACAGCACCGGCGCGAATATGGCCACAACGCCAATCGCGCTGATGCCGAGCAGGAAGCTCGTGCGGAGATTTTTCATCAGTTCGAGATACGCTTCCTCGAATTCTCCAGCGCCGATCAGGTGGCCGATGATGATCTCCGTGCCGAGCGCGATCGAGATGCTAAAGATGATCACGACGTAGAGAATCTGCATCGTGTACGACTGCACCACGAGTTGATCGCCGCCCATGCGCGCGGTGAACGACGTGATGGTCATGAACGCCAGCCACCAGCTGATGTTTTCGCCCGCGGCCGGCATGCCGATGTGAAGGATCGGCTTCAGCTTGTCGTGCGACACGCGGAAGAGATCGCCAAACGCGAGCCGCAATCCCGTTTGTCGACGAAGCAAAATCCAGAGCGCCGCCAGCGCGACCACGCGGCTGAAAACGGTGGACCACGCGACACCGACCACGCCGAGTCTGGGCGCGCCGAAAAGTCCGAAGAGAAAGACGGCGTTGCCGAGCGCGTTGAGAATATTCTGCGCGAGCGTGACGAGCATCGCTTCGCGCGTGTGACCGTGCGCGCGCAGCACGGCGGAGATCGACATGTTGATCGATTCAAGAAACAGCGTGCCGCCCATGATCGTGAGAAAGGGCAGGCCGTATTGCATCAGCTCCGGCGGGAGATGCATCAACTCCAGCAATGGTCGCGCAAAGAGAAACACAGTCGTGCTGATGATCGCGCCGATCCAGAAGTTCGTGGCGATAGCGGTGCGCGCAACTTGCGCCGCGCCCCTCGGATCACCGCCGCCAAGCGAGTGCGTGACCACCACGCTCGCTCCGATGCCCACGAAGTTAAACAGGATGATCGCGAGTACGACGATCTGATGCGCCACGCCGAGGCCGGCCACCGCATGATCCGAGACGTGGCTGACCATGAACGTATCGACCGTTCCGGTCATGACATGCAGCGCCTGTTCGATGAAAATCGGCCAAGCGAGAGCAAGGAGTGAAGGTTTCTTCGCGAGCGCGCGAGCGTGGCTCATAAACAGTGAAACCCGCGAGCAAAGCAGGAAGCCTTGCGCATGGAAAGCGGGCGCGCGTGCAAACGTTAGAAGATGCGACAGCGCAGGGAGTTTACTCCTGTTTTTTGCGACGCGCTAACTTCGTGAATCTCAGCGACGGGTCCACATGCGCAGCGACGCGAGCATGAACTCTTCGAGCGCGGCGGACACGTTGAGGTTTAGTCGGAGAAGCCCGACCGCGTATTCGAGTTTCTCGGTGGCGGCCGTGAGCGCGCGATTGGTGGCGGCGTCGTTTGACCGCAAACGCGGCAGTGCAAAAGCGCGCGTGGCGTTTTCGATCTCGATGAAGAGTCGCGAGCGAAGTCCGTTGGCGATGCCGGTTTCGATGGCGACTTGTTCGTCATCGTCGAGTTCGGGCGGCAGATTTTCTTTCTGCTGTTTCCAAACTTCGCCGGTCGCGAAATCGAGAATGGCGCCGAAGCGCGCGATCAATCCGTACGCCGCGAGAATCGAATCGGCCGCAGTTTTTTTATCGGTCACGCCATCGCTCAAACGCGTGAGCCACGCGCGATAATCGTCGAGCCACGCACTCCAACCATCGGGCGAATAAGCGGCCGGGCCGGACGGAAAACGAAAATGAAGACAACGACTGCGGATCGTGGGCAGCAGCGCGTAGGGTCGCGTCGTGAGCAGCAGCAAGGTCGTGTTCGACGGCGGCTCTTCGAGCGTTTTGAGAAAAACATTCGCCGCGGCCACGTGCATGCGATCGCACTCGTAGATGATCGCGACCTTGCGCGACGACACGCTCGCAGAGACCTGCACCTTCGCGATGAGATCGCGCGTCGCGTCGGCGGAGATTTGCCGCATTTTACCCGCGGGCCGCAGTGAAAAGCTGTCGGGATGTTGATCGGGCGGAAAACGATGACCGTCGCTCGGCGTGAGTCCGTTCAACAAACGATCCGCGATGGCGAGCGCCACGAGTTGCAAGGTGTCGAGATCGCCGCCGGTCAGCAGAAGACTGTGCGACAAACGTTCGCGCGAGATGGCGCGCTCGATGACCGCGACGGCAGGCGTGTCAGCGAGGGCAGGCGGCCAGGCAACGGGCGACGGCGACATCGACATGAAACGATCGCAAGCGCGTCACTCAGCGGCGACGCGCAGACTTACGCGCGGCGGGCGGCGACGACTTGGCGGCGGGTTTGCGCGCGACGGTTTTTTTAGTGGCGCTTTTGGTGGCGCGGGCGGGCGCTTTTTTGGCAGCGGCGCGCGTCGGCGTTTTTTTCTTCGCGGGTTTGGCCAGCTTCTTTTTCGCCGAAGACGAAGCGGATTTTTTGAAAAGACGAACTTCGATCGCGGCCCAAATTTGTTTCTCGATCGCATCCTCGCTCTGCGTGCCATCGATCACGACAAAGCGTTCGGGCATGCCTTTCGCGAGCAGCAGATAACCTGAACGAACCTTTTCGTAGAAATCGATGTTTTCGCGCTCCATGCGATCGGGCAGATCCGACGCGCGCTGACGAATGCGCTCGAGACTCACCGAGGTCGGCACGTCGATCACGATCGTCAGGTGCGGCATGACATTGCCGACGGCGAAGCGATTGATCTGGTTGACCGGTCCCATCGCGAGATTGCGGCCGATGCCTTGGTACACGGTCGAAGAATCAAGAAAACGATCGCTGAGCACGATGGCGCCACGGAGTAGCGCGGGAGCGATCGCTTCGCGGACCAATTGCGCGCGTGCCGCGGCAAACAGCAGCAGCTCGGTCTCGGCGCACATTTCATCGCCCTTGGAATTATGGACGATGATATTGCGAATCTGTTCGCCGATCTCGGAGCCGCCGGGCTCGCGCGTGGAAATAACATCGCGCCCCATCGCTTGAAGACGCTTGGCGAGACGTGCGATTTGGGTGGTTTTTCCGCTGCCTTCGGAACCTTCGAAGGAGATGAGTACACCGGCCGGGGTCTGGTCTGAGAGAGGCATGGACGAGAGACTGGGGAAATTACTGCCAGTTCGCGAGAAATGTTTCGAGATCGGCGACAGAAGGGCTCGCCGCCGTGCGAACGTAATGGCCGGACGTGCAGACGCCAGTCGCCAGACAGGCTTCCGGGCTGAGTCCGAGCAACTGGCCGACGCTGAAGCCGGCATTAAAGTGGTCGCCGGCGCCGGTGGTGATCATCGGTTGCTCGCAGTACGGCCCCGGCACCCACCACGTGCCCTCCGCCGTGGCGCAGGCGGCGGACTTGCGCGGGTGAACGACGACCGTGGTCAAATTCAGTTTCGCGCGGATCTCCGCGGCGGCGTGGCGAAGCACGTTTTCCTCTTCGCCCTCGGAAACGCCGAGCCCGAGCGCGGCGTAAACTTGCTGGGCTTCCTTGAGATTGAGTCCGAGCGTGACGCGGCCGTGTTTTTCGAAAGCGGCGATCGCGTGCAGCGCCGCCACGAGATCGCCCGCAGAGCGTTTTTCCGGATCGGCCAAATCGAAGAAGAAAATGCGATCGCGAGCGGGCAGGGTAGGGAAAACTTTCTCGGTGAGCTCGACGAAAATCTCCGTCATGCGCGGGATCATGGTCCAGTTGACGAGCGCGATGAGATCCGCGGCGGCGAGCTCCGCGTGAAACGCTTCGCGGCCCATCACGCCGACAATGCGTTCGCAACTGATTTCATCGAACGAACGCATTTGCCCGAACATCAGTTTTCCATCCTCAAACTCCACCGCGGTGGTGGATGCCGGAGCGCAAAGCGTAATCGCGCGCGCGCGGCTCGCCATGTCGGCGAACACGGGATGAATCGCGCCTTCGCGTCCGAGTGCGCCGATGTAGGTGAGGCTGCTGCCGGCGGCCAGGAGGGCATTGGCCATGATGGGGCCGTTGCCGCCGAGCTTTTCTATGCGCGGATAATACTCGATGTTGGTGCTCTTGCCCGCGGCGCCGAGGATGCGCTGGCCAAATTCCGTCACCGTGCTGATCGGCTTAAAATCGTCGCCCTGACCATGACGCAGCGCGACCGGTGTGACGATCGTGTCGACGAACCCGTCGAAACCGGCGAGCGTTCGTTTTTGGGTGATGAGGGAATGGCGGGAGCGAAGCTCGGCGAGCGCGCGTGTTTTGAAGTTCATGGCTGGGGGAGAGCGCAGCCGAAAAAAACGCCCGCGCCACGGCAACACGATTCCGGCACGCATTTATCGAGATTGCCGTTGAAGGCCTTCGGCAAAGGCCCCAACTAAGGTTCACCACTTTTCCGCACTCCCCGCACTCTGCACCGATGACACTACTTTTTGCCGCCACGAACATCTGGGAAGTTTTTCTACGTTGTGACATCGTTGGACAGATCATCACCGTCGGCCTCGCCATCTCGAGCATCGTCGCCTGGGCGGTCATGATTGGAAAACGCAACGACCTCGCCCAGCTGCGTTACCTCAATCTCGCGCTCGAACAACATCTGCGCGATCAACGCACGATTCTCGATCTGCCCGACTCGTATCGCAACCGCCGCTCGATTCCTTACGGCGACCTGCTCGCCGACGCGCTCGAAGCGTATGAACGCGCGGGCCAGATCAATGAAAGCAAAGGCATCGACGATCCGCGCGCGCGCCTCGAACAAGCGGAGAACGCGATCCAACGCGCGCTCGCGCGACAGGTGCTGCGCTACGAATCGAGCATGGTGTTTCTCGCTTCGATCGTCTCCGGCGCACCGTTCCTCGGTTTGCTCGGTACCGTGTGGGGCGTGATGGAGGCCTTCAGCGCGGTGGCCATGCAGCAAACCGCCAGCATCGCCACGCTCGCGCCCGGTGTGTCCGCCGCCTTGCTCACCACGATCGCAGGCCTCGTGGTCGCGATTCCGTCGGTGTTCGGCTACAACTATCTCTTCGCGAGCACCAAGCGCCTCGTTACCGAGCTGGAAAACTTCGCCAGTTCGCTCGCCGACCGCATCGAACTCGAATCGCGCTAACGCCCAGCGCCTCCCGCCATGGCCCGCACTTTCCGACGTCAACGCCAGTCGCATCCGATCTCGGAGCTGAACGTCACCAACCTCATCGACCTCGGCTTCACGTTGCTGATCATCTTCATGATCGCCACGCCGCTCATCACTCAGGAGCAAACCGTCCCCGTAAACCTCCCGGTCGAGTCGAAAGCGCCGCAGACCAAGCCCGACAAAAACACGATCTTCGTCACGATCACGCTCACCGCGCGCGACGAACTTTATCTGAACAATACGCCGATCACGCGTCAGGAGCTCAAACTGCGGTTGCGCAACTACGACACCGACAATACCGTCGTACGCATTCGCGCGGACGGAACGGTTCCTTATCAAAAAATCATCACGCTCATGGATGAGGTGCGACAAAGCGGACTCAGCCGCGTGAGCTTCGATACGCAGGCGGGGAATTGAACTTTTTGCGTCAACATTTCATTGTTGTCGGCGTCTAATCCGTCAGCCCGCCATGACTGCTCATTCGCCCAGCGCCTATTCGATTTCCGTGATGCTTCACGGGGCGTTTTTGGCGGTGATCTTTCTGTCGGCCTGGGCGCTCAAAGAACACTCGTTGCGCAAACCGACCGAGGTGTTCGAACTTGTCGCAGGCGAGGGCGACAACTGGCGTGCCACCGAAGCGACTGCTTACGGTCGGGCCGACGCAACGGGCACCACACCGATCGCTCCGCCCGAAAGCAAGCCCGCCCCCGCGCGCACCGAGCGAAGCATTTCTCAACAGATCAAGCAGATCGCTGATCGCAAAGAGCGCCAGATCATCACGCAGCATCGCCGCGAAGAGCAGGCTCGCGAACGTCGTGAAGCCGCAGAGCGCGCCAAAGCCGAAAAACTCGCTGCGCAACAAGCCGCGGCCGAAAAAGCCGCCGCGGAAAAGGCCGCCACCGAACAGCGCAAGACGATGACGAAGGAGGAATTCGACCGGCTCAATCCGCCGAAGAAGACGAGCTCTTCCAGTTCATCGAAAACGCCGCCGCCGAAGATCGACACCAAGGGACTCGCGACAGGAGTCCAAGGCGGTAAAACCGCTGAAGCCGGCGCAGGCGGCAAGGCGCTCAGCCGCGGCGAGCAGAATCTGCTCGGGACTTACTTCGCTTTTCTCAAACAGAAGGTAAGAGATGCGCATGTAATGCCCCTCGGTGCCACCGATCGGCTCTCGGCTCGTGTCTCGTTTCACGTTTCCGCCTCGGGTACGATCAGCCAGGTCCGCATTATTCGCTCCTCGGGGAATCCCGAATTCGACGAATCCGTGTTGGCGGCATTTCGCGCCGTGGGAAACGTGGGCGCTCGTCCAGACGGCCGCGGCGACTATCACGAGTCGGAATTCAATCTCACCGACAACAACTGAGCCTCAGCTCACATCCTCTTCCGCCGCAAGTTGGTGGACTCGATCAGGTTCGAACTGACGACCTCCTCAATGCCATTGAGGCGCTCTTCCAACTGAGCTACGAGCCCGTCTCCAACTGAGAGGGCTGGGAAAATCAAACTTTCACCGCCGAACGCAAGGAGTTTTTTGGCAAATTTCCTCGGTCGCGATTCAGCGTCGGAAAAAGCCCGTTCGTTTCTTGTTCGGGTCGCCGCGCGAACGGAACAACCGATACAAGACTGCGGCGGTGCGGATTTTCCGCGGCATAAAAATGGACGCGGCGGCTGAAGCAAACTGCATCCAGTTTCCGGATACAAAGCGCGTGAGGCTCTGCCAGGGAGGCGGTGAGGGACGTCGCCAAGCGAGCGCCAGCTCGAGACGATCGCATGCGCAGGCCAGCACTAAATACCGTTTGCGCGCGTCCCGGCCGATGCGGTCGAACGGGGCGGTGGGTGACGAAACAGTTCGTTCAGGCATTGGGAATCTTTCTTCAACTGCTGACTCGTAGCGCTAAAAGGCCGCCAGCGCTTGAGGCGGGTTGTGCACACCACTACGGCGATCACCGCAATGAGCACTTGAATCGCGAGCGCGAGGCTTACGGCGAGAACGCGCGAGGGCGAATCCCACCAGATCGCGGCGACGAGCAGGTTAAGCGCAAAACCGCTCATCAAAGCCGCCACGCTGCCAACGACGCTGAGAATAACGAGACCCACGGCCTCGTCCTTCGCTTCTCCCATCTCCAGCGCGGCCAATTCGGCGCGGTGTTCGCAGGCACGCAGGAATAGAGAACCTGTTGCGCGCAATCGCTCCAGGAGCGAGAGAGGCTTGGGACGAGTGTCCGTGGTATCGCTCATCGTTTAATCAGAGCTGATTTTAAGGCAGCCGACGGCCGATGAGCAGTCCGAGAATGGCGCCGACGGCGATGGCGGTGCCGATCGATTGATAAGGATGCGAGCGCACATAGAGGTCGGCTTCGTCGATCTTCTCACGGGCGCATTCGCGCGCGCGTTGATAAACGTCGTTACCTTTCTCAAGCGCGCCGCGGAGGCGTTCGCGAAGGGCGGAGACTTTGTCTTCGGCGAGATCACCGGCGTTCGCCAAGGCCTCTTCTGCGTCTTGGATGAGGCTCTTGAGATCGTCGATGGTTTTTTGGGAAGTATTGGCACTCATGATAGGTGTGATGAAGGTTGAGAGGTGATTGGCGGGCGCCGTCTGGGTTTAGGCCCGACGACGAAAGAGACTGAAAGCGCCAGCAATGGCACCGAGCGCACCGAGCGCGATGAGCCACATGCTTTTGTCGGACGGCGAGCCGGTGACGGCTTCGGAAATTTCAGAACCGGCGGAGTTGGAGGCATTGATGCCCCATACGAGCAGGATGACTCCGACGACGAGCATAGCGATGGCGATAGGTCTTGGCATGATGATGGAGGGATGAGTTTGGAGTGTGTGTTTATTTAGTTAGACGAGGCCGCGGGCGCCTCGATCGATCAGCTGGCAACTAAACGCTTCCTTCGCAGCGATTGTGCCAGCACAGGCTACCTGCTTATAAGTGACTAAAAACAAATTGTTTGTGTTTACCCGTGACGAAACATGCACGCCGATTGACTGCATTTCGCAAAGGCTCTTTTCCGAGCGCTGCTGCACATTGCAGCAAAAGGCGGGACGGCGGATTTCACGTTGAGTGAGGATTCGAAATACCTGCCCGCGCCGCGCGTGAATGTGATGGATATTCGCTTGTTGGATACGCGTTTGGTGCCGATTCTAAGCCGCGCCATTCGAACGTATGAAAATTTATTTTCTGGGAATTTGCGGCACCGCCATGGGCAACGCAGCGCTGCTGGCCCGTGCCGCGGGTCACGAGGTGCTAGGCGCCGACACCGGCGTGTATCCGCCCATGAGCACCGTGCTCGCGAATGCCGGCATCGCCGTACACGAAGGCTATGATGCGGCACGCCTGGAAAAACTCTCGCCCGATCTCGTCGTGATCGGCAACGCGCTTTCGCGTGGTAATGTCGAGGTCGAGTGGTTGCTCGATACGCGGGCGATTCCTTTCACCTCGCTGCCTGCGCTGCTGCACGATTCCGTACTGCGTCATCGCAAAAACATCGTGATCGCCGGCACGCATGGGAAAACCACGACGACCGCGCTCACGGCGTTTTTGCTGCGCGAGAATGGACGCGATCCTGGTTTTCTCATTGGCGGTGTGCCGCAGGATCCCCCGGTGGGAAATCACCTTGGCGCGGCGGGCGATCCATTCGTGATCGAAGGCGACGAATACGATAGCGCGTTTTTCGACAAGCGCAGCAAGTTCATCCACTACGCGCCGCATGTAGCGGTGCTCAATAATCTCGAGTTCGATCACGCCGACATCTTTCGCGATCTCGCCGACGTGCAGCGCACGTTCAGTCACTTCACGCGCATCGTGCCGCGCAACGGCTGGATCGTCTTGAATGGCGACGACGAAAATCTGCGCGCGCTCGGACCGCTGCCATGGACGCGCGTGGTGCGTGTCGGCACCGGCGAAAACAACGACGTGCGCATCAGCGCCTTTGTGGAAGATGCGGGCGGCGTGGCCTTCACGCTTTTCTGGAAGCAAACGGTCTGGGCCGACATCCACTGGCCCACGCCCGGGCTCTACAACGCACGCAATGCCGCGATGGCCGCGACGGCGGCAGCGCTGGCGATTTTCCCCGACAATCCCACGCAACTCTCGCTCGATGCACTCGCGCGTTTCCGCGGTGTGAAACGACGTCAAGAAACGCTCGTGTCGACGCCGACGCTGACGGTGCTGGAAGACTTCGGTCACCATCCGACCGCGCTTGCAGAAACGCTGCGTTCCTTCCGCGCGCGTTTCAAAGGGGCGCGTCTCATCGCGGTGTTTGAACCCCGCAGCAACACCGCGCGCACCAAAACGCTGCAGGCGGGCTTCACACGCGCGCTGTCACATGCCGACGAGGTCTATCTGGGCGCGGTGAATCGCGCCGATAAACTCGCCGCGTCGGAACGCTTCGATAGCGAAGCCGTCGCCCAACAACTCGAGGTGCAAGGCGTGGAAGCGCGTGCATTCGCGAGCAATGCGGCGCTGTTCGATGCGCTGACCGACGCGACGCTTAAGCCCGATGCTGTAGCACCGCGCGTGGTGGTGTTTTTCACCAACGGCTCGTTCGACGGTATTATCAGCCGTTTCGCGCAGGCCGCCGGCCAGGCGGTGTAGTGGGAAACCAACTACACGCGCGGAGATGTGCGTGCGCGCGTCGCTTAGATCTTCTTCAGCTTCCAAGCGCCGCGTCGGAATAAGAGCATGCTCCACAAGGTCAGCGCCGTGTATGCGACGGGCACGGCGATATACACGCCCGTCGATCCGAGCTTGAGGGGCACCGCGAGCAACCACGCGAAGGGAATCTGACCAACCCAGAAGCAGAAGAAGTTGAGACGTGTCGGCGTCCACGTATCGCCCGAACCATTGAAGGTCGCTTCAAAACACATCCCCGCGGCGTAGAGCGGAAACGCGAGCCCGATGATCCACAACGCACGCACGCCTTCGTGAAACACTTCTGGATCGGTCGTGAACCATCCGATGATCACACGGCAGAAAACAACGAACAGAAGACCGACCGCGCCGAGCACGGCCACATTGTACCGGACGGCGATGCGCACCGCGGCTTCCGCGCGCTCCGGTTTTCCCGCGCCGAGATTCTGACCAACCAAGGTCGCACCCGCATTCGCGAGACCCCACGCAGGCATTAGCGCGAAGATCACGACACGCAGCGCGATCGTGTAACCGGCGAGCACGGGACTGCCAAACAACGCGAGAATCTTAAAAAGTCCGATCCAGCTCGTTGTCGCGATGAACATCTGCGCGATGCCATTGCCCGACGTTTTCAGGATGGTGATCAACATCGATCGCTGCGGACGCAGATCGGGAATGCGCAGGCGTACATGACCGGCGCGCACGGTGAGATGCCACAGTTGATACACCACGCCGACGCTACGTCCGATGTTGGTTGCGACGGCGGCGCCAGTGACTCCCATTTCTGGAAACGGTCCCCAGCCAAAAATGAAGCACGGATCGAGGATGATGTTCAGGCCATTCGCCAACCAGAGCGTGCGCATCGCGATGACGGCATCACCCGCACCGCGAAAGATGGCATTGATCAGAAAGATCATGAAGACGGTGATGTTGCCGCCCATCATCAACCGCATGAAAGGCACGCCCTCCGCGATCATGTCGTCGCTCGCGCCCATCAAGCGCAGTATCTGCGGCGTGAAATACGCGAGCGCGATGCCCATCGCGGCGGAGAGCGTCACGCCGAGCATGACGATTTGTCCGGCGGCGTGTGCCGCGGCCGCGGGATTTTTCTCCCCGATTCGGCGCGCCACGATCGCAGTCGCGGCAAAAGAAATCCCCATCGCCACCGCATAGATGAGAGACAT
The DNA here is from genome assembly GCA_937958045.1 of uncultured Opitutaceae bacterium. Taxonomy (GTDB): domain Bacteria; phylum Verrucomicrobiota; class Verrucomicrobiia; order Opitutales; family Opitutaceae; genus Nibricoccus. Next base: position 73,037 of record CALFXL010000044.1, on the reverse strand, counting down.
CACGGTTTCGGTGAGCCCGACGATGGCGATGGCTTGATGCCCAAGTCGCGAGACCCAGAACACGTCCACGACCGCGAAAAGTGACTCCATGATCATCTCCAGCACCATGGGCACAGCGAGCAGCAGCACGGCGCGCTTCAGACTGAGCGACGTGAAATCAACCGCTTCGCCTTTCAAGGACTGCCGAACGCTGCGCCAAAACGATTGTGGCGCGGGCGGTTGTTCCGACGGAGATGAGAGAGTGGGAATGGATGACATGGAAGCAAAACGCCGAAGCGCTGAGGCAAAAGGGAGACGAGTGTACGCGCGTCCTGGGACGACAGTATGTCAGGAGGCAGCGGACATTGATCCAACGAACCACAGTCCCCACAGCGGACTTGAACGCTTCAAAAGAAACAAAAAAGCCTTCAGCTCCTCTGGAGCTCCGCAAGACGTTGTTCGAGGAAGCGGCGCTCGATTTCGTTGCTAACAAGCGAAAGGGCCTCGCGATAGGCAGCGATCGCTTCGCGATTTCGCCCAAGCCGGCGAAGTAAATCCGCTTTTGTGGCGGGCAGTCGGTGATAACCGGGCAGGGAAATTTTTTCGATCAACTCGAGACCAACCGCAGGTCCTTCGGCCATGGCAACCGCAACGGCGCGATTCAGTTCGATCACGGGCGATGGAATTTGTCGTCCGAGAATAGTGTAGAGCGCAGCGATCTGCGGCCAATCGGTTTGCTCGCTCGTCGGCGCGTTGCAGTGCAGCGCAGCGATCGCGGCTTGAATTGCATACGGACCAGGCCCGCCGCCCATCGAGAACGGCACGAGCTGCGTCCCTTCTGAAATCAGCGCGCGGTCCCAACGCGAGCGATCTTGGTGCTCCAACAACACGAGGTTGCCATCCGTATCCATACGAGCACTACGACGAGAGTCGTTGAGCAACATCAGCGCGAGCAAGCCGGCCACTTCGCGCTCGTCCGGCAGGAGTTCGCGCAGTTGTCGGCAAAGACGGATCGCTTCGGCGCTGAGATCGGCGCGCGTAAGCTGTGCGCCGACGGTGGAGGAATAACCTTCGTTGAAGACCAGATAAATCACATGCAGCGCAGCGGAGAGCCGCTCGGCGAGCTCGTCGTCGGCCGGCACTTCGTAGGGAATGCCGGCGAGTTTGATCTTCGTTTTCGCACGCACGAGACGCTGGCTGAGCGTGGCGGGAGGCACGAGGAATGCGCGGGCGATTTCCTCGACGGACAGCCCGCACACGGTACGCAACGTGAGCGCGATGCGGTTTTCCAAGGCGATGGCGGGATGACAGCAGGTGAAAATCAGGCGCAACGTATCCACGGGCTCGGGCGTAGAGGCGGCAGGTGAGGAGAGTGCGACCATGTCTTGATGTTTGGCATCCGCCATCGTGCGGTGGCGGATGTGATCGATGGCTTTATGGCGAGCCGTTGTCATCAACCAGCCGGCGGGATTTGCCGGCGTGCCTTCGACAGGCCAACGTTTGATCGCCAGCGCGAACGCTTCCTGCAGACAATCCTCCGCCAGGGAGATGTCGCGCACCGTGCGAATGAGGCTCGCGAGGATGCGTCCGTAGTGCTGGCGATGCAGTTCTTCGATACTCACATGCCGAGGTGTTGACGAAGATCGTCGCCGGCCAAGACGCGGCGGATCTCGAGCGTAAAACCGACGTCCAACGCGGGAAACGTCGCTGCGATTGATTCCGCTTCGGCCCGATCGGCGCATTCGATGAGTTCGAAACCACCGAGCACTTCGTGCGTTTCGGCGAACGGACCGTCGGTGATGAGTGGACGTCCATTGGACTTGCGCACGCAAAACGACTCGGCGGGCGGATGCAGCCCGATGCCGGCGAAACCGATGCCGCGTTTTTGAAGATCATGATGCCAGCGGTCGCAGGCTTGCGCGATTTCGGCGCGCTGCTGCGCGGATAACGATGGCCAGTCGGCGGATTCGTTCACCAGAAGCACGAATTTCATGACGGCGAAAATGTAGTTGTTTCGTGAATACGCTTGGGCGGTTTAGTCCTGACAAGCGTTGCCGGCCACAGTCGGTCGAATCTCCACCGTGCAGCCGTCGCGCAGTCCGGGGAATTTTTTCGCGATGGCGATCGCTTCGTCGAGGTGCTGGCACTCGATGATCTCGAAGCCACCGAGCACTTCGCGTGTTTCGGCGAACGGGCCGTCGGTGACGGCGAGTCGTCCAGATTCCTCACGGAGTGTCGTGGCGGTGGCCGCGGGTTGTAGTCCCATGGCGCCACGGCTGCGGTTGGTTTGAACAAGTTCTTCGTGCCAGGCGCCGCACGCTTGGTGAATGCGATTGCGATCAGAAGTCGGGATGCGCGCCCAGAGGCTGTCGTCCCAGTAGATCAAGAGGAGATATTGCATAGGCATGGAGGGGGTTGTCATGCCTCTAAGTCGAACGACGGAGGTGCCAAACGACATACGGCGTGTTTTTCCCGGAAAAGATCGGCGCGATAATCGATTTGCTCGGAGGAAGGCGGACGGGCAGTTTCAGCGCAAAATCACCTTTGTGAAAACACCTGCCGACTGCCGTTGTTGTGGAGTGTGTTGTTTCTCTCGATTGGAGACTTACGTGCGCGTCACGGGGACCGATTGGGAGCGATTGGGCGAGGATCGTGATCAAGTGGCGCACTTTATCGGCAATCGCGCGTACATGCGGATGAATGCCGGGCATTGCGCGGCGCTACAAATCCGAACGGTCGGCAGCGCGGAGGATTTTTGCTGCAGTATTTATGAGCGACGTCCTCAGGTCTGTCGCGATTTGGAGCGAGGTTCGCCCGAATGCGCGGGGGAAATCGCGAGCAAAAGCGATCGCGTGATTGCGCGCGATTGATGCGGTTGAACAACGCTCACGAGGCGTCGACCGCACGCATGGTGGTGCGACCGATCGACCGCGCGAGGTGACACGCGCCCGCTACAGGACGAATCTCGATCGACATGCCGTAGGGAAGATTCGGGCAGCGGCGCGCGATCTCCGTCGCTTCCTCCATGTCGGCCACGGTCAGGAAAAAATAACCGGCCACGCCCTCGGTGGCTTCCGCGAATGGACCATCGGTGACCTTTTCGCCGCGGACGCCGGAAAGCACTTTGCCCGCGGATTCGAGCGGCGCGCCGTGTTGTGCGCGGCCTGAGTTCACCAAGCCCTCATACCAGTCGTTCCAGCGATCGAGGAGTTGACGGCGCTGCTCGGCGCTCAACTCGCCATATCGCTCAGGCGTGAGATCGCGGAAGATGAACATGAAAGGCTGTGAATTTTCCATGGAGCAATCGGATGAACGTTGGACGACAACGCGCCGCGTTTGGGGATACGTCGGTTTTGGGGAAAAGAAACGCGTGGTGCGACCGAGGATGGAGAAATGCGTTCCGCGGCGAGGACGAGAAACGCGCGCGCCCGCAACGTCGAGCCCGCGATGTTTTCGAAAAATAAAAAGTCCGCAGGAAAACTCCGGCGGACTTTATTGGTTTTGCTCGAGTGTCTCGAGCGTTGTCAGGTAACGCGACGCGTGGGTCGCTTATTTGAAAAAGCGGCGTTTTGCGGCGAAGCCAAGCAGCGCGAGCGCAGCGATGATGCCGTAGGTCGACGGCTCAGGAACAGGCGTCGGTACGGGAGCGGGCGAGGGGATCGGCGAATCGTTGGCGCCACCGAAGTCGCTGCCACCGCGTTGGCCCTCGGCGACATTGACCGAGCCGACTTGCTGCCAGCGCACGGTGAAATCAGTCAGCGAATCGAAGAATCCGTCAGCCGAACTGAAGTCCGGGAACGTGAAGACGAAGGTCGCGGTTTCACCGAAGTGAATGCCATTTCCCGGATTGCCGCCCTCGGGAACATTGCCGACGCCCACACCGATTTCTTGGGCGAAAATGCCGCCCCCCTGGCTCAAGCCGTAGGGCTCGAAGATGTGCCAGTTAGGCTGACCGCCGACCGGCTTGGTGGAGGTGAAGCTCACATTTGAGCCGTTGGTGCCGAGCTGGGCGTTGGTGAATGGGGTGTTGAACCCAAAAGACGTGATCGTGCCCACGTAGCCGCCGGTGCCAACAAACGTGTTCGAAAAGTTAATCGTGTAAGTGTTGGCATCCACATCGGCTGTCACCAGCACACGTGTAAACGGACGCTCTTCTACCACACTATTTGTTCCATAGACATCAAACTGACGGATAACAATTTGCGCGCTCGCTGTAGAGGCCAGCAAAAGCAAGGAGCCGAGGCCGGCGAAGGTACCAAGAATTTTTTTCATAAAGTAGCGGGACGCCGTCAACCTACATGAAAACTATGCGCATTAACAGAGGGAAAACCCCTAAAGCTGGAGGGGCGCACAAATTTAAAAAACTGGGTGTCCGCGGTGGCACCCGGGGAAAATGAAGAGCTCGCGCCTGGTTTCCGTGGCGGACGAGCCCCCGCGGAAGGGAGGCGGCTTGGGAACGCTCGACGCGGAACGACCGATGACGGCGCGCCTCCCGTCTTACTCGCCCACGATTTCCACGCCCGCCGCGCGCATCTTGGCGATCATGGCGGGAATGTCTTCCGGCTTCAGGCCCACACCGCGACATCCAGACAGGAGCACACGCGTTTTGAAAAGCGGCGCGGCCTGCAGCGCGGTGTTGCCCACGCAATAATCCGTCGCAAGTCCCACGACGTCCACAGCGGTCGCCCCGCTGGCCTTGAGCAGATCGGCAAGATGAGTGCTGCGGCCTTCGTTGTCGAAAAACGCGCCGTACGAATCGACCGCTGCTTCGACGCCTTTTCGCCAGAGGACATGCACGCGATCTTTTAGCAGCCCCGGATGCAGCTCCGCGCCGCGCGTGTTTCGCACGCAGTGTGGAGGCCAGAGGCTGAACGAGACGTGGTTTTCCGGATGCATGTCCTGCGTGGCCACGATCACACTGTAGTCCTGCGACGCGATGCGCTCGTTCACCACGGGCAAGATATGGCTCGCGTCAGCGATGCCGAGCGCGCCGCCTTCCATGAAGTCGTTTTGAACATCGATCACGAGCAGGGCGGTGGCGTGAGCAGGCGTCGCGGGTTTCATGATGGCAATCGATCAACGTCAACTCGCGTGTGAGGTGAATCCTTTTTCCGATACACCGCGGTTTCCAGTCAGGCGTTGAAGAACGCTTCGCGGAGTCGTGCGACCTCGGGCGAGAACGTGACGGGCGGCTGCGGTTGATCGACGTCGAAGACGGTGCGCAGATAACTGAGAAACTCCGGATTGTCGCAGATGGTTTTGCCTGGCGAGTCGGAGATCTTCGCGACCGGACGTCCGTTCACATGGAGCAATTTCATCACGACGTTGAGCGCGCGATAACCCGGAATCGCCGCGGTGAGCGTCGTGCCGATGCCAAACGAGGTGCGGAGTTGTCCTTCGTACGCTTCGCAGAGAAGCAGCGCCTTCCGCAGATTCAGGCTGTCGCTGAAAACAGCGATCTTGCTCGCGGGATCGATCCCGTAGCTGCGGAGCTTCGCGATGGTTTTTTCCGCAAACACAAACGGATCTCCGCTGTCGTGGCGCACGCCGTCGAAGAGTTTCGCGTAGTAGAGATCGAAGTCGCGCAGGAACGCGTCGTACGTGACCACGTCGGTGAGCGCGTAACCGAGATGTCCGCGAAACTCCTGCACCCAACCTTCGAGCGCAGCCTTCTGCGAGTTTTCCAGACGAGGCCCGATCTGTTGATGCACCTGCAAAAACTCGTGCGCCATCGTGCCGATATCGCGGAGGTTTTTCTCGACCGCGAAACGCACATTGCTGGTGCCGAACAGCTGATCGGGAATCTCGTTGAGCAACAGGTCGATGACCTGGCTTTGGTATTCGTGGCTGACGCGGCGACGTGTGCCCATTTCGACCAGACGAAACGGCTTCGTATCGCCGTGTTTCGCGACGAACGCTTTCACGACGGCGAGTTCTTCGCGCAGCTGACGCAGACCCGCGTTATAAGCTGCGGAGCGCTCGGACTCCGGAACGGTTTTTCGAAAATGAAGCTCCGTGACGATCGCGAGAATATGAATCTCGAAAAAGATGCGATGCGCCCACGGACCATACACGCGAATATCGAGCGCACCGTCGCGGTCGCTGATTTCGACCGACGCGGGATCGAGTCGGAGCAGGCGAAGGAAAAGCAGGTAGTCTTCGCTGAACCACGGATGGCGGCGCAAATGCTCGATTTCCTCCTCGGTCATTTGCAGCGCGGCGAGCGCATCGACTTGCTCGCGAATCTCGCCCTTGAGCGGACGAAGATCGACCGGACTGCGATTGACGAATTTGTACTCCACCATCGCGGTCGGCGCGCGGTGCAACGCGAACTGCCCCATTGAGAATTTATAAGCGTCCGTGTCCGCGAGCGAAGTGATCAAAGGCCGGTCCATGCTTCATCGCATGGGCAAGACCTTTGTTCTCGCAAGCTGCATCGTCATTTGCGTTTCGACCGGGCCCGAAACGACGCCGCACCCGCGGCGTGCGAGCCTCGGGCTTTCCCCGGCGAAAACACATCGCGCAACCCGATGCGTGTCTGGGAAACGCGCCCGCTACCGCGCGAGGCAACGAAGGGTTAACCTAGTTGGGCGTTGTTCGCGCATTCGAACCTGTGAACGGCGCCAGCGCATTCATGCACGCCCGGCCTCAAACGCTTCCGCCCGAATGGCTCGATTCGCTGCCGCAACACGCACCGGAAGCGATCGCGTCGCGTGACGACCTGCGTGTGTTTAATCGACTGCTCGGCACCGAGCGTTGGTTGCGCGAGGTTGTCGGCAAAGAGCTCCACGCGGGGGAGCGTGTTCTTGAGATCGGCGCGGGTGATGGCGACATCGCGTCTCGCATGTTGAAGCAGTCGTATCCTTGGGACCCGCTCGATCTTGCCGCCATGCCCGAATGGTGGCCGCGTGCCGCGAGGTGGTATCAGGCCGACGCGCTCACGTTTAACTACTCGCCGAGTCACGCGGTCATCGTAGCGAATCTCGTGCTGCATCATTTCGACGATCAGCAACTCGCTGCGCTCGGCGGACGGCTCGCGGCGACTGCACGAGTCATTGTCGTCAACGACCTCACGCGCAGCGCGTGGCGAGCGTGGCTGTTCCCTGTATTGTGCCGGTTGATACACGCGCATCGGGTAACGCGTCACGATGGCGTGCTCAGCATTCGCGCGGGATTTCGCGATGAGGAACTACCGCGCGCTTTGAAACTCGATCCGGCGCGCTGGCGTTGGACTACAATACAAACAATCCCGGGAGCCTATCGGCTCGTTGCCATCAAACACTCATGAGCCGGCGTCGCGTTGAAATCGTTGGCGGCGGACTCGCCGGACTTTGTGTCGGCACGGAACTCGTGCGCGCCGGTATTCCCACCACGATTTTTGAAGCGGGTGATTATCCACGACATCGCGTGTGCGGAGAATTTGTTGCCGGCTTGAGCGGAGTCGAAGCGACGAAATTGCGTCCACTTTTTAAGGACGCGATCGCGCATCGAAACGTGGCATGGTTTTGCGGCGAGCGCATGGTGCGACGCCAGACATTGGCCGCGCCCGCGTGGGGAATCAGCCGCATAACGCTCGATAAACGCATGGCCGATCACTTCGTCGAAGCCGGCGGCGATCTGCGCACACGCACGCGCATCGCCGACAACGCGTGCCCGCCCGGACGCGTGCTGGCGGTGGGCCGGCCCGCGCACGCGAGCGAGTGGGTCGGGCTGAAACTGCATCTTCGCGGAATCGAGTTGGAGGCCGATCTCGAGGTGCATCTCGGTCGGGGAAGTTATGTCGGTTTGTGCAAGGTCGATGACGGCTGGATCAACCTTTGCGGATTGTTCTCGCGACAAACCGTAAGCCGCGGCGCAGGCGAAGATCTGTTTCGCCGCACGTTGCTCGCATCGGGTTTGGTTTCGCTCGCGAAGCGCGTCGAGCACGCGGAGATTCGCCGCGGTTCTGCGATGGCGACAGCCGGGCTTGCTTACGCACGACAAGTGGATGGCACCACGCTTCAGCTCGGCGATGCCTTTGCGATGATACCGCCGTTCACGGGCAATGGCATGGCCCTCGCGTTTCAATCCGCGATGGCCGCCTTCGCGCCGATCAAGGCGTGGAGCGAAGGCGCTTCCTCGTGGACGCGCGCCGTACACGAAGCGAAACGCGCGATCGCCGTGAATGCGCGGCGTCGATTGCGCATCGCACGCATGTTGCATCCCTGGCTGCTGCGACCGATGCGCCAACGCGTTTTCTCTTTCGCTCAATACACACGCGTGGTCCCGCTCGGAACGCTCACGCATTTTCTTCATCGCTGACACATGCAACTGCACGCGCTCGCGACCGCGAGTCCTTCCACGGTTTTCACCCAATCCAAATGCCTCGAGTTCGCGCGGGAGGAACGGTTCGCGTCCCGTTTGAATCGCCGTTCGCAACTCATCCTGCGCTCGATCTTGTCGGGCGATAGCGGCGTCGAGCAGCGTCATTTCGCACTATCGGACATCGCAGGCGTGTTTGATCTGTCGGCGGATCAATTGAACGCAGCGTTTCGTCGCGAAGCGCCGGCGTTGGCCGCTCGCGCACTCGCACGAGCACTTCAAACGGCCAGTCTACGCGCGGATGAAATCGACGTGCTTCTGATCTGCACGTGCACGGGTTATCTCTGTCCCGGCGTGACGAGCTATGTCGCGGAGATGCTGGGCCTGCGCAGTGACGCGGTGTTATTCGATGTCGTTGGTCACGGTTGCGCGGCGGCGATTCCGATGCTGCGTGCGGCGGAAGCTCAGCTGACAGCGAATCCCGATGCGATCGTCGCCACGGTGGCGGTGGAGATTTGCTCAGCCGCATTTTATCTGGATGACGATCCGGGCGTGTTGATCAGCGCATGTCTCTTCGGCGACGGCGCGGCGGCGGCGATCTGGCGCGCGGAGAAAGGTCCGCTCGGTTTGAGCTGCCGCGATTTTGCGACGGTGCATCTGCCGGAGCATCGCGATGAAATTCGATTCGAACAACGCGACGGCAAACTGCGCAATCTGCTCGCGCCGACCGTACCCGAACTTGCGGCCGACGCGGTGATGGGTTTGCTCGCCAAAGAAGTTCAGCGCGAGGGAGCACGCCCGATCTCGCGCATCGCCGCACATCCGGGCGGCCGCGATGTCATCAACGCGATCGAGCGGCGGCTTCCGGACTTCAATTTCGACGCGGGGCGAAAGGTTCTCCGCGAACACGGAAACATGAGCAGCCCGTCCGTGTTGTTTGTGTTGAACGAACTATTGCAAACCTCCGCGCCCGATGCGGAGAACGATTGGTGGCTCGTGAGTTTCGGTGCGGGGTTCACCGCGCATAGTTGCCGGTTGGGTAAGTAGCCCCACGGGGCGCTCGTGTGGGATTCCGCACGTTTACGTGACGGCTTCCGACGCGGCGTCACGGACTTTCTCCGATGTCACCGAATCGTCCGCGCACGTACTGTGAGAATGGCTTCCAGCGCCGCGAAGAAAATCCCACGAGCCATGCCGAAACCCACTTATCTTTCCGACCCCAGCTCAACATCCGGCGAACGTCCGCGAATGAAGTCGACGATCGTCGTTCCTGGAAACCAATGCGTGAAAATCACGCGCGCGTGCACGATCATGCGACCCGCCGCGGAGCTGTATCAATTCTGGCGCCATCTGGAAAATCTGCCGCGCGTCATCAAACATCCCGCGACGATTACGCGCGTTTCCGAAGTCGAATCGCGTTGGACGGTGAGCGCTCCGCCCGGCGATCGCGAAGTGAGTTGGACCTCACTCATCATCAATGACGAACCCGATCGTTTGATCGCGTGGCGCTCGACGGAAGATGCAGAAATCCCCAACGCGGGCAGCGTGCGTTTCGAAATCGCGCCGGGCAATCAAGGCACCGAAGTCACCGTGAGTCTCGAGTACAATCCGCCGGGTGGAAAGCTCGGCGCGTGGCTCGCGAAGCTCTCGGGTGAAGAAGCCGGACAACAAGTCGCCGACGCGCTGCGACGTTTCAAAGCGCTTATGGAAACCGACGAAATTCCCACGACGGAAGGACAGCCGGTGGGTGAACCTCAAAAATCGAAAAGGGCGAAATCATGAAGGCCGTTTGTTGGATGGGAAAAAAGAAGATGGAGGTGCAGACCGTGGACGATCCCACGATCCTCAATCCGAAGGACTGCATCGTGAAGATCACCTCCACCGCGATCTGCGGTTCCGATCTGCATTTATACGACGGCTACGTGCCGACGATGGAGAAGGGCGACATCCTCGGGCACGAGTTCATGGGCGAAGTGGTCGCGGTCGGACCTTCTGTGCGAAAACTCAAAGTCGGCGACCGCGTCGTCGTGCCTTTCACGATTTCATGCGGCGGTTGTTTCCATTGTTCGCGCGGACAGTGGTCGTGTTGCGACAACACCAATCCCAACGCCGGTCTTTCCGAAGTGCTCAACGGTGCGTCGGGCGCGGCGCTCTACGGTTATTCTCACATGATGGGCGGCTACGCGGGCGGACAGGCTCAATATGCGCGCGTGCCGTTCGCCGATGTGGGCCCCATCAAAGTCGAGAGCGATCTGCCCGATGACAAAGTGCTGTTTCTGTCGGATATTTTTCCGACGGGCTACATGGCGGCGGAGAATTGCGGGATCGAACCCGGACACACGACAGTCGCGGTGTGGGGCTGCGGTCCGGTGGGACAATTCGCGATTCGCAGCGCATTTCTGCTCGGGGCGCCGAAAGTCATTGCGATCGATTCCGTGCCCGAGCGTCTACGCATGGCGGAAGAGGGCGGCGCGGTCATCATCAACTCCGACAACGAGGATGTTCACGATCGTCTCATGGCGCTCACGGGCGGACGCGGACCGGATGCGGCGATCGATGCTGTCGGCATGGAGGCGCACGGTTCTGCGTACGATCACGTAAAACAAACGCTGAAGCTCGAACAGGATCGACCCTTTGTGTTGCGACAAGCGATGCGCGCCGTACGCAAAGGCGGCGTTCTTTCGATCCCGGGCGTGTATTCCGGATTCATCGACAAAGTGCCGTTTGGCGCGGTCTTCGCCAAAGGCGTGACTTTGAAAATGGGGCAAACGCATATGCAGCGCTATCTCCAGCCGCTGCTCGACCTGATCCGCGACGGGAAGATCGATCCGTCATTCGTGATCACGCATCGATTCCCGCTGACGAAAGCTCCGGATGCGTATGAGATCTTCTGCAAGAAACAGGATGGATGCATCAAAGTGGTGCTCGATCCTTCGAACTAACAACCGTGTAGTGCTTCGATGAATACACGGCAGATCTTCGCAATCGTTTCCGCTACGTTTCTCGGAGCTTGCGCGTTTGCGGCTCACGTGGACGATCACGCAGTCGCGGGCGAGGAGAAATCGGCGAAATCGCGTATGCTCGGCATCGGCTCGGAGATACTGCAAGGCGAGGGGCCGGTCCGCGCGATTCACGCGCATCTCTGCGGATTTCATTTCTACAATGGAGAAATCGATCGGGCCGTGCGCGCCCATCATTATTGCACGCATCTCAACGAAGACGTGTTTCAATGCGTCATCTACGATTCCGATAAACGCGATGCGCGGCTCATCGGCGTGGAATACGTGATTAGCGAACGGCTGTTTCAACAGTTGCCCGCGGAAGAAAAGAAGCTGTGGCACAGCCATCGTTACGAAGTGAAATCCGGCCAGTTGCTCGCGCCTGGTCTGCCGGACGCCGCGGAGAAAGCGTTGATGGAGCAACTCGTGAATACGTACGGAAAGACCTGGCATTTCTGGCAGGTGGATCGTGGCGACAAGCTTCCGCTGGGGCTGCCGAAATTGATGATGGGCTTCACGGACGACGGGCAGGCCGATCCGGCGATGGTGCGTGCGCGCGACAAAGACTTGAACATCGACTCCAACAAAGTGCGGGCGAAACGTGCGGACATCCCCACCAAGCCGATCGCCGAAGGCGCCGATGCGTGGCAGCGCGGCGAAATTGTTCAAATTCCAGATGCGTTCTGGGAAACGGCACAACCGGCCGCGCCGTGACTTTGGAGCGCATTCGCACGATGTATAATCGCGCGTTGCCTCCGGTATTTCCCCGGAGCGAACGCGAAAATTGCCGCAGAAAACTCTCCGCGACGGAGAATTTCCCGGCGCAGGATTCCGTAAAGGCGCCGGATGTTGCGTGATGAGATAATGGTTATGTTGGAGCATGACCAATCAACGCGCTGTATCCGTGGCCGCATGCCAAATGGGGGCGACATTGTTGCCCGCTGGTGTGAGTTATCGCGCGTGGGCACCCACCATGTCCGCGCTTTCCGTCATCGCGTGGCGTCCCGGCGAGCATGAGCGGCGTCTGCCGATGGCGAAAGAAAGCGATGTCTTCCACGTGGTGGATCCGGACGGACAGGCAGGGGATGTGTATTGGTACGAAACGGCAGATGGCATACGGCTCAGCGATGTGGCCTCTCGTTTTCAACCGCAGGGTGTTCACGGGCCATCACAAGTGATCGATCCCAACGCGTACCGCTGGCAGACATTGTATTGGGAGCGTCCGACAGCGCGCGATCAGGTGATCTACGAAGTGCATGTCGGCACCTTCGCGCCGGGCGGAACTTTTCTCGCTGCAATCGGCCGTCTCGATCACGTGATCTCGCTCGGCGCGACGGCGATTCAGTTGATGCCGGTCGCGGAATTTCCGGGAAGAGCGAACTGGGGTTACGATGGCGTGAATATCTTCGCGCCGAGTTGTCGTTACGGAACGCCGGATGAGCTACGCGCGTTGGTCGATGCGGCGCACATGCGCGGGCTCTCGGTGATTCTCGATGTCGTGTATAATCACGCCGGCCCCGAAGGTAGTCGGCTGAAGGATTTCGCGCAGGACTATTTTCACCACGAGCGCGCGAACACGTGGGGAAGCGGGTTCAATTTCGACGGAGAAAACAGCGCACGTGTGAGAGAGTTTTTCCTGCAGAATGTCGCCATGTGGTTGGACGAATATCGCGTCGACGGTCTCCGCCTCGATGCGACTCACGCGATGGAGGACGAGTCGGACTCACACATCCTCGAAGAGATCGCGACGCTCGCGCACGATCGCGGCGCATTTGTCATCGCCGAAGATGAGCGAAATCCCGTCCAGCTGCTCACGGAGTCGGATGGTACCGGCTATCATTTCGATGCGGTGTGGTCCGACGATTTTCATCACTCCGTTCGCGTCGCGCTGACGGGCACACGCGAAGCATATTTCAAATCCTACGAAGGTACGAGCGCCGAGCTGGCGCGCACGCTCGAACGTGGATGGACGTATTGCGGCGAACCGTTTCCGTATTGGGATGGGCGGCCGCGCGGCGGAAAATGCAAACATCTGCCGCCCTCGAGTTTCGTTTTCTGCATCGAGAATCACGACCAAGTCGGCAACCGCGCGCACGGCGAACGACTCGCGCATTTGATCTCCGCCGATAAATACCGCGCCGCTTCGGCGCTGCTTTGTCTGAGTCCATACACGCCGATGTTGTTCATGGGACAGGAATGGGCCGCGGAAACGCCCTTTCTCTTTTTCACCGATCTCGGCGGCGAAGCCGGGCGCAAAGTGCGTGAGGGCCGCATCGCTGAGTTTCGCAAAACAGGTATCAACGCCGACGAATCCACACTCGCGACGATGCCTGACCCGCAGGATCCCGGCACGTACGCCATGTCACAGTTGAATTGGTCGGAAGTTTCCGTGCCATCACACGCCTCTGTTTTCGCGCTGTATCAAGAGTGCCTCCGCTGGCGACGCGATTGGCTGCGCGGCGAAGCGAGCGACCGCATCTATTGGAAAGTCGTGAACGTCGATGGATTTATCGCGATACGATATTTCCCATCGGCAAAGCCGGAATGGCTTCTTATCGTGAATCTCTCTGGCGGCGCGCCTGTGGTGTTTACCGACAAACTTGCACCACCTTCCGGGCGCGCATGGCTCACCGCGTTTCACACGTTGGAGAGCCGCTTTGGAGGAACGTCGGAAGCGCCGCTCGCGGCGCGTTATTACGCCGACGAAACGCTGCCGCTGCTCGCGCCTGCCGCGATCGTTTTCCATTCCACTCATGCCGCTTAAAGACGCCCGCAGAACTCCCAGGGCCACGTATCGCGTCCAATTACATGCAGGCTTCGGTTTTGCGGAGCTGGTGGATCTTTTACCGTATCTGCGGGCGCTCGGGATTAGCGATGTATATTCGTCGCCGATCTTCACCGCCGCGCCCGGCAGCACGCATGGCTACGACGTGAGCGATTATCGCCGGATCAATCCCGAGCTCGGCGGCGAAGACGGTTTCCGCGCTTTGGTGGAAGCACTGCGCGCAAACGAGCTCGGATTGATTCTCGACTTTGTGCCCAACCACATGGGCATCAGCGGCACCTTCAACATCTGGTGGCGCGATGTGCTCGAGCTCGGTCCGCAATCGCGTTACGCGCAGTTCTTCGATATCCACTGGAATCATCAGGGCGGAAATGATCGCGTGTTGGCACCTGTATTGGAAAAACACTACGGCGTCGTTCTCGAAGAGGGTGGACTCTCGCTTCAACAAAAAGACGGCGGTCTCTACGTGAAGACGGGCGAAACCTTGTTTCCGCTTCGTCCCAAGACGTGCGCGGAGATTCTGCGGCGCGGCGCTCAACGCCTTTCGCCCCGCGACACGCAAACCGCGCTCACGATAATCGCCGACGATTTCGAGCGGATCGAACACGAGGACAACTCTTCGGAAAACAGTCGCGCCGTGCGCGAACGCTTCGATCGGCTCATCACTACAAACGAGCGAATACGCGAGGCGCTCGAAGCCGTTTTGCGCGAGATCAATGGGCAGCCCGGAGAGCCTGCATCGTTCGACGAGTTGGATCGTTTGTTGGATCAACAGCACTACCGTCTCGCGCGCTGGAAAACCGGTGCGCACGAGGTCAACTACCGGCGTTTTTTTGCCATCGATACGTTGATCGGTCTCCGCATGGAGCGCGACGAAGTTTTTAGTGAAAGCCATCAACGTCTCGCGGAATTGGTGCGCGAGGGTTGCGTGACCGGACTGCGCATCGACCATATCGACGGCTTGTGGGATCCTGAGCGCTATCTCGGACAACTGGCCGAGATCACCCGCGCAGAAGGTCAGCCGCCCCTGTTCACGCTCGTGGAAAAGATCGTCGAACGCGACGAGCATCTGCCTGGCGGTTGGCTCGCGCACGGGACCACCGGTTACGAGTTTGCGGCCGATGTCGCGCAACTGCTGACCGATGCGAGAAGTGCTGATCGTTTCGACCGCATATACGGCAGTTTCACCGGCCAACCCCTCGCGGTGCATGATCTGATCTACGACTGCAAACGGCTCGTGCTCGACGAGATGTTTTCCAACGCCGTGAACAACCTCGCGCATCAGCTCGACGATCTGCTCGGATACGATCGGCGTTTGCGCGATCTGACTTTTCACGAACTCGCCACCGCGATACGCGAAGTCGTCGCGCAGTTCGACATGTACCGCACGTATCGACGTCCTGGTGTGGCCGCGACTGCGGAAGACATCGCTGCGGTCGATCGCGCAGTGGAAGCGGCGAAGCGGAAAAATCCGCGGCTTGATCCCGAGCCGTTTGATGCGCTCCGAAATCTGCTCACGGGTCATTATCCGCGCGAAGAACACGACAACGACTTCAAGTCACGCGCGCTCGGTTGGGTGATGACGTTTCAGCAATACACCGGCGCGATCATGGCAAAGGCTGTCGAAGACACTGCGTTCTATCGGCACAACCGCCTCATCGCGCTCAACGAAGTGGGCGGCGATCCCGGATGTTTTGGATATTCCGTCGAGCGCTTCCATGCGGCTTGCCGTTGGCGCGCCGAGCATGCGCCGCTGACGATGCTCACGACATCCACGCATGACACTAAACTCAGCGAAGACGCGCGCAGTCGGTTGCTGGTGTTGTCGGAGATGCCGGAAGAATGGGAGTCGTGGCTCGCGCACTGGCGCGAACTAAATGCGCCGCACAAAACACACATCGATGGACGCGCCGCGCCGGACGAAAACGAGGAATATCGTCTCTACCAAACCCTGCTCGCTGCCTGGCCGGCGGATCGCGAACTCGACGCGACGTTGATGGATCGCGTGAAAGAAAATTTCCGCAAGGCAACCGCCGAGGCGAAGCGCAACACGACGTGGATAAATCCCAACGACCAGTGGCTCGAAGCCGGAGACCGATTCATCGAAGCGTTGTTCGACCCTGCGAAAAGTGACGCCTTCTTGCAGAGTTTTCGCGCAGTCGCGGGCCGCATCGCACGGCTTGGCGTCATCAACTCGGTTGTTCACGCCGTCCTCAAAATCACAACGCCGGGCGTGCCGGATTTTTATCAGGGGAACACGCTCCTCGATTTCAGTTTGGTCGATCCCGACAATCGACGCCCGGTCGATTTCTCGCTGCGAAAACAATCCCTCGCGCAACTCGCCGAATGTTCGTGGCGCGAACTGTTGCGTAACTGGGGCGATGGTCGTCTCAAACAACGCGCGATTCGCGACCTGCTTCAGTTTCGCGCGCAGCATGCAGACCTTTTTTCACGCGGATCGTATGTGCCGCTGGAAGTGACGGGCCGCTTCGCCGAGCACGTGGTCGCGTTTGCCCGACGTGTCGTCGATGAAGAGATGGTGGTGATCGTGCCACGATTGACGGCGAAGCTGGGTTGCCCGCCGCTCGGTTTGATTTGGGACGACACGCAAGTGATGTTGGAGATCGGCGGTGCGCCTTGGACGAGTGTCCTTACTGGGGCGGCGTTCGAAAATGAAGCGACGGTGCGAATCGCGGAGCTGTTTCACGAAGTGCCAGTGGCAATCCTTCATCGGGACATTCCGCACTGAAACGACCGCGCATGAAGATCGAAGACTACGGTTTCATCGGAGATATGCGCGGTGCGGCGCTCGTCGGTCGCAACGGTTCGATCGATTGGCTGTGTATGCCGCGCTTCGACTCCGGCGCCGTTTGTTGCGCCTTGTTGGGAACGGAAGAAAACGGATTCTGGAAAATCGTGCCGACGTCCCCAACCGCACGAAGCACCCAGCGCTATCGTGGTTCCACGCTCGTACTGGAGACGGAGTTTGCGACGGACACCGGCGTAATGCGAGTGGTGGATTGTATGCCGGTTAATGGACCGCCGGCCATGGTGCGAGTGGTTGAAGGCGTGGAGGGATTGAATGAAGTAGCCTCGGTGTTATCGCTGCGTGCCGACTATGGACGTTGCGAACCGTGGATCCAACGCACCGCTAACGGCGGGATCTCTGCGATCGCTGGACCTGATGCGTGGGAGTTTTCGGCGGAGTCGTCGCTGGCGATAAAAATTGATGCCGGCAATGTACTCACGACCTTCACGATCAAAGCGGGCGAGCGTCTCGCGTTTGCATTGCGATGGCATCCATCGGTGGAGCAACCGCCTCCATTTTATTCCGCCGAAGAAGCGTTGTCAGATACCACGGCCTATTGGGAGCGTTGGGCCTCGCGATGCACGCATCGTGGACCTTGGCGCAAGCAGGTGCTGCGGTCGTTGCTCACGCTCAAGGGGCTCACGTTTTCGACGACAGGAGGTATTGCGGCCGCCGCGACCACGTCATTGCCCGAGCTCATCGGCGGCGTACGCAACTGGGACTATCGCTACTGCTGGCTGCGCGACGCGACATTCACGCTGCTCGCATTCATGGACAACGGCTACACCGAGGAGGCGGCCGCGTGGATCAACTGGTTGCTGCGCGCCGTCGCCGGCGATCCCGGGCAACTGCAGATCATGTACGGAGTCGCCGGGGAGCGACGATTGAAAGAGACGACTCTGCCGCATCTGGTCGGGTATGAAAACTCGTCACCCGTTCGCATCGGCAATGCCGCCGCCGGGCAGTTTCAGCTCGATGTTTATGGCGAAGTAATCGACGCGCTGCATATGGCGAGAAAGCTCGGCCTCTCGCCATCCGACGAAGCGTGGAAACTGGAGTGCGCCCTCATCGAGTTTGTATGTGAAAATTGGATACAGCCTGACGACGGGATTTGGGAGATACGCGGACCTCGACGCCATTTCACCCATTCAAAAATGATGGCTTGGGTGGCCCTCGATCGGGCGGTCAAAGCGGTCGAGCAATTCGGACTCTCCGGCGATGCGGCTCGCTGGTCGCGAGTTCGTGACGAAATCCACGCAGATATCCGCAAAAACGGCATCGATCCGGCGCGCGGATATTTCACGCAATATTATGGCTCCACCAAGCTCGACGCGAGTTTGCTCATGATGCCACTCGTCGGATTCCTGCCGGCGACCGACCCGCGCGTGGTCGCGACGGTGGAAGCGATCGAACGCGAACTGACGCATGAAGGCATGGTGCATCGCTATCATCCGGAAAAATCGACTTCGGTCGATGGACTCCCGCCAGGCGAGGGCACGTTTATTCCCTGTTCGTTCTGGCTCGTCGATTGTCTCGCGCAGATGGGACGTCATGAAGAAGCCAAGGCGAGCTACGAAAATCTGCTCTCACGACTTTCTCCGCTCGGGTTGCTGGCGGAAGAATACGATCAGGAGCGCGAGCGACTCGTGGGAAATTTTCCTCAAGCCTTCAGCCATATCGGACTCGTGAATTCCGCGCAAAATCTGACGCGGTATGGACCGGCGGCGCAACGCGTCGATCCATAACCCGCGTCGTCGCGATCATCCATTGACGATCCGACCGCCGTTTGGATGCAGCACTTGGCCAGTGATGTACGAGCTGTCGTCCGAGGCGAGAAACACATAACAGGGCGCGACTTCATCCGGTTGGCCCGCGCGACCGAGAGGCGTGTCCGCGCCGAAAGTTTCCACTTTTTCTTCCGGAAATGTCGCGGGAATGAGCGGCGTCCAAATGGGGCCAGGCGCGACCGCGTTCACGCGAATTCCACGCGATGCAAGCGAGAGGGCCAGCGAGCGCGTGAATGAAACGATTGCGCCCTTGGTTGTCGCATAATCGATCAACTCCGGATGTCCCGCGTAGGCGGTTACCGATGTGGTGTTGATGATCGTGGAGCCGGACTTGAGATGCGGCAGCGCTGCTTTGCAGAGATAAAACTGCGCAAAGATGTTGGTGCGAAACGTGCGCTCGAGTTGCGCCTCGCTGATCTCGGTGATGTCGTCACGCGGATGTTGTTCGGCGGCGTTGTTCACCAAAACGTCGAGCCGCCCGCCCTCGCGAAGCGCTTGGCTGACGATCTCGCGACAGGTTTCGCCGCGTCCGATATCACCGCGAATGAGGAAGCACTGACGACCATGATCGCGCACGCGCCGCGCGGTTTCTTCGGCGTCCTTTTGCTCATCGAGATAAGCGATCGCGACGTCGGCGCCTTCTTTGGCGAAAGCAATCGCGACGGCGCGACCGATGCCGCTGTCGCCGCCCGTAATGAGTGCTACTTTTCCCTCGAGTTTCTCGGAACCGCGCGACTCCGTTTTTTCAGAGCTCGGTTGCGGCGTCATCTCCGCTTCGATGCCGGGTTGACGGGGTTGAGTTTGGGGAGGCTGTTGTTTCTCGGATTTCTGTTGTGCCATTGAGCACCGTACTCTCCGCGCGACGCTTTCGCAGCCGGGGCGCGCGCCGAGAAGCTCACCGGAAGTTTGGTGGATTCTCGCTGGGAGGTTTTCCGAACGCAGCACGTGGAGAGGGCATGGGATTTTTCCCGGACGCCGCCAACCTGTGACGAACCGATAGCGCCCCGTAACTTTCGCACGTACGGTGCGCGTGGCGCCCAGATGCGCGCTTCTATTTTGATCATGAAAACATCACGCCTTTCTTGGACGAGTCTGGTGGTTTGCGGTCTGTGCCTGAGCTTGGGCGGCTGCGGAGATCGACAACCTGCACAAGCCGAAACCGGAGCCGATGATTCCGGCGGCCGCAGCACATCGGGCGCGTACTCCGCCGGTTCGAGCGAGGCCGAGAAAGGCGAGGGCGGCTCGACCGCATCGCGCAACATCGAGAAAGATCGCCGAGGGTCCGAGGCCTCTGAAATGACAGCCGAGGAAATCGACCGGCAGCGAAACCCATAGCGTTCACAGATGGATGCGCGCCGATGGGAGACCAACCGCTTCGCGTGCGCGCTCGCGCGAATCCAAGGCTGGTTTTATTTGCTCACAGGCATCTGGCCTTTGGTCGCAGGGAACAGTTTTCAGCGCGTCACTGGTTTCAAAACCGATTTCTGGCTGGCGCAGACGGTTGGATTTCTGCTCACGGTGTCGGGACTAGTGATGATCCTCGCAGCGCGAAAACGTCGTGTAACGCCGGAGATCGCGCTGTTGGCGACGCTTCAGGCAGCTGGGCTGATCGTGGTCGACATCTCTTGCGTGCAGATGCCGGGCACCACGCGTGTTTATCTTTTGGATGCGATGGCGGAAATCGTACTCGTGCTGGGGTGGTTGGCCATATGGCGAGTTCACCGGGCGGCTGGTAAACCATGACCGTTCAGCCGCTTGCTTCGCGTTGAGAACTCTCCTCGCCCGCGATAGATTTAAGCCAAACGCTGATTACCGAGAGAAATAACGTGGGCGTTTCTTAGAGCGCGCTCCGGGGAGTCCCCCGTATCGGCGCGACGTTGGTCGGTTATAGTGACGTGTTATGATAACAAACGAAAAAACCCTCTCTCGTCGCATGCGCCGATTCGCTACGCTCGCCGGTAGTTTGCTTCTGCTCGGCGCTGCTCCTGTCGCCATTGCTCAAACCACGGGCTCCGGATCTGCCGGTTCGGGAACAAGCAGCAATTCTGGCTCAGGCTCGGGCTCGTATAGCGACGATCACCATTCGGATAAGGACCACGACAAAAAGAAGAAAAAGAAGAAGGATCGCGAAGAAAAGGAGCGTGAGCGCGAACGCGACTCCAGCGGTCAAAGTCGCGACCGGGATTCTTCCGGAGGCGGCTCTTCTGAATCGAGTGGTTCTGGCGCCGGAACGACCACATCGCCCTAAACCGGATTGAGGATGCGGCACCGAGCCGGGTCCTCAATTTGCATAGAACAGCACCATGAGAATCATCCCGCGTTTCCTCCATGGAGTGCTCGATTATATCGTCGGTGTGCTCCTCTTTTTGATCCCGGCTTTGTTCGAATTTCTTAATGTAGAACCGGCGAGAAATATATTTTGGATATTGGGCGGACTGACTTTGTTATACAGTTTGCTGACGGCCTACGAACTCGGCGTGGTGAATCTTATCCCGTTTCGCGGTCATTTGATTTTAGATATTCTCGGCGGTTGCGTGCTGGGGGCCTCGCCGTGGCTTTTCGGATTTTCTGAACGTGTATTCGCGCCGCATGTAGTCGTCGGCTTGTTTGAGATTATGGTTGGATTGAGTACCCGTCTGTTTCCAGCGCCCGACCCAATCGCGACCTCACGTTAATCGATCTCCCCCTCTTGTTTTTTATGAAAACGACCACCCGACATATCCTGTCATTCGTGAGCGCGGCGCTGCTGGTTGTGCTCTTTAGCGGCTGTCCCGCAGGGCTTCACGAGAAGAACACCAAAGGCGACGAGAAACATCTTTATCCATCCGAGAAAGCGCCAAAAGCAGACAACGAAGAGGGCATTCCAACTCCGGGAGGAGCGTCGGGCGGAGCCGCAGGCTCGCAATCGAGTTCGGAGAAAAAATCCAACCCGACCAATCCCGACGAACCCGCGAGCCGGTGACGTTGCGTACGTGGATTGTGTGCGGACCGATGAATGCACTCCATATTGCTGGAAACCTGCACACACGTTGACGGTTGTGCCACGATCGCTTTCTCGGGAATTTACCGTAGCGCGGGCGCCTTGACCGGTGATGGCGTTGTATAGATTGGGGGCGCATGGATATCAAAAAATCCCTGGCGGAGAATCCGGATTCGTTGATCACCGTGGACGACGGCCCGGCGGCGTTGGAGGCCATCCGGCAGCTTGATGTGGAAAAATATCTTCTCTCACAGACCGAAAGTAACGCGATCGAGTATGCGCATCATTCTACACACTGGATCGTGGCGATGGTTCTTTCAGGAGGGAAACGTCCAGAACCCGTTCACCGCCTGATCTGTTTTCCGAAGAGCCAGTACACCGAGAAGGACATTGCAGATCACTTGAACGACTACACGCGGGACGTTCTTCCGTTCGACGGCGAGTAACCGTCCGATCAGCGCGCGTGGGCAACCCGCGCCTCCTCTGCGGCCGGACGCGCGAGTTTGTCGAAATAGGCGGCAAACACGTCGCTCGCAACAGGCGCCGCATGTGCCGCGCCTGCGTATTCGACATTGGGTTGGTCTCCCTCCAAGGCGATCGCGAGTGCGATCTGCGGATTGTCGGCGGGCGCAAACGCGATGAACCAAGCGACGTTCATCATGCCTTCGGGACGCACGATTTGTGCGGTTCCGGTTTTCCCGGCGATACGCACACCAGGAACTTGAGCGTTCTGGCCGATGCCTGCTTCGACCACGGCTTCGAGCGACGAGAGCAGCGCGGCATAATTTTCTTCGGAGATCGCCAACGGCTCGCGTGCACGCACGCCACTGGGAGAACGCTGCGGTTGGCGCAGCAAGGTCGGCACGGTCAAGGTCTCGCGACGCGCGAGCGACGCCATGGCGCACGCCGCTTGGAGCGGAGAATAGCGCAGGAAGCCTTGGCCGATCGCGAAATTGGCCGTGTCGCCAAGCGTCCAAGGATCTTGCTTGTCCGCGTGCTTCCGTGCCGGATCCGGAACGAGCATGCGGAGCGTTTCTCCCGGCAATTCGACACCGGTGGGTGCGTCCAAATGAAAACGTCGGGCTTCATCGGCGAGCGCATCGGCGCCCGAGGCGAGTCCGATCTGATAGGCGAAAATATTGCAGCTTTGTGAGAGCGCAGTTCGCAGCGTGATCAAACCGTGACCTTCGACGTGATGACACGGAAAACGATGCGTACCTATTTGCAGAAAACCCGCGCAGGTGTGCGTCGTGTACGCATCCAACGCGCCGCTGCGCAGTCCGGCGAGCGCGGTGAAGACCTTGTGACTCGATCCGGGCGGATAAAGCGCCTGCGTCGCGCGATTGAGCCACGCGCCGGAGGTGTCGAGGCGCTCTTTTTCTGTCGGCGAAATCGTCGGGGAAATGAGGTTGAGGTCGAAGTCGGGGCGACTCGCGAGCGCGAGGATTTCGCCCGTGCGCACATCGAGCACGACAATGGATCCGCGCGAGGCTCCCGACACGGCATCGAGTGCGCTTTCTGCGGCGAGTTGTAGATCGAGATCGAGACTGGTGACGATGTCTTCGCCCGCAATCGCGGGTGTCGTCGGAATGGCACCGCCCGCAGGACGTCCCATCGCATCGACGCGCAAGAGCGCGGCAGCGGGTTGGCCGCTGAGCGTCGCGTCGAATTGTTTTTCGAGGCCAAAATCGCCGCTCAGTCCTTCCGCGGCGACGGTGCGCACCGAAGACGCGCCATCGGTTTGTATCCGTTTTTTCCTTACACGACCAATGACATGCGCTGCGACCCGGCCGTGCGGATAATAACGTTCGGGGATTTTTTCGAGTCGAAGCGCGCCGTCCGCCGACAGCACCGCGGAAACACGCGCGATTTCATCGTCCGCAAGCGCATCGACGAGAACAAAGGGCAGGGCAGGCTCGCGGGTGAAATGCCGCTCAATGCGCTCGACGGAAAGTTTGCGCGTGGGATCGAGCAGCGGACGGGGCTTCTCCCACTCGCGTTGAATCACCGCCACGCGCGCTTCCATCGCCACTTTGCGCGGACTCACGGCTGATGTAATTTCACGACGGATACGTTCTTCGGTCAGTAACGACGAGCGAAGTGGTCCGAGGTCGAGTACCAGTGCCGTGCGAAAACGCGTGCCCGCGAGCAGCCGGTGTTCGCGATCGAAAATCTGACCGCGCGGCGCGGGCAGGAGAATCTGGCGCTGTGATTGGCGGCGCTCTTGTTGAGCGAGCACATCCGCGCGTGCGATCTGATGATGAGCCAGGCCCGCGACAAGGATCAGCAGCAACGCCAACACCGCGCCCTGCAGCAGACGCAAACGCGTCGTGCTGGCGGGAGCGTCGGGCAATTCTCCGGAATCAGGCATCGCTTAGCGCGCCGCGTTGGGAGGTGGCGGATTGTTTTTCCACAGACGATACTTCACGGTGATCTCGGCTTCAAAGTTGGGCACAAAGGGCAGCGATCCGAGCGCTTCGTAGGTACGAGAACCTTCGATGACATCCTGACGACCGTCGTAGTCTGCGATGAGCGTGAACGAATCCGGATAAACGCCTTCGAGAAGGCTCAAGTAACGCGGTCCTGCTTGGCGCGAAGAACGTCCGCCCGATTGTTCGGAACGCGTGACGAGACATTCGGCACCGAAAAACGGACGAAGCTCCAGAATCGCCTTATTGCCCGTGAAGGTGAGCGTGGCGTTGCCGCTGGGCTCCGCACGCGAGTATGTCGCGAGACGGTTTTGTCCCGGCGGCTGAACCTGCAGCGGTCCTTTGGCGGTGTAGCGATTGTTCACGCGGGAAGAACGTGCACTCGATTGATCGTTGAGCCGGAAGTAGCGCGAGTCGCCATCGACTTCGAGCTGGTGACGTCCGTCCGTCTTGTAGTCGTTGTCGGCTTCCCGTTCTTCCTCCGATTCCGGCGTGAGCAGACGGCCTTCCATGTAGCGATCCATCTGCCAGGTGTACGTCGTGGGCGGTCCTCCTTTTGAACCTTTGTCCTGATCTGAGCCTGAGGCTTTGATGGTGATC
Source organism: uncultured Opitutaceae bacterium (assembly GCA_937958045.1). Lineage (GTDB taxonomy): Bacteria > Verrucomicrobiota > Verrucomicrobiia > Opitutales > Opitutaceae > Nibricoccus. The sequence continues at coordinate 48,368 of CALFXL010000044.1, read as the reverse complement.
TCGAATTCGCCCTCCCAGGTCGGCTCTTTCCAATCACGCACGGGAAACACTTCGGTTTGGTGAAAGAAAAACGACGTGCGCGATACCATGTCGGCGAGAAAACCGAGCCCGCCAAACACGGGTCCACCGAGCGCCGTGTTGATGGCGTCGTTGAGATCCTGCGTGAGGTTGCCGACTTTGAGCGTGACCTCGACGCCGACCGCGGCGCGCCTTGGATAAGGGCGCACATTGGGCGGAAGATTGCGGCGCTGCGGCACGCCTTCGATGGTGATGAACGCGTCGCCAGCCGCGTTGGTCGAAGAAACGTATGCGGCTTTTCCGCCGGCTTGCGCGAACTGCACAACGGCGAGCTCGGGACGATACTGCGAGCCGCCTTTCGCCGTCTGGTATTTGCCATTGTGGCTGCCTTCGGGGAGACGCCACACGACTTTGGCGCCGCTGATCGGACCACCATCGGGGACCGCGAGATCGATCGTCGCGATGTTACCGGCGGCACGAATCGCTTTCAGAATTTCTGCTTTCGGGAAATCGATCTTCACGTTCGCGCGCACACGACGCTGTTCGCCGGGCGAACGTGTTTTCGTGCGAACGAGCGGAATATTTTCGACCTCGATGGTGATGTCCTGTCGCGCGACCGTGATGATGGTCTTCGTCCAAACCATGATGGCGTTGGCGATCGCGACACGCTGACCGTATGAACTGTTGGGAAGGTGTTTGCTGATCAGGTTTCCGGTGTAGGCGCCCCAAGAGGTCGCCCAGATGTCGCCGATAGCGCCGGCGAATTGACCGCTGAAAGTCGGGCCGCTGGGCGCAGGTGCGGCTTGTGCGAGCGTCAGCATGGCAAACGGGAAATGCGTGCTGGCTCGTGGCCGGCTCGCCGTTGTGCGCACGCCTTTTGCGGAGCTCGGTGAGATAAGCAAATCCGCGGACAACACGCGAGAGATGAGCATGACCTGCAGCAGCGAAAGCGGCTGGTCGCGCCATTCGGCGAGGAAACGCGCAGAAGAATCCGCATCTTCGTCGTCCTCCTCATCATCATCCTCCTCATCCTCGTCGTCATCGGTTTCACCTTTCATTGTGGCGAGGGTGCGGCTGGCGGATTGCGACATGTTGCGCATCACGGCCGAAGTCTGGCGTCCGGAGATCCACGACATCTCCTGCGACACCTTGGCCATCCTCGCTTCCGCCGCCTGGCGAATCTTCTCATCCGGCGAGCCGAGCGCCGCGGCGAGCGTCATCATTTCCTGATTGAGCTCCCGCATGCGCTTCTGGTCGCGCTCAGGTGTGGTTTCGCGTTCGTTGTCGCCTTTTGGGCGCGGAGAGGGCGCGAGCACGGGATCGTCGGGACTCCATACCGGCGTGCTTTGCACCGCGGCGAGCATCGCCATGGGATTGGAGGCGAGGGCGCGCGCTTCGGCCTCCGTGAGTTTCGCGGGCGGGAGCACACCGTACTCGCCGGGCGCGAGCAGATCGTAGTTCGCCGGGCTCGCACGACCGAGTGCGAGGATGAAACGCGCCCAGAAACGTTGCTGAGGTTGCGCACTCAACGCGCTCAAACGCAGCGTCGTGACGATGTCCTGAGCGAGCTCTTCCGCATCGGCGTCGGGAAATGGGACTGCGATCGCCTGCGCAAAGGAGATCAAACGCAGGGCAGGTTGCGCGGAAGGACTCCACAAAAGTTCTTCCAACTCATAATCGCGCATCGCGAGTCCGGTGTCCGCGCCCGGAGCCGGCGCCGAAAGCACCGCGCCTTGTTGCGTGCGCACGCTCCAGCCCATGCGACGCAGCGCTTCGATCAGCGCGGTGCGCGACTCGGGACCACCTTCGAGGTATTGGTGGGCGAGAATCCACGCGGCTTCTTCATCCTCCCATTGAACGGGCTCGGCGGCCTTTTCAGGCGGTTGCGCAGCAAGTGGCGCGATGCAGGCCAGCGCGAGAAGGAACGCAGCTATCGACGTTGAAATGCGGCGGAACCAACCAAGGGGCATGAGTTTCATCCGCAAATAATTGCGAACCTGCGCCGCCGGCGGCAAGGGCCCGCTCATTAGCCGGGTGACGAAGAAACGCGTCGGAAAATTTTTATAACGACGACGCCTCGCCAATCACGTGAAGGTCGATCGCAGCGCTCCGAAAAGAAACGCGTGTCGAGACTGGGCTCAGGTATAATCGCGACGCAGGTTGCTCGGGAGCAGACCGAGTTCTTCGCGATATTTGGCGACGGTGCGGCGCGCGATGTTGATCCCTTTTTCCTGCAGCTTGGCGACAATCTCCTGATCGCTGAGCGGCTTGCTGCGATCTTCGAGCGCGATGAGGTCGTTGATCATTTCCTTCACGCTGGTGTTCGAGACCGCGTCGCCGCTTTCGTTTTGGTAGCCGGGCGTGAAGAAATACTTGAAGTCGAAAACGCCGTGCGGGGTCTTGATGTACTTGTTGGCGATTGCGCGGCTCACCGTGGTTTCGTGAACACCGACGGCATCGGCGATTTGCGTCATCGTCAACGGGCGCAGCTTGGAAACGCCTTCCTCGAAAAACTCGTGCTGCACTTTCAGAATCTCGCGCGTGATACGCTCGATCGTCTGCTGCCGCTGCTCGATGGAGTTGATGAGAAACTTACCCGAGCGAATGCGCTCGCGAAGGTATTCACGCTCGTCGCGTGAAAGGGTGCCCTTGGCGATCAACTCGCGATACGTATTCGAAATGCGGAGACGCGGGATGTAGTCGCTGTTGAGATGCACGGCCCATTTGTCGCCGTCTTTTTCGACCGTCACATCCGGCACCACCACGCGGTTGTTATCTTCGGCGAACCGCCGGCCCGGTGCCGGATCGAGCGTGCCGATTTCCTCGATGGCGGCTTGGACGTCGTCCATGTGGGCGCCGAGCTTGCGCGCGATTTCCGGAATGCGACGGCGCGAGAGAAGCTGAAAATGATCGCGAACGATGCGCGTCGCGAGCGAGTCGCTGCGGCCTTTGGCGGCGAGCTGTTGGAGAAGACATTCTTCCAATGTGCGACAGCCGATGCCCGGCGGATCGAACGATTTCAGGATCTTCGCGGCCGATTGCACCGCATCGAGCGGAAGACCCGTTTGCAGCGCAATGTCGTTGGGCGACTGCGTGAGAAAACCGCGATCATCGAGACTGCCGATGAGGTAGGGCATCGCTTCCTGTTGTTCAGGCGTGAGGTCCGTGAGATCGGCCTGACTCATCAGGTGCTCTTGCAGCGAAGTCTCGCTGACCAGCGAATCGAAAAAGTGCTGACGCTTCTCCGCGTCCTCGGAGGTGTAGGTCTGCGAGCCGCCGGCTTGCGACATGTAATCGCGCCAGTCGTCGTCGAGCTTGGTGAGGATTTCGAACTCCTTGGAAAAATCCATCTCCTCGCGGCTGTCGCTCTCGCCGGGGCTGGAGTCGTCGTGTCCGCCCTCGTTGTCGGATGCCTGGCTGTCGCGCTCCTTATCGAGGCTGATACCATCCATCGGGAGTTCTTCGAGCGTGGGATTGTTTTGCAACTCCTCCTGAATGACCGAGCGCAGGTCGAGCGCCGCGACCTGAAGAATTTTCAGCGAATGCCGGAGCTGCGGCGCCAAAACCAGGGACTGGGTCTGACGTTGACGAAGATCCTGGCTGAATGACGGTCCGCTCATGGTCTGCCTTGGTAGTTAAAATGTGAATACAATCAGATGGTTGCCGCCGAAGCCCGGGACGCCGGCGCGACGCCTGGTTCGCGGTAGTCCATGATTTCCTTGAGATACACGCCGAGCTTCTCGTTGGTCGGGCCGTAACGATCGCTGTACAGATACATCTCCAGATCGGTGAGCATCTCGGCGGCACTTTGGTAACGTTTCTCGCGATCACGCTGCAGGGCCTTTTGGATGATGGCCTCCAGGCGTGAATCGATTTCCGGACGCAACGTGCTGAAACGCGGGATCGGCATCGTCAGGATGTTGCGACGGGACTCGAGCCGGTCGGCGGAGCGGAAGATGTTTCGGCCGATGAGCAATTCCGTGAGCACGATGCCCAGCGGGAAAAGATCCGCGCGCGCATCGGTGACGGCATAGCTGGCTTGTTCGGGGGAAAGGTACTCGTCTTTGCCCGCGATGACTTTGCCTTCCTCGTTGTACATGAGGTCGAGCGCCTTCGCGATGCCGAAGTCGGTGAGTTTCACGTCGCCTTCGTACGCGATCAGCACGTTCTTGGGGCCGATGTCGCGATGGACGATGTTGAGATGCCGGCCGTCGGCGTCGCGCTTCGAATGCGCGTAAGCGAGACCGCGAGCGACACGTGAAATGATAAAGGCGGCGAGATCGACCGGGATCGGTTTTTTCAACGCGCGATGGCGGTCCAGCAGGTGCTCGAGATGCACTCCGCGCACGAACTCCATCACCATGAAGTACTGTCCGCCGACCTGACCGAGGTGGTAAGTCTGGACGATGTTGGTGTGGATCAAGTCCGCGACGAGGCGCGCTTCGCCGATAAAATTCTTCTGGAACTCGGGGATCGTGGAGTACTCCTCGCGAATGAGTTTCACGGCCACGATCTTGCGGAAATTGCCCGCGCCGCGCTGCGTAGCCTCATAAACGATGCCCATGCCACCCTCGGCAATTTTGCGGGTCAGCTCATAATGCAGCTCGTTGAAGATGTGCTTGAGGGAGGCCACGGTCCGAAGAAAAAGCGCGGGCGGCGGCACTGGCAAGTATGCAAAATTATATCTAGCACGAAAAATGCTTGCAGCTGGCCGGGCATCCGTTGACAGCACCCGCTCCGCGCGTAGGGTGCGCTGTCATGATTACGTTAAGTCAACGAGCGGCCGCGCGTGTGCGCGCAATGCAAAACGAACTGAACGCCACTGAAAAGCCACTGCGCGTTTTCGTGGAGTCGGGCGGTTGCTCAGGTTTTCAGTACGGCATGTCGTTCGACGAACCGAAGCCGGATGATACACAATTTGAAAGCGAAGGCGTGCGCGTGGTGATGGATCCCGCGAGCCTCGCGTATATGAACGGATCCGTTGTTGATTTTGACGACGGCCTCCAAGGCAAAGGCTTCGAAATCAAAAACCCGAACGCGCAATCTACCTGCGGTTGCGGCAAGTCGTTTAGCTAAACGCGACGCGGCGTCAGCCGCCTGGTCGTTTAGCGGACGGGCAGTTTGTATTCGAAAATCCGATACAAACTGCATGCACAGCATCATTCGTCCGGCGGGAGCTCGGCGCTGCGACGTTCCGCGCTCCAATTTTCCGGCAGGTGGTCCGGGAAAAAGAGGTGGTAACACATGAGCCACCAGCTCTTGGACGGACGATAGAGCAGGATGGGGACAATCACGCCGATCGCGATCGCTCCGGCAACAATGCCCACATGCGAAATGCCCACGAGTGACGTGATGACGATCCACGGCAGAATGACTCCGAAGACGGTGATGCCGTAATTAAGTACGACCGAGCCAAGGAAACTGGCTTCGTCTTTGTCCCAGCGCATGCCACAGGCGGAGCACGCGCGCTCCAGTTGGAAGTAGTGACCTTTTCGATACAAGGTGTGTGCGCCGCAATTGGGACACGAAAGCGCAAGCCCCCGTGCGACAATCTCCGAACGTGTGACGCGTAGTGCGATCGGTTTCACCGAACAATTTTGCATTTACGAAGCGTGCGACCAACACGCACCGGAGGTCAAACGAGACGTTTGAGCCGCATCTTGCGCCGCCGGCATTTCCGTCGGCGACGCAAGAACAGGAGCGCTTGTACGTCAGTCCTTCGCCGAAGAAACGTGTTCGCCGGCGATGGTGACGTTTTCAAGTTTCAGGTCTTCGACGTTCTCGAGGACAAAACGTTTATCGGCCTGTTTGATCGCGATGTTGCGCAGGATGACACCGCGCAGCGGCGCTTCGGTCGGTGCGTGAGCGTCGAACACCGTGCCCGCGCGCTCCACCGTGAAGTTTTCGAAAACGATGTCGCGGTAGGTCGCCGGATGACCGCCGCCGAGCAGACCGGGGTAGTTGAGTTGGAACCAGAACAGCGTGTTGAACGACTCCACGGTCATGTTGCGCACGCGGATGTGTTCGACAACGCCGCCGCGGTCGAGGTTGGCCTTGAAGCGAATCGCGGAGAGCCCTTTGCGGAGAATGTTGTCGGTGAAGAAAACGTGGCGCACGTCGCCTGACATTTCACTGCCAAGCGCGATGCCATCTTCGCCGCCCATGTCATTGTTGCGCACGACGACATACTCGCTCGGACGGCCGATTTCGCGGCCGTCACGATCGCGGCCTGATTTCACGACAACCGAATCGTCGCCGGTACGGAAGTGGCAGTCTTCGATGAGCACGAAGCGACTCGAGTCCACATCGACGCCGTCGTTGTTGTGATGATGGCTGTCAACCTTGATGCGGCGAACGATCGCGTGATCGGTGTACACGAGGTGATTCACCCAAAAGGGAGAATTGAGCAGCGTGTAATCTTCGAGCAGCACGCGCTTCGCATGGAAGAATTGAATCAACGGCGGACGCAGATAAGAGCCTTCGGCAAAAATGCGTTTCTCGACCGGCGTGCCATCGACGCCCATGCGACGCAGACGATCCATGTCTTTCTTCTGACGATCATCGATCCACGATTTAAACACACTCTGCGCATTGCCATCGATCGTGCCCTTGCCGGTGATCGCGACGTCCTCCACATGCGCCGCGTAGATAAGCGGCGAATAACTGTAGAGCTCGGTGCCTTCCCAACGCGTGTGAACGGTGGGCAAATAGTCCGCGGGATTTGGCCCAAACAAAAGTGTGGCGCCGTCCGCGACATGGAAGTCGATCTTGCTGCGAAGATGCACCGGACCGCGGCTCACCCAAAGTCCGGCGGGAATGATCACGCGTCCACCGCCTTCCGCCGCCGCTTTCTCGATCGCGGCTTGGATCGCGGGACGCGCGTCATTGTCTGTTCCCGGTTTCGCACCAAAATCGGTGATGACAAAATCGCGACGAGGGATCTGCGGAAGTTGGATCTTCTGAACAATCTCATCCGCCATGGCCCAGTCGCCGACCGGGCTGGTGATCTGAACCGACTCGGCATGCATGATGCCGTAAAAACACACGGACATAGTCATCGCAAACGCGAGACGCACAGGGCGAGAGAGTAGGAGGGATTTCATGGGGCGGGAGAGTGTGATCATGGACGCGCAAACGGATTTGGCAAAGCGCGCATTTCGGATGCGTCCGATTTGAGAAGTTGGCCGGTCATCGCGTGTTCTCATCGCGCGCGATCGTGGGCAGCCATCTCACCGTCGAAGTAGTTGAAGATTGGATACGCACCGATACCAGGCATCGCGGGCGATACGCCGTGCTCCTCGAACTCGCCGCGCGCATGGCGTCGGCGGATTAGGCCTTTTTCACGAAACAGGCCTTGAGCGCCATCGCGACGCCATCGATTTTGCAATCGATCTCATGATCGCCGTCCACGAGGCGGATGTTTTTGGCTTTGGTGCCACCTTTGAGCACGCCGGAGCCGCCGCGAAGTTTGAGGTCTTTGATGAGCACGACCGTGTCGCCGTCCGCGAGGACATTGCCGTTGGCGTCTTTGACGACGCGCGCGGTTTCTTCAGGCGCGCTTTCCTTCGGCCATTCGTGGCCGCAGGTCGCGCACTCCCAATGATCGGAGTGTTCGAGCACGTCTTCCAAAGTACACGCAGGACAAGCAGGAGTTTTCATGAACGGAGCATCTTGAAACCGAGGATCGCGGTTTGAAAACTCTCTAATTTCACCGCACAAGGAACTCCGAGCCCCAAACGATTTCCCAACAAACGCCCTATGTCCTCAAAACGCCCCTTCATGTTGCTCTTTCGCAACGCCGGCATCGAAACGCATCAGCATCTAAACGCCGAAGAGCGTCAGCGCCTCGCGCAGGCGTGGAACGATTGGTACGACAGCCTCGCATCACAGGGAAAAGTCGAACACGGACGCCCGCTCGCGCTCGAAGGTCGCGTGGTGACAGGTACGCGCGGGCAAACCGTCATTGATGGTCCGTTCGCCGAAGCGAAGGAAGTCGTCGGCGGCTATATTTTTCTGACCGTGGCCGACATCGATGAAGCGACCGAGATCGCCAAAGGTTGTCCCGGACTTCCGCTCGGCCTGATTGTGGAAGTGCGTCCGGTCGCTGATGTCAGTCCAGTGCTCGAAGACGTTCACGGTCGTCCGCCGCAGGCGTGAGATCGCCCGACGAATCGCGCGGAACACTCACAAGCGTTCGACGAACTCCAAGCCTTTGGCCGTGGGCGTGAGCTTTTGCTCGGCCAGCCAAGCCGGGTTGTAGAGCTTCGAGGCGTAGCGGCCGCCGCCGTCGGCGAGAATCGTCACGATCACTTGGCCAGGTCCACGTTCGCGCGCGAGTTTGACCGCGCCTGCGACATTGATCGCGGAGGAGAGACCGAGATAAAGGCCTTCGGCGCGCAACAGGTGATAAAGGACTTCGACCGCGGTGGAGTCGTCGACCCGATACGCATCATCCACGAGCGCCTCGGCGACGTTTTTAGTGACACGTCCCTGACCGATGCCTTCTGCCACCGAGTCGCCATCGTCGATGTCGGTGTGGCCATGTTTAAACCATGACCACATCGCAGCGCCGTATGGATCGGCGGCAACGATGCGAATGTTCGGGTTGCGCTCCTTCAGCGCGCGGCTCACGCCCGCGAGCGTTCCGCCCGAACCGATCGAAGCGACAAACGCCGTCACGCGTCCATCGGTTTGCTCCCAGATCTCGGGCCCGGTCGTGCGATAGTGACCACCGGCATTTGCGGTGTTGTCGAATTGATTGGCCCACCAACCGCCTTTGATCGCTTCTGCGGTGCGCCGCGCAATGTGCTGATAATTTTCCGAATCTTTGTAGGGCTTCGGCGGCACGCGACGGACTTCCGCGCCGAGCGTTTTGAGCAGGTCGGTTTTCTCGTGGCTGAAATTATCCGGCACGATGAAGATGCTCCGATAGCCCTTCGAAAGACCGACGAGCGCGAGGCCGATGCCGGTGTTGCCCGCCGTGCCTTCGACGATCGTGCCGCCCGGACGCAAGGCACCGGAACGCTCCGCGTCTTCCACCAACGCGAGCGCCGCACGATCTTTCACCGAGCCGCCAGGATTTTGAAACTCCGCCTTGGCGAGGATCTCGCAACCCGTCGCTTCGGACAAATGACGCAGACGAATGAGCGGAGTGTTGCCGATCGCGCCGACGAAGCCAGCAGCGATACGAGGATGTGCGACGGAGTTAGAGCGCATCGAGTTTTTCGCACGGATCGTCGATGGTGTGCGCGGGCAAATCGCGTACGTAGTTGAGATGACAAAAACGTTTCTCGAGCACCGTGCGCACCTTGAGCGTGCGGACGGCGGAGGGATTCGCTTTGCCCTTTTCAGAGAGAGCAACGAGGTCCTCGCGATCGACCGGCTCGATGCCGAGAACAGGGGTTTGAATGGATTGGCTCATAAGAAAACGCGTGCATGTGGAAGAAGCCGCGGATCGACCGACACTCGATCCACGGCGGTGGAGGAAGCGCAGCGTCGCATCGAGGACGAAACCCACGATGCCGACCGCTAAACGAAGTCCGGTGAGTGCATGCCCGAGGGTCGATGGTATGATGATTTTGAATACAGCCTCGGCACCCGTGGCGCAGAGACTTCGCGCGAGTTGCGAACAACGCGGACCAACCGCGACAACGCCTGATGCGGTATTGAGCAACAACGGCCAGACCGCTGCGACGGCGATGAGAAATACGGGCGCGAAGGAAAGTGAGTTGGTCATGGCTGTGGCGATCAGGTGTTGACAGTGACGTGGGCTAAAAGGGGGGAAGAACCGAAGTTATTGGCCGAGTACGCGGCGCAGTTTGAGGCCGCCGTACACGCCTCCGATTAAGGCCACGCCAAAGATCCATCCCGACACGGCGAAGACATGCACACCGGACAGCAACGTGCCGATGCTGCAGCCCAGCGAGATCATCGCGCCAATGCCGAGCAGCACACCGCCGATCAACGCGAGTAAGACACGTTGCCACGATTGGCGTTCGGGGGAGAATTGACCGGCAGCCAGTCCGCTCGCGAGTGCGGCGACCACGAGGCCGATGACGAAAAGGGCGTTAGGCGTGAGCGTGTCGCCGCCGCGATCGGCAGTCGCGCAACCGCCGAGAGAATCGAGGCCAGGAAGCGTCGCCGGCGTGAGTCCGAGATGTGCGCCAAGCTTGCGCGAGAGACGGCCAAGTTCGGATGTCACGCCCAGCGGTGTCGCCCGCAGATAAGCAACCGCGCCGAGAATCCCCACGCCGACACCGCCCACCCAATGCGGCCAGCGCCCGACAAAAACCGCGCGTCCGGTCGCACGAAGATCGGCGAAAAGCGTCCCGCGCGAAACAGACGCCGGCGACACGGTCGGAGTATCCACATTTTCACTACGATGACGCCGCCAAGTGAACAGCGCGATTAACGCGAAGATGGAAGTTTGCAGCGCAAACGCACCGGCGTAACCGAGCTTTTCCGGAAGCCAGACCACGGGCGCTTCGGTGATCGCACGCAGGTAGAAAAATTCCCACGTGGAGAAACCGAGAATGAAGCCGCCAACCGCACCGAGGAGAGCGATCGGGGCCAGGACCGATCCTTCGCCGAGACGATACAGATGAGCGCTCAAGCAGGAACCGGAAAGCGCCATGCCGACGCCAAAGGCGAGTCCGCCCGCGAGCAAATGCCATCCGGCCGGGCCTAGATGAGCACGCGGTGGCAGATGTCCGGCTTCGGGAAAAGGCACCCACGCGCCGAGAACGATCAGATAGCCTAGCGTGCCGACCGCAAACGCGGCGAGCAGACCAAGCGCGGGTCGCGCATCGCGTTCTTCGATCAATTCGCGAATCCCGCAATAAAAGCAGAAGCGGGAACGTTGTATCAAGAAACCGAATACACCGCCGCTTAGCAGCGCCCACGACGCGGCGCGCCCATAGGACTCGGCATCATGCAGCCGCCATGCGACGACGACGAGTCCTACAAAAAGGATGACAGCGAATACGCGACCAGCTGGACGCAGGGAAGCGACGGACATCGAAAATCGAGAAAGGGGAGGGCGGCGCGCAGGCCGCGCGTCCCCTTAAAGCAGTTTGTTGGCGGCCGCGTTTTAACGCAGGCCGCGGGAAGATTATTTTCCGGTCCAGACCGTGCCGGAGGGATTGGCGATGGGCACGCCGACGGCGTTGCCGTACTCGGTCCAAGAGCCGTCGTATTGCTTCGCTGGATACCCGAGGATTTGGTTGAGCACGAACCAGCTGTGACTGGAACGCTCGCCGATGCGGCAATACGCGATGACCGTTTGGGAACCATCCACGCCGGCGGCGGCGTAGAGTTTGCGAAGCTCTTCTTTGGATTTGAAGGTGCCGTCTTCCTGGTTCACGGCCTTGCTCCAAGTGACGTTCACCGCGCCCGGAACGTGACCGGCGCGAACGGCGAGCTCCTTGCTACTGGCCGGAGCAAAAAGTTTTCCCGAGTATTCATCGGCCGAGCGGATATCGAGCAGCTTGGCGTCGGATTTACCTTCGGCTACGGCGACGACGTCGCTGAGACGCGCGCGGAGATCGAAATTCACGCGAGAAACTTTGTAGGCCGTCGGCTTGAGTGTCGCCGGAGCGGTATCGAACGGACGCTTTTCGAGCTCCCATTTTTTGCGTCCACCGTCGACGAGGCGAACGTCGCTGTGTCCGTAGAGATTGAAAATCCACGCACCCCACGCCGCGAACCAATTGTTGTTGTCGCCATAGAGAACCACCGTGGTGTCGGGCTTGAGACCGAGACGCGAAGCGAGCGCCTCGAATTGCTCCTTGGAGATGATGTCGCGGCGAACGGTGTCCACGAGATCGGTGTGCCAGCTGATGTTGGCCGCACCGGGAATATGGCCGGTTTCATAGAGGCCGGGTTCGACGGAAACCTCGATGATGCGGACGTTGGGATTGTTGGCGTTTTGAGCGGCCCAGTCGGTGGAGACGAGGACCTCCTTGGCGGACAAAGCGGCGCCGGCAGACAGCACCGCGAAGGAGAAAAGGGAACGAAGCAGTTGCATGGGTGATAAGGATGCGCCTTGGGCGCGTATCCTGCCGCTTTACCTCCATGCTTCATGGTCGGATGCGACGGTTGAAAGCTGCCTCCTGTCGTCAGGATGGATCATCACGCGATGATGCCTAAAACCTACCTTATTGATGTATTATGTCAAGCTTGGAAATTGGCAATACAAGTATCTGTAAACCAAATATATGCGATAAAGCAAACCCTCGAATCGACAATTAATTGATTATGACGCTGGAAAATTTCGGTGTTTTGGCCTCGGTGTTGCGCGAAATTATTAGTATTCTGGGTTAAATTTATCTAATTAGTAAATTGTTCATTTTGAAAACAAAGCGAAGAACTCGAAGTCGCTTTCCGCAAAAATCTCACGCGAAGCTGAAATTTCTTCTTGAGCTCAAAACATAGTCCAGTTGTGTGAATTTCAATTCCCACTAAATAAATAGCCTTATGTCCACCCACACTGCCAAGGTTACCGCCGCGGGCTCCATTCCGGAGTGGCTAGAGATCGTTCGAAACAAAGTCGAAGGGCTCAGCTATGGCGTCGTTCAGATCGTGGTGCACGATCGCAAGGTCACCCAGATCGAACGCACGGAAAAAACCCGCCTCGATTCACCGGCGACGGACACGCTGCGCCGCCGCGAGAACTATTGATTCTTTTTTCCGACCGGTCCCACCGGAGGTTCCTCAGACGATCCGCTTCCTCACCAGACAACTGGATTCTCAAGCCACCGCACCAAGTCATATGAAATCCACTGCATCTACTTTCCGGACCGGCCTCGCCGCTTCCGTTTTGTTGTCGATCGCCGGAGCGGCTTCCGCCCAAACGCCGGCCAGCGATGAAATTTCTCAGCTGCGCGAACAGATCCGCCAGTTGGACCAAAAACTGCGCGTCCTCGAGCGCAAGCAGGAGCTCAAGGACGAGGCCGCCGCGTCGGCTCCCAAAGCCCCGACGCCGGTCGCGGGCGCGGGCGGTTTCGGCATCACTTCCGCCGATAAAAAATTCGATCTGAAGCTGCGTGCGCTCGCGCAATTCGACGGCCGCTTCTTCCTCGATGACGGCGCACCCAATCGCAACGGTTTCCTCCTGCGCCGCGTTCGCACGATTTTCAGCGGCACCGTCGGCGGCATCTACGATTTCAACATTACGCCCGAACTCGGCGGCGGCACCAACAACAGCACCTCGGTCGGTCTGTGGGATGCGTTTATCGCCGCGCGTTTCAACCCGTCGTTCAACCTGCGCTTCGGCAAATTCCCTTCCGCGGTCGGCCTCGAGCCCGGCGCAAACCGCCACTTCATCGAGTCGCCTTTCGTCAACACACTGCTGCCCAATCGCGATCTCGGCGTCGAAGCCTTCGGCAAAGTCGGTATCGTTGACTACCGTCTCGGCGTAGTGAAAGGCACCGCCAACAACACTGCCAACTTCGGCGGCGCGTCCTCCGACTATGCGGACGGCGATTTCACGGTCGCGGGTCGTCTCTCGATCACTCCTTTCCAAAACCTCGATGGCGCGATTTCGAAGGTATCGGTCGGCATCGGTGCCAGCCGCGGCAATGAGCGCGGCACCGCCGACACCGCCGACACGAATCTCTCGAACAACGGTCTTTCCAACATCTCCAGCAACTCCCAGCAGGCGATTTTCAGCTACGGCTCCACGCTCTTCGCCAATGGCACGCACACGCGCATCAGCCCGAGCATTGAGTGGTATCCCGGCACGCCGTTCAGCTTCGCCGCCGAATACGCGATCGAGAAACAAGACATCGCCGTGAACGGCGCGGGCCTCACGCGCGAGTTCGAAAACTCCGCCTGGCGCGCCAGCGCGGCATGGGTCCTCACCGGTGAAGAATCCGCCAAAGCCGGCGTGACGCCGAAAAACGCCTTCGATCCCGCCAAGGGCACCTGGGGCGCGTTCGAGCTCGTCGGTCGCGTGAGCGGTCTCGATCTTGACTCGAAACTCTTCCGCTCGGTCGCGGACGGCGGTGCTGGTCTCAATCGCGCCAACAACGCCACGGGAGCGTTCGCCTACGGCGCCGGCCTGAACTGGTACTTCAACCGCAACTTCCGCCTCCTCTTCAATGTCGAGCACACAAAGTTCGACAACGCCAAGACGCCCACCGCCCAGGTCGGCGCGCAGGATGACGAACTCGCTTTCCTCACGCGCGCACACCTCAGCTTCTGAGTCCCGCGCTACCTGTATCCAAATTGTAACTACAAAAAAACACTCCCATGAAACTCTTCACTTCGATCATCGCCCTGGCCGCTCTCGCCGTCACCGCCGTCGCCAAAGACGTCGAGCTCCTCAACGTTTCTTACGACCCGACCCGCGAACTGTACGTCGAGTACAACAAGGCCTTCATTAAACACTGGAAGGAGAAGACCGGCCAGACCATCACCATCAAGCAGTCGCACGGCGGCTCCGGCAAACAGGCCCGCTCCATCATCGATGGCCTCCAGGCCGACGTCGCCACGCTCGCGCTCGCCGGCGACATCGATGCGCTGCACGAAAACGCCAAGCTCATCCCGGCAGACTGGTCGACGCGTCTGCCGCTCAACTCCGCTCCGTACACCAGCACGATCGTCTTCCTCGTTCGCTCCGGCAATCCGCACAATATCAAGGACTGGGACGATCTCGCGAAGCCGGGTATTTCCGTGATCACGCCGAATCCGAAGACTTCCGGCGGTGCGCAGTGGAACTATCTCGCCGCGTGGGAATACGCCCGCCGCAAATACGGCAGCGACGACGCCGCGAAGGAGTTCGTGCGCAAGATCTATAAAAACGTGCCCGTGCTCGACTCCGGTGCTCGCGGCTCGACCACCACTTTCGTGCAACGCGGTGTCGGCGACGTGTTCATCTCGTGGGAAAACGAAGCCTTCCTCGCACTGAAGGAGTTCGGTTCCGACAAGTTCGAGATCATCGTTCCGTCGCTCAGCATCCTGGCCCAGCCGAGCGTCACCGTGGTGGATCGCGTGGTGAAAAAGAAGGGCACCGCCGAAATCGCCAAAGCATATCTCGAATATCTCTACAGCGACGAAGGTCAGGAAATCGCCGCGCGTAATTTCTATCGTCCGACCTCGGAGAAAATCGCCGCCAAGTTCGCCGATTCTTTTCCGAAGGTCGAACTCTTCACGATCGACGACGCCTTCGGCGGTTGGACCAAAGCCAAAAAGGTCCACTTCTCCGACGGTGGCACCTTCGATCAGATCTACGCCAAATAATATCGATTCATCGATCGGGGCGGCGGTCCGTGCGTCGCCCCGTTTCAACCCTCAATCCCTGGCCGATCATGAGCACTCTCTCGACCCGCTTTGATACCGTCGCCCGCGCCGCCGCTTTCGTTCCGCCGACGGCGCCGGAGGAGTTCGCCGACCGTCTGCACACGCTCTACGGACTTTCCCAACGTTCTCACTACGTTTTCGGCTCGCCGCTTGGACCGACCTTTCACCGCGGGCATCATCTCAACGTGCCGCGTTTCGTTTATTTCGGTCCGCACACGCACGACGAATCGCTGCGCCTTGCGTTCTACGCGGGATTCGATCGGCGCGATTTGCGCGGCTCGTTCGCCTTGCTGCGATTGGTCGAGCGTCTCGCGATCGATCCCGATCTCGGCCAGGGGTTGAATCTCTCGTTTTTCCCGCTGATCGATGCGGCCGGACTTTTCCACAACGAAGCTCCGCGCGGACTTGAGCGTGCGCACTGGCAGCATTCGTCCGCGCCGGAAATCGATCTTCTGCAAAAAGACGCCCGTGTGCGCGGCTATCACGCTTTTGTACGCATCGAAACCGCGCACGACGAAGACGAGATCAGCGCGGGTTTGCGCGGTCAGTGGGACGACACGGCGACGCCCGGCGTCGAATTGATTTCGTCGGATGATTTTCATCCGCACAGCGTGCGGTGGGAAGCGGTCAACGGCCCGATCGCCGACGGTCCGCTCACGCTTAACGACGATCTGCCGTTCCGCGCATTCGAGTTCACGCTGCGCGTTCCGTCGCAATGGGAGGCGCCGCTTTATCGCGAAGCGGTCGGCTCCGTTCTGAAAAATTTCATCCTCCGCTACCGAACCCTCCAGGCCTACGGCCAGCATCTATGAAAACCTCTTTCTTCCGCGGCGCACTTTTCGCCGGCGCTTTCCTCGGCACTTCGCTTCTCGGCGGCGCGGCCGAATTGCTCAACGTCTCCTACGACGTCACCCGCGAATTCTATAAAGATTTCAACGCAGCCTTCCTCGCTCACTGGAAGGCGCAGGGCGGGGAATCGCTCAACATCAAGCAATCGCACGGCGGCTCCAGCAAACAGGTGCGCAGCGTGATCGACGGTCTCCAAGCCGACGTCGTCACCATGAATCAGGTACTCGATATCGAGCAATTGCTCGGGCCGAAATTGATCGCGCCCGATTGGCAGTCGCGTCTGCCCAATCAGAGCGTCCCGTACACCTCCACGATTCTCTTCATCGTCCGCAAAGGAAACCCGAAGGGCATCAAGGATTGGAGCGATCTCGTACGCAGCGATGTGAAGACGATCATTCCGAATCCCAAAACCTCGGGCAATGGTCGCTACAGCTATCTCGCCGCGTGGGGCTACGCGCTGCGCCAACCCGGTGGTGACGAAGCCGCGGCGCGCGAATTTGTGCGCAAGCTTTTCTCCAACGTGCCCGTGCTCGACGCCGGCGGCCGCGGCGCCACGACGTCTTTTGCGCGCAACAGCATTGGCGACGTGTTGCTGACCTTCGAAAATGAAGTGTCGCTCACCATCCGCGAGTTCGAGTCCGAAGGTTTCGAGTTGGTTGTGCCGACAACGAGCATCCTAGCGGAAAACCCTGTCGTGTGGGTCGACAAGGTGGTCGAGCGCAAGAAAACCGCCGCGCAGGCCAAAGCGTATTTGGAGTTTCTGTACAGTCCCGAAGCGCAGGAGATCGCGGCGAAACACAATTTCCGTCCGAGCGATCCCGCCGTGCTCGCCCGTCACGCGGATCGTTTCCCGAATATCCCGCTCTTCAGCGTCGCCGAAGTATTCGGCAGCTGGGCTGAAGCGCAGAAGGTGCATTTCGCCGACGGCGGCATCTTCGATCAAATCTACGAAAAACGTTAAAAACGCTTTTTCCTGGAGTCTTTCCCGCCATGGTCAGTCTGTTCATGCCAACGGATACGCGCGATCTTCGCACCTTGCTCGGCCCACTCTTCGAGTTGGCGGGGGAACGCGTTGACTTGATCGGCTCCATGGCGGGCTCCTTCACGTATCAGGAACGTCGATACGGCATTCCTCGTTTCATTTTTACCGGCCCCGAAGCCGCGCACGATCCGATCCGTCTCGGTCTTTTCGCCGGCTTGCATGGCGACGAGCCGGCGGGCTGCGAAGCGCTCGCGCGTTTCATCACCGACCTCGTCGATTCGCCGGCGATCGCACGCGGTTACGACCTCGTTATTTATCCGGTGTGCAATCCCACCGGCTACGAAGACGGCACGCGCTACAATCGCGCCGGCGCCGATCTCAATCGCGAATTTTGGCGCGACTCTGTTCATCCCGAAGTGCGCATCCTCGAACGCGAACTTCGCGAACATCGTTTCCAAGGAATCGTCACGTTGCATGCCGACGACACCAGCGATGGTCTCTACGGTTATGCGCATGGACGCGTGCTCAACGAGTCGCTGCTGCGTCCCGCGATCGACGCCGCATCGCGCATTTTGCCGCGCGATGCTCGTGCGAACATCGACGGTTTCGCTGCAACCGAGAGCATTCTGTGCGATTGTTTTGGCGGCGTGCTCACCGCGCCGGCCGATCAATCGCCATACCCATTCGATCTCATTTTTGAAACTCCCGCGCTCGCGCCGCTCGATCGTCAGGTCGATGCGATGGTCGTCGCGCTCCACACCATCCTCGGTGAATACCGCAAGTTCATCGCTTACGCTCAGGACCTCTGATGCCGCTTCTTCGCAAAGAACGCTCCGCTTTGCCGGGCCTCAATCTCTCGCTCGGCTTCACGCTGTTTTATCTCGGCTTGATCGTGCTCGTGCCGCTCTCCGCCGCGTTTCTAAAAACGTCGGGCATGACGTGGAACGACTTCATCTCCGCCGTGACGTCGCAGCGTGTGCTCGCCTCGTATCGCATCACGTTTCTCGCGTCATTCGCAGCGGCGTCGGTGAACTGCGTGTTCGGTTTGCTCACGGCGTGGGTGTTGGTGCGCTACACGTTTCCCGGACGTCGGTTGGTTGATGCACTCGTCGATCTGCCATTTGCGTTGCCCACGGCGGTCGCGGGTATCGCGCTGACGGCGATCTACGCGAAAAACGGTTGGGTAGGGCAGTTCGTCGATCCCGATGGCGCGCATCGCCTGCTGCCCCACGGCATCAAAATCGCGTTTTCGGAAATCGGCATCTTCGTCGCGCTCACGTTCATCGGATTGCCGTTTGTCGTGCGCACGGTGCAGCCAGTGCTCGAAGAGCTCGAGCCTGAGCTCGAAGAAGCCTCCGCATCGCTCGGCGCGAATCGCTGGCAGACGATCACACGCGTGATTTTGCCGCAGTTGTTTCCCGCGTTGCTCACGGGCTTCGCGTTGTCGTTCGCCCGTGCGCTCGGCGAATACGGTTCGGTCGTTTTCATCTCCGGCAACATGCCGATGAAAACGGAGATCACGCCGTTGCTCATCATCACGCAGCTCGAGCAGTACCAATACGCACACGCGACCGCCATCGCCGTCGTGATGCTCATCGCCTCGTTCACGCTCCTGCTGCTGATCAACCTCCTGCAAAAATGGAGCCGACGTTATCACCGCGTGTGACGCGGCCCCACAGGATCGACTCTTCGCTTTTTTCACATGGCATCCGCCACCGCCTCACTTTCCACTCATCGCGAACGCGGCACGGGACACGCCCGTCGCGCCACTCAAGACGCTCCTTGGGTGAAATGGACGCTACTCACGATCGCGTTGCTCTTCGTCGGGTTCTTCCTGGTCATGCCGCTCGCCGCGGTGTTCACGGAAGCGTTTCGCCGCGGCGCCGGCGCTTACTTCGCGGCGTTCTCCGACGCGGACGCTCTGGCTGCGATCAAGCTCACTTTGATCACGGCCGCGATCGCGGTGCCCGCCAATCTCGTCTTCGGCGTGGCGGCGTCGTGGGCGATCGCAAAGTTTAATTTTCGCGGAAAAAGCCTGCTCATCACACTCATCGATCTGCCCTTCGCGGTGTCGCCCGTCATCTCGGGGTTGATCTACGTATTGGTTTTTGGCGCACAGGGTTGGTACGGGCAGTATTTGAATGCGGATGAACCTTGGTTCCCGTGGCTGCAGCAGTGGCTCATCGAACAGGATTTCCGCATCATCTTCGCGGTGCCGGGCATCGTGCTGGCGACGATCTTCGTGACATTCCCGTTTGTGGCGCGCGAATTGATCCCGCTCATGCAGTCGCAGGGCACGGATGAAGAAATGGCGGCGATCACGCTCGGCGCGAGCGGCTGGCAGACGTTCTGGCGCGTCACGCTGCCCAATATCAAATGGGGCCTCTTCTACGGCGTCATCTTGTGCAACGCCCGTGCGATGGGCGAATTCGGCGCTGTCTCGGTCGTGAGCGGGCACATCCGCGGCGAAACGAACACCATGCCGCTGCACGTGGAAATTTTATACAACGAATATAACTTCGTGGCGGCCTTCGCCGTCGCCTCGCTGCTCGCCTTGCTCGCGCTGGTCACCCTCGCGCTGAAGAGCCTCGTCGAGTGGCGCCATACGCAGTCTCTGCGCTCTGAAAACTCCGAATCCTGATTTTCCGTCATGAGCATCCACGCTTCCGGCATCGTCAAAACCTTCGGTCAGTACACCGCTCTGGCGGGCGTCGATTTTCATGCGCCCAGCGGAAAGCTGGTCGCGTTGCTCGGGCCGTCCGGCTCCGGCAAAACCACGCTTCTGCGCATTCTCGCGGGACTCGAATTTGCCGATCCCGGCAGTGGTCGCGTGCTCTTCAACAATGAAGACGTGACGTCCGTGCCCGCAGGCAAACGCGGCGTGGGTTTCGTGTTTCAACACTACGCACTGTTCCGACATATGACGGTGTTCGACAACGTCGCCTTCGGCCTGCGCGTGCGCAGCCGTCGCGAGCGTCCGTCTGATGCAAAAATCACCGAACGCGTGCGGGAGCTTCTGCGCCTCGTGCAGCTCGATGGGCTGGAAAAGCGTTTCCCGACGCAGCTCTCCGGTGGTCAGCGTCAACGCGTCGCGCTCGCCCGCGCGCTCGCCGTCGAACCCAAAGTGCTGCTGCTCGACGAACCGTTTGGCGCGCTCGATGCGAAGGTTCGCAAAGATCTCCGCCGCTGGCTGCGCAAGTTTCACGACGAGATTCACATCACGACCGTTTTCGTCACGCACGACCAGGAAGAAGCGCTCGAGATCGCCGACGAGGTCGTGATTATGAACCAGGCCAAAGTCGAACAGGTCGGCACGCCGCAAGATGTGTACGATCGTCCGGCCACGCCGTTCGTGCATCGCTTCCTCGGCAATGTGAACATCCTCCGCGACACCTCTGCCTGGGGCCGCACGGGACCGATTCACGACAACGGTCGACTTGGCTCCGATGGCCTCATTTATGTGCGTCCGCACGATATCGAAGTCGTGCCGCACGGCAGCGATTCGCAGGGTATCCCCGCGGTGCTGCGCTACATCCACGCCGCCGGTCCGCAGGCGCAACTGACGTTCGAAGTTATCGCCACTGGCGAACACGTCGAAGCGCACATCACCCGCTCCGGGCTTGCCGAGCTGAATTTGAAGCCCAACGATCTGGCGCTCCTGAAACTGCGCCCCTCTCATTCGTTTCAGGATTATACGATCTGATCGGATGCTTTCTCCGACTGCTTTTCTCAACCTCCCACAACCATGGCTAAAATATATAACGACATCACCGAAACGATCGGCAACACACCGCTCGTACGTCTCAACCGTACCGCTGCCGCGCATGGCGCTCAGGCGGAGATCCTCCTCAAGCTCGAGTTCTTCAACCCCCTCTCCAGCGTCAAGGACCGCATCGGTTTCGCGATGGTTGAGGATGCGCTCAAGTCCGGCAAGATCGCCAAAGACTCCGTGCTCATCGAACCCACCTCCGGCAACACCGGCATCGCGCTCGCATTCGTCGCCGCGGCCAAGGGTCTCAAGTTGATCCTCACCATGCCCGAGACGATGTCGCTCGAACGTCGCAAACTGCTCAAAATACTCGGCGCGCGCGTGGTTCTCACCGAAGGCCCGAAGGGCATGAAGGGCGCCATCGCCAAGGCCGAAGAACTCGCCGCCAAGATCCCCGGCGCGGTCATTCTCCAACAATTCGCCAACCCGGCGAACCCCGAGATCCACCGTAAAACCACCGCGGAGGAAATCTGGCGCGATACCGACGGCAAGGTCGACATCGTCGTTTCCGGTATCGGTACCGGCGGCACCATCACCGGCGTCGGTGAAGTGCTGAAAGCGAAGAAACCCGGCGTGAAAATCGTCGCGGTCGAGCCCGATGCGTCTCCGGTTCTCTCCGGCGGTCAGCCCGGCCCGCACAAGCTCCAAGGTATCGGCGCCGGCTTCGTGCCCGCCGTGCTTAACACCAAGATCTACGACGAAGTCATTCGCGTGAAGGAAGCCGACTCGGGCCCGATCTCGAAGCAGGTCAACACGCTCGACGGCATCCCGGTGGGTATTTCTTCCGGCGCCGCCATCTGGGCCGGTCTCGAACTCGCCAAGCGCGATGAAAACAAGGGCAAGACGATCGTCGTGGTCGTTCCCTCCAGCAGCGAACGTTATCTCTCCACCTGGCTCTTCGCGGACATCAGCGCGGAAAGCGACTCGGTGGAAGATCTCCTCCCGGCCGCTCCGGCCGGCGCCTGACGCTGCGCGCGTTTGATCGTTTTTCCCGGGCGCCGCACATCACGGCGCCCGTTTTGTTTCGAAAGACGACGGTTGGTTTTCTTTGCGCGGGGCGACATTGTATTCAAAATTTGGATGCAACAAAGATCGCCCGACGCGTTCCCGACAGTTTTCATTCACGAAAAATCTGCCAGATCCCATGTCCGAACAGGCGAATTCCTCCCTCTATCACGCGATCATCATCGGCGGCGGTGTCAGCGGCGCGCTCGTCGCGCTGAACATGCTGCGCGCGGCCCGCGAGCCTTTGCGAATCGCGCTTGTGGAACGCACGCCGGGCATCGGTCGCGGCGTGGCTTACTCGACGGAGTGCCCGGATAATTTGCTCAACGTGCCCGCAGGGCGCATGAGCGCGATCCCGGACGATCCCGGACATTTCGTGCGCTGGGTCGCCGAGCGGGCAGGGCGGACTGGGTTTCCTCAAAAGGTGGAAGGCAGCGATTTCCTTCCGCGTCAGCTTTACGGCGAATACGTTTATCAAACCCTCCGCGCGACTCGCGAAGAATTTTCCGCGCTCGTGCGTCTCGATATCATCGCCGGCGAAGCGATCGACTTGGAGGAAACCGCACAGGGCGGCCGTGTGCGTCTCGCCGACGATCGCACGCTCGACGGTCGCACCGTGGTGCTCGCGCTCGGCAATCTGCCGGGCGAGTATCCGATCCGTCGTTCGCTGAAATTTTATCATGGTCCGCGCTACGTGCACATCCCGTGGCGGACCGACGCACTCGAACGTATTCGGCCCGACAATGAAGTGCTGATCGTCGGCGCGGGTCTCACCTCGATCGACATCATTCTCCAGCTGCAGCGTCAGGGACATCGCGGCCGCATCCACGCGATTTCCCGCCGCGGTCTGCGTCCACAGGCGCATCGGCTGCAGCCGGCTTATCCCGATTTTCTCGCGGACGAAGAACTGCCGAAAACGGTCACAGCCGCGCTTCATCGCATCCGCAGCGAAGTGCGCCGCGCTGCGCAATCTGGTCACGACTGGCGCGCTGTTCTCGATGCCATCCGTCCGCATTCGCAGGCTATCTGGCAGGGCTGGTCATGGGAAGAACGCGCGCGTTTTATGCGCCATCTGCGGCCGTACTGGGAGATCCATCGTCACCGACTCGCGCCCGAGATCGCCGCACGAATCGACGCGTTGCGCGAATCCGGGCAGGTGAAATTCTACGCGGGGCGTCTGCAAACGCTCACCGAGACACCGGAAGGCGCCGTAGTTGAATTTCGGATACGCGGAAAAGACGACATCGAACGTCTCACCGTCGCGAAGGTCATCAACTGCACGGGACCGCGTTCGGATTATTCCAAGTACCAACACCCGCTGTTCATCAATCTGCTCGCGCGCGGCCTGATCGACCACGATCCGCTCGCACTCGGATTGCACGGGCATGCGGACGGCTCCGTACTGCGCTACCGCAATGGCCCGGTCGGCTGGTTGTTTACCATCGGGGCGCCGTTGAAAGGCGTTTTGTGGGAATGCACCGCCGTGCCGGAAATTCGCACGCAGGCGCGCGCGCTCGCGGAGAAGCTCATTTTACTGTCTCTCCATGAGTGAATTTTCCCGATATCAATCCTTGGTCGCGGATGCCAAAACGCGCATCCGCGAAGTCACCGTGCAAGAGATCGAGCGCAACCCGCTGCCCGCGGGCACCGTGCTGATCGACATTCGCGAAACGGACGAATGGCGCGCCGGTTACGCCTCCGGTGCCGTGCATCTCAGCCGTGGCATTTTGGAAGGCGAAATCGAAGAACGTATTCCTGATTTGGATACGCCAATTGTGCTCTATTGCGCCGGCGGCAATCGCTCCGCGCTCGCCGCGGATAATCTCCAAAAGATGGGCTACACCAACGTGCGCTCGCTCGCCGGCGGTTTCCGCGAATGGAAAAAAGCGCGCCTGCCCATCATCCCCGGCGGCACCGACGCGCTGAAGCCATAACGCAGCACGGCAGCTCATTTGGCTGTCGCAGCCACAACTTCGAACCGCGCGCTCTGCGTTTGCACCGACGAACCGCCAACCATCACGGTGAAAGCCCCGGGCTCGATCACGCGTTTCAGGTCGCGATTGTAGAAGGCGAGCGCGTCGGGCGTGAGTTCAAAGATGATGGTTTTGGATTCGCCGGCTTTTAGCGCGACGCGTTGGAAGCCGCGCAATTCCTTCACGGGACGCGTCACGGAGCTGACTTCGTCGCGCAGATAGAGCTGCGCGATTTCCACGCCGTCGCGTGCGCCGGTGTTCTTCAGATCGACGCTTACGCGCACGTTTTCCGCCGCAGTGATCGTGTCTTTCTCAACGCGAAGGTTCGAGTAGGCGAAAGTCGTATAGGAAAGACCGAAGCCGAAGGGATACTGCGCTTCGTGATTACTGAACATATACGTGTACGGAGCGGAGTAGGGTTTGCGACGATACTGCGCGGGAATGTGCCCCACGCTGCGCGGAAACGAGATCGTGAGCTTCCCGGAGGGATTCACATCGCCGAAAAGGATCTCGGCGGCCGCGCGGCCTGTTTCTTGTCCGGCGTACCAGCCTTCGATGATCACGGGAATATTGTCGCCGAGTTCGCCGAGCGAAAGCGGGCGTCCGTTGGCGAGGTAGAGAATGACCGGTTTGCCGGTGGCGAGCACGCGACGCGCGAGTTCGTTTTGCGCGCCGACGAGATCGAGCGAAGCGAGATCGCCGAGTTTTCGTTTTCCCCAGGATTCGCGGCTGATGACTTCGTTTTCACCGAGCGCGAGGATCACGAGATCGGCTTTCTCCGCGACGACGACAGCTTCGGCGATCAGGCGCTTATCTTCGCCAGGATCGGCGGGCGTGACATCGATAACTTCTTTCCAATTGGTGTACGCGTCGCGCGCGTCCTTGCTGGCGATCTTGCAACCTTCGGCGTGAAGAATCTCCGCCTGATCGCCGACACGGGCGCGCAGACCTTCGAGCAGTGAAACCGATTGCAGCGGCCCACCGCTGTAACCACCTAGGCGCGCGATGTCGGCATTGGGGCCGATGACGGCGATGCGTTTGTGTGCGCCGACAGTCAGCGGGAGAAGACCACCTTCGTTTTTCAGAAGCACGATACTTTCACGTGCGGCTTGAAGCGCGAGTTGGCGCGACTCTTCCGCGCGGGCGAGTGCGTGAGCGTGTGCGGCATCGAGCGGTTTTTCCTCGAAAAGACCGAGTTGAAATTTCCAACGCAGCACCGCGCGCACGGCGTCATCGACGAGTTTTTCGAGCGCGGGATCGGTGCCGAGCAGCGGGATGAGTTGGGAAAAAGTTTCGGGAACCGGCAGCTCGAGCTGCACGCCGGATTCGAGCGCGAGGCGCGCAGCTTCGGCGGCGGTGGCGACGACGCGATGATCTTTAAAAAGATGTCCGACGGCGTCGTAATCGGAGACAAAAAGCCCATTGAAACCGTATTCGCCGCGCACGAGATCTTGCAGCAGCGCGCGATCGGCGTGCGGAGGAATGCCGTCCACTTCGCTGTACGCAGGCATCACCGCAGCGGGTCTGGCGTTGCGGATGATCGTCGCGAACGGCACGAGGTGTGTTTCGCGCAATTCGATCGGGCCGATGTGTGCAGGACTGCGATTGAGTCCGCCTTCAGATGCGCCGTGGCCGGCGAGATGTTTTAGCGTCGCCATCACGCTTTGAGGTCCGATCTCGCCGGTGGAGCCTCCTTGCAAACCGCGGATGATCGCGGTGCCGAGACGGCCATTGAGATAAGGATCTTCGCCGAGCGTTTCTTCGGTGCGGCCCCAGCGCGGATCAAGCGTGACATCGACGACCGGCGTAAGCGCGTGATGTGTGCCGCGAGCGCGGGCTTCACGCGCGGCGAGAGCGTAGAGTTTTTCGATGAGGTCTTCGTTCCACGTGCAAGCGAGGCCGATGGGCGCGGGGAAACTCGTGGCCTCGGGTTTCATCAAGCCGTGGCAAAGCTCGTCGTGAAAAAACGCCGGAATGCCGAGACGCGTTTTCGTTTTGAGAAATACCTTCACGCGATTGCGCGCAAAAATCTCGTCGTCGATGCCGAGATGACACGGCCCGATGGAGCCGATGCCGTGGGCGAAATGTTTTTCGAGAAACTCGGTCGTCAGCGCCTCGTCGACGGTCTGGCCTTTTTTTGGCGTGGGAATCCAATGCGCGGTGATCTGCGCGATTTTCTCCTGCGCATTCATGCGGGCGACGAGATCGTCGACGCGCGCTTCTATCGGCGCCTTCGGGTCCTGATAAACAGGAACGGAGTCCTTTCCGAAAAGTGAGGGCGCGAGAAACGCGCACATGAAAGCGACGAAGACCGAACGATGGGGCAAGGGCAGGGCGATCATCGCCGGACAATGTCGAGCGCTCTGCGCGTCGCGCTCAAGTCGCTTCTTCAACACGCGTTATCGGACGGTGCGGTAAGCTCGTGCACCGCAAAACTCTTGGCGTTCGCGCGCGGAGCGTTTGCATCGGGCTCATGCTTTCGCGCTTCACCTCTCTCGGTCTCGCTCTATTGATTGCGGGCGCTCCGCTCGCCGCCGCCGAGGCGCCGTCCTCGCTCAAGGACTCGATCGCGCTCATCCGAAAACATCTGCACAACGACTATACCGGCATGTTCCGCGAAGAAGGCGGTGCGTTTAAGTACCCGTTCATCACGCCCGGCAGCGCGCAGTATCCGGACATTTTGTGGGATTGGGATTCATGGCTGAGCAATGTCGCGCTGCGTCAAATCTTGAATGAGAAAGCCACACCCGAAGAAAAAACGAAAGCGCTGCGCTACGAGCAGGGCTGCGTGTTGAACTATCTCAACTATGGTTCGTTCGACGGCTGGATTCCGATCATCATCAAACGCGAGACGGGATCGCGCGAAGAACTCATGCGCCAGACCGATGTGTACGAAACCAACATGCACAAACCCTGCCTCGCGCAGCACGCTGCGTTTCTGACCAAGATCAACGCCGGCGACGCAGAGTGGTTGCGCGACGGTTTCTTTCACCTGCAGGCGTTCGTGAATCGTTATAAAAACCATCAGCGTCACGCCGCGACGGGTTTATATTATTGGAACGACGACATGGCGATCGGCGTGGACAACGATCCGTCCACCTACATGCGGCCGAAGAAGAGCTCCGGCTCCATTTATCTAAACTGCCTCATGTATCGCGAACTGCTCGCGCTCGTGTATCTGGCCGAACGCCTCGGCCAGTCGGAGATCGCCGTGCTGTATCAACGCGACGCCGACGAACTCAAAGCCGCGGTGCAGAAACACTGCTGGGACGAGCGCGACGGTTTCTTTTATAGCGTCGATCTGAACCTGCTGCCGTACGAAGGAAAACCCTTCGCCGCCGATCCGTCGATCCGCCTGCACGCGGGTTATCCACGCGACTACGACTGCCTCATCCAGCGCATCGATGTGTGGTCGGGCTTTCTGCCGATGTGGGCCGAGATCGCCACGCCTGAACAGGCGAAACGCATGGTCGAGCGTTATCGCGACACGCGCACTTTCAACGCCTCGTACGGCGTCCGCACGCTTTCGAAGCTCGAAAAAATGTACAACGTCCGCGGTTCCGGAAATCCATCGCTCTGGTCTGGTCCGATCTGGGGCGTGTCCAACTATCTCGTTTTCCGCGGACTGGTGAAATACGGTTACGAGGACGACGCGCGTGATCTTGCGGATAAAACCATCCGCCTTTTCGCGCGCGACTTCGCCCGCTTCGGCGCGCTGCACGAGTATTACCTTCCCGACAGCGGCGAGCCCGTGCTCAACCGAGGATTCCAGAACTGGAATTACCTCGTGCTGAATATGGCCGTGTGGCGCGAAGGCGGTGAACCCGTCACCGAATTTTAAGCGAATTTTTTTGCGACCGCACGCACTCGTCGCCGCGTTAAATCGCGCGAAAAACCCGCACAGCAATTTTGGCGACAAAGGGCTTGCGCGAATGGAGATCGGGGACTGATTTTAATTCCCCATCTCCAACTAGGCATTTCATGAAACTTTCTAAACGCGGCGAATATGGCTTTCGTGCGCTGATCGATATCGGTCTTGCGCATGAGCTTGGCCGTGAATTGGTTCCGCTGGCGGAGCTGGCGGAGAACGGAAAAATCCCCACCAAATTTCTCGAGCAGATCCTGTTGGATCTACGTCAGGGTGGGTTTCTCGCGAGCGTCCGTGGAAAATACGGTGGCTACAAACTCGCCCGGCCGGCCAAGGACATCGTCGCGGGGCAGATCGTACGTTATCTCGAAGGTCCGCTCGCGCCCATCGGTTGCGTGAGCCAGACGGCGTATGAGCGCTGTTCGTGTCCCGACGAACTTCACTGCGGCCTGCGCATGCTCATGCTCGATGTCCGCAACGCCATCGCGAACATCTTGGATCGTTATTCGATCGCCGATATCGTCGAGGTGACGCTCCGCAAGATGCGTCGCGATAATGTGAATCTGCCCTTTGTCGCCAATCCGCGTGTGAGCGAAGGCCGCACGACGCGCGGTAAAGGTCGCAACTCCGGCAAAAAACCCTCGCCACTCACCACGCCGTTCGAGACTGGGCTCGACGACTTTCTTTATCGGGAAGGCATTTGATGAAGTTGTTTCGGTTTTTCGCAGCATGCTTGATCGCCGCGGGGCTCGCACTCGCCGCGGGGTGCCGCGCAAAATCCGAAAACAACGCGAGCACATCGGGAAAAACCGTTCTGCGCGTCGGCTACTTTCCCAACATCACCCACGCCCAAGGCGTGATCGCGCGGGCTTTGACCGAAGAAGGGCGCGGCTGGTTTGAGGAGCGTCTCGGCCCCGACGTCGAGATCCAGTGGTTTGTCTACAACGCCGGACCGAGCGCGATGGAGGCGATTTTCACCGATTCGGTGGACCTCACGTACGTCGGCCCCAATCCCGCGCTCAACGCGTTCATCCGCGCGCGTGGTCGCGACATCCGCATCGTCTCAGGCTCGGCCAAGGGTGGGGCGGCGCTGCTGGTGCGACCGGGTTCCGGTATTTCGAAGCCGGAAGATTTTCGCGGCAAAAAACTCGCCACGCCTCAGCTCGGTAACACGCAGGATGTCGCCGCACGCGCGTGGCTGAAAAAACACGGTTTCCGCATGACCCAACTCGGCGGCGATGTGTTTGTGCTGCCGACCGCGAACCCTGATCAACTCGCGTTGTTCAAGCAGGGCGAGATCGATGCGGTGTGGACGGTCGAGCCGTGGGTTTCACGCATTGAAACCGAAGCGGGCGGCCAGGTGTTTTTCGAGCAAAACGAGGTCGTCACCACCGTGCTCGTCGCCAGCGAAAAAACGCTCAACGAGCGCCGCGAACTGGTCGCGCGTTTCGTACGCGCGCATCATGAGTTGACCGACTGGGTTGCGGCGCATCCGGAAGAAGCGCAGGCTCTCGTGCAGCGCGGACTCACCGCCACGATGAAACGCGAAATGCCGCTGCAACTCGTGCGCGACGCGTGGCGCCGCCTTCAATTTTCCAACGACATAACCCTAACCTCCATCGAAGGCCTCGTCGCCGATGCTCGCGGGCTCGGCTTCATTCGCGGCCATATCGATCTCTCACCCCTCATCGATCTCCCCCAGTGACCGTACAAACGGAATTGGTAAACGTAGCGCCCTCGAAACTCTCGGTGGGCGAAGTCTCCAAACGCTTTCGCAGCAAGAGCGGCGTCGTGCAGGCGCTTGATCGCGTGTCGCTCGACATCGCCGAAGGCGAATTCATCTGCCTCGTCGGGCCCAGCGGCTGCGGCAAGAGCACCTTGCTCAACATCATCGCCGGACTCGATACCGCCGACGAGGGCTCCGTGCTTTGCGACGGCACTCCGGTTACCGGTCCCGGCCGCGAACGCATGGTGATGTTTCAAGAGCACGCGCTTTTCCCGTGGCTCGACGTGCTCAGCAACGTGCTTTTCGGGCTCAAACTAAAGCCCGGCCTTACGCGCTCCGAGCGCATCGATGTCGCACGTTTTTATTTGAAGCTGGTGGGTCTCGAAAAGTTCCAGCGCTCCAATATTCACGAACTTTCCGGCGGCATGAAACAACGCGTCGCGCTCGCCCGCGCACTCGCCCCGAATCCGCGCGTGCTGCTCATGGATGAACCGTTTGCCGCGCTCGACGCGCTCACGCGCGAACAACTCTACGGCGACATCCAGCGCATCTGGCAGGAACGCAAAAAGACCATCGTTTTCGTCACGCACAATGTCCGCGAAGCCGTCTGCCTTGGTGATCGCGTCGTCCTGTTTTCACCGCATCCGGGCCGCATTCGTGAAGATTTCAAAATCGATCTGCCGCGCCCGCGCGACATCAACAGCGTCGATCTCGCGCAGCATTCCGCGCACATCACGAAAGCGCTGAAAAACCTGCTCAACACACGCGAAGACGAGGTGGCCGAATGAAACGCTTTATCTACGCCACGGCGTTTTTTGCCGTGCTCATCGTCACCTGGGAAATGCTCGTGCGTGCCCGCGTCTGGTCGCCGATCGTGCTGCCTTCGCCAAGCATGGTGGGCGAGTACCTGATCGCAGCCGTGGCCGACGGCTCGTTGTTCGAAGCATCCGTCGTCACGCTCAAGCGACTCATGCTGGGTTATCTCTTCGGCATCGCGCTCGGTCTGCCGATCGGACTCATCACCGCACGTTTCCAAGTCTGCAAAGACACTATCGGCATGCTCGCGCTGGGGCTGCAAACACTGCCGAGTGTGTGCTGGGTGCCGCTCGCGCTGCTGTGGTTCGGGCAGACGGAATCGGCCATGTTCTTCGTGGTTGTGATGGGCACGCTCTGGTCGGTTGTGATCGCGACTGAAACCGGCGTACGCACGATCCCGCCGATCTACGCGCGCGCCGCTCGCACGATGGGTTCGCGCGGTATCCATACTTGGATACATGTGATGCTGCCGGCTTCACTGCCGTTCGTCGTCAGCGGCATGAAACAAGGATGGGCCTTCGCCTGGCGCTCGCTGATGGCGGCGGAAATCTACGTCACGATCCTCACTGGTTTCGGCCTCGGCCATTTGCTGCACTACGGTCGCGAACTCCATGCGATGGAGCAGGTGACCGGCGTGATGCTCATCATCGTGATGATCGGCCTGCTCGCGGACAAAGTGATGTTCTCGCCGTGGGAGCGCTTCTTGCACCGCCGCTGGGGCACGCAAGGAAAGTAAATACCTCTCTCCCCGGGAGGCGCCGGAGCGCCGGCAGCCGGCCGGCTCTCCGTGAACTGCCAGCCATGGTTTTTCTTTGAACTGTGCGCCGTGGATAAAACGACGGGAAACCAACGCGTCGGGACGGCGCGTTCCATCTTTTATGCCGCGAACACTCGTGTGCCCGCGGCTTCGGTTTCTTAAAGTCGCTCGAAAGATTACGTCCGTTGTTCTCCGCGCCCCCAGTCCAGCCAAGTCGAACCAACTCAACCGCCGAGTTTCACGATGCGATCGAACTCCGCTTTCTTGAGCGGCATGACTGACAGGCGGCTCTGACGGAGCAGACCGATTTCCTGGAGCGTTTTCTCCGCTTTGATCTGCGCGAGCGTCACCGGATTTTTGAGCGCTTTCACGGCTTTCAATTCCACCGCGACCCAATCGCCGTCCTCCGCAGTCGCGTCGGGAAACGCCGGCTTGGTCACTTCGGCGATGCCCACGACGGCCTTGGTGGTCACGCTTTCATAAAACAATACGGGGTCGCCCTTGCGCATGGCTTTGAGAAAATTGCGTGCCTGAAAATTGCGCACGCCTTCCCAATTCGTGCGGCCATCGCGGACGAAATCGGTCCACGCGTATGCTTCAGGTTCCTGTTTCACGAGCCAGTATTGGGTTGTCATGCGAAAGGTGGTTTTGTGCAGTGCATCCAAGATGGATGATTCCTCTGCTGAAAAGGCAAAAGCCCGTCGCGCGATTTTCATTTTGTATGTCGTGACGTTTATCGGCGTCACGCTGCCGGCCGCGCTGTTCTTCCTGCTGCACCACAACTAAGCCGTCTATGAACCGCACGCTGCTTCCGATACGGATTGTTTTTATCCTGCTCTGCGCCGCCGCAGGCTGGGCGGTTTGCTATACGATTCAGGATTGGGATCGCTATCAACCCCTCGCGACCTTCATCGGTGCTTCGCTCGGAACGCTCGCCGTGCTGACCGACGTGATGCTGAAAGGATTTTCGCTGCGCGGTCTCTCCGCGATCACCTTCGGCCTGGGTGTCGGCACCCTCATCTCGTACCTGATCGGCACCTCGCCGCTGTTCGCCGGCGCCGATTCGGAATATGTCTACATTTCGCAACTCACGCTTTTCCTCGTCTCCACTTATCTGAGCATCGTCATCGCGCTTCGCGGCAAGGATGAGTTTAATCTCGTGATTCCTTACGTGCGTTTTGTGCCGCACGAAGTCGAATCGCCGCTCGTGGTGGTCGACACCAGCGCGTTGATCGACGGCCGCATCGCGAAGATTTGCGAGTCGGGTTTTCTCAGCGCCGCGTTGGTGATCCCGCGCTTTGTGCTCGATGAATTGCAGACCGTGGCCAGCTCCTCCGATCCCGCGAAACAAGCCCGCGGGCGACGCGGCTTGGAAGTGCTGAGCGAACTCCGCCAAATCCGAAACATCGATATCCGCATTCCCGAGAGCGACGTGTCGAAACGACAGGATGTGGACGCGAAACTCGTGTTCCTCGCGCAATCGATGAAAGCAAAGCTCCTTACCACGGACTTCAATCTCGCCAAGATGGCCGAGTTTCACGGCGTGCATTGGCTTAACCTCAACGTGCTCGCGCGCGCACTTCGGCCCGACTTGGTCGTCGGACAGCAGCTGGAAGTGGAGCTCGTGAAATCCGGTCGTGAAGAGACGCAGGCGGTCGGTTATCTCGAAGACGGCTCCATGGTCGTCGTGCAAGATGGCCGCGCGTACATCGGTCAACGCGTGGTGGTGGAAGTGAATTCGATTCTCCCGTCCGCCGGCGGAAAAATGATTTTTGCCCGACTGCTTTCTTGAGCGTGCTACGGCGGCGTTCCCTAAAAACCGATTCGATAACTGCCCCTGAAAATGAACCAGCGCATATTCCCGAAACAGCTACTCATCGTACTGTGCATCGTCGGAACGCTGTGGTCGCTGAAGATGATCTTCGCCGCCGCGCAGATGACGAATGCGGAAGGCGTTTTTCCACCCCTGTTCGCGTGGGAGCTCTTCGCGTTTTTCGGAGCGGCGACGTTACCACTGCTCTTTATCTGGAAACCGCGCGTTCAACCTCGAGCTCTTATCCTGACCATCTGGGCCCTATGCATCGTTTATGTGAGCGTGCTGGCGCTCAATTTGATCCGAGTAGGCCTCGTCGCCAACGGCTGCGTCCGCCTGGCGCTTTGGGTCGCGATCGCCTTCTTGTTTATCCGCATGCTGCGGCTTTCGCTGAAAAACGCGTGAGGGAATTTTCCGACATATAGACGTTGTCTATAAACAAGCGAAACGCGACGACCCGCCCGCATGGATCGCGCTTCGCAGCGAGCTCTGGGCCGCAATGTTTATTGGCTGAACATACGCAGGAAACGGAACGGCTACTTACGCAGCGCGGCGTGGCCGTTCTCGCGTTTGTCGGAAACGAACCGGTCGGCTTCGCGGAAATCTCGGTGCGCGTTGATCACGTCGAAGGCGCGTTGTCGTCGCCCACGCCGTGTCTCGAAGGCTGGTATGTCGGTCAAACGTTTCGCCGACGTGGGGTAGGGCGTGGACTACTACGTCGGGCCGAGCAATGGGCGCGCGACGCTGGAT
The DNA here is from genome assembly GCA_937958045.1 of uncultured Opitutaceae bacterium. GTDB lineage: Bacteria > Verrucomicrobiota > Verrucomicrobiia > Opitutales > Opitutaceae > Nibricoccus. The sequence goes on along the minus strand of CALFXL010000044.1, from coordinate 14,742 downwards.
TCACCGAGATCGGCAGCGACGCCAAGATCGATAAAACACGCAGTTCGAGCTGCATCAACGCGCACGCTCACGTATCGCGTCGCGGCGCAGGGTTTTCGCGAAGTGGGCCGCAGCGTTCAGTTCATAAAGAAAATCACGAGCACGGATAATCCGGCTCGTGATCGCTAGGATTGGTTCGCGGTCGAGATATTTCGAATCACACGATGCGCGCGTGGGCGCTTATTCGGAAAGCAGTTTCTTCAATGGCTGCTCGATAGCGTCGGCCCAGATTTGATAACCGGCTTCGTTTGGATGGAGGAAGTCAGGCATGACTTCTTTGCCGAGCGAACCATCCGCGGAGAGAAACTTGTCGGTGATGTCCAAGTAGTGGATGTGTTTTCCGTCACCGAGTCCGGAGATACCTGCGTTGATCTCCGCCACTTGCTGACGCTGAAAATGCTCGGCCGTCGCACCGCGCGGGAAAATGCCGAGCAGGAGAATCTTGGATTCGGGCAGTCTTTTGCGCACCGACGCGACAACGGTTTTAACGCCTTCAATGACCTCCGGCACGGTGTTGCGAACGGTCTTACCGTCGCGCTCCAAGCCCGTGTTGTTGGTGCCGAGCATGATCACCACGACCTTGGGATTGAGTCCATCGACCAAACCTTGATCGAGCATCCACAGGACGTTCTGCGTGCGGTCACCGCTGATGGCGAGGTTCGCGGCTTTGAGTGGAGCAAAGTGGCGCTCCCACACCTCGCGTCCGCCTTTGGGCGCGGCTGTTGTCCAATGCTCCGTGATCGAATCGCCGAGGAAAAGGACATCGATGTCACCCTGCTTCGCGCGTTCCCGGAGTTTTTGATATCTGAGCTCCCATTTTTCTCCACGTGAGGCAGGCTCAATCGCCGTATTGGCAAAAGCACTACCGACGGTTGCGGTGATGAGGATGGAGAGGAGGATGCGACGGAGTATGGGTAGCATGGTTCGAAAGGTTGCGGTATTCGTAGTGGCACTACAATGCAGGCTTTCAATCCGCGATTGACGCACGCGGTGTCGCGATGGCTGCGCTGCGCATTCAAAACGAAGCGAGTCGATACGCGACCGCTTCCGAGAGGTGCGACGGAGAAATGAAGAACTTGTTTTTCAGTTCTTGCGGCAGGTTTTTTTTTCCCTCAACTTCCGCGCTCTCCCTCAAAGGGCGCGGTAGCCAAGTGGTAAGGCCGAGGTCTGCAAAACCTCTATGCGCCGGTTCGATTCCGGCCCGCGCCTCCAGTTAAAGCACTGGAAAATAATGATTTGCGCGATCGCAGAAGCACCGATCTGTTAGACCGCGTTAGGGAACGCCAACGAGCTTAAACGCTCAGACCGCGGGGGCTGTGCCAGGGAAATGCAGCGCGGGTGTCGGCGGCGCGATGGCAGTGGACTCGGAAGTGGCTGCGTCGAGCGAGCGTTCGCACTCGGCACGAATGGAGAAACGGAAGGTGGAACCTTGGTTTACTTCGCTCTCCACCGACATCGCACCGCCCATCAATTCACAGAGACGTTTCGAAATGATCAGGCCAAGGCCGGTGCCGCCGCGACGACGCGACGCAGACGTGTCGACTTGGCTGAAGGGACGGAAGAGCTGACCGATCTTGTCGTGCGGGATACCGATGCCCGTGTCGGTGACGCTGAAGAAAAGTCGCACGTCGCGCTTTGGTTTTTCCTGTCCGCCATCGTAAGCACTGGAAACATTGACCGAGATGCGACCGCGTTCGGTGAACTTGATCGCGTTGCCGACGAGATTGACGAGGATCTGCCGCAGGCGGTTCGCGTCGCCACTGACCACGGCAGGGACGTCCGCATCGATGGTCGCGTGCAGCGCGAGTCCCGCGGCTTGCGCTTTCGGCGTGAAGAACGCGATGACTTCGTTCACGGCGCGGCGAGGCGAGTAGGGCGCGTGATCGATCTCGATCTTGCCCGCTTCGATTTTCGACATGTCGAGAATGTCGCTGATTAACGCTTCCAGCGTGAGCCCACTGGTCGCGATCATGTCGACGAAGCCGCGCTGATCTTCCGTAAGCGACGATTCGCGCAATAAACGCGTGAAACCGATGACGCCATTAATCGGCGTGCGAATCTCGTGACTCACGATCGCGAGAAATTCGCTCTTCGCGCGATCGGCGGATTCCGCCGCTTCTTTCGCGCGCACCAATGCCGCCTCCGCTTCCTTGCGCGCCGTGATATCGTGGCCGACTGCTTGAAATTCCATGATGCGGCCGTCGCTGTCTTTGATCGCGCGATGCGTCCAAAGATGGATGAGACGCCGGCCATCCGCGCCCACGTATTCGTTTTCAAACGTCACCGTGTCTTGCGACGGAACCGCGCCTGGTTTGAACGACGGCGGCAAAAATTCGAACGGGCGCCCGACCAGCTCCGAACGTTTTTTCCCGAGGAAACGCTGGTAGGCGCCATTGACGAATGTGAGTTGTCCATCCGCGCGGTAACGGCAGATGAGATCGAGCTGATCTTCCACGATCGCGCGGTAACTCGCTTCGATTTTTTGAAGCGATTGCGCCATGCGCTCGATCTGACGCGCGAGGCCGATGACTTCGTCGTGAGCGGATTCCGTTTCATCCGATTCGGGGGCGGGTTCTTCGACGATCGCCGCCTTCGTGCGCGCGGCGGAATTGATTTCGCGAATCTGTCGAACAAGCGCGCGGTCCCAAGTGTATCCAGCGAGCAAGATCAGGATGCAGCCGATCATCGACAAGCAGAGGATGTAGTATGCCTGCCCGAGTTTCTCCTGTATGGATTCCTCCAGAATCAGCACGCCGAGACTGATCAGCAGGGCAACCGCCAGTGCGAAAATGAGCACCGTTTTTCTCCGCATCGAGTTCGGCATAGGGAAGGGCGTTGTGGGCCTCGCCATGGGCGAAGTCTAACGGAAATTTTGCCGAAACGCCCTCGGACACGTATGCCGCTTGTTTTTGACTCACGATTTACGCAAAGTCGCAGCCGTCATGATCAAAAAGACCCTGTTGATCGCGGTCGGAATTTTGGTGCTCTCGTCAACGCTCGGCGCGCAAAGCGTGACGGTCGAGCTCGCTAATTTGCGCGAAGATGTGCGCTTGCTCACCCAACGTGTAGGGGAAATGCAACTACGCATCGAAGTCCTCGAACGCGAAAACGGCGAACTGCGCGCGAAGACCGCTGGCGCCGCCCAAAACGCCGCCACCATCGCCCAGCTCAACGACGCCATCGCGGAGATCCAGCGCTCCATCCGCGCAGGCGATGCCGCGACGAAAGCGGAGACGCTGCAGATCGTTTCCGGTCAGATCGAAAAACTTGCGGCGCGCACCAACGCCGCATTGGAAGCGATCTCGCGCAACCGCACGCCCGCGCCCGCGCCGACCTTTAGTGATGATTATCCCAAAGAGGGCGTGCCGCATGTCGTTCAGAAAGGCGAGACGCTCGCCGTCATCGCGCGCAAGTACGGCGCCAAACTGCAGGACATCGTGAATGCCAACCGCATAGAAGATCCTTCGAAAATTCAGGTTGGCCAGACGCTCTTCATTCCGGGAGGAAAGTAAGAAACAAACCATGGCAGCTCCCAAATCTCGTCTCGGTCGCGGTCTCGGCGGCCTCATCGCCAACGCCGCTCCTGCATCCGCAAAATCTGCACCCGCCGGCAAGGCGTCCGCATCAACGCCCGCCGCACCGGCACAAACGCCGGCGCCCGCTGCACCCAACGCGAGCGCGCCTGGCTTCTTGGAAATCCCCGTGATGCAGATCGAGCCGAGCCCATACCAGGCACGCCGTGAAATCACGCCGGAACAGCTCAGCGAACTCGCCGAGAGCATTCGTTCGGAAGGTTTGCTCCAACCGATCGTCGTGCGCAAAGCCGGCGACAAATTCCAGTTGATTGCGGGCGAACGCCGCTGGCGCGCGTATCAATTGCTCAAGATCAAAACGATCCCCGCCCGTGTGGTGGAAGCGAGCAACGCATCCTCGGCGGCCCTCGGCCTCATCGAGAATTTGCAGCGCGAAGGATTGAATCCGATCGAAGAGGCGTACGGCTACGCGAGTTTGATACGCGATTTCGATCTCACGCAGGAATCGGCGGCGGAACGTGTCGGCAAGGGGCGCGCCTCGGTGGCCAATTCGCTGCGTCTGCTCACGCTCGATGGGGAGCTGCAGGGCTACATCGCGAAAGGCCTGCTCAGCGTGGGTCACGCGAAGGTTTTGCTCGGTGTCGAAGAACCTGCTCAACGCGCCGTGCTTGCGCGCCGCATCATCGAGGAAGGGCTGAGCGTGCGCGCGACCGAGAAGTTGGTGCAGGCACATAAAGCGTCGCCGACCGGCTCGGCCGGTCCGGTCGCCGGCGGTTCGCATCGTGCGGTGCCACCGATGGAAGCCGCGGCGATCGCGAGCATTCAGAAAAAACTCACCTCGCATCTCGGCGCACGCGTCGCGGTGAATCACTCGCCCAAACGCGGCAAGATCGTCATCGAGTACGCCGGCAACGACGATCTTCAACGCATTCTGGAAAAACTCGGCATCGAAGCCTAAGCTCGCGGCAAGATGCCGACTCCCGAGAATGCCGCCGCCGCTGTCGATCAGCTGCAGCGTTTTTCCAAGCGCTGGGTACGGGAGCGCTTCCCGTTAGGGGCGGAGCTGCGCAATTATAATCTGGGGAAACTAAAAACGGATCTGATCGCCGCGGCGACTGTATCCTTGGTTTCAATACCGCAGGCGATCGGTTTCGCGCTCATCGCCGGATTGCCGCCGCTCATGGTGATGATGTCGGTCATCATCGGCGGATTTGTCGCTGCGCTTTTCGGTTCGTCGAAACACCTCGTTTTCGGGCCGACGAACTCGATCAGTATCATTCTCGCGACGACGATTTTTGCGATGAGCAGCGTTGGCGCGCTCACGCCCGCTCAAATCACGCTGCTGCTCGCGTTGTTGATCGGCATTTTCCAACTGGTCGCGGGACTCGCTCAGCTGGGGAAACTCACGCAGTTCATCTCACGCTCCGTCATCATCGCGTACAGCACCTCGATCGGTCTGCTGATGGCTGCGGCGCAAGTGCCCAATCTGTTTGGCGTCGCCCAACCCGAGCGCGGCAACTTCGTCGAAGGCCTGCTGTACACGGGCATGCACCTGGCGACGCTGGACTTCAACATGTACGCCGCGATCATGGGCGTGGCGACGTTACTGTTGTTTTGGGCGATCGAACGCTTTTTTCCGAAGCTGCCGTCCGCGTTGTTTGGTTTGGTGTTCCTGTCACTGATCACGAAGTACGGCGGTCTCGATCACCTCGGCATTCACACGATCAAGGACGAAGGTTCGCTCGCCGTCGCGGTGCCCTCGTTCATCGGCATGCCGCTCGATTCAGCAAATCCCGCGGTGATTTCACCGCTGCTCGGTGCAGCCTTCGCTATCGCGCTCCTCGGCATGCTCGAGGCTGTTTCGATTTCGAAATCGCTCGCGGCAAAATCCGGTCAGCGACTCGACACCAATCAAGAGCTGATCGCGATGGGCTTGGCGAATGTCGCCAACAGTCTTTACGGCGCGATGCCCGGCTCGGCGTCGTTTGCACGCAGCGCGGCGAACTACCAAGCCGGCGCGCAAACGCAGATCGCCGCGATGGCGAGCAGCTTGATGGTGCTGGCGGCGTTGTTCTTCGTCGCGCCGCTCATCAACTACATCCCCGTGCCGAGTCTCGCGGCGCTTTTGATTCGCGTGGGTTTGCGCCTGATCAATCGCGAACAAATCCGCATCGCTCTGCGCGCAACGCGATCGGACGCGATCGTGTTTGCCGCGACGATGTGCGCGGCGTTTTTCCTGCAGCTCGACACCGCGATTTATGTGGGCGTGGGAACGTCGCTGATTCTTTTCCTCCGCAAAGCCAGCGCACCTTCGCTCGTCGAATACAGTTTCAGTGACGCGGGCACATTGACCGAGTTGGAAGATCGTTCGCAGCGTCGCAACGCCGCGATCTCGATCGTGCACGTCGAAGGCGAGTTGTTCTTCGGCGCGGCGGACTTGTTTCAAGAACAGGTGCGTTACCTCGCGGATGAGGACGACATTCGCGTCGTCATCTTGCGCATGAAAAACGCGCGCCATCTCGACGCCACGTCCGTGATGTCGCTGCTGCACTTGCACGAGTATCTGCAGAAGAGCGGTCGCCATCTGCTTGTCAGCGGCATTAATCCCGACGTCGAACGCGTGCTGCGCTCGAGCGGCGCGTGGGAACGAATCGGCGCGGACAATATTTTCCCCGCCGAGGCCAATCTCACCGCGAGCACGAAGAAGGCGTTGTTGCGCGCTTCGCATCTGCTGCAAACGACGAAGGCCGACGTGCGCATTTTCTACGATCGCAAACGCGAGAACGAACAGAACAGCGCCCGCTCGTTTCCCGACGACAAGGGCAAGCTCGAAGATTATACGATCTAGCGGCGTGTGCTTGTTCAAACGAGCGAGTGACGCTGCACGCCGACTGCGCTGGACGCGAGTTGCGTCGAAAGAAGGGACGAGCTTCGGTGACGGCATGGCCAACGGAAACTGGCGCGCGCTGTTTTTGCTGCTGATCATCTATCTCGGGTTTATCAGCCTCGGACTGCCGGACGGCAGTTTGGGGGTCGCGTGGCCGGGAATGTATCCGGAGCTGCAATTACCCATCGGCTCTTTGGGCGCGCTGATGGTGTTGATCACCGTGCTCAGCGGCATCTCCGGATTTTCGAGCGGACGCATCATCGCGCGTTTCGGCACCGGCCCGGTCGTGCTCGCAAGCTGTGCGGCGACGGGCAGCGCGCTGATGATGATTTCGCACGCGAGCGGACTTGCGTGGTTGTTGCTTGCAACTGTCCCTCTCGGATTTGGTGCGGGTGCGGTGGACGCCGGACTCAACGGTTACGTCGCGCGGCACTTCAGCGGACGCCAAATGAACTGGCTGCACGCCTGCTGGGGCGTCGGCGCGAGTCTCGGGCCGATCATCATGGGCACAGCCATTGCGCAGGGGAGTGGCTGGCGCTCGGGGTACGCCGTCATCGCCACGGCTCAGCTTTCGCTGGCGACGATATTTTTATGCACGCTCGGATTATGGCGCACGGTTCCGGAACGTCGCATCCAAAATTTGAATACAGACGGGGTGCCGCCGAAGTCCGGCAAGATGCGCGCCAACTCTTTCGCCGGTTGGCTATCGGTGGCGATCTTCATGATCTACACGTCGGTGGAAGCGACCGCGGGACTTTGGGCGGCGTCGATCTTGATGGTGGGACGCGGAATGCCGACGGATGTTGCCGCAGGGAGCGCCGCGGCGTTTTACGGAGCAATCACCGTCGGCCGCATCGGCGCGGGCGTGATTGTCGATCGTCTGGGCAATCGGCGTGTGATCGCGTGCAGCGGACTGCTCGCGCTCGGCGGCGCAGTGCTGTTCGCGTTCGCGAATTCGGCGGTTCCTGCGGCGACTGCGTTAATCTTATTGGGACTCGGCTTCGCGCCGATTTACCCATGTCTCATGCATGAAGTGCCGCGACGCTTCGTGGCGGAAGACGCGCAGATCGTGATTGGGCGCCAATCCGGTGCCGGCGCCATCGGCATGGCGTTGTTGCCTGCGATCGCCGGATGGATCGCGAGCCTTTCGCTTGAAGCGATCACTTGGGCGTTGATCGCCGGCGTGCTTCTGTTGCTCACGGCGATACGGCGTTTGAACCGGATCGCGTGACGTGAGAGTCGCGGCGATTATTCGCCGGAGAAATAGTCTTTCACATTCGAAAGCACGGAAGCGCGCGGCACCTCGTGTTCGCTGCGATTGCCGAGGTCGCGAATCTTCACGACACCTTTCGCGAGTTCGTCTCCGCCGTAGATGAGCGCGAGTTTGGCGCCGGATTCCGCCGCGGCTTTGAATTGTTTGCCGAACGCGATGTCCTTCATCGGATACTCAACGCGGAAACCCGATGCGCGCAGCGCGTGGATGTCGGCAAACGCCGCGAGACGTTCTTGTCCGCCGCCGATGACGACGTACACGTCGGGCGCTTGTACGAAGTTCGGCGTGAGCCCGCGCTGCTCTAGCAAGAGCGCAAACGTCATGTCGCCGATCGCGAAACCGACCGCAGGCATGTCCGCATACCCGAGTTTGCCGACGAGATTATCGTAACGACCGCCGCCCGCGAGTGCGCGCAGCTCGCCTTTGCGGTCAAAGGCTTCGAACACGAAACCCGTGTAATACGCGAGACCGCGCACTACACCGAGGTCGACCGTGACGAAGTCGCTGAGGCCCATCGCGTCGAGATTGCCGAGGAGTTTTTTCCAATCGGCGAGGCGTGCGTTGAGTTTTTCCTGCGCGAAAGACGCGAGCGTCGCTTCGAGCGCGTCGATCGATTTGATGTGGAGGAAAGCGAGAATCTTTTCCTTCAGCGCCGGATCCAGCGGGCCGAATTGCTCGACGTAGCCCTTGAACGCGTCGTCGCCGAGCTTCTCGTAGCGATCGACCGCGCTGAGCACGCCGCGCGCACGCGCATCGTCGAAGCCGAGCGCTTCGAGGTAATAAAACCACAGATTGCGATCGCTCAGTCGCACAAAGAAATCGTCCGCCGTGAGTCCAAACGCGCAAAGACACTGTGTGAGCAACGCGACGAGTTCGGTCTCCGCTTCCACGCCTGGTTCGCCGAAGATGTCGGCGTTGAATTGGAAGAAGCAGCGACCGCGGCCTTTCTGCATGCGCTCGTAGCGATAAAATTCCGCGATGCTGAACCACTTGATCGGACGCTTGAGCGTCGCGGCTTTGTCGCCGACGAGCCGGCAAACGGTCGGCGTCATTTCGGGACGCAGCGCGACTTCGCGGCCGCCTTTGTCGGTGAAGCTGAAGAGCTGGGCTTCGATTTCGTCTCCCGACTTTGTCTTGTAAAGATCGAGCGGCTCAAGGACCGGCGCGTCGTATTCCGCAAAGCCAAACGTGTGCGCCGTCTGCCTCCACAAGCGGAAGATGTGATTCCGACGCGCGAGGGCGTCGGGATAGAACTCACGGAAGCCGGGCAATGTCTGGAACGTGGCCATGGGAAAGGGAAGAACTTGGGAAACGCCGCGGGGCAGGGCGAATAAATTTTCCCGCAGACGCCATGCACCTGGCGCCGTGCAAAATCTGCGCAGCGATCGCAGACGGGCATAAAAAAGCCGGACCCTCGAAAAGGTCCGGCGAGAAAAGACAGCCGACGCGGCGCTTTAGAGCTGGCCAATGTCGAGCTTCTTGAGGAGCTGCTTAAGGATCTTGCCCGACTTGAACTTCACGACGGCGCGTTCGGGAATAACGACTTCGGCTTCGGGCTTGTTGGGATTGCGGCCTATGCGGGATTTGCGTTTTTGCACTTCCAGCACGCCGAAGTTGCGGAGTTCGACATTTCGGCCTTCAGCGAGCGCCTTCATGATGATGTCGAGCGTCATCTGAACCGTGGCGACAACTTCCTTCTGGGGAAAGCCGGTCTTTTCGTAAATCTCGAGAACGATCTCTCGTTTGGTCAGGTTGGTAGACATGTGTTGTATCCCTTGTTGAGGACGGATTGGATTTGTCTAAGTAATTTTTATTTCAGCGATTACTGCAACCCGGGGACAAAGTTTTTTGTTTAAAAAGCCATGAAAAACATTCGCAAGCCCCAAGACATCAATCGCCTAAAGAGATTCGGGATCTTCTGATTGGTTCCCGAACCCCGCAACTACGGAAGGAGATAAATTCCGTAAGTGACTGGTCTGCTAGCAGGATGGCGCGACGAATAATTGCGAGGCGCGCGACGCGAACGTCCGGAGGCGAAAGCGATTGCACCTTTTCAGATTCGTCGCCTTTGGTCTGCGCGTGGCTTCACCGAATCTTATTCTTTTCGACTGCGACAGCACGCTTTCGGCCATCGAAGGCGTGGATGAACTCGCTCGCGTGCGCGGGCAGGAGACTTTTCTCGAAGTGGAGAGGATGACGCACGAGGCGATGAATGGCACGCTGCCGGTCGAAGCGGTTTTTGGTCGTCGCTTGGAGATCATCCAACCGCGTTTGAGCGATGTGGCCGCGGTCGGCCAACGTTACATCGATACGATTGAGCCGACTGCGGTGGCGACGATCGCGGCCCTCGTGTCGCGAGGCTGGTTGCCGGTGATCGTAAGCGGCGGTTTCCGCCCTGCGATTCGTCCGCTGGCGGATGTGGTTGGCGTGCAACGCATCGAAGCAGTCGATCTTTATTTCGACGAAAACGGCGCCTACCGCGGCTACGACGAGACGTATCCGACCACGCGCTCCGGTGGGAAACCAGAAGTCGTTCAGCAGCTTCGCAAGGAACTATCGCCCGCTCGCGTCGTCATGGTGGGTGACGGCGTCAGCGATCTCGAAGCCAAGCCGGTGGTCGATCTTTTCGTCGGCTTCGGTCGCTACGTCGCCCGCGAAAAAGTCCGCGCGGGCGCGACGCACTTCATTACTTCGCTCGAAGAACTCCTCCCCTTGATCTGACATGCTGCCAATACCCTCCGTTGCAAACCTCCTCCAGCGCAGGCCGCGTTTGCCTGCCCGGCTTTTCGCGTGGCTCTTCGCCAGTTTGTTGTTCGCAACAACCGCATGGGCCGCCGCACCCGCCGGCGATGTGGAATTCCCGCTTCCGGTGGAATCTTATACGCAAGACGCTTCGCTCGGGTTGTGGGACACGCTCGTCGCACGCGTGCAAGCGGAGCCCTTCAACTTGATCGCGACGGTCATTTTTTTCCTCGCGATCTTACACACGTTCGCAGCGGCGAAGTTTCAGAAATGGGCGCATGCCGTCGAACACGCGCATGAAGAAAAGGTCGCCGAGCATCGCGGTGCACACGGAGTCACCGGCGGTCCCGTGCCGGTGAGTTTCAAAGGCAAGGTGCTGCACTTCTTCGGCGAGGTGGAGGCGATCTTCGGCATCTGGGTCGTGGTCCTCGTGATCGCCCTCACGATCACGAAAGGCTGGGGCACGGTTACGCACTACATGAGCAGCGTGAATTTCACGGAGCCCATGTTTGTCGTCGTGATCATGGCGCTCGCATCCACGCGTCCCGTGTTGCTCGCCGCGGAAGCCTGTTTGCGCGCATTTGCCCGAATCGGCCGTGAATCGGTCGCCGCGTGGTGGCTCACGATTTTGATTATCGCGCCGTTGCTCGGCTCGTTCATCACGGAACCGGCGGCGATGACGATCGCGGCGCTTCTGCTTGCGCGACAATTTTATGAACTAAAACCCTCGCCGCGTTTTGCGTACGCGACCATCGGTTTGCTCTTCGTCAACGTATCGGTCGGCGGCACGCTCACGCATTTCGCCGCGCCGCCTGTGCTGATGGTGGCCGCGCCGTGGAATTGGGATCTCGCGTACATGTTCACGCATTTCGGATGGCGTGCAGCCACCGGCATCATCATCGCGACCACGCTCTACGCGCTGATCTTCAGAAAAGAATTCGCCGCGCTCCAAAACGCGCGCACGGAGCGCCGTTCACAGAACGCCCAGACACGCGTCGAGCCGTCCGTACCCGCATGGATCACCCTCGTGCAGGTCGGCTTCATGGCGTTCACGGTGTTTGTGGCGCATTATCCCGCGCTGTTTATCGGCGGCTTCCTGTTCTTCATCGCGTTCATGCAAGCGACGGCGCATCACCAGGGCCGACTCGAACTGCGCTCACCGATGTTGGTCGGCTTCTTCCTCGCCGGTCTCGTGACGCACGGCGGACTTCAGGCTTGGTGGATCGAGCCCGTGCTTTCGCGCCTGGGCGAAATGCCGTTGTTTCTCGGCGCCACCGCGCTCACGGCTGTCAATGACAACGCCGCCATCACTTATCTCGCGACGCTCGTGCCTGGATTCACGGAAGAACTGAAATACGCGGTCGTCGCCGGCGCAGTTACGGGCGGCGGCTTGACGGTGATCGCCAACGCGCCCAATCCCGCCGGCCAATCGATCCTGCAGCGTTATTTCCCGAACGGCGTCTCTCCGCTGAACCTATTGCTCGCCGCGCTCGTTCCGACGGTGATCATGGCGCTGGCGTTTATGGCGATCTAAAGCGCGCCCGACGCACGGGCGGATCGGCAAAAATCCGGTTCTCAAAACGGGAGAACCTGCCGCGCCCGCGCGCATCCTAGGCGCTATGAAAACGCGCCTTCATTTCTCAAAAGTCCGGCGTAGCGACGTCGGACTCGCGCTGGCGCTCGTCGCCACATTTGCGCTCGCGAGTTGCCGTCAACCACAACCCAGTCGCGACAATCCGCCCTCGGGGCCGCAGGTCGAAAAACGCGCTGGAAACGACAATCCCGCGCAAGCCGATCAGCGATAAACGCAGAGCTGCGAAGTCCGCGGCCGCGCGTCGATAATCATCGCGAACGCGAATGAGACTGGGCGCGATTCAACCGGCTTTGCGCTGGACAGCGCCGAACGGCATTCCCAAGTTCGGAACCGTTTCTGCCCTGCGGGCGTAGCACAATGGATAGTGTAGCGGTCTCCGAAGCCGTTGATGTGGGTTCGATTCCCGCCGCTCGCACCAGAAATCAAAGCGGGAAATGCGGGCAAATCAGTCGCCCAAGACGTGCGTGCGCTGTTGGCGATCGAGTTCGCACCAGTGACCGGGCGCGAGGTTCAGCTCGGCTAATCTGAGTGCTCCGATGCGCACGCGAACGAGGCGCAAGGTGGGATGCCCAATCGCCGCGGTCATACGGCGCACTTGGCGATTTTTTCCCTCGATCAACTCAAGCGAGAGCCACGCGTCGGGAACATTTTTCCGATATCGAATCGGCGGATCGCGTGGAGGAAACGACGGCGCCGCATCCAAAAGTTGGATACGGCAGGGCAGGGTGCGATGATTTCCGATCGTCACGCCGGCGGCCAGTCGTCGCAACGACTCGAGCGAAGGAACGCGCTCCACTTGCGCGAAGTATTCGCGGGGATGAGCGTGAGATGGATTAAGCAGGCGATCGACCAATGCGCGTTCATCCGAGAGCAGCAACAAACCTTCGCTGTCCGCATCAAGTCTGCCGATCGGATACACGCGGGGCGGCAAACCAAACTCGGCCAGCGTGCGCCACGCCGATTGAGGCTCTGGTGTGAACTGCGAAAGAACGCCGTAAGGTTTGTTGAACGCCATCAACATGAAGTCGTCGGAGTCGGTTCAGCGGATTACGCGACACGTTTCTTTCGCGCGAAACGTCTGAGCGCGTCCGCAAGAGCGCCAGCAGCGGGTTTGAGCGAACGCTCGGGATGGTGGATGAGATTGATCTGGCGGCGCGGTTTTTCGGCCAGCTGTCGATACACGATGCCAGATGAAGCCGCGGGGCGCAGCGCCATCGCGGGGATCAGCGACACGCCCAAGCCTGCCGCGACAAACGCGCGCACGGTTTCGATCTGTGCGCTGCGAAAACTCACGCGTGGAGAGAATCCGCGCGACTGACAGAATTGCAGCGCCTGATCGCCGAGACAGTGACTTTCCTGCATCACGATAAAGGGCTGCTCGATCACATCCGCCGCGGTGAGTCGGCGACGTCGCGCCAACGGATGCCCCTCCGGCAGCGCGAGCCAGAGCGGTTCGGCAAACAGAGGAAGCGCCGTCACACGTACGTCGCCGTCCGGATCGCTGATGAGCGCCAGATCCAGTTCACGTTGATCGATCGCACGCGACAGTCCCGCGGTCGTGTCTTCATGCACGCTCACCTCGATCGCGGGATGCGTGGTGTTAAACACCTTCAGAGCGTCGGGAAGAAAGTAGGGCGCAATCGTCGGCAGCACGCCCAACGTGACGCGTCCGCGAACTTGTCCGCGCGCTTCGCCGATTTTTTCGCGCGCTTCATCGATCTCATCGAGAACGCGCTCCGCGTGTCCCCGGAAAATTTCACCCGCGGGCGTAAGAATCACCTCGCGGCCGCCGCGCTCGAAGAGTTTTTCGCCGAGTTCGTTTTCCAGTTTTTGAATCTGCTGACTGAGCGAAGGCTGGGCGACATGACAGCGCTCCGCCGCGCGGCTAAAATTACGCGCATGCACCACGGCGAGGAAGTAGCGGAGTTGATGAATTTCCATAGGAACGACCTATAGTTGAAATAGGAACTTAGTATTTCAAACCTATTGGTCGGTCTGTTACCCTCCAAGCTTTCAATCGCCAAGAGACGGCGTGCCCTCCGGCTTCGATGTCTCGACGCTTAGCTCTCGTTTCACATGTCCAATCCTACGCAATCGTCCTCTGCTGTTCCCCAGCTCACGACGGCTTCCGGCATCCCGGTCGCCGACAACCAGAATTCGCTGACCGCTGGTCCGCGCGGCCCCGTGCTCCTGCAGGATTTCTTCTTGTTGGAGAAACTGGCGCACTTTAATCGCGAGCGCATCCCGGAACGCGTCGTGCACGCCAAGGGCTCCGCCGCCTACGGCAAGCTCACCATCACGAAAGACATCACCAAGTATTCGAAGGCCGCCATCTTCTCGAAGGTCGGCAACGAGTGCGAAGCCTTCGTCCGCTTCTCCACCGTCGCCGGTGAACGCGGCGCGGCCGACGCCGAGCGCGACGTGCGCGGTTTCGCCGTTCGTTTTTACACCGAAGAGGGCAACTGGGACATCGTGGGCAACAACACCCCGGTCTTCTTCCTCCGCGATCCGCTCAAGTTTCCCGACTTCATCCACACCCAGAAGCGCGAACCGCACACCAACCTCCGCAGCGCCACCGCCGCGTGGGACTTCTGGTCGCTCTCGCCGGAATCGCTTCATCAGGTCACCATCCTCATGAGCGACCGCGGCATTCCGAAGAACCTGCGCCAGATGC